>JBBQLT010000021.1:0-51685 GCA_038328165.1 Gaiellales bacterium
GTCGGCTTATCGCCGCGGTCGAGACCGACGCCGAGTGGTACCCGGACCTGTACGACGGTGGCTGGCCGAATGCTCCGCATCGAGCACTTCGGAACTCGACCGCCGAGGCCTGGGAGGCAGCCGACCGCCCCGAGCCGGGCAGCCGACCTGGCGAAGGCCAGGCCATCGCCGCCCGAGCCTCGGGTGAACCGATCGTCCGCTACGCCTCGGCGCTGCCGCTCACTGGCACGACCGGCGACGTCGCCGCCCTCTCGCTCTGGGCCGGTCAGAGCGTCGCACTCGCCAAGCGGACGATGTCCGCGGCCCAAATCGTCGCCGAGCTCGTCTCGCGCATCTAGCGAGGAGTCGACTCCGAGCGTCATTCCCGCAGCTGGCCCAGCCGAGTGGCGCGCTGTTAGCCCGATTCGCTCGCCGCCGGGCTGGGGGAGAGCAGTTTCCAGTGCCCCTCGGAAAAGAGCTCGACGGTGGCGCCGACGACCTTGATCGCGGTCTCGTCGTCGATCGCGTACGCCGGCCCGGCAATCCCGGCCGCCCACCGTTCTGCCTCAGCCATGGTGTTTTCCGGCAGGTCCGGGTGATCCACGTGCGGAAAGATCGAGAAGTTGACGATCCCAAGCGCTTCGTCGCCACCGTTCGGCGGCCGCCAGAAGACGAAGTCCTCGCCGATCCTTGGCGTAAGCGCCATGCTCCCGGCGCTGAATCCCACCCAGACCGTCTCGTGCAGCGACGGCAAGAGGTCCGCCAGCCCCGACTCCCGCATCCAGTGAGCCAAGTACAGGGCGTCGCCGCCACTCACCAGCAGGACGTCGGTCTCCTGCACCAGCGGGACCCAGTTCTCTCGGTCCATGCTGGAGAGCGCAGTGAGCTCGAGCACGCCCACGGACTTCCAACCCAGCTCGGTCATGGGTTGTTCGGAGTTTCCGCTGATGAACCGCCAAGCGGTGCGAGGAGTCAGAGGGTGACCGTATGCCGCGGTCGGAATGCAGAGGGCGCTGCACTCGGCAATCGGCTTGCCGAGGAGATCGACCAGCGCGTCGTGGATGCTCGCATTCTTGATGCCGGCGGACGTGAGCAGGAATTTCACGCACCCTCCCTGAGTCGGCGATTCCAGGACATAGCGTTGAGACGGTTACGGATCCGCATGCGTAGAGACTGGCAGATCACCGCAAACTCATCGGCCTCCGCCCAGTGCCAGCCTCACGTGGTCAGGGGCCAATCCAGAACACACTGGCCCGAGCGACGGACCCGCAACCTGGTTCCGGGCTTGAACCAGGTTGCCGAGTTTCAGCGCTCCTGGCGCGTCCGAGCAAAACTCACGATCCTGGTTGAACGGCAAACCAGGATCGAAAGCTCAGGGGTCATCGCCGACGACTGTTTCGGGTCGGTCGTGCACGGATTGGCCTCCTCTAGAGTTGACGTGTGGATGCTCTTCGCCTTGAGTCGTTCAGCCGCTCGCATCTGGGTGTGATCGCCGAGCTGGCCGCTGATCCGGACGTGCAACGATTTACTCGCTTCCCGGTGCCGACGCCGCCCGACTTCGCAGAAATCTGGTGGAGCCGGCTGGAGGAAGGGCGGAGTAGCCAATCGCGGGAGTCCTTCGCCGTCATAGAGGAAGCTGACGGGCGCGTTCTTGGCATCGCCGGCGCGCCGAAAATCGATCACGAGGCTCGGACCGCAGAGCTTGGCTACTTGATCGAGCCGTCCGCAAGAGGTCGGGGAGTCGCGACTCAGGCTCTCACGATGCTGACCGATTGGGCGCTCGGAGAGCTTCGTGCCCTTCGGCTCGAGCTCCTCATCAGCGATCAGAACCATGCCTCGCGGCAGGTGGCCGTCCGTTGCGGCTACCACCTCGAGGGCGTCCTGCGCTCGCTCCACCTGAAAGAGGGCATACGTTGGGACACCGAGATCTGGTCGCGGCTCCCAACCGACCCGTGACCGGCCGTGCGATTACCGGAATCTCGCCTGTCCTACTGGCCTCGGACGTGGTCCCGAACTTGCGAACCGTCGAGAACATGTGGAACGTCTATATCCGAGTGTCCGACGCCGATGCGGTGTACGCCGAGATTCAAGAACGCGGGGCCGAAATCGACTACACGATGTACGACGCGCCTCATGGCTTCCGCGAGTTTGGAGTTCAAGACCCTGACGGACACGACATCGCGTTCGGCCAGCCGATCGCGAACTAAAGGCCTCAGCTCGGGCGTCGGTGAGAGTCGGCTCAACAAAATCGGGGTGTGGTGGATCAGACTAGGTAGGTGTCGCAGCGCGATCGTCGACTCGCCGGGATTGAGGCGCTCTACAAGCGGCGCGAGGTCAGCCAGTTACGAGATCGATTTGGCGGCGGGGGTGGGATTTGAACCCACGAACGAGTTGCCCCGTTAGCGGTTTTCAAGACCGCCCCGTTCGGCCGCTCCGGCACCCCGCCGCGGACTCTTGTTCTACCGCTTCTCGACGCGAGCCGGTGCGCCGAAGGCGCGGAGGACGTCGGGGACCTCGCCTCCGAAGTTCTCGAGGATCGCGAGTGCACAACGATCCGTGACGGCCGTGCCGTTCAATGTGTGGGGCGTCTCGAGCTGCTTCTCGCCGGCGCGGAAGCGAATCCCTGAGCGCCGCGCCTGATAGTCGGTCGTGTTCGAGCAGGACGTGATCTCCCGGTAGCGATCCTGCGATGGGAACCACGCTTCGATGTCATAGCGCTTCGCCGCCGCGCTCGAAAGGTCACCCGCGGCGCTGTTGACGACGCGATAGGGCACGCCGAGCTCCTGGACAATCGATTCCTCGATCGAGAGCAGCCGCTCGTGCTCGTCCCACGACTCGCCCGGCTCGATGTACACGACCATCTCGACCTTCTGGAACTGATGAACGCGGAACATCCCTCTCGTGTCACGCCCTGCCGAGCCTGACTCGCGCCGAAAGCACGCCGAGAACGCGCAATAACGAATCGGAAGCTCCATGAGAATCTCGCCCATGTGCATCGCGATCAGCGGAACCTCCGACGTGCCTACGAGGTAAAGGCCGTCGGCGGGTATCTCGTAGTAGTCGCTCTTCTCGGAGGGGAAGAAGCCCGTGCCGTACATCGCCTCCTCACGCACGAGCACGGGCGGCAGCACCGGCGTGAACCCCGCCTCGGAGAGCCGCTCGAGCGCAAGGCGGTACAGCGCGAGCGAGAGGCGCGCGGCATCACCGACGATGAAGCCGAAGCGTGCGCCCGAGACCTTTGCGCCGCGCTCCATGTCGTAGTCGCCGATCTCGAGGTGCTCGCGAGCAGGCTCGAGATGCGTGGGCTCACCCCACTCACTGACGACGATCGCGTCCTCGTCGCGGTCGCCGTCGGCCGCTGAGACGTGCGGGATGTTCGGCACCTTGCCGAGGGCCGCATCACGTTCCGCTTCCGCCTCCGCGAGCCGCTCCTCCAACTCCTTCAGTTGCTCCTTGACCTGCTTCAGGCGCCCGAGCTGCGCGGGCGTCGGCTTGCCGTCGAGCTTCTGCTGCGCGCGCAGTTCATCGACCGCCGGCACGAGTGCGCGCCAGCGTTCGTCGGCTGCGAGAAGAGCGTCGAACGCGTCACCGGCGCCGCGGCGTGCGAGCGCCGCACGAACCGCGTCAGCGTCGTTGCGGGCTGCGCGGAGGTCGATCATCGGGTCGAATCTATAAGCAGCTCGAGAACCTGTGCCACGCCCTGTTCCTCTGCCGAGGGACAGACCCAGTCTGCCGCCGCCTTCACGCGCGGGTGTGCGTTCGCGACGGCGATCCCGTACCCGGCCCACTCGACGAGCTCGACGTCGTTCTCACCGTCGCCGAATGCGACCGTCCGCTCCGGCGTGAAGCCCATGTGCGCTGCGAGAAAGTCGAGCCCGGCCCCCTTCGTGACACCCGGCGCTGCGAACTCGAGAAAGTACGGGAGCGACTTGGAGATGTACATCCGCTCGCCAAAATGCTCCTTCATCCGAGACTCCACGCCATCGAGCCGCTTCGGCTCACCGACGCAGACGAGCTTCGTCGGTGGCGCCGCGAGCCAATCGAGCATGCTGCCGACCTCATGAATCTCGAGCCCCTGGAAGCCGGCATAGTCGCGCGCCTCGTTCGTGACCGCGGAGACGTAGAGCTCGTCGTCGACGTAGACGTTCAGCGCGAGCCCTTCGGCCTCGACTGCAGCAATCGCCTCACGTGCAAGCTCGAGTGGGATCGGCTCGTGGCGCAGCCAGTGACCATCGGCGTCGGCGACGACCGCGCCCTGGTAGCAGATCACCGGTTCGTTCAGACCGGCCGGCTTGAGGTAGCGGCGAACCGACTGCACCATCCGCCCCGTCACGACGATCACATCGAGACCGGCAGCGCGGGCCGCGCGAAGCGCATCGAGAGTTCGCTCGTGCAGCCGACCGTCCTCCCACACGAGCGTGCGGTCGAAGTCGGTCGCGACGACGTCGACGTCGCGCGGCCAGTCAGGCGGGAGAGCGATCAGCCGTTCGGGTTGCCGCCGGACGCTTTGACGACGTATGCCGTCACGTCCGCGATCTGCTTGGTGGAAAGCTGGCCCTTGAACGATGGCATCGCGCCCTTGCCCAGCGTGACCCGTGCGACGGCGCGTGAAAGCGCCGGCTTCGCCTGGTCGAGGTTCGGCCCGACGTTGCCGTGCGAGTTCGCGTCGGCGAGCGTATGGCAGCCGACGCAGCCTGCACTCGCGAAGACAGCTTTGCCCGCGGTCGCATCGCCGTTCTTGTACTGCGCGGGAACCGCGGTCGAGACGGGTGTCGCCTTCGGCAGGGTGCCCGTCACCTTCGTCGGGAGAGGAGAGACGATCTTCTCGCCCGGCTTCGAGTCCGAGCAGCCGGCGCCCACGAAGGCAAGCACGAACAGCAAGGTCGCGATCGGGCCGAGACGGCGCACGAGCGCGAGTCTATACAGCCCGGCGCAATCCGACGCCGGTGATCGCGCCCCAGAAGAGCACGTCCTGGGGCGTGTCGTTTGCCACGATCGAGACCAGGATCCCGACGAGGAATGCGTCGAGGAGCCGCGAGCGCGGGCGCTTGGTCGCGACCCATGCGAGAGCCACGATGCAGAGCCCGCAGACGATCCCGCGGCCCCATGATCCGGTGGCCCCATGCCACGAGACGATCGAGCGCCGCCAGATGTCGTGGGCGAGCCCACCGTGGAGGACCGCGTCGGTGACATGGCTCGAGCCTCCGGTCGCTGCGTCGAGAACGACGAAGGCAACTCCTGCCGCGACGGCGACCGCACCGGCCAGGACGAGTCGCTTGGGCGACATTCCGAGCACGAGAACGGTGTAGGACGAGAGGAGCACGAGCTGTCCCCCGCCGTCGGCCCCGGCCCGGCTCCAGCCGAACGTGAGCAGCATCAGCGGCGCAGCCACCGCGCCGACCACGAGCGCCGGTGCGAGGAGCAGCGTCTCGAGCTCGTTCGACATGCCGTAGAAGCGCCCGGCACCCCACGGGTGCGGGCCGAGCAGCGCAAGCGACTGGGTCTCGGGCGAGACGACGAGCACGACAAGGTACGCCGCGAAGAACACGGGCAAGGCGCGCCACGGCGCAAGGGAGCCGATGATCGTCAGCACGGCAAAGAGCGTGAGGCTCGTCGACCCGAACGCCGAGAGGGCGAGTGCGGCCGCGACGGCCGCGGCGGCGCCGGTGACCGCGCGCCGCGGCGCAACGAGTGCGAGCCCGATCAAGATCGTTGCGAGCAGGATCCGCGTGCGCAGCACGCTCGCGCGCGTTCGGTCGAGGCGTGACTTCAGCCGAGAGAGATTCGCGTGGCCGCCGCCGTGCAGGCGGCCAGTGCGCACTTCGGGCACGCCGACGAGGCCGCCGACGCGGGTCGAGCCGGACGAGATCGTGCCGCTCCAGCCCGGACCGGTGACGGTTAGTGCGTGCAGTGGCCCGCCGCGCGGGTCGATCCAGAAGGTGGTTCGGCAAGACTTGGGGGCGACGGTCACGCCCTCGAGGACGCCACGGCCAGGCCGAGCGACGACGAATCCCCGCGCGCCGCCCGCGTGAGTCCCCGCGACGATGCAGCTGGCGGCGGGCCGAAGCGTCGAGGCGCCGGCTGTTGAGGCGCCGTTAAGTGCCAGCGGCATGACCACCAGCACGCCTACAATCAATCGCATGAAGCGGAGGTCATATGGACGCGACGCCGGGCTCACGCTGCGGATGATCTTGACGAGCGGCCTCCTCGGCCTGCTGTACGTGCTCTTCGCGGCTGTTCTGATCGTGTACCTGAAGGTCGGCTTCGCGCCCATGCTCGTGATCGTGCTCGGGATGGCCTTCTTCCAGTACTTCACGTCCGACAAGCTTGCACTGGCGGCGGCCGGCGCGAAGGTCGTGTCGCGCGAAGAGCAGCCGGCGCTCCACGACATGGTCGAGCGCCTCTGCGCGATGGCCGACCTGCCGAAGCCGAAGGTCGCGATGATGTCGACACCCGTGCCGAACGCGTTCGCGACCGGCCGGTCGCCAAAACACGCCGCGGTCTGTGTGACGACCGGCCTCTGGGAGCGTCTCGAGCCGAAGGAAGTCGAGGGCGTCCTCGCACACGAGCTTTCGCACATCGCAAACCGCGACGTTCTGATCATGACCCTGGCGAGCTTCTTCGCGATGCTCGCTGCTCTGCTGACGCGGTTCGGCCTCTACTTCGGCATGTGGGGCGGCGGCAACAATCGCGACAACAACAGCGGGCCGCCCATCTGGCTGATCATCTTCGTCGTTTCGATCGTCGTCTATGCGATCAGCTTCATCCTCATCCGCACGATCTCGCGCTACCGCGAGTACGCAGCCGACCGCGGCTCGGCTCTCATCACCGGCTCCCCTGAATATCTGATGAGCGCGCTGCAGAAGATCTCGTCTCAGATGACGCTGATCCCGAACCGCGATCTGCGCCAGGTCGAGGGTATGAGCGCCTTCTTCATCATGCCTGCCAAGGTGAAGAGCGCCGCGTCCGAGCTCTTCATGGACCATCCGCCGCTCGAGAAGCGCATCGCCGCGCTCGCCGAGATCGCGCGCGAGATGGGCCGTCCGGTCGCCTGAGCTCGGGTCAATGGGCCTGCGTGACGTCCTCTTCGGACGCAAGAAGCTCTCGGAGCCGCACGACGACCGCCTCTTCGCGCTGACGACGGCGGCGGTGACCCTGCAGGTCGAGCTCGGGTTGAAGACGGCCGGCATCGGGGCGATCTCGTTGAAGCCGCAGTCGTCGGGTGAGTTTCGCAGCGCGTTCGACGACATCGACAAGCTGGTCGATGCGGTCGCGCAATCGTCCGGCTCGACGATCGAGCGCAAGACGGACGACTACGGCTACGACTGGGTTATCGTGCACGACCCCGACCTCGAGGACATCGTCTCGAGCGTGCACGGAATCTCGGCTGGACTGACCGAGCAAGGCTTCGGCGCGCAACTGCTCGCAGCCGCTTTCAAGTTCGACGGCGGCGACCATCCCGTCTACTGGATCTACGGCTTCAAGCGGGGGGTGTTCTGGCCATTCGTCCCCTGCGGCGAGCAGAAGCGGGACAACGCGACAGAGCTCGAGCTGAAGGCGAAGCTGGAAGAGGAACTCCCGATCGAGCAGGATCTGACCCGGTGGCTCGCACTCTTCGACGCTCCGGTCTGACCCTCGGCCTGCCGGCGCTTGTCGGAGCGTCGACGTTCCTGCACTGGCTCGCGGGCAGACGCGTGTCCGGGCTCTGGATCATGCCCGACGAGGCGATCTACGCAGAGCGCGCAACGCGTCTGTGGCACCACGGCTCCCTGCCGGTATTTCGCGGGCTCGGCGCGGGCTACGGCGTCCTCTACCCGGCGGTCGCCGGGCTGCCACTGACCGTCGCCGGTGTGGCTCGGGGTTACGCCGACCTGAAGCTGCTGCAGGCGCTCGTCGTGTCGCTCGCGGCCGTGCCGGTGTTCGGTTACGGACGTCGCGTGATGCCCCGTGGTCACGCATTGATCGCGGCGGGGCTGACGCTTGCGTCGCCGCTTCTCCTCTACTCGGGGTTCGTGATGACCGAGGTGCTCTTCTATCCGCTCGCCGCAGTCACCCTCGTTGCGATGGCCTACGCCGTCGAGCGTGCGACGCTGCGTGCGCAAGTCGCGGCGCTCGCGCTGATCGCTGCGGCCGCTGAGACGCGAACGCAGGCGGTGATCTTCCTGCCCGTGCTGGCGGTCGCCGCGCTCCTCGACGCTGCGCTCGCACGCGATCGCAGCCGGCTGCGCGCGTTCTGGCCCCTCTGGGCCCTGCTACTTCTCGGCGTGATCGCGGCGGTGGCGGCGCCGGGCCTCTTCGGGTCGTACTCGGTCACGGTCGGCGGCAGCTACCCGCTCGGAGCGTCGCTTCGCTTCACCTACTACCACCTCGCATACCTCGCCCTGATGACCGCGGTGCTTCCGGTCGTGGCGCTTGCACTTCTGCTGGCCAGGGCGATTCGCGGCCGGGAGCGGGATCCGGCAGCTCGCGCAATCCTTGCCGTGGCGGCCTGCGCGGTCGTCGCTGTCTGTGCGCAGGTTGGCTTCTTCGCGGCGCGCTTTGCCCCGCATCTCCTGGGTCGCGATCTCGCGTCACTCCCTCCGGTCCTGTTCCTCGTCTTCATGCTCTGGCTGTCGCGCGGACTTCCTCGCGCGAGACCGCTTGTGGTCTCGGTGTGCTTCGCGGTACTCGCACTGATCGCCCTCGCTCCCTGGAACGACCTCGTGGTGACCGATGCTCTGCCCGACTCGTTCGATGTCTCGCTCGTCTATCGGCTGAGCGCTTCGGTCGACGCCGCAAGTCTCGTCACTGTCACGGGCCTCGTCGTGCTCGTCCTGTTCATCGGGATCCCGCGGCGCGCTGCACTCCTTCTCCCGTCGATCGTCATGGGGATGCTCGTGGCGACCTCGATCTCGGCAGCCGGCCTGATCGTCTCCCGCGCCCGCGCCGACCAGCAGGAGCTGATCGGGTTCCCGCGAGACTGGATCAACCGGGCGGCGCGTGGGCCGGTGACGTATGTGTACGACGGCGAGCCGGAGTGGAACAGTGTCTGGCAAACGCGCTTCTGGAATCCGCGAGTGACGCAGGTCCTCGATCTTCCTCCCGCCCGCGTTCCCGGCCCGATACACCAGCTCGAGCGCGCCCCGACCCGCGACGGGCGGGTCGCGATCGGAGACGTCTACGCGGTGGCAACCAGTCGCATCGAGTTCTTCGGTACGCCCGTCGTTACCCACGCCCGCGGGCCCGACCTCTCGAGTCTCGTCCTGTGGCGACTGGCGCAACCCGCGCGACTGTCGATGCTGCAGGCCGGCATCAAGCCGAACGGTGACATCGTGGGGCCTGCGACGATTGCCGTCTTCCGCTGTGCGGGGGGCAGGCTCGATCTGACACTCCTGCCGAAGACGACGACCGTCGTCACCATCTCGCTCGACGGTAGATCGGTTCTCGAGCAGCGGCTCGCGGGCTTGCCCTCGTGGCACGGCTCGATCGCGGTGCCGAAGGCGCACCGCGGCACGTGCCTGTTCACGATCCGCGGCGGCACCCTCCTGGGCTCGACGGTTCGCACCTTCGAACGCCCCTAGATGAGCCACGTCGTCCTTCCCCGCGAGCGCGACATCGCGTCGTCTCCCCGCGCGCACCGCGACGCGTGGTCGCGCAGCGGCGCCACTTGCGGTCGACACCTGCGCGTCGGTGCCAGGCACCGTTACGGGAGCGTGACGATTCGCCCACAGCCCTTTCGGAACGGCGTTTGCGTCGGCATCATCGGGGCCAGGTCGATCGAGCGATGGTGCCAGGCACCGTTACGACACCGTTACGGCAGCCTCTCCCAGGGCGGCGTAACGAAGAGGCATCGGACTCGAGGCGCCACTCCGGCGGGATGCCGGCGCTGTTCGAAGAAGCAGCGGGCCGGGCCTGGGAAAATCGCTGTAACGCTCGGCGTACGAAGGAGTGATGCCAGAGGAAACGCGCAAACCCAGACGACGAGACGAGGTCGACGCTGCCGCTCGGGCGGCCTTTACTCGTCCGGGCCGACGCGCACCAGCATCTTGCCGGTGTTCTCGCCACGGAAGAGCCCCGCGAACGCCGCCGGAAGCTGTTCGATGCCTTCGAGCACCGTCTCACGGAGGACGATCTTCCCGCCGGCGACCCACGGACCGACCTCGGCGATGAAGTCGTGAAATCGATCCGCGTGGTCGCTGATGATGAACCCCTCGACCCACAGCCGCTTGGTGATGACGTACGCGAAGTTGCGCGGGCCCGGTGACGGGGACTCGTCGTTGTAGCGCGAGATCGCGCCGCACGCGATCACCCGCCCGAACGGCCGCAGAGCGCCGAGCGACGCCTCGAGCTGATCTCCGCCGACGTTGTCGAAGTACACGTCGATGCCGCCGGCAAGCGCCTCCTTGGCGGGCGTCTCCTTGTAGTTGAACGCCTCGATCCCGAGCGAGCGCAGCCACTCGACCTTCTCGTCGCTCCCGGCGCTCCCGATCACATGCAATCCCTTCAGCTTCGCGATCTGGACGGCGGTGCCACCGACCGCGCCGGCCGCGCCCGAGACGTAGATCGTCTCGCCCTCGCGCACGCGACCGACTTCGACGAGCCCGTACCACGCCGTCAACCCGGGCATGCCGAGCGCGCCAAGGGCGGTAGACGGCGGCGCGAGCGACGTGTCGAGCTTGCGCAGACTGTCGCCCGCTGCAACGCCCGCCTCACGCCATCCGAGCATCGAGCTGACCCAGTCGCCCGGCGCGAACCGCTCGTGGTTCGACGCGACGACCCTTCCGACCGCGCCGCCCTCGATTGGCTCCTGCAGCTCGAACGGCGGAACATACGTATTGATCCCCGTCATGCGTCCACGCATGTATGGGTCGACCGAGACGAACACGTTGCGCACGAGCGCCTCACCTTCGCCGGGCTCGACCTCCGCCGCCTCCCGAACCTCGAAGTCCGACTCCTTCGGCTCCCCTCGTGGATGGGCGACGAGGACGACCTCCCGGCTCACGACACCGACGGCAGGTCGGGAATCAGCCCCTCGCCCGAGAGCAGTTCGGTTGCTTCTTCGAGCGACAGATCCTCCGGAGGAATGATCGCGTCCGAGGGCGACAGATCGTCGTCGGCGAGCTTCTCGCCGTTTTCCCGCACGGAGTCGGCGAGCGCCTGGAGCCCCGTCCAGAGCGCGCGCTCATCAGACGACTCGACCGCGCGCGCGACCTCGGCGTCCAGTTCGTTCAACCGGGCGAGCAACGAGTCATCGACCCGGTATTGCCCCTCGCCCATCAAGCGCACGATCACGTTGCCGGCTCCTCATTGCTCGCCGGGATTTCCTTCGCCGGCTCCGAGCCGCCAGGGCCGAGCTCGGCCTTCATCTTCGCGAGCTCGTCGTCGACCTGCGTGCCCTGCGAGATCTGCGCGAGCTGCTTGTCGATGTCGTCGCCGCTTGCCGTGTAGTCCTCGAGCGCGCCCGACGCCGTGAGCTCGTCGATCGCACTTGCCCGGGCCTGCATCTGGTCGGTCTTGTCCTTCGCACGCTCGATCGCAAGGCCGACGTCGGCCATCTGCTCCCCGATCCCTGTTGCAGCCTCGCCGATCCGAACCTGGGCCTCGGCCGCCGAATACTGGGCCTTGATCACTTCCTTCTGTGTGCGGAAGGCCTCGATCTTCGCCTGCAGCGTCTTCTGCCCGTCGATGAGCTTCTGCTGCTGAGCCTCGAGCTGCTGGCCCTGCTGCATGATCCCGTCGAGCTGCGCCTGCACAGCCGCCTTGCGCGCGAGCGCTTCGCGAGCGAGATCTTCGCGGCCCGCCGTCAGCGCGGCACGCGCCTGCCCGTCGAGCTTCTCCACCTGCTGTTGCATGCTCGTGTACTGCAGCTCCAGGCGCTTCTTCGCGGTCGTCACGTCAGCGACGCCACGCTTGACGTTCTGCAACTGCCGAAGTTGCTCCTCATAGGAGTAGTCGAGCGTCTCGTTCGGATTCTCCGAACGATCCAGGAACTTCGAGAACTTGGCTTTGACAATCAGGGTCGCGCGTCCCATCAGGCCGGGCATGGTGGAGCTCCTCAGGTCGGGGTATCCGGTTAGCCTAACGACGATGGAGATCACGAACTCCCGCGTCGAGGACTACGTCGAACGGCTGACGACGCCGCATGACGCGCTCCTCGCCGAGCTCTCGCGCGACACGGCGGCCGGGCTCGGATCCGAGCAGATGCTGACCGGCCCCGTCGCCGGGCGGTTCCTCGAAACGCTCGTCTTCATTTCCCAGCCAGAGCGTGTGCTCGAAATCGGCACGTTCAGCGGCCATTCGGCGCTGTCGATGGCAGCGACGCTCCCCGAAGGCGGCCGCATCGACGCCTGCGAGATCGACCCTGAGCGCGCCGCCTTCGCTCAGAGCTATTTCGACCGCTCGCCGCACGGCTCGAAGATCACGCTCCACGTCGGTCCTGCGGGTGAGACGATCGACCGCCTCGAGGGAGAATTCGATCTCGTCTTCATCGACGCGGACAAGGAGGGCTACATCGGTTACTACGACGCCGTCGTGCCACGTCTCGCGCCACGCGGCTTGATCGTGGCCGACAACACGCTCTGGGGCGGCCGCGTCGTCGAGGGCGAAGGCCCACTCGTGCAGTTCAACGAGCATGTGGCGGAGGATCCGCGAACGGTTCAGGTGCTCCTGAGTGTCCGCGACGGCATGACCCTGATCCGAAGATCGTGACGAGCGCGACGCGGGTCGGCCAGCTGGCGGCCTGCTCGTCTGGGTCAACAGCGTCCCGCGGCCGAACCCGGGCGAAGCGCGCACTGGCCGGCTGCGTCACGTAACCGCCTCGCGAAGCTGGTTGCTGCGCCGGGTCGCGGTGCTTCTGGGACATGTCCGGAAGCGACGGTAGGTTGACGCGATGCGCCTGATCGTCGCCCGTTGCGAGGTTGCCTACTCCGGCCGCCTGAACGCGTTCCTTCCCTCCTCGACGCGCCTCGTGATGATGAAGGACGACGGATCGGTGCTCGTGCATGCCGATGCCGGCGGGTACAAGCCGCTGAACTGGATGACCCCTCCCACCGTCTTCGAGGACGGCGGCGACACGATCGTCGTCCGAAAGCGCGCGGGGCGCAGCGAGGATCGCCTCGAGATCCGCCTCCTCGACGTGCTTTCCGACGTCACCCACGACATGGGCGAGGCCGCCGGGCTCGAGAAGGACGGCGTCGAGCGCGACCTGCAGCTCCTGCTCGCCGCGGACCCGGCGCGCATCGAGGAGAGCCTGCGCCTCGTCAGGCGCGAGTGGCCGACACATGTCGGCCCGGTCGATCTGATGTGCCGGGACGGCGACGACGGCTGGGTCGCCGTGGAGATCAAGCGCGTCGGGACGATCGATGCCGTCGAGCAACTGACGCGCTATCTCGACTGCATTCGCGTCGACCCATCGCGCTCGGCATGTCGCGGCTTCCTCGTTGCGCAGTCGATCAAGCCGCAGGCGGTCGCGCTGGCGGAGAGCCGTGGGATCGAATGCGTCGAGGTCGACCTCGACGTGCTTCGCGGCGCCCGCGAGCCCGAACTGACGCTGTTCGCGACCTAACCCGGCGGCGGTCCGACAACAACCTGAGCGTGCTTCACTTCAGCGGCGAGGCGCTCGGCAGACGTCGGTCGCCACGCGCCGGGCGGCGGCAGCGTCGGCTCGGGCGCCGAAACGCTCAGCTCTCGGACGAATTCCTCGATGCCCGACGTCGTGCTGAGGATGAGCATTCGCGCCATGTCGGTCTCGACGCGAAACGAATGCGCCGTCCCTGCGGGCGCACACAGCAAGCCGCCGGGCCCGAGCCGCACGGGCTCGGAGCTCGAGCCATCCCATGCAAGCACCTCGCCTTCGAGCACGTAGAACGTCTCGTCCTGCGGATGCGTGTGCAGCGGCGGCGACGCGCCTTTTCGGAAACGTCATCTCCATGACGGCGAGGCGGCCGCCCGCGTCCGCACCACTCACCTTGTGCGTCGCGAGGACGCCGAGGAACCAGCGGTGCTCGCCCTCCGGCGGCTCGGATCATGGGTACGAGTCTCTCACGATGCGAAGAACGCAAGCGACAGCAGACCCCCCGGCTTCGACGAGCGATCACATGCTGTTTCCCGCGCGGCCGCCCGGCCTTCACAACCCGACAGCTTCGAGCAGTGCGGCCGCGCAGCCCGAGTGTCCTCACGGAACGACGGCGGCCTTCAGCAACTCGCGCGGGGGATTCGCAAAGAGCCCCGGCAACGCCTCGAGCCCGACGCGATGGGTGACGAGCTGCTCCCACGGATACGCAGCGCTCGCGAGAAAGACGAGTGCGCCACGCACGGTCGCCGGTGTGTGATGGAACGAGCCTCGAATCGTCAGCTCCTCGTAGTGCAGGCGGTACGCATCGAGCGTCGGCCGTGCGTCGCGCGAAAGGCCGCCGAACGCGACGACCGTGCCGCCGGGACGAACGAGTGCGACGGCATCCGCCCAGGCGGCCTCGGTGCCCACCGCCTCGATCACGACGTCGGCATCCGAGCCGTCGTCCGCCTCCGCTCCGAACGCCTCGACGAGGACTCGCCGCTCCTCCCGGCCACCGACGACCACCGGCCAGCCGCCGGCGTCCGCGACGCATGCCGCGAGCATCAGCCCGATCGGCCCGGCCCCGAGAATCGCGACCCTGTCCCCCACGACGATCTCCGCCCGCTCGACGCCGCGAAGGCAGCAGGCAAGCGGCTCGATCAGCGCAGCGACCTCGGGCGCAAGACCGCGCGGAACTGCATGCAGATTCACGGCGGCAATCCGCTCGGGCACGACGATCCACTCCGCATACGCGCCGGCCAGGAAGACGAGGTTCCGGCACTGCCCTCCGCGCGTGCACCCGTCGCACGTGCCGCACGGCGCGGAGTTCGCCGCAACGACCCGGTTGCCATCGACGATGCCGCAGAACTCATGACCGAACGGCGCGGGCGACTCGCGTGCAAGCAGCGGATGCCCCCGCCGGAACGTCTTCAGGTCGGTGCCGTCCGTGAGCGCGACCTCGATCTCGACGAGCACGTCATCCGGCCCCGGCTCGGGTCGCGGCACGTCTTCGATCCGCAGATCGCGAGGCCCGTAGAGCCGCGCCGCCCTCACGGGGTGAAGACGACCTTCAGAGCTTCGCCCCGGCGATAGAGCTCAACGCCCTCGAGGAATCGCTCGAGTGGCAGGGTGGTGACCGGCGGCAGAACGAGCGAGGGCAGCACATCGACCGCGAGCCGAAAGAACGCAGGGGTGGCCGAGCGCGAGCCCACCAACGCGAGCTCCTTGCGGTAGATCGTGTCCAGCGACGTCGGCACGACACCTCTTGGCGCGGCGAACACAAGGAGCGTCCCGCCCGGCTCGAGGCGCCGAAGCGCATCGTCGATGCCCGCCGGCGCGGTGAGCACTGCGGCGTCGACCGGCCTGTCGTCCACCCCGGCGCCGACCTCGCGCGCACCGGCGATCCGATCGGCGCGCGGGTCGATCGCCACGACCGTGTCGCCTCTTCTGATCAGCACCTGGATCCACAGCCGGCCGAGCGCACCGCACCCGACGACGAGCACGCGGCCGCGAGGCACGAGCTCGGCGGCCCTGAGCACACACGCAAGAGGCTCGACCCAGATCCCATCCTCGGCGCGGAGCGACTCGGGGAGCGGCACGCAATGGGTGGCACGAATCCGCTCGGCAAAGCCGCCCGGCGCGATGCGGGGCTCGCCGAATTCTTTGCAGGTCGACTCGTGACCGGCGAGGCAGCGTTCGCACATCCCGCACGGCACCCGGTGCATGACGGTGACACGCTGGCCGCTCTCGAGCTCACCGGTTACTTCGTGCCCGAGCATGGTCGCAGGCCCGCCGTGCCCGATCTTCTCGACGTCGGAGCCGCAAAGGCCACACGCGCGGACATGCACCAGCACGCCGTCGCCCGGGGGCTCGGGCACATGGACAAGCTGGGGAAGTCCGTCCGAGTCGAGAACGACCGCGCGCACCGCCGTATCGTAGGGCGGCGCGCGCGGTCACTCGGTCGTTCGACTAACCGCGCAGGTTGACCGGGAACGAGACCAGCAGGCGCGCGGAGACGCCGGCCAGGATGTTCTCGTCGTTCTTGCGTGCACGCACGAACACGGCAAGCAACTGCTGGTGCGACGACGCGGGGAACCGCGCAGCCTTGTGCAGGGTGAGCGTCGCCCAGCCGTCAGAGCCGGTCGTCGCCTCCGGCGGCACGTTGAACTGCTCGAACGGCACCGCCGTCGCATAGACGAGCGCGCCCTGGATGGGGCGGCCGCCGCAGGCGGAGACGTGGAAGCGAAGCACGAGATCCGACGTCGACGGGGTGACGACAGCCGGCGACGCCTGCTGCCCGTCGATGAGGAGTCGCGCGGGCAGCGAGACGCCAGCGATATCGGCAACCCCGGAGCCCGTCGGGCAGCCCGTGGGAGCCGGCGGCGGCGTCTTCGGCGTCGTGATCACGGCGGTCTGCGCAGACTCGACCTGAGCCGAACCGTCGGCGTTCTTCGCCGTCACGCGCACGCGAAGAGTGGTGCCGCGATCGGCGCTCTTCAACGTGTACGTCGAATGGTCTGCGCCGCCGATGCCAGAACAGCTACCCCCGTTCGCACCACAGCGGCGCCACTGGTAGGAGTAGGTGATCGGCGTCGTCCCGTTCCACGATCCGGAAGTGGCCGTGAGTGTCGAGCCGACCTCGGTCGTACCCGAGACCGTCGGTGGTGCCTGATTCGTCGGCGCCGCCGAGCTTGCGGCGTTACCCGAGCCGGCGCCGCCGAAGACGGCGCCGATGACGAGCGCTGCGACGGCCAACAGTCCGGCCGTCAACCCGCGCGCGCCGAGCTTTCTCCTTGATGACATGCGATACCCCCAATCGAAAGTGATTTGTGTTGGGTTCATTCCCCCACCGGCTCGTTTCACGCTGTCGTGGAGTAAGGGTTCCGTCAGGATTTGTAAGCTGAGCCCCTCGCTACACTGAGGAACCACCGCGGGGCTATAGCTCAGCTGGGAGAGCGCCTGGATCGCACCCAGGAGGTCGGCGGTTCGAGCCCGCCTAGCTCCATCGTCAAAAGGCCTGCACAGGCGGGTCTTTTGTTTCCTAATTGGAACGCCAAAGCGAGTGTTGGAACCTGATGGTCAAGCTCTGGCCAAATTCGGCGGAAGGCTGATTCCTGTCGCTTGAGACGACTCGAAGCGCACGACGGTCGCTTGGGCGAGTTCGCCAATGAGGCCTGGGCGCTCTTCAGGCTGGCGTCCCCCAGCATGCCTCCGACGACGCCCGTACATATTGCGCTCAACCGCTTCGGACGAACAGCAGGAATGCACCTATTCAGGCGCGTGTGGTACCAGGGCTCGGACGAAAGTATCACTGTCTGCGCACTCCAGAAGGCACGGCACGGGCCCCGCCATTACGTCAACGTCGGATTCAACGTCGTGACACTCGGCGATCCACATCCCCGCGCCGAGGGATGTCATCTCCCGGTACGCGCTGAGCAGTTCATCGCAACAGGGCCGAGGCGCGCGGGCTTGACGATCTACTAGGAAATACCTTCGTCTGATCTCAGGCCGGAATCGCTGGCAAGCCTGCCGCAGCCAACTCGGCACGCTCGGCAGGCGTGACCTCGTACGGAGCGCCAGGCTCGGCGCCGATCACGAGCACGACGGTGTTGTCCGACAGCGCAACGGCAGATCGGATCGTTTTCACATCGAGAGCGCTCACAAAGGTGCCTGCCGGGGCGTCAACGTCCTGACCGTCCACCTGGAAACGCGCGTGTCCTGCGTGGACGAAGTACAGCTCCTGGTGCTGCTCGTCGGTGGGATCCGCGTGGTCGTGCTCGCCGATGAGGCGATCGCCGGCATTCCGAGCGGTGTAGGCGTTGACACCGAACGCGGTGATCCCGAAGTGATTGCGAACCGGCGTCCACTTCGCATCGGTGTGTGCGCTGTCGGCAGCTGGGATCTCGGTCAGCGAGGAGTGAGAAGCGGACATGAAGGCGATTCTAGTGGCCACACTTGCGCCAGCACTCCCCGACGGCCGAGACCTGGCGCGAGCGCGAAGGAGCATCAACGCGATCGCAACCGGTTACGATCGACGCTTCGCAACGACCCGCGCTGCACGGAGGTAAATCGGATGGACGACAACTCGAACTGGCGCGTCGCGCGCCTCGACGACATCGAGCGACGCGGCAGAGATATCCCGGTGCGCGAGCACCTCGGGATCCACGCATTCGGAATCAACGCATTCACGCCCGGCGAGGACGGCACCCTGATCAACGAGCACGACGAGTCCGGGTCGGGCCAGGAGGAGCTGTACATCGTGCTCGACGGTAATGCTGCCTTCGAGGTCGACGGCGAGACCTTCGACGCGCCCGCAGGGACACTCGTGTTCGTCCGGCCGGAGGCGCGGCGGAAGGCAACCGGGGATGGAACCGTCCTCGCCCTCGGCGGTAAGCCCGGCGAGGCCTACCAGGCGATCGACTGGGGCAAGTCGTGGCCGTTCCACCGTGAGTCGCTGATCGCCTACGGCGAGCAGCGCTACGCGGACGCGCTCGAAGCGGTGCGCGGTGGCCTCGAGCAGACGCCAGACAACCCTGGCCTGCACTACAACTACGCGTGCTTCGCGATGCTCGCGGGTGACACCGGCGACGAGACGTTCGCCCATCTCAAGCGGTCTGTCGAGCTGTTCCCGCCGTTCCGCGGGCAAGCGCGCGAGGATGACGACTTCGCCGCCGTACGCGACGACCCGCGGTTCGAGGCAGCTCTTCGCTGAGTGCGCGCATACCTCGTCGCCGAGGCGGAGCATGTCCGCCGCCGACCCAGTCGCTGCGGCGGAGCCGCTCAGCCCGTCACGCGTTGCTGCTGCATGCGAAAAAGCTCGGCCCATTCATGCGGGTCGAGTTCACGGGCAATCGCTCCGCGGCGTGGACGCAGATCGAGGGCGCGAAGCCCGTGACGAAAACCGCGGGCGACAAATCCGCGATATGCCGACGCCAATTCACGTGAGATCAGTGGCGCCTCGCGGCGACGAAAGACCAACACCCCGGCGTCAACGCTCGGCGGCGGCTCGAAGGCGCTTGGCGGCAATCTGCGAGTCACCGCGCTTTCATAAAAGGCACCCCAGACAACACTGCTGACGCTGCTCGGCCACGGCAACGCGCGTTTCAGCGCAACTCCCCACTCGACAACCAGGTCGGCACGAACAAGCGGCGTCAGCGGATCATCGAGCAACAGCCGCAACAGATCGTTCGTGCGCGCAAACGGCAGATTCGCCACAACCCGAAACGGCTCAGAGGGCAATTGCAGCTCGGCGGCATCGCCCTCGACAACCTCGACATTCGGCCAGCGCCCACGCAAGCCCGCAGCGAGAACGGGATCGAGCTCGACCGCAACGACCCGACGCGCAACCCGGGCGAGCTCGGTCGTCAGTCTGCCCGTGCCCGCACCGAGATCAATGGCAAGGTCGTTCGCACCGATGCCGGCGTCAAGGACGAGTTCGGCCGCTAACCCCCGGGTTCGAAGGAAATGCTGACTACGAGCCGACGGAGGCCGCGCGCCACCAGCACGCCGACCCGCCACGGAACCGCACCGTGATCATTCCATAACCCATTAGCAGCCCAATCCTACGCAAAATCCCTACGAGCGGCGGCTTCCTGGTCAGGGGGTTGACTCACTCGGGTTGGCGAAGCCAGCCCCGCCGGTATCTGACAAACCTGGATCGTGGGAGCTCGGCCCAAACCTTGGCGTAGGCGATCGCCGGCTCCGTGGTTTCGCGCACAACACTCGCCCCGTGGCGTGCGGCGGCCTTGCACACGGTGTAGACGATTCCTCCGCCGATCCCGCGACCGCGAGCGCCAACCGCTAACACGACTGCCGTCTGCTCGGCCGCCGCCACGATGATGTGCTCGGTCTCCGGCGAACAGTAGAAGAAATCCCACGCGACGAGGCGCCGCTCCTGCCCTTCGATGATCAACGTGCACTCGCCGGCGAGGACGAGGAACGCTTCCTGCGCCCGCTCGCGGTGATACATGCCCATCCGCTCGCCCGGCTCGAGCACGCTGATGTTGATCCCGAAGTGCGGGAACCGTCGCTTTCCCTCGAACGTGCAGTAAGACCCAAGCGGACCCTCATCCTTCCAACGCGACTCGCGGGCGTTCACAACGAACCAACCCTCGCCATCGACGACGAGACCGTTCTTGCTCATGCGAACAGGAGCCTCGGGCACCGCCGAAGTTTCGCATGCGGCAGCTGCCGGGACGACCCGTGCTCACGGCTCGAGAGCGAAACACGGTCTCATCGGATGATCGTTGAGTTGTCGAAAGCCCGGAACACCGGCGGGGCTCGCGAAGCGGACGCCGTGGTCCGCTTAGCTGCTAGTCTAACCGGACTAGTAAGTCCATTTCGGATTGAGGAGTGTCGAGTGAGAGAGCGTGCAACAAATCCGTGGGTCGTCCTGGTGTTGATCTGCGTTGCGCAGTTCATGGTCATCCTGGACGCGACGATCGTCAACGTTGCGCTCCCGTCGATTCAGAACGACCTCCATCTCACCCAGGGCAGCCTGCAGTGGATTGTGAACGCCTACACGCTCGTCTTCGGCGGGTTTCTTCTTCTTGGAGGACGCGCCGGTGATCTACTCGGGCGGAAGCGTCTCTTCCTGATCGGCCTCGTCGTCTTCACGGGAGCGTCGCTGCTCGACGGGCTCGCTTCGAGCGAAGGCCTCCTGATCGGTTCTCGCGCGTTGCAGGGGCTCGGCGCCGCGCTCATCTCTCCGGCTGCACTCTCGATCATCTCGACGACGTTCAAAGAGGGCAGCGAGCGAGCAAAGGCGCTCGGTGTGTGGGCCGCGATCGCGATCGGCGGGTCAGCGGTTGGCCTCATCCTCGGCGGCGTGCTGACGCAGTACTTCTCGTGGCCCTGGATCTTCTTCGTGAACGTCCCTGTCGGGATCGCTGCCTTCATCTTCTCGCTGCGGCTCATCCCCGAGTCGACGGACGCCCACGCGCACCGAAGCTATGACCTCGTCGGCGCGATCAGCGTGACCGGCGGGCTGATGGCCCTCGTGTACGCAATCGTCGACGCGCAACAAGCCGGTTGGGGATCCACGAAGACGATCGCCTTCTTCGCGTTGGCGATCCTCCTGCTGACCACGTTCGTCGTGGCCGAGCTGCGAGCTGCCGCCCCGCTCGTTCGCCTGTCGATCTTCCGAATCCGCTCGCTGCTCGCCGCGAACGCCGCGATGTTCCTCGCCATGTCCGGCATGTTCGCAATGTTCTTCTTCAACACCCTCTACATCCAGCGCGTGCTCGGCTACGGGCCTCTCAAGGCGGGCCTCGCGTTCCTGCCGTTCACCGCGGGGATCATGATCTCCGCAGGGCTCGCGTCCCAGTTCGCTCCCAGGATCGGGGTGAGGATCGTGGCAGGCACCGGCATGCTCCTGAGCGCGGCCGGTCTCCTTCTGCTCACTCAGCTACCGGTCGACGGCTCGTACGCCGTGAACGTCCTCCCCTCCATCCTGCTCTCCTCGCTCGGGATGGGCGCCGTCTTCATGTCGCTCACGCTGATCGCGACGACCGGCCTCGCCGACGAGGACCAGGGACTTGCGTCGGGCCTCTTCAACACCTCGCAGCAGGTCGGCGGCGCGCTCGGCCTCGCGGTGCTCTCCACGCTCGCCGCGAGCAAGACCTCATCGGCCGGTGGCTCACCTCTGAACGGTCTCGTCACCGGCTTTCACTGGGCGTTCGCCGCAGGAGCCGTCGCGATGCTGCTTGCGCTCGCAGTGATGATCGCCCTCCTGCGTCAGCGTCATGTGGCGAGAATCCAGGCCGAAGCGTCCGCCGCGCAGCCCGCTATCGTCGGTGCTTGATGGCCGTGCTCCGCGCGGATGCTCGCCGTAACCTCAACCGCATCCTCGATGCGGCCGGTGAAGCGTTCGCCGAGTGCGGACCTGATGTGTCGATCGACGAGATCGCGAGGAGGGCGGGTGTCGGGCACGGAACCGTCTGCCGACGTTTCCCGACCAAGGACTCGCTGAGAGCCGCCGTCGTCGGTGCGCGCCTAGACGAGCTCGCCGCAGCGGCCGATGAGCGCCTCGCAAGACCCGACGCCGGCGCCGCATTCGAGGAGATGGTCTGGTACGCGGCCGAGCTCTTCAATCGCGACCTCGCGCTCTTCGACGGCTCAAACCGCTGCGAGGGGTTTTCGGAAGTCGCCGAGGCGAAGCAGCGGTTGAACGAGAAGATGGAGCGCCTCATTCGCAAAGCCCGCCGCGCCGGCACCTTGCGACGGGACGTCGCCGCAGAAGACGTCGCAGCGATGATCGGCTCGACGATCCAAGCCGCTCTGCACGCCGAAGACCCCACTGCGTGGCGCCGCTATGTGCAAATCGTCCTCGACGGCCTACGGCCACCGCCGCGGAAGACCACCGTCAAACCACACCGACTCGACGGAGCGAAGACCGGCTAAGCACTCGCGGCGCTCGGAACGCCGTTCTGCGGGGTCGCGATCCCGGCCACGACAGCGTGGGCCAGCTCGACCCTGTTGCGTCCTGCCGCTTTGGCGGTATACAGCGCCCTGTCCGCGAGACGAAGGAGGGTCTCCGAGTCTCCCGCAACGTCCGGGTGGACCGCCACGCCGAAGCTGGCGGTGATCGTTCTGTCCACACGCGCGAGGTTGACCGTTTCGACCGCGGCGCGCAGTTTTTCGGCAACGGTGAGCGCATCGGCCTCGCCCGTGTTGGGAAGCAGGGCAACGAACTCCTCGCCACCGTTTCGGCCGACGAAGTCGCTCGCTCTCACGGTGTTCGACAGGATGTCGCCGACGGCGGCCAGCACGGCGTCTCCTTCTTCGTGCCCGTAGCTGTCGTTGACCTTCTTGAAGTGGTCGAGGTCGATCATCAACACGGCCATCGGCAAGACGGTGCGCGCGGACTGTGCCAGCATCCGCTTCAGCGTGTCCTGGATCGCGCGGCGGTTCGGCAACCCGGTCAGCGCATCGGTAGCGGCACGCGCCTCGGCGAGTGCGAGGTTTCGCAGGTTGGCGAGAGTCGGCGCGGCCTGCGCAACCGACTCGTGCAGGCGCCGCTCGTCCGAGCTTGTCAGGTGACCCTCATGCTCGACGAGGACCGAGCCGATCACCTCTCCGCTGACCAGCAGGGGCAGGCAGGTGGAGTCCTTGGCGCTTGCGCCGCAGACCTCGCACTCGAGCAGCGACGGAGCATCCGCGACCGACTCGAAGGGCCGGGCGAGACGCACCGCCAGACACGAGCGCGGTTGTGCGGTGACAAGCGACTCACGCAGGCGTGAACTTGGGGAGAGGTCGGTTGCAGGCTCGAGACGGTTCTCGCTGTTGTTTCGGCTGAGGACGACCACCTCGCTTCCGGACACGCCTCGTTCGAGATGCAGCTTGAGGATCTCGTGGGCCTCGCGCTCGCTCTCGGCCACCTGCAGGATCTCGGAGAACGTGTCCTGGGAGGTTCGGTAGGCGCTTTCTTCGTCCTGGGACGTCTGCCGCTCGGCGAACGAGGACGCGAGCTGGTCGACCATCGAGTTCAGGTGGCGCGCGAGGATCCCGAGCTCGTCGCGTCCACGCGGCATGAGCCGGGCGCCGAGATCACCGCTCGCAACGACCGCCGAGAAGTCCGCGTACTCGCGCAGTCGCCGCACGATACCCCGGGCCACCCCCAGTGTCGCCAGCAAACTGAGCAAGCCGAAGGCCAGAAGCAGCGCAACGAGCTCGTTGCGGGCCCGGCCCGTGCGTCGCAGATCGTCGAGCGCCACGTTGCCCTCGTCGAGGTGCAACTTCGCGTACGCGGCGAGCGCGCGGCGCAGCGGACCTGCTGCGCGGTCCAACTGGTTGTCGAGGCCGTCGAGCTCGGCGGAGGTGTGGCGGCCGCTCCCTCGCAGCACCCGGTTGCGGACGCTCAGGTAGCGGGAGTAGGCGCTGCGGATTCGATCCGAGACGGCTCGCTCGGCCTGTACGCCGTGCCCCGCGGCAAGCGCAGGCCCAATCGCACGCGCGAGCGCCTCGTCGGTCGTGACGAGCTCGCTGTCGAGCTTGCGTATCTGGACGGACTGCCGGGTCTGCAGGCGCTCGGACACCAACGCCGCGTTCTGGACCACGAGCCGCAAGGCCTCGTCCGTCTGCACACGTTGCGTGAGCGCCTGGTCGATCGTGTTCGCCCCATTGGTGGCGCCTCGCGTCGTTCGCACGGTCAACCACCCCGTGCTTGCGACCGCCACCAGCAAGAGGCACGAGACGCCGGCGAACTTCCCGAGCACCCCAAGGCGAAGAGAGAACGATCCCATTGCTTCTTCGTATCGGCAGCACGGGTTCAAACTGGAGGGCGCCTCGCGCGGTCGGGGATCGGGCTGCAGACCGCGATCGCTCGAACGGGTGAAGTTGCGCGCTAGATTGGCGCGAGTTCGTTCCGACGAACCTGCGCAATCCTTTGGGCGATCCAATCGTGGCAGCGGGACTTGCCCGACCTCGGCGTTGCTCCGACCCGGCCACAGTCGGTATGGGAGTTGCGCCTCTCCCACTGGACGGGTGCTCTACCGGTTCTCGATATCCAGACCGACTACCCCACAGTTCGGGTTTCGATCCACGTCAGCAGGTGAGCCACTCGACTCGTTCGGCCGGAACATCTACCTCGATACCTTCGACTCGGCCTACGGCGCCGGCTGGAAACGCGAGAACAGCTTCCTCACCCACACGAACACGGGTGCATTTTGCTACGGCCTGTTCGAGCACCAAAACGGAATTCAACGCCCAGCGGGCAAGGGAACGAAGTACCGCGCGACCGTCGAAGGACGGGGCCTCACGCCCGACGCGATGTGGGAAGAGCTTGCGCCCGGCACCTACAACGCCGACCTCGATGCCGAGGCGAATAACCGCATCCGCTCACTCAACGACCCGCAGTGCAAGCCGAACTAGATTTTTAGCGGACCAAGATCGCCGCGTACGTTCCTTCCCAGTAGTGCCAGGGCAGATTGTCGAGCAGGACATATGAACCTGACCGGAGTCGAACGGTGAACGTGCGCGTGCGGCCCGGCTCGACCACGATCGGAGCCGCGACCGGTTGAGCGGCCGCGTGATCGCCTCGTAGCCTCAGCGCGGCCGCGAAACGACGCGTTCGCACCACCATCAACTGGTGCGCTCGGGAACCCAGATTGCGCACGGTGATTCGGACGGGCCCTGCGGCCACGACACCGGCCGAGGGTACGACACTCCACTCATCGACATCCGCGCGAACCGCGATCACGGGCGGCGACGAACTGGCAGCAGCCGAGAGCGCCCCGGCGACCACGAGAACGCTGCAGCATACGAGTGCCCTGGCAACCATTCGCAGAGGCTACGGCCGGCAACGGGGCGTCGCGCTCCACGAACGTCGCAGGCGTACCTAACCGAAGGCTGCGGAAGAGGGGGCCGCGCCACGCGCGCGACCCCCTCCGCTGCCATCGCTTTGCTTGCGCTAGGGCGTCGCGACCGTCGCCACCACCTGCTGCTGGTGGTTTGTCGGGTTTGCCCCGTCGTTGTAGGTGCTAACGAACGTGAACACGTCCGCTGCGGACGTGAACACGTCCGCTGCGCCGCTCGCGTCGTTGCCGAAGTAATCGCCGATGAACGTCGACGTGCCCGTCGGGCTGCCGGGGTGCGGCGCGCTCAACTGCGGATCCCAGGTGTGTTGGGTCAGTCGAACGTTGTTCCCAATCGGCTTGAGGTTCGCGGTGTAGAACTGAACGCTCGAGTTGACGCAGTAGTTCGACGCACCCGAGGCGGCCGGGTCGAGCTTGATCCCGGCACCGGTTCCCTCGCTGGAGCCGGCAGTCGGGCAGGGAAGCCGACGATCGTAGAAGGCGTCGCTGACCGTGCCGTTCGCGGCGACCGACAGGTTCGGTTGGAACTCGTCGACTGCGCTCGCGTTGTCGTTGACCTGGATCGCGGCGGACCATGAAGCCCCGCCGTCATAGGACGCCGTCATCAGCACGTTGCCGACCCCGGCGCTGTAGTCCTCGTACGAGACATAGAGCGGATATGCCCCCTGCGTATCGAGGTGATTACCGACTGCGAACGAGTTCTCGATCCCGTCGCGGAACGTCGTGTTGGCGTACAGGGCCGGGGGCGTCTTCACGCTCGCGACCGCGGTGCCGACGGTCGTCCAACTCAGTCCGCCGTCGCTCGACCTGTCGACGAAGATCGACGCGCAGCAGTAACTGTGAGCCGGATCGAAGTTCGTCACGGTCGTGTAGACCGAACCATTCGGTGCGACGTGCGGCAGCAGGTAGGTGCCGCCTGTCGGCGTATGCGGCGGCTCAGGCAACGCCTGCGGCGTCGACCATGCCGTGTGCGTTCCGTTGGGAAGCGCGTCCGCGTACGACACATAGGGAACCGGCGTGACGAAGTGAAAGTTCACCCACATCGCGTAGATGCGATTGAAGTGCGGGCTCGCCGGGTTCGTGTCGATCGTGATCCACTGCTTGTCGGGCTCGTTGCCGACACTGTCATAGGTCGCGATGAAGTCCGGCTTTCCATTCACCGTCGTGATCCACTGCTTCGCCGACGTCGCCCCGTGCGGGCGCACCGATACCCCGACGACCTCTGCCGCCTGTACCGGGTTCGGCTCCTGCGAGGTGCCGACGGTGAAGTTATGGCCGCCGTTCTTGTTGTAGAAGAACTGGTAGGCGAGCACGAACGAGTAGTAGTTCCCGTAACTGTCGAACGCACCGACAGGATCGGTGTTGTCCGTCCAACCCTCGTACCCGGGAACATGGCCCTGCATCGGCCACGTCTTGCCACCGTCGAACGACTCGTAGAAGCCGAGCAGGTGGTTGTAGCCCTCTGCACTCACGAACCACTTCGACGAGCCGATCAGGTGCAGCGAGTTCGTCGGGTCCACCCGGATGTCCGACTCCGAGTGATCCTTCACGAGCTGCGGCTTCGACATCGGATAGCCCGGGTTGCTGCCCACCTGAGTTGCATACGGTGCGGCCGCTCCGGTGTCTTCGCCTGTCGTCGCCGAAGAGCACGGCGTCTCGCCCGTGTACCCGAGGGCCGGGCCGTCGTTGTACGCGGCGGCCGAGACCTCAGGCCGGTAGCAGCTCGTCTGCTGCGTCGTCGCAAAGACGTTCGAGACCGACGCCTTCTGCGCGCTCTGCGCGTAGGCCTTGTCGGACTGCGTGCCCTGCGGCACAGGCGCGACCGCGGCGACGACCGCACTCGCGTTCCCAGACGTCGTTTTCGACGACGCGCCCGCGACGACCAGCAAGCTTGCTACCGCGGCCAGGAACGCCGAAACGACCAAACCCTTGGCTCTCATCCATCTCCCCCATTTTTCCGGCCCTCAGCGTTGCGCGGGGCCTGACGAGTTTCGCCGAGGGTACTTCGTTCTGTGAAAAATGGCAACCGTCGAAGGACGAAGAGACCCCCAACGGACGAGCGTTTCCTACGCCTCCACGACGACGGGCGTACCTGCCGGAACAAGCGGAAACAGCCGCCGCATGACGGTGTTCGCGACGCGAATGCAGCCGTGTGACGCCGCCTGCCCGATCGACCACGGCTCGTTCGTCCCGTGGATGCCGATCGGCCCGTCCTCGACCCACACGTGCTGAAGGACATCCGAATGCGCGGATATGCCGAGGGCGTTCGGGCCGAACGGCCCCGACGCATCACGAAGCACGTATCGCTCGTTCACGAAAAAGCGGCCGAGCGGTGTAGGAGTCGCAGCTGCGCCCACGGTAACGCGGGTAGCGAACACGAGCGCACCGGAGCGAAAAAGCCTGAGGCGCCGATCGGACACGTCGATCACGATCCGGGAGCGAACTCGATATGTCTTGACGGCCCACGCTCGCACCCAGCCGGTGGTGCCGTTCGGCAGCACCGGCAATTCGACGCGATACCAGTCCGGTCGGCAACTTGCGCCGGCGTGGACGCCGATCACTGAAAGCACGTCGCGAAACCCATGTCCGTTGAGACGCTCGGCGCGTGCGACGATCGCCGACCGCCCTTGGGGCTGCCTGCGAATGACCGCCTCGCCTTTCACGACGGCCGCGTACGCGACACTCGCCGACCCGATCGCGCGCGCAGCGGCGGCGCACGAGACCGCCCCCTTTGGGAGCAGACGCGGAACCTGGGCAACGGCAAGCTGCCGAGCGCCGATCCCTGCGGGATAGGCGACCTGGTGGGAGCCTTCGGACAACTTCGTCTTCCCGCCGCTGCGAGACACGATGATCGACCCGGCGACGAGGATCGCGGCGACGCACGCGCAGCCCACCGATCTCAGAAACCAGGGCCAAGCTCTCATACCCCCCATCCAGTGATTCTACGTCGGTTTCACCGATGTGTGGAAAGCGCCTGCGCGAAGCGAGGTCCGTCCGGCGACGCGCCGAACCGCCGCACGGTGCGGAAGAATTGTCGCCATGCGCACGGCTGCCGGCCGCCGCTGGAGCTACATTGGGCGAGCGGCGAATGGTCAAGCTCGATGTTCACGGGGTCGTAGTTTCGATGGAGCCGGAGCAGGCTGAGCGTCTCCGGCTCGTTGCGGCCGCGCAGGCCGGATCGTCGTCCCGGCTCCGCGATCTGGCGCTCGTCCTCGATTGGGCTCTCGCCTCAACGAGGGTCGTTGCGCTCCGACGCTCGGAGGCGCGTGAGCTTCTGCGACTCGTCGAGGCAACCCCGGAGCTCACAGATGTCGCGGACGTGCTCGAATCGGTCCGCCGCGCGGCTTGAGCGATCCGGCCGTGGCACACAACCACGAGCAACCGACGTGGCGCAGCGCCCGGCGTGGAGGGCGCGTGGCGATTGCGATCGCAGCAGCTGCGACGATCATCTCGGTCGATGCCGCGGCGGCGTCGCGGGTCCTACCGAACCGGACGATCAGGCTTGGTTCGACCTATTTCATCAGCGGCCAGACTCGCTCGCTGCGCGGCTCCGTGGGCCACGTGCAAGGCCCGCTGACACTGAGCGGCTCGTGGGACGGCGGGCCGTGGCACGTGATCACCCGCACCCGGACACGAGGGAGCACCGGCAGGTACCGGATCGTCGTGCGGCCGCGCCGGCGTGGCGTTCTTCGTTTGCGCCTTCGCACACCGGACACCGTCTACTCGGTGACCCTGAAGGTCATCTGAGTCAGCTAATTCGGCTCGATGAAGAGCCCGTGGACGGCTGCATCCCCGGGCGGCGAGCCGCCGCCGAGCGCGTGCCTGAGCTTGCGGATGGGTGTATTAGTACGCCGGAGCTGCGAGCGCCGGCACGTTCAGCTGGATCGAGCGCGACTGGATTCGCTTGGCGAGAGGATGACCGTGCCTGACGAGCTCCAGCCAGAAGCCCGTGCGGCCCGAGTTGAGCGGGGCTGAGGTGGCGACGGACGACGTCACCGAGCCCGCGGCAGGCTTCGCGTTGACGAACAGCTGCCAGTGCGCACCGGACGGCACGTGGCCGGAGGCGACGAAGGCGAGCCGCGCTCTGCGATCGGGACCGACGTTGCCGCCGATCAGGCATGCACTCGGCGGGCCGGTGCGCATCGCGCGGCCGACGCGCACGAATGCGGGCAGGCTCGTCAGCCCGCGGTGGTCGGTGGCGGTGTAGGCGAACCCGTCGATGCTGCGGTGAGCGGCCGGCCGGTAGGTGACCATCGCGCCGCCTCCGATCTTCGCCAATCCGACGTGCCCGTAACAGGGCGTACCGGCGATCCGGTACGTGAGCCCGGTCTGCCCGACGTCCGTGACGAGGCAGTCAGAGCTGCCCGATCGCGGGAAGCAATTCGAGGAGGCGCGAGCGGGCACCAACGCCCCGACCACGGAAGCTTTCAACGGGATCGATGTCTTTGCCGCTTTGGGCACGCTCAATGAGCTCGCGACGACGCCGGGTATCACACGTGAAGACGTCGTTGTGTCGTTGGAGAAGTCGCTCTCGTCGATCACCTGATGCGGATTCGCGAGCCCTCGCAGCAGGTAGCTGCCGGGGCGAAGCCCGGTCACGTCGACCCACTGGTACTGGATCTGCGAATTGTAGAGATCGCCCGCCTGAGGGGAGATGCCTTCCCGGAAGAATGTCGCTTCGGGATGTCCGACAGCGCACCAGGAGATGCCGGGGCCCGTGTAGGGATACGGGAAAAAGCTCACCGGCGGGGTGCCGAAGTCGTCGCCGAGGCAAAAACCGACCTTGGCCGCGGGCAGAGCTCCCATTCCCGGCACGACCAGCTCGTATCGGGCCGCATCCTTCAGGTGGAAGTGGTTGTGGTCGTGGCCCGTGACGTACTGGAACTGAGCGCCGCGCGCGGTGAGGTCGACGACCGTCAGCCCCGGGGTGCCGGCCGGCGGGGGCGCGTTCGGGTCGGGAGGGACGCTCGGGATGCCGCCCGCCCAAATCGCCTGCATTGCATGACCGCTCGCGGAATCGCGGTACACGTCGAGCGTGCCGCCCTTATTGAAGAGAACTGCGTCGAACCGGTAAAGAAGCGCACCGGTGGTGTTGAAGGCGTCGACGTAGAACGGGGTCTTCTGATTTGGGTACGGCGCCGACGGAAAGAGCGTGACGAGATCGGGCTGGTCCGGCGTAGCGGACCGCGACGCGGCCGACTGAGCGACGTTGGCGGCGAGCAGACTCGCGACCGCGAGCACGGTTGCAGCGAGAACAGCACGCACAGAGACGGCGCGCCGGGGGGCGACGTGCGCATGAGCCGTCGTTTTCAACGACACCCAACCTTCTTTTCAAGAGACATTGAATATCCAGAATGCCACATAGAGGACACTGGCCACCCAGATGAGTTGCACGAGAGTCAGGACGGCGAGGACGGCGGCGCAATCCCAACCCGACGTGTCGAGGCTGCTCGCGCGAACGTCCGCAGCTTCGTGGCCGCCGAGCCGGTCGACCTGATCGTGCGCGTTGCGGTACGCGCGATCGATCGCCCGCAACTCGTCCAGAGGCGTAAGTGCACTCGTCAACCGCCCGTTCCTCTCCCCAGAGCGTTTCGTGATCCAGCAGCTGTGACGGCGTCCTCGCCGAAAAGTTGACCGCCGAACCCTTCTGATCTGTAAAGGTTGTTGGAGCGCCTTCCGTTTCACCGTTCGGTGCCACCGGCACAAAGAAACGCGCCGCGACCGTCAGCGCCTACGTCGGGTTAGAGAGCGCCCGCGACGTTTCCTCCGGCGGGTGAGCCAGTTCGGCGGCCTGGGCGTCCGAGCGCCGACAGAAGCCCTCACCGGGCCCGAACAGGTCGTTTGCCGCAGCACCCGCGAACAATCGCCAGCCTCCGAGCAGCGGGACCTGAGACCTGTAGCAACGGATCGCCGCAAGCTTGCGACGGAGGTGCCGCAGCTTCATGGGCGCAGGAGTGATGTCGATCCCGTTTGGACTGGTCGACCGATTCCAGCGCGCATAGGGCTGCTCGACGTAGAACCGGGTCGTGAAGCTCCCGAGCTGCGCGAAGTCGAGGTGCGACAACCACCTGTGGTCTCGGTGAATCAGCGGGAATCCCGGCACGAAGACCTCGGCTGCGTCGAGAAGATGCGGCGCGAGCGCCTCGAGGACGAGCGATTCGTCTCGCTCTCCGACCACGTAGCTCGAGTCGGGGAAGGGCAGCACAACGAACTCGGCGCCGAGCAGCCCGCCCGCGGCGGCTTCCTCACGCCGCCGCACGAGAGATCCCTCGACGGCGGTCGCGAATCCCGCTCGCTGATCCCAGCGAGCCACCTCGCGGCTCGTGTCCTCCGTCGCGTTGCCGAAAACGGTGACCAGCCGCACGCGCCGTCCGGCTTCCGTCGCCGCGGCAATCCACGCTCCGAGAGAAAGCACAGCGTCGTCGCAATGCGGTGAAACGATGACAGTCGGCCGCGGGCTCACCAGCTCAAACGTATCGACAAACATGGACTTTGCCAGACGCCTGCGGGATGATTTTCGAAGGAATTTGGCGCCGACGCGTGACACCGGCCGGGTGCCGGTGCTACCCGTGGATCACGCGCAGGACGAGCAGGAACAGGAGCCCCAGCCACGCAACCTGGACTGCTGCGACGACGATCAGCGCGAGCAAGGTGAGGCCGGGCGCAGGCTTCGCGGCGCGCGGCGTCGCCGCTGGGCGCGCCGCTTGAGTAAGCCCCCGCGCGGACGAAAAATCCGCCCCCTGGAATGCGGTCAGCCGCTCGTCAAGCCCCGCCATTGCATGCAGCGGGAGTCCTGAGGTTCGGCGGCGCACCGCGCCGCCTTCGTTCTGACCCGCTGCTTCGTCCATGCGCCCACTATGGGTCGGTGAGAAGCGACCCGCCCTGGTCTTTCAGGCTTGTTCTTCCGGACCTCCGTTGTGCCCCGTTCGGGGGATCGGCCGCTCCGGCGGAACAGTCCGCCGGGCCTTCGGTTCTACGCGCCGCGCCGGCTGAACGGGGCTTTCCGCTGCTCCGCGCGCCGTGCGGCCGCGACGGAGAGGCGCCCTTCGCTCGTCGACCGGAGCTTCGGCTGGGCCGGGCCGGCGTAGGCGTAATCGTACGGCGATCCCTGGGCGGCCCGATCAGTCGTCACGACGACACCCGCGAGTGGGACCCGCTGCTGGGCGAAGAGCCTGACGGTGTCCGCCAGGCGTTCACGGCGGGTCGACCCGAGCCGGATGGCGAGCAGCACCGCGTCGGCAGCTTCGGCGAAGGCGAGGGTCTCGGCTGCCTCGCCGACGGGCGCCGTGTCGAAGACGACGACGTCGGCGTCATTCGCAAGCGCCTTGATCAACGCCTTCACGCGGTCGGGCGTGATCGCGTCGATGATCGAGGCGTTCTCGGGACGCGTCAGCAGCAAGCTGAGGTTCGGATGCTCGATCGGCCGGGCGAGGAGCGCATCCAGCCGCGTGCTCTCGAACGCCGTCGCGATGCCGGACGACGGAGGAGCGACCCCGAAGACGGAGGCAATCATTGGATGCCGAAGGTCGCCGTCCACGAGCGTCACCCGCTTGCCCGCCGTTGCGAATGCGAGCGCGAGGTTCAGGCTCGTCATGGTCTTGCCCTCGCCGGGCGAGGCGCTCGTGACGACGATCGAGAGCGTCCCCTGCCGTGGGGAGCCGTCCGGGGCTTGATCGAGCGTCGCGCGGAGACGGCGGTATGCCTCGCGCGATGCGGGCGGTAAGGGCTCACGGCCGGCGAGATAGGCGTTGGCGAGGCTGGCCTTCAACCGGGGCACCCGCGCAAGGACCGGCAGCCGGTGCTCGAACAGGATCTCTGCCTCGTCGCGGAGGTTCGGATTCCAGAACTCGGCCGCGATCGCAAGAGCCGACGCGAGCAGCAGCGTCGCAAAGAACGAGATCACCGCGGCGAGCTTCGGCCGCGGCCAGATCGGAGAGCTCGGCGGAGACGCCGGGTTCGCGATGCGCAGCGTCGGGTCCGGCGCGCCGACGAGCGGCACGAGCTGTGCAAGCCGCTGTTGCAGCGAGATCGCCTGGTTCGAATTCTGAGCGGCTGCCGGAACGGTCTCCAGGTACGTCTTGATGCGGGCGACCTGCAAGGCGATGTCGTGTTGAAAGGATGCGCTTCGCTGCTTGATGATCGCGGCCGTGAAGGCATTCGCGATCCCCGCCGCCGCCTTCGCAGTCGGCGCGGTCGCGGTGACCGAGACGATGTCAGCCTGCCCGACCGGTTGAATGCTGATCCGCTTCAGAAGCCCGCGCGGCGAGATGTTCGTGTGCAGCAGGCCTTTCGCGATCGAGGCGATCTGCTCGGTGTTGATCAGGCGCGAGACAGTGAGGACGCTCCGCGTCTGGTCGGTCGAGTCTCGGAAGACGTTGATCCCGAGAAAGGTCTCATCGGACGAGGAGACCGGCGTGACGAGCACGTCGGCCCCCGCGCTGTACTTCTTGGCGGACGTCTCCGAGACGACCAGGGAGACGCCGACACCGAGGCAGACGACGACGATGATCAGGAAGAGGTGCCGGCGGATCGCCTGTAGATACTTCCGGAGGTCGGAGCTGCTCCTCGAGAGGCCGCGGTCGTCAAAGGTCGTCATCGTTGAGCTCATCTGTGGTCACATTCGGCGAGGCCCGCTGTTTTCCCTTGGCAGCCGGCCGCACGGCGCGTCGGCAGGGTCACTCGGTCGAGCCCGGGGCGAACATTGCGCGGACCGTCGAGGCAAGGATCCTGAGATCCATTGCAAACGACCAATTCTCGATGTAGTAGTTGTCCCACTCCGCGCGGTCCCGAATCGACGTCTTCCCTCGAAGGCCGTTCACCTGAGACCAGCCGGTGATGCCTGCCTTCACGCGATGGCGCTCGTCGTAGCGATAGACGTCGTCGTTGAAGATCTCGACAAACTCGGGCCTTTCGGGTCTCGGACCGACAAAACTCATCTCGCCCTTCAGGACATTGAGGATCTGCGGCAACTCGTCGAGCGAGGTCCGCCGGAGGATAGCGCCCACCCGCGTCCGCCGGTCCTGCCCCTCGACGCCGCCGGGAGCCAGGCCCTCCTCGTACTGGACGGTGGCGTTACGCCCGCCCGGGTCGGCGGCCATCGTCCGGAACTTCAACATGTCGAACGGCTTTCCATCCCGCCCGATCCGGCGCTGGCGGAAAAGGATCGGTCTCCCGAGGCTGGCGTACACGCCCACGGCCGAGAGCACGAGCGCCGGGGCAAGGATCGGGACGAGGATCCCAGCGCAGACGCGGTCGATGACGTGCTTCAGCTCGAAGGCGAGGCCTCGCGGGTTCGCCGGGTGAACCTGGAGGAGCGGTACGGCTCCCAGGTGATGAACGGCAACGCGACGCGGGACCCGCTCGAACAGACGAGGAACGAGAGCAACGTCGATCCCGAGTTTCTCGCAGCGCCGAAGGAGCGACAGGAGAACCTCGGTGGGAGCCGTCGAGAAGGTCACGACGACGTAGCCGACGCCGTGGGTCTGGACGATGTCCTCGAGGTCCCAGCTTGCGCCGAGGACCGGCAGCACGGCACCAGGCCCGAGGGCCTCGGGCTCGCGCGGATTCTTGTCGAGGAACCCGATGGGGGTGAGCCCCAGGTGGGGCTGGTCGAGCAGGCGCTGACCGAGCAGACGGCCGACCCGCCCAGCGCCGACGATCAGCGTCGGCACCGGCGGAACGAGCCGCGCACCAAGAGCCTTGGCAACACCGTGACCGACGACGAGCGCGCCGACCTCGAGCGCGCCGAAGGCGAGCAGCGGGCCACCGCCGGGCGTGGGCCGGTCGGCGAGAAGCTCCTGAGCCAACAGGCCGAGAACAATCGCAAGGGTCGCGGCGCTGGTGATCGAAGCGAGATCGTCGTAGAAGCTTGGACGGAGCCGCCGCATGCTCTGCTTCGTCGCGACACCACCCACCATGAGGAATGCAATGACAAACGCCCCGGCGAGCGTCGCGGGCCGGTCGAACCAGTCGGCGGCCCTCGCGATTACGAGGGCCACCGCCGAAATCGCCGCGTCGAGCACGGCGCAAAGGACGAAGAAGCGGCCTCGGTTCAGCCTCGCAGTAGGCGTGGCACCGCCGAACAATGCAGACCGCCCCACGCTGAATGCGGACACTGGAAACCTCGACTACGCGTTCGTTCGTTCTATGACGAACGAGGGTGCGAAAGACGCCGCATCATCAAACCAGCGATCAGCACCGCGACGGCGACACCCGCGATGAGACCGATGTCGAGTCCCGTGAACGGAAGCGATCCCTTGTTCTTGACCGACGACTGGATATTGCCGGCCACGCCGGCATACCCATTCACCGATGTCGTCCCGCCCGCGGCGGCCGTCGCAACTGCCGTGCAGGCGAGCACGAGCGTCGCGCCGATCGAGCTGAAGATTCGTCTCATAATTGCCCTCTCCCTTGATCCTGAGTTCGCCCGGCCGGACAAGTGCCCAGCCCTCGGACGGTAGTTGCCTCCCCGACGGTTGTCAATAGGTACTCCCGAACGTTCATACGGGAGCGGGCGTCGTCGTTCCCGCCGCACGACGCGCCGAAAACGGCCCTCAGGGGCGGTTGACGTGGACTCCTGCCCCGCCTACAGTCGGAGTTGCGGTTTTTCGATGAGACGGGGGAGTTCGTGACAGTCAGCGGTCGCTTGCGGGCCGTGGCGCAAGCCACGTTCCTTCTCTTCGCACTGGTGAGCACCACCGGGACGGCTTCTGCTGCGACGTCGTTGGCGGATAAGCCTGATTTGATGGCGAGTTTGCCGGGTGTTCCGTATGTGAATCAGGTGGCGCCGGTGTTTGTGGATTCGTTTGTGCAGCCGGGTCATGCTTCGGCCCCGACGTCGAGACCTACACCACGATGCTGAGCGACACCAGCGTCAACCTCTTCGCCCGCATCCAAAGCCCCGGCACGACATCGATCAGCGGCTACAGCATCGAGTTCCACCCCAACCTCTCCGCGATCTACATCTACCGGATCGACAAAGGCGCCTACTCGAGCCCACTCGGCGGCGCCATCACCACCACCTTCGCCCGCGGTGCCCGCGTCGGCATGAAAATCACCGGCTCGACGATCAGCGCCTGGCTCGACACCGGCAGCGGCTGGAACCTGATCGCAACCCGCACCGACGCAACCTTCACCCAAGCCGGCTCCATCGGCGCCGAGCTCTACGGCGGCACCACCCGCTCCTTCGACAACTTCGGAGGCGGAACCGCAGGGTGAGCGCCCCCTCCCGGGGGACGAGGAATCCGCGAGTGGGTAGGCGGTGGTTCGGGGCGCTCGCCGCCGCGGCCCTCGCGATCGCGGTCACTGCCGTCCTCGTCTTGGTCACACACACCGGTCGAAAGCAGCACCCCGCCGTCGAGCGCGTCGCGGTTCCCGGCCCACACGGGCTCGCAGGGCTCGGTTCCGAGGTCGCCGCCGCGCTCTTCGATGCAGGGGCTGTCGTTCGCGTCGGAGAAAACGGCCGGATCGTCTACCGCGTCTCGGTTGGGTCTCACCCCACGAATCCGGTGGTAGCAGGGAACTCGCTCTGGGTTCCCGTCGTCGGCGACCACCGACTCGTCGAGTTGAACGCGCGTTCGGGCAAGGTCGAGCGACGCCTGACGGGCACGTACGCCGCCGCTGCTGCCGGCCCCGCAGGCTCGCTCGTCCTGCCGACGTGGCGGTCTGCGCCGGCACATCCGAAGTTGTGGCGCGGAGACGCCGTGACGCGCCTCGACACGGTCACGGGGCGTACCATTTGGCGCCGGTCGTTCGGCGGGATCGTCCTCACGGTCGCCTCCCGCGACGGACAGGTCTGGGTCCCAGACTTCGCCGGCAACCGCCTCGCCGTCGTCAGCGCCGCCGACGGTGCGACGAGATCGGAGGTGAGGCTCCCGGGTCGTCCGGTGGCCGTCGCAGTCGGTGAGAGCTGCGCGTGGGTCGCGATCGCGAAGGGCTCACTCCTGCGCATGAATCCGAGAACGCGCAAGATCGAGGGCCGAACACCTCTTCACGGCGACAATGTCGACTACATGGTCGCAGGCCACAGAGGTGTCTGGCTCACGCGCTACGCATCGCCGTCGGCCGCCGTTCTCGAGCATGTCTCGTGCAAGAGCGGCCTCGTCGACATGCAACGGCAGGTTGGCGGCGCGTCGCAGGGGCTCGCCGTCGGCGACACGCACCTCTGGGTCGCCGACTACGGTCGTGGCGAGATCCTCCGATTGGACAAGCAGCCATGAGTCGCGGCTGGAAGGCAATCGCTGCAACCTTCCTGACCGTCGTTCTCACCGGCGGGCTTCTCGCCGGCACCGCAAGCGGTCATGGCTTACTTCAGGTCGACGTCCTGACACACGAAGACGTGTTCGTCCCACCGTGGGCGGTCGGAGGCTTTTACGGTGTCGATCCCCAGCTCGGCAGAAGGCTGAACCTACGGTTGCGGCAGCTGCGAGCGGCGGGGAGGCCGACGAAGGTCACGCTCATCGCACAGCGGGTCGACCTTCAAGACGTGGGGTATTACTTCCGTCGGCCGGCCGCCTACGCCGCGTTCCTTGATCAGCTTCTTCTCAGCCTCCATGTCTTCGACGGACGACTCGTCGTCGTCATGCCGAACGGAAGCGCGGAGATCGTTCCCGGGCAAAAAGCTCGAGTCCTCGAGTTGCGGCCGGCAATGAAGACGAAATGGGACGTGAACGCGCTGATGCGGACGGCGATCGAAGCGGTCGATCGTCGGCCCGGCACCGGCGCGAAGGAAGCGGCAGCGGTCGGCCCGCACCCGCGAAGCAGGGCTTGGTGGCCGTTCGCAGCTGGAGGGCTCTTCGCAGTCCTCATCCTCGCCGGTGGAAGGAGGCTCATCCGCCGGCCGCGGGAATGATCAATAGAGAGCGGCGACGAGCACGGCCAGCGCGAGTGCGACAACTGCGCCGAACGTCAGGACTTCGAGCAGCCGTGCCGTCGAGTAGAGCAAGACCAGCGAGACCGAGGGGTGCGATGCGGGCTGCGCGAGCCCGGCGAGCGCAGGCGTGCTCGGCTGCGCGAGAAGCGTCCAGCGTTCTTCGATCCGGGCAAGCTCCTCGAGGATGAGCGCCCTCTGACGTAACCCTGGATCGATGAGCGCCAGCTCGGGCGACACCTGTTCGGTGGCGACCACAGGACCGTCTTCGAACTCGCGCACCCGTCTCCTCTCGCGTGGCTTCCTCGATCATTTAGCCTGAACCCGCGCCGAGGGTTCTGCGCAACCTCGGAAACCGGCAATGCCACTGACTCTCTGCTATCACGCCGTCTCCGAGACGTGGGAGCGCGCGCTCGCCGTGCCACAGGCTCGACTGCTGCGGCAACTTCGGCTGTTCCGCGCTCTCGGCTTTCGGTCGTGCGGGGCCGCCCACGCAGTCGAAGGCCGCGGCCGGTTGCTGCATGTGACCTTCGACGATGCGTTCGCGAGCATCATCCCGACGCTGCATGAGCTCCAGCGTCGCGGCATCGGCCATTCCGTCTACGTGTGCACCGCGCTCGCGGACGCGGGAGGAGCGCCGCTCGACATCCCGGAGCTCGCGAACGAGCCGGCGAACGAGCTGCGGACCGCAGGCTGGGACGAGCTTCGAGACCTCTCGGCGCGGGGCACCGAGCTCTATGCGCACACCGTCTCGCATCCACACCTGACGAAGCTCGGCGATGCGGAGCTTGCCGCCGAGCTTCGAGACTCGCGCGAGCGTCTGGAGGAGGAACTTCGCCGTCCCTGTCCACTGCTTGCCTATCCGTTCGGCGAGCACGACGCGCGCGTCAGAGCGGCGGCCGATCGCGCGGGCTACGACGCCGCCTTTGCACTCGGACGGTCGGGTCTCGCCGGCGACCGCTACGCCACTCCTCGCGTCGGCATCTACAGGAAAGACACGCTCGCCCGCGCTATTGCGAAGACGACGACGCCGATTCGGCACCGCTTCTACTCAGGCTGATTCGACGAACGCCGCCAACTCGGCGACCTGCGCCTGAAGGGTCAACTCTCGGGTTGCCGCAAGACCGGCAACGACGAGCCGGGTGCGCAGCTCTCCGTCTTCAACCATCCGTGTCACAGCCGACGCGATCGCCTCGGCGTTCCCCGGCGGCACGAGCAGCGCGCTTGCACCGTCGCCGACGGCGCCGCGCACGCCGCCCACGTCCGTGGCGACAACGGGAAGGCCGACGAACTGCGCCTCGAGGACAACCTGCGGGATGCCCTCGGTCTTCGCGGTGTGCACGAGGACATCATGGTCGCGGTAGAGCTCGAAGAGGCGTTCGCCGTGCGGCAGGTAACCGGCAAAGACAACCTGACCCGGGACGCGTTCTGCCGCCGACCGCTCGAGCTCCTCCCGCAGGTCGCCCGTGCCTGCGACGGTCAGCAGAACCCGCTGCTCGGGCCGGGCGGCCGATAGAAGCTCGACCGCGTCGATCAGGAGCTGCGGTGCTTTCTCCGAATCGAGACGCGTGATCGAGAGCAGTCGCAGGTCGGAGCCCTCGGAGCCACGATGAGTCTCGAACGCGGTCGCCGGCATCAACGAGATCGCAAGGTTGAGCAGCCGAGGCGCGTGTCGGTAGCGTTCCGCGAGCTCATCGCCGACAACAACGACACCCGCCCGCCGCGCGACTGCGCGGAAGACGTTGTCGGCGGCCGTCGCGACTGCCACGAAGATGCGCCAGCGTCGCGACGGCAAGCGATGCCGGATGTACTCGGGATAGTTCTGACGCACCATGAGCGTGAGACGCCGCCGCCGTCCGCGTGCAAAAAGAGCCGTCGGAAGGCTCAACGGATGGGGCCCGATCGCAATCACGGCGTCGGCGCGGCCGACCTCACGCCAGAGCACCCGCAACGCGCGGGGGATTGCCGCCACGACGGCACCGATATCTCGCAGCGTTGGGTAATCTGGCAGCGCGACGACCTCGATCTCGTCGGGGATGGCGTAGTCGCTTCGTCCTGCGCGTACACGGCCAACGAGGACAACCTGGTCGAACCGAGAACGCAGTTCGATCACGAACTTCAGAAACGCACGATCGGTCGAGAAGCCCAGGCTGTCGCGCCGGTAAGGAACGTCCACGTAGACCAAGAGCCTTTCGATCCTCCCCCGTGTCTTCCGCATCTTCACCTCAGTCTAAGGACGAGCCGACCCGCATCGTCATCGTCGATCCGCACAGATCGAGTCGAAGCACGCGGTTATTCGAAGCGCTTCGGTCGCACAGCGAGGTCGTGGCCAAGCTCCTCCCGGAGGTGCCACGCGGCTTCGACGCAGTCAACAAGCTCCGGCACTTCTATCCCGAACGCGACGCGTGGCGCGCCCGCGCATTCTTCAATCAGGGCCGCTTCGATGCGTTGACTGCGAGCGTGTCGCAGCAACTTGCCGACGTGGGCGACTTCGACGTCATTCTCCACTTCTATCCGATTCTCTGTCGCATCGAGAGCGACCGTCCCTACATCGTCATCACCGACAACACGATGGCTGTGACACAACGCAGCTTCAAGCGCTGGGCGAATCTTTCGAAGCGCGAGACGAAGGCTGCCCTCGCGCGAGAGCGAGGCGTCTTCATGAACGCGCGCTACGTGGCCACCTGGGGCTCGCAGGCGCGTCATTCGGCGATCGAGGATTACTCCTGCGAGCCCGAACGTGTCGTCACCATCGGCTACGGCCTGACGCTGCCGATGCCGGCAGTCGTACAGCGTGAAGCGCGGCAGGAGGTCTTGTTCGTCGCGACATCGTTCTGGCGAAAGGGCGGCGCGACGCTGATCGACGCCTGGCGGCAGGTGGCGGACGTCCTGCCGGAAGCGCGGCTGACGATCGCCGGCCCCAAGCACCGCCCTCCCCGCGGCTTGCCCGCAAGCATCACGTGGGCGGGGCCCCAGAACGCCGAGGGCCTGCAGCGCCTGTATTCGGCCGCGAATGTCTTCGTGCTCCCGACGCTCTTCGAGGCAGCTCTTCCGAACGTGATCCGCGAGGCGATGGCGTTCAACCTCCCGGTCGTCGCCTCCGACGTGCGTGGGACCGCCGAAGACGCTCCCGAAGGCGTGACCTTGTTCCCGACCGGCGACGCTGACGCTCTCGCGGACCGCATGCTCGAGCATCTGCAGGCTCCTGCGCGCGCCGCAGAGATCGGACTCGAGCTTCGCGCTGAGGCGGTTCAAGAATTCACCTGGGAACGAGTCGCAGGTCATCTGGCAGAGCTCGCCGGTTCTGCCGGGCGCGCGCCTGAAGCACCGCCCGAGTCACGGTGAGCGACGCGCCGGCCGATCTCCCCGGCCCGGGGATTGAACGCCGCAGCATCGCTTCGAACACGGTCTATTCGCTCGGGCTCCAGTCGGTCAGCGCGCTCTTCACCATTGCCCTGACCCTCTTCCTCGTCCGCGCGCTCTCACCGCACGAATACGGCTTGCTGGGGCTTGCGCTCGCAATCGGCGGGCTCGTCCTTTTGCCCGCCGAGTTCGGCGTCGGCGCCGCCGCGGGCCGCTACATCTCACAGCACTACGACGAACCGGGCACGGTCGCCGTGATCGTCAACTCTGCGCTCCGGCTCAAGCTCGTCCTGACGGGCTCGACCTGCGCGCTGCTCGCTCTGCTCGCTCCAGTGATCTCGGATGTGTGGGGGAAGCCCGCTCTCACCTGGCCGCTGCGTATCGTCGCCCTCGTCGTCTTCGCCCAAAGCACGATGCAGCTCCTCTCGAGCATCTTGACGGCGCTCGGCCGGATCGACCTCAACCTCTGGATCTACCTGAGCGAGTCCCTGCTCGAGACCGGCTTCGCGGTCGTGCTGGTGCTAGCAGGGGCGGGTGCGGTCGGCGCTCTCTCGGCGCGTGCAGTGGGCTTCGGCGCGGCAGCGGTCATCGGGGTCGTCATCGTCCAACGGCTGGTCGGGGGCTCGCTCTGGTCGCGGCCGCAAACGGCGCGTCAGTGGACAGGGCGTCTCGTTCGGTACGGAGGCGCGCTTCTGATCGTCGACGGCGCGTTTGCGCTTTTCAGTCAGATCGACATCGTCCTGATCGGGGTGTTCCTCTCCACACCGGCCGTCGGCCTGTTTGCGGCGCCGCTCAAGTTCACAGCGTTCCTGATGTTGCCCGCGGCCGCGATCACTTCGGGCGTCGCCTACCGGGTCGGCAGGCGGGCAGACTGGGAGGTCGAGCGCCATTCGCTCATCCGCGCGACCCGCTTCGTCCTGATCACCCAGGCGTTCACGGTTGCGCCGCTCCTCGTGTGGGCGACCCCGATGTCCGACGTGTTGTTCGGCCGCGGACGCTACTCGTCGTCTGCTGATGTCCTCCGCGCACTCGTGCCCTTCGTCCTCCTCTCTGGGTTCGGGAACCTCTTCTCGCTGACGGCCAACTACCTCGGCCAGGCGCGGCGGCGCGTCCCGGTCGCGCTCCTCACCGTCGCCCTCAACGTCGCCATCGACGTCGTGCTGATCCCGCGGATCGGCATCGTCGGTGGTGCGATCGGAACCGATGTCGCATACGCGTTCTATGCGCCCGCACACGTGTGGATTTGCGCGACCATCCTCGAGATCTCGCTCAGGCCACTCATTCGGCCGGCGCTCTGCGTGGCCGGCGCGTCGGCAGCCATGTGCGGGACGCTCGCGCTCTTCGGCACCGGGCACCTCAGTGGACTGCAGATCGCAACCGGAGCGATCCTCGGCACCGCTTCCTACGTCGCAGTGATCGTGGCTACCGGGACGCTGACGCGCGGCGAGCGTACGGCGCTTCTTCGAGGCCTTCGGCGGCCGTCTGCTCGCGATCGGACGGGCTGACCGGCGGGGCGTCGTCGCCGACGTGCGCCCAGAAGCTTCGGAAGTGCCGCTCGCGTGCGACCCGTTCGAGACGACGGGAGAAGAGCCCGGCGTCTGCGAGCTTGAGCAGGAAGGGAGTGCGCATCTGAAGCCTCATCGGCAGCACTCGGCTGCCGCTTTAATCGACCTTGGCCTTGGTCCGCCCCCGCCACTCGGCCAGCCGTTTCGCGCCGTCGATTCTGACAGCGTGGAGCCGCCGGGCGGACGCGCGCCCGTGCGTGTTCGCAAGCTCGAGCACGCGGCCCGCAGGTGAAGAGCTGTAGGCCTCGAGCGTCTCGAGGCGGGTCAAGGCGTTTGCCCAGTCGGCCTTGTACGGCTCGTCGGCACCGAGGAACTCGTACGCCTGGAGCCCGTCGGCGAAAGCCTGCTTGATCCGTTCGTGGCGAAGGATCCGCGACGGTGATACCTGAGCGAGGTCCTCGGCATAGGTGCCCTTGAGCCCGTAGAGGATGTTGCCGTCGACGAAGTCCAGGTGGAACGCGACAGCGCGGCCGTCGAGTCGAAGAAAGGCGAGTGAAAGCCGACCGGCACGCGCCGCCGAGAGAACCGCTTCGAGATAGAACCTGCGCAGCGTCGCGTCGGTCGCGATCGCTGTGCCACGGCGCCCCTTCCAGCCCGCTGTCTCCAGCGCGAGCCCCTCGTCCAGCCGCTCCTCCGCGAACTCCGTCCCGGTGACGACCTCGATCTCCACTTGACCCATCTCCTCGAGGCGTCGTGCGCGGCGACGGAGAGTCTTCAGCATCGACTTGCTGAGTCCCTTCTCATACTCGTCCCACGGCTGCGAGATCTCGACGCGTGGAGAGTCGAGCTGAGATCGTGACCGGACGGACATGCCGGCGCGGTCGCGACAGACAGGGGCGAATGCGACTGCCGTGGGCGAATGCTCGGGAACGAACCGGAGGACGAGCGCCGACCCTTGCTGCGCCGCCACGGCGAGCAGTTCCTCCTCGACCTGGAGGGACGACGCGACCCCGGCGAAGAGCGGGGTATGCCAGTTGGTCGCGCTTGCGACCAGGCGGAAGCGCCGCCGCAGCGGCAGGACGCCGACAAGGCGTCCGTCCTCGACGGCGCTAACAAAGATCGCATCGCCGTTCGCGAACGCCGAGCACCAAGGCAGGATCCAGCCGGGGCGCTGGAACGGAGTCGCACCCGTCTCGTTACACAATGCGTCCCACGCCTCTGTATCCGGCGGCACGCCGCCTGCGGTTATCGACAGCGCCATGGTCGTCAGGAGATCGGTGGGATGTCGCGCCGCAACCCGGAATCGACCGCCGCGGGCGTGGCTATCGTAGCGCCATGGCTACAAGTTCCGACGCGCCGAAGATCTCGGTGATCGTTCCCGCGCGCAACGAGGAGGCCCATATTGCTGCGACGCTCGCGGCGATCGCCGCTCAAGACATCGGCGAGCCGTTTGAGATCATCGTGGCCGACGGCGGCTCGACCGATCGCACCCGGGAGATCCTCTCGGAGTTCGCTGCCGCCCATCCCGGCAAGCTACATGTCGTCTCGAACCCCGCCGGTGGCACGCCGCAGGCCATGAACGTGCTCCTCGGCGCCGCGCGCGGCGACATTCTCGTCCGGATCGATGCCCATTCGAGCCCTCCCGGCGATTACGTGCGCCGCCTCGTCGAGCGGATCAGGTCGGGTGACTGTGAAGCAGCCGGCGCTCAGAAACGCGCTTTTGGCAAGGGCTCGTTCGGGCGGGCGGTCGCGCTTGCGCACGGCTCGAAGTTCGGGATCGGCGACTCGAAGTACCACTACGCCTCCGAGGTGATGTACGTCGACCACATTCCCTTCGGCGCGTATCTCCGCGAGCGCGCGCTCGCGGTCGGGGGGTGGGACGAAGAGCTCGTCCGCAACCAGGATTACGACTTCGACTACCGCTACGGACGCGCGGGTGGCCGCCTGCTGCTCGATCCGACGGTTGTCATCGACTGGGCCGTGCGCGAAACGCCGCGCGCACTCGCCCGGCAGTACTTTCAGTACGGCTACTGGAAGTATCGGGTACTCCGAAAGCACCCGTCCTCGTTGCACCTGCGCTGGTTGATCCCCCCTGCGTTCGTCGCCGCCATCGCGGTCGGAACGCCGGCCGCTCTGGTCTCGCCGCTCGCGCGCAAGTCGCTGGGCGTCGCCGCGGGCGCGTACTCCGTCTTCCTGGCCGCGGCCGTCGTCTCGACCCGGGGCCAACCGCGGGCGGTCGTCTCGCGGCTTCCGGTTGCGATCGCGACAATGCACCTCGCGTGGGGCGCCGGCTTTCTCACGAGCGTCGTCAAGCGCCGCGTCCGTCGCGAAGCAAGTGGCCGTACAGGTCCTGCACGGATCTGACGTAGGCCGCGAACGAGAAGGTCGCCTGCTGCAGCGCCCGGGCCGCGTCGCCAAGCTCGTTGCGCCGATCCACGGGAAGCCGGCTCAGCTCGATGACGGCCTGCGCAATCGCCTCGGGCGTGAGCTCACGAACGAGGCTTCCTGTCTCACCGTCGCGCAACACCTCGGGGATCCCACCCACAGCGGTCGCGACCACCGGCCGTCTCAACGCCATGAACTCGAGGAGCGAAAGCGGGATGCCTTCGTAATCCGACGTGATGATTCCGAGGTCGGCCGCGGCGATCACGTTCGCGGCGTCGTCGCGCTCGCCCAGAAAGCGCACCGTCGAGTGGAGCCCACGGTCCTTGACGAGCTTCTCCAGCTTCGCCGTCTCTTCGGGGTACCCCGCGCCGACGATCGCGACCTGAACGCCCGGAATCTCGGTGCGGAGGATCGTGGCGGCCTCGATGAGGCGGTCGAGACGCTTCTGCGGGCGGATGACCGCAACGGCCGCGATCAGGAGCGCAGCTTCCGGAATGCCGAGCTCTGCGCGCACCTGCTCCCGCGAGGCGGTGACGACCGGATCGTGAATGCCGTTTCGGATCACCGTGATCTTTCCGGCCGGGATGTGCTCGACAGAGGTCATCTTGTCTGCATCCGCCTGTGAGACGGCAATGATCGTGTCGGCGAAGCGCGCGACGACGTGGCGGTCAGCCAGCTTCCGGAGCGGCCTGCCGACATACGACCATGTGTGCTCGTGAGCGAGGACCGCCGGCACGCCCGAAAGCCGACCGATCACCGAGCCCCAGAGGTTCGACCCGAAGAGATGTGCGTGCAGGACGTCGATCCGCTCGCGTCGCAGAAGGCCGATCAGCGAACGCCAGGGCAAGAGGTCGTAGCGCGATCGTCTGTCGAGCGAGCGGTAATCAACGCCGGCCGCGCGGAGCTCGTCATCGAGCTGGCGAAACGATGTGCGACGCGTCGCACAGAAATAGCGTTCGAAACGGGCCGGGTCGAGCCCGATCGCGAGATCGACGGCAAGCCGCTCGGCGCCGCCGATCGCGATCGGCTTGTCGATCAACGTCAAGACCCGGATGCGGCGGGAACTGCCGCTCGGCTCGTGCTCGCTCAACGGGTCCGCGTGAGTGGGAGTCGGGAGCCAACGCGCGCGGCGGCTCGCTGCAAGAAGACCTTCGGGCGTGTGGGCAGGCGCTGAAGCGTCGTCCGTCCCCTCGCCTCGAGGCTGGCGAGGAGGAACGGCACTGTTGTCCGGCGCGCGAGAACCAGCGATTCGACGGTTTCAGCGCCGTCTGCGAAACGCTCTTTGTAGCTCTCGTCGCCGAGCAGCAAGTCGTAGCGCGAGCAACCGTCCGCGATTGCATCCTGAATCGTGTGGGCGAGGAGAATCGTTCCAGGGCTGTGGCGGCCGAGCCTCGAGTCGAATCCCGCGAGGTAGTAGGAGTACGTCGGCCCGAGCGACCAGCCGAGGAACGATGCTGCGGGCTCGCCTCCGGCTTTCAACTCCCACAGCCTCAACCAGCCCTGGGCGAGCGATCGTCCGGTGATCTCGCGAAGAAACAGGCGCACCCTGTCGGTCGAGGACGCCGAGCCGCCTCTTGGGTCCCACCTCGCATCGTGAAGTCGAAAGAACGTCCTCAAATCGCCGTCAAGCTCACCGGCCGAGACGGTTCGACGGAACTCGACGTCGTGCTCCGCACGGAGGGAGCGATCCTTGCGCTTGAGATCGGCGCGGAAGTTCCGTGAGCGGCGCCCGAGATACGCCTCCCAGCCATCGGCGATCGCGGCATACGGCAGCCGCGCTCCCTTGGCGATGAGTCGGTGCCCAGCGAGGGTCGACGTGGCCTGCCGCGACGAAGCGTCCAGATGTGTCAGCACGAGGATGCTCGAGGCAAGTCCCCGTGCAGCCTCCAGCAATGCTCGCTGAACGCCACTCGGATCAGCGCCAGCGACGACCATCCCCGTCCGGTCGGCGGACGCATCGCCCGCGAAGCGAACGGCTCTGGGCCAGCGACGCTCCTGCACGAGTGGCAACACGCCGACCAGCTCCTCCCCGTCACGGCAGAGGACAAGGCGGGGCTCGTACGTGTCGCCAAAGACGGCGAGCCAGCTGAAGTACCAATCCGGGGTGACGAACACGTTCCCGCCGGCGATCGCAAGCTCCCGCCAACGCGGGATATGGGGAGCCTCTTCATCGACGTCGGTCACGATCTGGAGCTCGAACGGCACGCGCCGGAGGTTAGCGACGCTACTTTGGTCTCGTGCAGAGCTCTCGCCTGGTGCGTCGGTTGGCCTCCCGGGTAACGGTGCTCGTCGTGCTGACGACGATCGGTGCGAGCGCCCTCGGAGCGCTGGTGGGAAACACGCGTCACTCCGGGTCGCAGCTGACGCCCGCAGCTCTCCAACTCGACGAGTTGGAGGCGGAGGGCGCGTGCAAGGCGGGCCGGTGGCCGGTCAAGACGCTGACTGACCCGGGCGCAAAAAAAGTCGGGCTCACGGCGATCCCGACCACCGTCTCCGACCTCGGGTCGCTTGCGCGTCCGAAGCCCGCCCTCGACGACTCCACGCCCCGGCTACCCGCGGAAACCCAGGTCGAGACGGTATCGGCAGCGCTGTACGCAGACCACCTGGAGTCCGACCTCGACATCCACCTTGTCCTGCACGACCCCGCGAAACCTTCGGCTTCGATGATCGCGGAGTTCCCCGATTCCCGCTGCACGACGAATGCCGCACCGAACCTGCGGTCGCTCATGACGCAGGCGCGGGACGCCTACGTGAAGGCTTGCGGCCCCGCAAGCGGCGATCAGGGCAACTATTACGTCGACGGAACCGCGCAGATCACCGGAGTCCGCCTCTTCGACACGATCGTCGGCCAGTTCGGTCGCGCACCGAACGCCATTGAGCTCCACCCGGTGCTCGGCTTCAAGATCACCGGCCCGTGCAGAAAGACGAGCGGCCCCACGCGATTTGACCTGACGTCATCGATTGTCGAAGGATCGACGCTCCACGGCACGGTTTCCTGGCAGGCAACTGTTGGCTCGGAGGCTGCACATATCTCGACTGTCGAATTCCTGGTCGACGGAACGCGGGTCGGTGAGGCGCAGGCAGCTCCGAGAAGCATCGCCGTCAACACGAGCCGCTTCGTCGACGGCCCGCATTCATTCGCAGTTCGCGTGTCTCTGAATGACGGATCGACGTCGCTACTCGTTGACCACGTCAAGACCAAGAATGGCGTGGCCGCGGGCAACCCGACCATCAGCGCGCTGCCCGCGCGCGTAACGGCGGGCCAGGCGATCGTCGTCAGAGCCCGTGGATTCGGCCCGCAGGAAACGCTCTCGGCGACCGTGACGCGCTCACATCACCGCTGGGCCCTCGCAACCGGGCTCACCACCGGCGCAGGAACCGCCACGCTGCGTATCCGAGTTGGGCGCTCCGCTCCGGCCGGCGTCTACCTCGTCACTGTCTGCAACGGGAACTGCACCCTCGGCGCGACAACCCACGTGGCGGTGAACCATTGACCCGAATGCTGCTCAAGCTCGAGCGCGACGTCTGAGACGCGCGACGAGCAGGCCGTAGCGATCCGTTCGGTCTGCCTCGTCGTATGGTTGCGCCGCGCGAAGACTCTCGTAGACGCCCACGGGATCCCTCTCATAACGCTTCACCTCTTCAGGCTCCCAGTCGTCAAACAGGTCGACGACATCCCACGAGAACGTTTGCGGCTCTGTGATCGTGGGCTTGTGGTTCACATCGGTCAGCAGCAAGAGCGTTGCACCTGAACTCGCGACTCTTGATATCTCCCTCACCGTCTGCGCCACGTCTTCGACGTGATCGAGGGCATTGAGGCAAGAGATGACGTCGAAGCTTCCATCCGGAAATGGCATCTGCTCGGCGGGCGCATCGACATACGACATCGCGTGACGGTGAATGCCGAGCATCCGATACTGACCGACCAGGGGATCGAGGCCCACCCGTTCGGAAGCGTCCGTCGCCCACTCGAGGCTGCCGCGCGGGCCGCAGCCCACATCGATGATGCGCTTGCCCGCGAAGAACTCCCGCCCGAGCCCAAATGCGGTCGTGAAGAAGAACTCGTATTGAGCATTCTCGAGTTTCCCTTCGCGCAGGCGTCGCGACCACCAGAACGCCAATTCGCGGCCGCGTTTGAGTAGGTTCGCCGTCCGTTCCCTCACGTTCATCTCCTCGCGTCGTCGTTTCGAGCTCTAAAACCGGCAGCCCGGCGGCTCGACCACACGCTAATCGTCCCGCTGGACACCGGCGGAAGCGCAGGGGCTTCCCTTGGCGAGCGAGTAATCATGACGGGCGCGGTTGACGTACCGCGGGTCGGCGATCTTGTTCCTCAAAGCTCGAAAGCCGCCGTCGCTTGTCTCGATGTCGCCTTTTTGGTTGCCGTAGACGCAGTTGTCGTGGAAGCTGTTGGCGGAGCCGGTCGCGGTGGAGCCCCACCAGGAGAAAGCGCCGTAGCTGTTGCAGCCGCCTGAGCAGGCGTTCGCGGAGTTGGTGATGATGTTGTAGGCGACGGTGTTCCCGGAGGCTGCGAGGTCGCCGAAGATGATGCCGCTGCCGTTGCCGTCGATCGTGTTGTGCTCGACGACGGCCCCGTGGGAGCCGCGCAGCTGGATGCCGCGGTTGGCGTTGTCGTAGATGTAGTTGTTGGTGATCGTCGTGTAGTAGCCGATCACATAGATGCCGTGGGCGAAGTAGCCCGACGAGCTGTAGCTCGTGACCGGACGCACACCGCAGTTATGGATGCGGTTGTGGTCGATCAGCGTGTACTTCGCTGTCCCCCAGCTCGGATCGTCGATCGCGTTGATACAGATCGAGGTGTTCTGGTTCTGGATGTCGTCGTAGCGCAGCGTGACGTGCTCGGAACCGATCGTGATCGACGGATAGTTCTGGCCGCGGGCGTTCCAGTCCAGGTCGAGATGGTCGACGACCCAGTGGTCTGCTCCGCGCTGGAAGACGATTCGTGCCGCGATCGTCGCAGGATGAACGGGGTCGAGGCTCGTCAGGCGAATCGGTGCCGCCGCCGTCCCGGTGCGGACCAACGCGAGTTTCAAGCGCGAGCCGTACACACCCGGCGCAAGCTTCCCAACATCTCCAGGACGAAGCTTCTCGAGGAAGGAGCGGAGGTCACCGTTTCGGCGCAGAACATGGATGTGCGAGCTCCGCCGGGTCTTCTTCGCGTGCTTGTGAGGAAGACCGCTTGCGGCCCGCAGCGCCGAGAGCTGCACCGCTGCCCCGATCTCGACAGTCCCTTGCCCAAAGGCTCCGACTGCGAGAACCGCACTTGCCATGAGAAACGCTGCCGCTGCGCCAGCCGCCTGAACGCCGTAACGCATTCGACGACCATGCCACCGCGGGCCTGCTGGACGAGAAGTCAAGTCACAGTCTTAACAAAATGTTGAAGGAGATGGCCACTCGCGGCGGAACCGCGTAGAAGCGACGGCACGTAGGAGCCAATCCGCAAACCTCTTGACGATTGGGAAAATGATGACTATTCCTCGCTTGCTCATGCTCTCAGCACTCGTAGCGCTCATCGCGACCGCCGGGGTCGCAAGTGCGGCGGCCGCGTCCCCCGTGCAGGCCAAGCAACAGGCTGAGCTCAACATCCTGCGCACGCCCCGGTATTTCTGGCGCGCCGGGTTGCATGGGTTCATCCGCTCCAGAACAAAGACGTTTCGAACCAACGTGACAGTCACGTGTGGCGGCGCACGCGGCGCCGCCAAGCAGGCGCATGTCTTTCTCTGCCTGCTCCGATACCGCGGGAAGACAGCGACAGTCAGGTACACGGCACTCGGTAAATACGCGTTCAGACTGAGAATCGTTCACCGTTCCACGGGCTAGTACGACGCTGATCGCGGTCAGCGCGCCAGGAAACCGCGTCTAACCCGTTCGTCTGCCCTCGGGCACCAAAGTGGGGACGGGCCAGTCCCCCATCAGGGGGAGTAGACGCACCTGGGTCATGCCGAGAGACATGGCATGACCAAACTTCGCCGCAACACCACGTTCCGCTCAACCAAGCTTCTTATCCTTCCGACCGCAGCGGTCTTGATCGTCCTCGGGATGTTCTCCGGGTTCATCGCTTCCAGTTCCAAGGCCGCCGGCAGTTGCACGCAGACGCTTCAGGCTGGGGGTAGTGTGGCCTCGTTTGTTGCGGGTCTTCGTCCGGGTGATACGGGGTGTCTGGCTTCGGGTCAGACGTTTCAGGGTGATCTGAGTTTGTATGCCCATGGGGGGACTTCGTCGG
>JBBQLT010000022.1:0-45612 GCA_038328165.1 Gaiellales bacterium
GCCAACACCTTCCACGACAACTGCGTCTACGGCAACCAAAAAGGCGACATCGAGACAAGCGACGGCGGCTACACCGCAACCAACAACAAAACCCTCGACCCCCTCTACACCGACCGCGCCAACCACAACTACACCCTCAAAACCGGCAGCCCCTGCACCGGCTACGGCGCAGACGGAGTGAGCGGCGCGGCGGAGACCGGCCCGGCCACGGCCACGACCACGGCGCAGACGACAACCGCCACGACGACGGAAACGGCGGCGGCCCCGGCACCCTCGGTGGACTTGCCTGCATCAACGGCTGCTCCCGAGGTCTCCGGGTCTGCCACGATCACGGGCACCCTGACCGCGACCGCCGGCTCCTGGACCGGTGCGGGACCGATCGACTACGCCTACCAGTGGCAGCGCTGTGCAGCGTCCTGCTTCCAGATCTCGGGTGCGACGACCCCGTCGTACAAGCCCGACGCGAGTGACATTGGGATGAATGTCCGCATCGAGGTCGCGGCGTCGAACGCCGGCGGATCCTCCGTGGCGATCAGCGATCCCACGAGTGCCGTAACGGGCTCGTACAGCGTCAGCCAGACGATCGCCGATGGGTCAGCGATGTCCGGCCTCGTCACGTGGCACGCGACTCCGTCCGGAACGACAGACCATGTCGATTTCTTGGTCGACGGTGTGCTCGTGACCACCGAGAAGTCCGCGCCGTACGGGGCACCGTGCGACACGTGTCTCTTCGACTCCTCGACCCTCGCGAACGGCAACCATGTGTTCACCGTGAAGGCCTACACCGCATCAGGAGCAGTGACGACAACCTCGAGCACGGTGGATGTGGCCAATATCGCAGCTCCCGCGATTGTCACGGCCCCTGTCATCAGCGGGTCCATGCGCGTCGGTTCCCTTGTCCACGCCTCGACCGGCGCCTGGAGCGGCGGTGGCCAACTCACGTTCAGTTACAACTGGCTCAGCTGCAATCGCTGGGGCGGCGCCTGCGCGCAGATCAACGGCGCGAGCTCTGCCACGTATGTCCCAACCGCATCTGATGCAGGGTCACGCCTGCGCGTCATGGTCAGCGCGCAGAACACGCAGGGCTCCGCGACGGCGACGTCGACCACAACCGCCGTCGTCAAGCGATAAGTCGCCTCGCGATCTCGGCTCCCATGCGCCTGCGGCGGCGCATGGGAGCCTCGGTCGCCTGGTGAGGGGCGGGAAGGACGCGACCGCAAGCACGCGAACACCTCTCGCAGTGGTCGACGGAGGCGTGCTCAGCGATCGAGACTCAGCGAGAACGGGCGACGGCGGTTCGATTCTCGGCGATCTCCGTCAATCCCCGACGACGATCTTCCCGCTCATCGCCGTCGTGATGCTCGTCGCGTGGCTCCCCGCGTCCGCCGCCTACTCTCCGGCCGTCTACTGCGCCGGGGCGCTGGCCGTCCTCATACTCATCGTCGCAACGGCGGCACAGGGCGTGTCCGGCGCTCCCTGCGCGGCTCTCGTCCCGCGGATCGCGATTGGCGCCGCGCTCGGGTTCGTCCTCTGGAACTACGCCTCGATCTTGTGGGCAAAAGATGCCGGGATCGCCGTCGATGGAGCGAACCGCACCGCCCTGTACACCGGTCTCTTCGCCCTGTTCGCGTTGACATCGTGGACACCGCGGCTCCTGTACCTCGCGACGGGCGCGTATGCCACCGGCGCTGTCTCGATCACCGCGATCGAGTTCATACGAACGGTGCACTCCCAGCATCCGGAGAGCGACTTCATCAGTGGACGACTCACCCTGCCGTCCGGCTACGAGAACGCAAGCGCAGCGCTCCTCCTCAGTGCGGTGTTCGTCTCGGTGGTCATTGCAAGCCGGCCGGCGCTGCCACCGCTCCTGCGGATCCTGATGTTCGCGGTCGCAACAGCGGGCACCGACCTCGCCGTCCTCGCCCAGAGCCGAGGATCGGTGCTCGGGGCGAGCGTTGGGGTGACGCTCCTTCTGTTGCTCGCTCCGAGCCGACATCGGATCCTCGGCGTCCTACTCGCGACCGGAGCATGTGTCTTCGTCGCCGCACCGGCACTTGTCCACGTGTACGCGGCGAGCGACCACGGCTTCAGATCGTTTACCGACGCGCTGGACGCGAGCCTGCGGATGAGCGCGTACTCGGTCGCCGCCGCGGCGATTGCCGGACTTGCCTGGTCACTCGCAGTCCGTGTGCTGCCGCCTGCACCCCGTCTACGACGCTATGGCGATCGAGCGGTGCTCGGGCTCGTCGTCGTCGCACTCGCGAGCCCGTTGATCGCGGCTGCCGTGCGCCCACATTCCGCACGCGCGCGGGTCGCGACGGCCTGGCACAGCTTCGCACACGGGGACTCTCCAACCGGGGATGGCAACCGACTCTCGAGTCTCGGCTCGAGCCGATACGACTTCTATCGGGTGACGTTGCACGAGATCGCAGCTCACCCGGTCGCGGGAGTCGGCACCGACAACTTTGCGATCGACTACCTTCGAAACCGGCGCACCGACGAGGAGCCGCTGTATCCGCACAGCGATGTCCTCCGGATCCCGGCCCAGACCGGGCTTGTCGGAGGAGCGCTCGCGCTGGTCTTCCTCGCGAGCTTCCTCGTGGCGGCGTATCGGTCCTGGCGGTCGGTCCCAACGGCGACCCTGGCCCTCCTCGTTCCGCTTGCCTACTGGCTCTGCCAGGGCTCCTTCGACTGGTTGTGGGAGGTCGCGGGCGTCACGGCGCCCCTGGCAGCGTGGGCCGGCGCCGCCGTCTCACTACGCGCGCGGACCTCCGCACCTCGGCGCCTGTCGGTACCCGGGCGGATCGCAATTGCGCTTGCAAGCCTCGCGTTCGCCGTCCCGATCGGCGCAGACTGGATCTCTGGTCACGACGTCAACACCGCACTCAGCGGGTGGCACACGGATCCGGCGGGCGCGATTCGAGAACTCGACCGTGCCGCATCGCTCGAGCCATTCAGCGATAAGCCCAGTCTCTTTGCCGCTGCGATAGCGGGCCGCGTCGGTGCGCCGGGCACGATGGCCGTCGAGCTTCGCAGGGCCGAGAATCGCAACCCGGACAACTGGTACACGCATCTCCTCCTCGCTGTCGTGGCGGCAGACAACCATTCGTGGAAACGCGCTTCGGCCCAGGCGGCAACCGCCGCACGGCTCAACCCTCTGGAGCCGACGATCACCGAGGTCGAGCGCGCGGTGCGCAGACGGCGCGCCCCGCGCCTGCAAGCGTTCGACGCCGTCTTCCTCGGGCGCGCCGTGAAGCGCGTCCGCAGCGGCGTGACTCGCTGACGGCCCCCTACGAGCCGACGATGCGGATCCTGGGCCGCCCGTCTCGGCCGGCGGCGGCCGACCGGTCGAGCTTGTCGGCCAGCGGATGCAGATTCGCGATCGCCACCCCGAGGCCGAGCAGCAACCAGAACTGCTTCTCGTACTGCGCCGAGATAAAGATGTAGGCGACCAGCAAGCCGACGAGGGCGATCAGGGTCCCGCGGGCCAACGCCTCCGTCTGCTGATCACGATTCTCCGCCGCGACGCGAACGCGGCGAACGAGCGCTCGTAGCACGAGGAAGATGAGGCCCGCGAACAGCACGAGCCCGACCAGCCCGAGATCGGCGAGCACGTTCAAATAGGTGTTGTGGGTGACTTTCGGCGTATCGAGGACGAGGTCGATTCGCGCGATGCTGATGCGCCCGGCGGCGTACTGCCCCTCGACGACGGGGAAGTTCCCGATTCCCACGCCCTGGATCGGATGCGCACGGAAGACCTTCAGCGCGACCGCCCAGATGTCGGTGCGGCCGGTACCTCCTCCGCCGAACGACGAGAATCGGCCGAGCGCGAGCGGCGTGAAGGCGATATATGCAGCGACCGCTGACAGGGCGCCGACCACGCCGAGCAGGATCCTGCCTCGTTGTCGCCCTCCCCAGACCACGCCTGCAAGAGCCGCAGCCGCAAGCGCGATGATCCCGCCGCGGGACTGCGAGGAGACGAGGGCGTATCCCGAGATCCCAACCGACACGATGAGCGCGGCGCGCGTCGACAGCAATCGGGTCATCGGAATGAGCACGAACGCAAGAACGATCGCTGGGACGAGCAAAGCAGCGAGCTCGTTCGGATCGCCGATACCACCCGCGAGGCGGCCGGCGGCATCGGTGTTCGCGTTGCCGCTCGCGATCCCGTAAAACGCAGTCAGGGCCGCGCCGAACACGTAGGCGTGGGCGAGCAGCAGGAGGTCCCGGCGCGTGGCAGCGAAGCTCGGGACGACGATGAACAACATGACGTTGAGCGCGAGCCGAAACGCCGTCGACCTGGCGACGCCTGGGTCGGCCGCCCAGAGCAGTGAGAAGGTCGCCCAGGCGACCACGCCGAGCGCGACGTAGAACATTTGCGGTCGCGTCCACCCGAGAAAAGGAGCACCGCTCCGATCGCCGCGCATGACTCGAAGAAACCAGGAGAGGACGAGCAGCGCACCGGCAGCTTTCAGAGACGAGGCCCCGTGTCCCAGCTCCCCGAAGAACGTCAGCATCGTGAAGATGGCGAGGCCGAGCGCCGGGTCGAGGAGAAGCGCAAGCACGAATGCGACGCCGCCGACCAGGATCAGCACGTATTTGGGACTCACGACGGAAAGTCCGGCGGCCACAACGGTTAGCATCAGAACGGCCGTGACGAGGGCCACCCTCGTAGTCCCGAGGACTTCGGTCATGACTTCAATCCTTCTGAGCCCCGCACCGACGCATCATAGAGTGGGGTTCGCCGTCCGGCGCACGTTTCCCGGGTTGCTCGGAGGCGGTTTCCCACCGGCGGCAACACCATGATCGACGTCCACTGCCATCCGCTTCCGGGCCTCGATGACGGCGCATCCGATCTCGCCTCCGGCGTCGAGCTCGTTCGTGCGGCAGCGCACGCAGGCGTTTCAACCCTCGCTGCGACGCCGCACGTCAGAGACGACTTTCCCACGACCGCCGCGCAGATGAAAGACGGCGTCAGGGCGCTCCGGACTGCACTTGGCACCGACGCTGCGATCGAAGTGACGACCGGCGCCGAGGTCGCCGCAACGTACTTGCAGCGACTCACCGACGACGACCTCCGAGAGTTCACGCTCGGTGGCTCGGGCCGTTACCTGCTCGTCGAGCTCCCCGACGAGGGCTGGAGCCTCGGCATCGAGCTCGCGCTCGACCGTTTGGCCGGCCTGAGCATTCGACCGGTTCTGGCCCACCCCGAACGGAACGACCTTGTCCGCGAGCACCCAGAGCGGCTCGCCTCGCTCGTCGAAGCGGGCGCGCTCGTTCAGATCACCGCACGAGCGACGGGGCGGAGCATGGGTAAAGCGACCGCGGTCACGGCCGCGAAGCTCCTGCGGCTCGGGCTCGTGCACGTGGTGGCGAGCGACGCGCACGCCGCACCCGGCGTCGGCCCGGCGCCGTGGGAAATCGACCTCCCCGACCCCCTGAAGGAGCAGCTGAGCGTCACGAACCCGGCTGCGATCCTCGCCGGCGAGGACGTCGAGCCCCCGCGCCGGCGCGGCAGCCCACTGCGTCAGCGACTGCGCCGAAGCCATTGAAGACGGCGCGGCTCGAGCCTGCCGCCTCGCAGACCGTGGCGAAGCGTGAAGGTTCGCGCCGCCCGCAAGCCACGCGCAGACCCTGGCACCAGGCTCGCGACAAGCGCCACGACGACTCGCGGATCGACGACGAGGTGCGGCGAGACCCGAAGGGCGTCCCTGACGGCCCTCCACGCACGTCTTCGCTCGCCAGCCTCGGCCCCGTCCATCGCCACCGCGAGCAGCGTCGAGGCGCGTCGGTGGCGAATGATCCGAAGCGCCTCGGGCGCGTGGTCGGAGCTCGTCGACCCGGCTTCCGCCTTTCCGTACACGAGGAGCAGCTCCTCCGCGCGTAAGGCGCGATCGCGGACGGTCGACTGATTTGCATGCCGCCGGTAGCAGGCGTCGAAGCTCGCGCGGTAGCCGACCGGAAAGCGCGCCGCGAGCCGGAGCCACATATCGAGGTCGTAACACGTGAACAGCCGTCCATCGAATTCGCCACCGACCGCGGTAAAGGCTGAGCGCCGAATCACGATCGTCGGGGCCGCCGCGAGGTTGTGCTCGAGCAGGCGAAGAACCATCTCGGCGGATTCATGCACGCCCTCGGAGAGCACGAGACGCGAACGCCCGATCTCCGCACCGGCTTCGTCGATGACGATGTTCGCGCAGAAAACGAAGCCCACGTCCGGATGCGACTGTAAGAATTCGACGTGCCGTTCCAGAAAATCGCGCTGCCAGACGTCGTCGTCGTCGAGCAGCGCGATGAAGGGTGCGTTGCCGGCACGCGTAAGGGTTGTCTTGACGCGCGGCGGCCCCAGGTTGCTGCCGGTCGGGACGTAGGAGATTCGCGGGTCGGAGAGGTACGGCTCGACGGCCGCACGAACGCCGGGACTCTCAGCACCGTCTTCGGCGATCGTCAGCCGCCAATCTTCGAGCGTCTGCGCGAGGACACCCTCGATCGCGCGGCCGACGAATGCACTCCGACCGGCGACGGGAATGCCGACATCGACGAACGGCACCGACATGATGGAACGTTGTACATCACTCGAACGGGGCAAGACCCTTGAGAGCGAATCCCCCCGGAAAGGCCAGTACCGTCGGCTCAGGGGCGTCGTCAGGCTTCCGTCCATGACATCTCTCCTCCGCGTCGCCCCCGGCGCACGCCGATTCGCCACCCGTGCAGTCCTCCGCTTTGCCGTCGCAACGGCGATCGTCGCAAGCGTCGTCCCGGCCGCCGCCGCCAGGCCGATGGGTCCACCGCAGCCGGTCGAAAACGGCAGCTTTGCCGACGGCCTTTCGGGCTGGAGCGCCGTCGGGTCATCCGCCCCCTGCCCGTGGACCGTGATCCGGTCGCTCACGAGCGACAGGGTGTGCCACGCCGGCTACGGGTTCCAGGAGCCTGCGCCCGTCGACGGCTCGAGCTTCGCGAGCACCGACTTCGACCGTCCCTCCGCGGACGCGCCCGCCGATACGACGCTCTCGCAGCGGTTGCGGATCTCGTCGAGCGCAAGCGTGGCGACGCTCCGCTGGTTCGACTTCATCAGCTGGGACCTCGTGAGTTTCGGCGCCCAGGCGCCCCGCGTCGCGAGCGTCGAGATTCGTGACGAATCCGGGACGAAGGTCCTCCGGACGCTCTCACAACAGACACTCCTCCCTGGAACGGCCAACCTCGACGCGAGCACGTGGACGGCACACTCCGCCGACGTCTCGAGCTTCGCCGGCTGCAATGTCACCCTCGTCTTCCATCTCGCTATGCCCGAGGTCGCAAGTGGCCCGGCAACGTATTCGCTCGACGGGGTGGCGATCGCCAGCTCTCGGCATGTGTCGGCTGCTGAGGCCGCGGCGCGGCACCATCGCTGCCGGTAGGCATACGTCAGCGGGTGGTCACGGGACCGCGGTGACGACCCGCCAGGCGTCGCCGACGATCTCGTCGAGCGTCGCCTTTCTCGGTTGCCAGCCAAGCGCGTCACCGATCCGGCGGCTCGATGCGACGAGCCGGGCCGGGTCGCCGGGCCGCCGAGGCCGGTCCAGCGTGGGAATCGACGCGCCGGTGACCCGGCGGCAGGCAGCGACGACCTCGAGCACGGAGTGTCCAAGCCCGTTCCCGAGGTTGTAGATGTCGTGGCGGCCCTCGCTGCAGCCACCGAGCGCAAGCAGATGGGCGTCGCACAGGTCCTCGAGGTGGATGTAGTCGCGGATCGCTGTGCCGTCCGGCGTCGGGTAGTCGGTGCCGTAGACGTCGAGCGCTTCGCGCAGGCCACTCGCGACCTGCAAGGTGAGAGGAATCAGATGCGTCTCGACGGGATGGCGTTCCCCGCGGCCGCCGGCCGAGCCGGCCACGTTGAAGTACCGCAGGCTCGTCGCGGCGAGGCCGTAGGCTCGCGCGTGACCTCCGATCAGATGGTCGACAGCGAGCTTCGACGCTCCGTAGGGGCTCGTTGGCGCCGTCGGGGCGTCCTCCGTGATCGGAACGACTTCCGGCTCGCCGTACACGGCGGCGGTCGACGAGAAAACGAGGCGCCCCACGTCGTGCCGTCGCATCGCCTCGAGCAGCGTCATCGTTCCGTAGGTGTTGTTGTGCCAGTACAGAGAGGGGTTGGCGACCGACTCGCCGACCAGCGACTTCGCAGCGAAGTGGAGCACCGCCTCGGCGCCCGGGAGAGCCTGGTCGAGCGTTGCCGCATCGAGCACCGAGCCTTCGATCAGCTCGGCCTCGCCCGGAACCGCGTCGGCGTGACCGGTCGAGAGGTCATCGACGACGAGGACGTCTTCGCCCGACTCGACGAGCAGTGCCGCCACCGCAGAGCCGATATAGCCGGCGCCGCCGGTGACCACAACGCGCATCGCTCGCGATTCAAGCAGAACCCCGCACGTGGTCTCGCTGCGGCCGAACCGGCGAGCCTTGACTTTCGCGCCGGGTGCTGCCTACTGTCCACGTCTGCGGCGCGTGCGGTCGGTCATCAGGCAATCCTTTCGGGTCGGCTGCATCGCAGTGGCTCTCACCTCCTTCGCTCCCGCGGCTCGCGCGGGTGACTGGACCACGTATCTCGGCGACAACGCCCGCAGCGGTTACGCCGCCGGAGAGGTCGGGATCACCGCCGGAAACGCCTCGACGATCACGACACAGTCGCTCGTGAAGTACCCGGACGCCGTCACGGACGAGCCGATGGTGGTCGGCGGCAACGTCTACCTCGGGACCTGGGACGGCCTGGCGCGCGCCACCGCGGCGAACGGCTCGTCGATCTGGACTCGCAATCTCGGTCAGACGACCCCTTCCTGCGCGAGCGCGACCGGGATCGCAGGCTCGGCGGCCGTGGCCGGCATACCTGCAACGACGATTTTCATGCCGGGCGGGGACGGCCAGTTCTACGCACTCAATGCCGCCGACGGAACCGTCGTTTGGCATACCCGCCTCGGCCCCACCCCGGACACGTTTGTCTGGGGCTCACCGGCGTACTACAACGGCCACATCTTCATCGGCCTTTCGTCGAGCGATGATTGCCCGCTCGTCCGGGCAGGGCTCTACGAGCTGGATGCCGCAACGGGCGCGATCCAGCATCTCTTCTACACGGTGCCGAGCGGCTGCCTGGGCGCGAGTATCTGGACGACTCCCACGGTCGACCCGGTCGACGGGACGATTTACATCACCACCGGTAACCACGACGCCTGCGGGACGACGGAGCCATACGCAGAGGCGATCGTGAAGCTGAATGCAAGTGACTTGTCCTACATCGACTCGTGGAAGGTGCCGACCGCGCAACTGGTCAGCGACAGTGATTTCGGGGCAGGCGCCACGCTATTCACGGCCACGATCGGTGGCGTTCAACGGTCGCTCGTCGGTGCCTCGAACAAAGATGGCTGGTTCTACGCCCTCGACCGCAACAACCTTTCGGCCGGGCCGGTGTGGGAATATCAGCTCGGGCCGGGCGGCGCGTCGCCGGACCAGGGCGCGGGTCCGATCGCCCCCGCCGCGTGGGACGGCAGCAGGCTCTACATCGGTGGGACGAACGGGACGATCGCAGGAACATCCTGCAACGGAACGCTTCGAGCCTTCGACCCTGCAACCGGCGTACCGGCCTGGCAGCGTTGCTTCGCAGACGGCGTCGTCATCGCTGCGCCCGTGGCGGTGCCCGGCGTTGTAACGGCCGCCGCCGGGCCGGCGATCTACGTCGTCGACGCCGCGACCGGCGCGACGCTCTACCACTACACGGAGTCCGGCGGGACGAAGTTCGAGGGCCCGGGCGCCGTATCGAACGGCTCGTTCTTCTACGGCAACACCGACGGCCGGCTCGTCAAGCTGACTCCGGCCTCGCCACCTCCGCCCCCGTCCGCCCCCGTCAACACGTCCCTTCCCGTGATCAGTGGCACGCCGCAAGTGGGGCAAGCGCTGAGCGTCTCGAACGGCACCTGGACCGGGTCGCCCCCACCGACGTTCGGCTACGCCTGGCAGAGCTGCGACGCCGACGGGTCGTCGAATTGCCTCCCGGTCACCGGTGGGGCCTCCGCGACGTACACCCCCGTCACGGGCGATGTGGGGCGACGGCTGATCGCACTCGTCACGGCGTCGAACAGCGCGGGGCAGGCGACGGCAACGTCGGCCCCGACGCAGGCGGTCGCGTCACCGCCGCCACCGACGCAGCCTCAGAACACCGGGTTGCCGACGATCACGGGGATCGCGCAGGTCGGTCAAACACTGACGACGACCGCTGGAACGTGGACGGGCTCACCCACGCCCACCTTCGGTTATTCCTGGGAAGACTGTGATGCGGACGGAACGAGCAACTGCGCACCGATCACCGGCGCGACCGTCAGCACCTACACGCCTGCGACGACCGACGTCGGTCGTTCGATCGTGGCGGTCGTGACTGCGACGAATACCGCGGGACAGGCGAGCGCCAGATCGGCTCCCGTCGGGCCCATCACGGCGCAGGTCACGCAGAACCTTCTGACCAACGGAAGCTTCGAAGGCTCGCTGGCAGGCTGGACGGGTTGGCAATCGGTGCTCGGTCTCGCGAGCGATGGCGCAAGCGGCCCCGGCGCCGCACTCGTGACCGTCGCGTCCTCCGTCACGTCGTACTCGATCTACCCCTCGACGCGCCCGGTGCGACCGACCTCGGCGAACGTCACCTATTCGGCGACCGGCCAGACCCGCGCGGCGACCTCGGGAGGCACCGTCTGCCTGTACATCCGCGAGTGGTTTTCGACGGGGACAGTTGTCTCGACTTCGTCCAAGTGCGTGACCGAGTCGACCGCCTGGCAGGCCTTCCCGGCGGTCACCTACACGACGAGCCAGAGCGGTGGCTCGCTGGAGGTCTTCGCCTACCAGTCGGGTGCCCGCGCAGGTGCGTCCTTCGAGGTGGACGCACTGTCGCTGACGACCGGCTCGAGCCCGCCGCCCCCGCCGCCCCCCACCGATCCGGACACGGCGATCACGAGCGGGCCATCGGGCACGACGACCTCCACGACCGCGACGTTCACCTTCACGTCGACGATCGCCGGTAGCTCGTTCCAGTGCGCCCTCGACGGCCCGACGTGGACTGGTTGTGCCTCTCCGGCGACCTACAACGCGCTCAGCCTCGGCAACCACACGTTCCAGGTGCGCGCAATCACGACCGGCGGACTGATCGACCCGACACCGGACTCGAGAAACTGGACGATCACGACCAGCTCTTCCAACCTGATCACGAACGGAAGCTTCGAGGGATCGACGAGCGGCTGGTTCGGCTACAACGCGACGATCGGCCTTGCGAACGACGGATTTGTCGGCGCGGGTGCCGGCAAGGTGAGCCTCCAGTCGGGCCACACGAGCTTCTCGATCTACCCGTCGCCGCGACCCGTGCGACCCACCACCGCCGCGACGACCTACACCGCCGGCGGCTACCTCCGCGCCGCCACCGCGGGCGCGAAAGTCTGCCTCTTCATCCGCGAATGGTCCTCGACGGGAGCAATCGTCGCCGTCAACTCCGGCTGCGCGACCGCGACCACGGCGTGGCAGCCCTTCCCTGTGGTCACCTACACGACGAAACAGACTGGCGGCTCGCTCGAGGTCTACGCCTACGAAGGGCAAGCGGTCGCCGGCGCCTCATACGAAGTGGACGGCCTCAGCCTCAACACTGGTTGATCTGCGTAGCGGCAGCTTTTTCCGAACGAGCGCCTACAATTCGACTCTGCGCGCGGGCACTCCCTCATCTCGGTGTCTCATCGGACGTCACCCGTGAGGCGTTTCGTCCGCGTCCTCGGTACGCTGCTGATCGTCGCGAGCCTGCTGACGCTTGCGTGGGCGGTCCTCGTGTGGCAGTGGCAAGACCCGTTCACCGCGCTCTACACCCACTACAAGCAGTCGCAGCTGTCGTCGCAGTACCGCCGCCGCGAGACGTTGTTCCGGCCGACGACGAAGGTCAGCGTGCGCGATCCGGCGTCTGCCGCACCCGCGCTCGCGGTGGAGGCACGCACCTATCGGCGCACGCTGCATGACGGCGATGCGGTCGGCCGCCTGCAGATCGGGCGGATCGGGCTCAGCATGATCGTCGTCCAGGGGACCGATGAGGAAACCCTCAAGAAGGGGCCCGGTCACTATCTGAGCACCGGGCTGCCGGGGGAAGGCAGGCTCATCTACATCGCGGGGCACCGAACGACCTACCTGGCGCCGTTCAGTCATATCGACTCGATCCGCAACGGCGACCCGATCACGTTGAGCGTCCCCTACGGCACGTTCCAATACGTCGCGACCCGCCACTACGTCGTGAGAGCCGACGATCTCAGCGTGCTCGCGAACCGGGGACGCGAAGTGCTGCGACTTCAGGCATGCCATCCCCGCTTCTTTGCAACCCACCGCTACATCGTCGACGCACGCCTCGTGAGGTTCAAGCCGCGGGGCGGCGCGAACTGGCTGACTCCGCCCCACGCCCGAAGAAGCTGAGGGGGATCGACCAACGCTCTGCCGAATGAGGGGCGATGCGCTCGACCCCGCTCAGCCGGTGAGCCATCCGATCCTCGTCGTCGGCCTTGCCGGCTCCAGCTTCTTCCTGATCGGCGGCCCTGCGATGGCGATTGCCGCCATCGTCGTCGCTTCCATCCCGGGCATCGTGCTCGCCCTCCGAAAGCCCCTTCGCGGGCGATCGTCGGCGTCGAGACCGTCAAGCGGCCGGCGCCCAGCCTGAACGGCTGAGCGCCGGCACCCGGGCGTTCTTTGTCGTCACGGCTTTTCGGCAACAACCTCCGGCGGTCGCTCCGGCCGCGGGATGAGCAGCGCGGTGTGCGTCCAGTCCGGCATCCACCAGTTCGCCCGGCCGAGGAGGCGCATCAGCGATGGCACGAGGAGCGCGCGAATGACTGTCGCGTCGAAGATGATCCCCGCTGCGAGACCGATCGCGAACTCCTTGATCTCGAACCCGGGGCTCGAGGACAGAACGAGGAACGCGAACATCAGGATCAGTGCCGCGCTCGTCACGAGCTTTCCGGTGCGTGCGAGCCCGAGCTCGATCGCCCGCTCCGTCGAGCCCGTCTCGTCGTAGGCCTCGCGCATGCGTGTGAGCATGAAGACCTCGTAGTCCATCGAGAGCCCGAAGAGGAACGCGAAGATCATGAGCGGGATCCACGCCGTGATCGACTGCGTCGCCGTGATGTTCCAGAGCGACGACCCGTGGCCCTCCTGGAAGACGAAAACGACGATTCCGAATGCGGCTCCGAGCGAGACGAGATTCAGGATCGCAGCCTTGATCGGCAGCACGATCGAGCGGAACGCCCGAGCGAGCAGGATCAACGTCAGGATCAGGACGAATGCCAGCACGTACGGGAAGTTGCCGTAGACCGCGTGCACGAAGTCGCGGTCGGCGGCGGACACACCGCCGAGGGTGCCGTCGGTGCCCTTGAGCGACTCGTTGACGCGGTCGACGATGCCCTGGATTCCCGGGGCTGCCCCGTCGGTCGACGGAAACGCCTCGACGATCGAGTTCGACCCACGTTGCCAGCCCGCCGGAACTGCCGCGCCGGTCACGCCGTCGACCTTGCTCACCTTCGCGGCGATCGGCTTCGCGTCACCGCCGCTCTCGACGAGGACGTCGAACGGCTTCATCACGCCGGCGCTGATGCCCGCATCCTTGAGTAGCTGCCGACCGGCGATCGCGCTGCCCGTGCCGGGGAAGTTCTTCAGCTGCGACTCGTTGGGGTTCAGGTGCGTGCCGATGGCCACGAGCACCGCCACGATGACGAGCCCGACAGCGGCGACGGGGATCGGGCGCCGGATCACGAGCCTTGCCCAGCGGCCCCACATGCCATCCTCCGGGTGCCCGCTGTCGACGAAGCGCTTCGGCATCACCCGCACGCTGTTGATGCGCTCGCCGAGAACTGCAAGCAGCGCGGGCAGCAGCGTGATCGCCGCGATCACCGACACGGCCGGGATGAGCATTCCGCCGAGACCCATCGAGCGGATGAACGGCAGCGGCAGGATGACGAGCGACAGCAACCCGACCGCCACTGTCGAGCCGGAGACGATCACCGAGCGGCCCGCATGCGTCATCGTCTCGACGAGCGCGGTCTCGACGTCCTCGCCCTCACGCAACTCGTCGCGGAAGCGGAAGATCATCAGCAACGCGTAGTCGATCGCAACGCCGAGCCCGACGAGGGCGATCAGGAACTGGACGATGATCGAGACGTTCGTGATGTACGTCAGGCCCCAGATCAGCGTGAACGTGTTCAGGATCGCCGCGATCGCGACGACGATCGGCATCAACACCGCGGGCAGCGTCCCGAAGACGAACAGCAGGATGATGAGTGCGCCGATCCCCCCGATCACACCTTCGAGCAGGACGCTTGGGCCGCCGCTCGAGCCGTGCGTGCTCGCCTCCTCCAGCGGGTCGTGACCGGTCACCTGCACGGTGACTCCCGGCGGTAGGCCTGCTGCCGCGGCTGCACGCGTGTGCGCGGCACCACTCTTCGTGTCGAACTTCGCAACGCCCGCGGGATAGATCTCTTCGAATGCGGTGTGCTTGTCCTTCGACACGTACGCCAGGTTTCGCTGAGTGGAGAAGTAGGAGCTGACGAGCGAACCGGGGTTCGCGTGAGCGGCGCGCGCCATCGCCGCCTGAATCGGCGCACTCGTGGTGACGTCGCCCTGCGTGTGGAAGACAACGACCGACGGAGGACGAACGCCGACGCCAAAGGCCTTGAACGTGCGTTGGTTCGCTTCGTAGGCGGACTTCCCGGGAATCGAGAAGCTCTGGTACCAACGCTTGGAGACACGGCCTGCGGCGAAGCCACCGAAGAGCGTGAGCACGACCCAGATTGCGATCACGGGCCAGCGATGACGGGCGACGAAATGGGCAAGGCGGGCGAGCACGAAATCTCCTTCCGACGGACGCTGAGCGCTTAAACTTACAGACACCGTATTATTGCTGCAACTGTAACGATCGGGTTACACTGACGCCGATGGGACTGCGGGAGTTCAAGAAGCTGCATACCCGCCAGCTGATCGCCGACGAGGCGATGAGGCTGTTCGTCTTGCGTGGTTTCGACCGTGTCACTGTTGCAGACGTGGCCGTGGCTGCAGAGGTCTCCGAGAAGACCGTCTTCAATTACTTCCCGACGAAGGAAGACCTGTTCTTCGATGAGTTGCCGAAACGGGAGGCCGCGCTCGTCGAGGCGATCCGCGCACGCGCGCCGCACGAATCGATCCTCGCCTCTCTCCGCCGCCTGCAGGTTGCAGAATGCCCGCGGCTCTGTAACCCGTCCTTCGCCGCCTTTGCGCGGATCATCGAAGAGTCGACGGCGCTGCAGGCGAAAGAGCTCGAGGTGATGGCCCACTTCGCGCAGGTGCTCGCCGATGCGATCCAGAACGAGCTCGGCGTCGACGAGCGCGACGCCCGGATCGCGGCGGGACTGCTGATCAGCGTCCATCGTCAGGTCTTCCAAAGCGCGCGCAAGCAGGCACTCGCCGGCAAGCATGGCCCGTCGGCCGTCAAACGGCTGCGCGCCGACCTGGAGCGAGCCTACGAATTGCTCGAGCACGGGCTCGGCGATCTCGGCGGCGCCGAGGCGAAGGCCGCGGGCTAGCTGTAGTTCAGCGTTCATCAAATACGTAGACCGCGTTCCACGCGAAAGCTCATCGGTCGAACCCAACGGCTCGCGCTGCAGCGGGCGCCGTGGCGCCCGCTGCAACGACGAGGTTCGCCTGGAGCTAGACAGGCTCCATCTTTTGTTCCGGCGGGGATCATTCCCTGACCGAGCCACCATGCAGGCGAGGTCGGGCGCAACTCTTTCGCCGATCTGAACAGTCGGTGAAGGTCGGCCGGGTTCAAAGAAAAGCTTCAGCGTTATGCAATGACGCCGCAAGACCTCGGCCGTACAAACCCGTCTCGTCCAGTTCGAATTCGAAACAAAGAGGAGACCTGATGAACGCAATCACCCGGCGCCGCGGCGCCTTTCTGCTCTGCGCATTCTCCGTCGCTGCCGTGGCGGTCGGGGCGGCCGCAACACGAGCCGGCGCGAAGTCCGACGCCCTCCGTTCCCTGCTCCGAAGCGCGATCTCACTCGATGCGGCGAACGAAACGATCACACTGCCGTTGCACCAGGGAACCACGGCGAGCGGCGCGCGCACATGGTATGTCGTCATCGATTCGTCGAGCAAAGCCGATGCCTCGCGAACCGGCGTCAACTTCGCGCCACGCTTGAAGAATGCGCTGGGCACACGGGCGGTGCAGCATGCAACGCTGCGAAACAGCTCGATCGTCTTTCCCGGAACGGTGAGCTTCACGCCCAAGCGCGTCGTCGTTCCATCGGCCACGGGCTTCCCGCCGACGAAGGTCGTCCCGGGCGCAGTGGGAGACAAGCGCTATAGCCCACTCGTCACGACCGACGACTCGATAGTTCTCGACGCGCCCCAGGTAGCGAACGCGACCGGCCGAAGCGACTCGGTCACGAACCTCGACGTCGCCCACAAGCGGGTCACGCTCAAGCTGCTCCGCGGCTGGTTTGACGGAGCGAGCGTGCTCTATGTCCGGACGGACGCGTCGGCTCAACTCGTCGCGGCGCTCGAAGGGAGCACCTACGCCCCGAACCTCACCGCCGCGCCCGGGCTCGGCTCGGACGCCTCGAGCTCTGCCCGCTCGGCGATCATTCCCGTGATCAACGGCGCGCGATCAGGAGCCGGCCGGCAGGGCCTCCAGTCGACGCTCCTCGGTGGGGGGCGACCCGCTCAACATCACGCAGTCGCTGCCGGGTGCGGCGGACTACACCCCGGTCTGGGACCTTCATCCGGCCGTCTGGAGCGACGCGGCGATCAAGAACGGCAAGCGCGTCGAGCTGACATCGGCGAAGCAGGTGGGCTCCGACGTCAAGGCAGGGCTCCTGACGAGCGCCGGGAAGGGACCCGCGAACGCGAGCCTCGGGGGCCTGAAGGCGATCGGGTTTATCTCGATCTGCTCGACGGTCGCGATCGGCTAGACGTAAAATTCAGGGATGCGTAACCCCTGGGACGCTCGGCGGTCGATACGTTCGAAAGAGATGACTGTCGAGAAAAGAAGCGGTTGCCGGGATCCGGGTGCCACTCGTGAGCACGGGATCCCGGCAGTCACCGGGGCCTCGTGAACGGGCAGACGATCTTGATCGTGGACGACGAGCCGATCGTTCGCGACGTGGTCGCGCGCTACCTCGAGCACGATGGGTACAAGATCCTCGAGGCAGAAAACGGGGACGACGCCCGAGCCCAGATTGAGAACAGCGCGCCGAGCCTCGTCGTGCTCGACGTGATGCTCCCCCACACCGACGGGCTCACGCTTTGCCGCTGGATCCGGAAGCAGGGCGACATCCCGGTGATCATGCTGACCGCCAGAGGGGACGAGGCCGACCGCATCGTCGCGCTCGACCTCGGCGCCGACGACTATGTCACGAAGCCTTTCTCGCCCCGCGAGCTCGTGGCGCGGGTTCGCTCGGTGCTGCGCAGGACCGCCGCAGCGCCGCCGCAAGAGGCGATGCGACTCGAGGTGAACGGATTGATCCTCGACCCGGAGACTCGCGATGTGTCACTCGACGGCGGCACGGTTCAACTCACCGCGAAGGAATTCGACCTGCTCTTCTTCCTCGCATCACATCCACGCCACGTCTTCTCGCGCGACCAGCTCATGAATCGCGTCTGGGGGTACACGGCTGCACTCGACACCGGCACCGTCACCGTCCACATCCGCCGGCTCCGCTCGAAGATCGAGGTCGACCCCGCGCATCCGGCGCGACTCGAGACAGTGTGGGGTGTCGGCTACAGGTTCGTCGCGTGACCACGTTCGCGATCGCCGTCGCACTCGGCACCCTCGGCGCAGCCTTCGCCGCGACGCTCGGGCTCCGGCTTCTGCCGACGGTTCGACTGCAGCTCGCGGGCTTCGCCTTCCTCGCGGTGTTATTTCCCCTCGTTGCCGTGCTGCTTTCTGGGTGGGTGATGTTCCACATGGGCGACGACGTGAAGATTCTCGGCATCGCCGCTGCGAGCGCCGCGGCAGCGGTCGGCGCCGCCCTCGTTCTCGGCACATCGATCGTGCAGCGCATCGAGCGGTTGCGCAGCGCCTCGGCGGCGCTCGCCGCCGGCGACCTGGCTGTGAGGGCGCCGGATGCAGGCCCTCGTGAGCTCGCCGAGCTCGGCCGTGCGTTCAACGAGATGGCCCAGAATCTGGAGGAGCTCTTCAACGCCCGACGCGAGCTCGTCGCCGCGGCAAGCCACGACCTGAGGACGCCCATCGCATCGATCACGGCAATGCTCGAGGCGATCGAGGATGGCCTCGCGAAGCCCGAGGAGTACCTGAGCGACCTCCGCGACCAGTCACAGCGCTTGGGCGCACTCGTCGAAGACCTGTTCGATGTGGCGCGGATCGATGCCGGTGCGCTCGCCTACGAGCTGCAAGTCGTTCCGCTCGAGCCGATCGTCAACTCCTGCCTGCGCACAATCGCCGCACAAGCGCGCGCCAAGAACGTCCGGCTCGAACGGCGTGGCGAGAACGCGTGTGCGTCCTGCGCGCCACAGCAGGTGGAGCGCGTACTTCTGAACGTGCTCACAAACGCTCTCCATCACACTCCGTCCGACGGAACGATCGCGGTTGTCCTTGACCGAGAGAGAGATTCCGTGCGGATCACCGTCGAAGACTCGGGCTCGGGCGTGACCGCCGAGACGGCGCGGCGGATGTTCGACCGGTTCTGGCGAGGCGACCCGAGCCGCAACCGCACGACGGGCGGCGGTGGGCTGGGATTGACGATCGCTCGCGGGCTCGTCGAATCCCAGGGAGGACGCATGTCGGCGGGCTCGAACGCCTTGGGCGGAGCCAGCGTGTCGTTCACGCTACGAAGCGCCGCCTAGCGCCGACAACCCTCTCTCCGAGGGGTCTGCGATCGCGGCCCGAAAGAGGGAGCCGTAGTTTGGGTACGGCACGTTCCTGCTTCAATGGAAGGCGAAAAATGCTGAGAGTCGTCATCGCGGATGATCACCGTCTGATCCTCGACGGGACGAAACGCGCGCTCGAAGAAGACGGCGGGTTCGAGGTCGTCGGAGAAGCGAGCACGGGCGAGCGCGTCCTGCCGCTCGTCGGGCAGACCAATCCCGACCTCGTCGTCCTCGACCTGCGCATGCCGGGGATGGACGGTCTCCTCTGCCTCGACCAGATCAAGAAGCGCCACCCAGCCGTCAAGGTCGTCGTGCTCTCGGTCTCAACCGACGAGAAGCTGATCGAGAACGTGCTCAAGCGGGGGGCGAGCGCCTACATCGTCAAGAGCGTGAACCCCGTCGACCTTCCGGGCGCGCTCCGCCAGGCGGTCGAGGGCAATGTCTTCAACACGGTCGGCCTGCCGGATGTGACCGCTGCAGGCGCCGCCAAGGCTGCGGGCCTCACCGAGCGCGAAGCGGTGATCCTCGGCGCGCTCGCTCGTGGCCTCTCGAACGACCAGATTGCGAAGGAACTGTGGGTCGCCGAGCAGACCGTGAAGTTCCATCTCACGAACGTCTACCGAAAGCTCGGCGTGTCCAACCGAACCGAGGCGGCGCGCTACGCCTACCAGCAGGGCCTCGTCGAGAGCCCACTGTACGAGCACGAGTAGCCCCGCGCCCGGCGCGTGACCTGCGGCCGGCTGTCCCTCGACGGAGGGATGCCGCGGAGGGATTTTGGGTCGATGAAGACAAACGGTGCGACACCGTTTCGTTCTCCTCGTTCTCGTCTCGATGCTGGGTCTCGCGAGCGCTCCGAGCGCGCTCGCCTGCGGCTCGGCGGCCTACAGCTACGCGGGGCTCTCGAGCCGCAGTGCCGTCTACGGCGTCGGGGCGACGCTCACATCGCTCGCGTCACCCGCCGTGCAGAACGGCCACGTCGCCGGTTGGGTGGGGGTCGGCGGCCCCGGCCTCGGGCCGCGGGGCTCGAGCGAGTGGATCCAGGTCGGCTACTCCAGCTTCCACGGCACTCGGCTCGGAAGCCTCTACTACGAAGTCGCGCAGCCTGGACGCTCGCCCCGCTACCACGAGATCTCCACAACGATCCACGAGGGCGAACGGCACCGGGTCGCCGTGCTCGAGGTCGCCCACCACGCCAACTGGTGGCGGGTCTGGGTCGACGGTCACGCCGCCAGCCGCCCGTACCACCTTCCCGGCAGTCACGGCACGTGGCCCGGCATTGCCACCGCCGAGAACTGGGGCGGTGGCGTGCGTGCCTGCAACCTGTACTCGTACCGATTCGATCGCGTCGTCTTCGCACATGGCCCAGGTGGCGACTGGCGGCGGATGAACGCCACACGCGCGATGCACCAGGGAGAAAACCGGTTCCTTCCCGCCTCGGCAGGGAGCTTCGTCGCCCGCACGGACACGCTTCCCGGCGCTCTGACGGCCGACTCGCCGACGACCACCCTGCCCACAGCCGGCCCGCCTGCGATCGCCCTCCCGATCGACCCGCCGGCCCCGGCAACCACGCCCGCCGCGGCCGACGCGTTCGATCCGGGGCCTCGCCGCCCCGGTGTCACTCCCTGAGCACGCACCCGACGCGCAAGCGCGAACCGGCCATGACCTGAAGTGCAATGGCTCGTTTCAGCGGTCGTTGTCAGCGCTCGTGGCAGCCGTGCGCGCGGAAGTGTGACGGAGGATCCACAGATGGCCCGGACGCCGAGGAAGAGAGCGACGCCGGGGTGGTGGCAGCCGTGCGCGCGGAAGTGTGACGGGAGATCCACAGACGGACGCTCAGACGTTCGTCAGCCGATCGGTCGTATGCTCGGACCGTGACTCGCGCTCGCGCCGCCTGCCCGCCGTCCGAGGGCAAGGGATGACCCCCACGCTTCGCCTGAACTCGATTCTCCGCAGCCAGCCGCTTCGGTGTGCGGGCGCGTCCGGGGCGGCTGCTGCCGCCCTCATCTGGCTCGGGCCTCCCGGAGCAGACCTCGCAGCCCACGTCTACCAGCGGGCGATGTTCATTCAGCACGGCTTCGCACTGTGGAGCAACTACTGGTACGCAGGCCACTACAGCTACGTCACCTACAGCCTCCTCTATTACCCGCTCGCGGCTGTGCTCGGGATCAAGCTGCTCGCCGTCGCGACCGCAGCGCTCGCCGCCGCGGGTTTTGCGACCCTCGTCGGCGCCGAGTGGCCGACCGCTGGCCCATGGCCGGCGCGTGCGTTCGCATTCGTCGCGGCCGCCTCGGTGCTGACCGGCGCGTTCCCGTATGCACTCGGACTTGCGATCGGGCTCCTCGCGCTCCGGGCTGCTCGGGGTCACCCGCGCCTCTTCGCGGTGCTTCTCGCTCTCACGTTCGCGGCGAGCCCGCTCGCGTTCGGCCTCTTTGCGCTGCTGCTCGTCGCGGCAGCCGCAGCGACCCGACCACGGTTCGGGGCGAGAGGGGCGACCGTGGTCGCGCTCGCCGGCATCGGCATCGTCCTCTGGCGACTCTTTCCAGATGGCGGACGCTTCCCGTTCTCGCTCGCCGAGCTCGGCGCGAGCCTCGCCTTCTGCGCACTCGGCGCAGCGTTCACGTGGCGCGTGCCGGCCGCGAAGCTCCTGCGCAGCTTCTTCATCGTCTACGCCGCCGCCTGCCTGACGTTCTTCATCGTTCCGAGCGGCATCGGCGAAAACATCGTGCGATTTCGCTTCATCGCGGTCCCGATCGCCGTGCTGACCTTCAGCCTGCGCCGGTGGCAGCCCCTAGTTCCCGCTGTGATCACCCTTGCACTCGCGACCTCGTGGAACATCACACCATTGGCGTTCAGCTACGCGCACGAGGTGTCCGACCCATCGGCTGCTCCCGCGTACTGGCAGCCCGCGACGAGCTTCTTGCGCCTGCATCTCGGTCCCTCCTACCGCGTCGAGGCGGTCGACACGAGCGGGCACTGGGAGGCGGTGTATCTCCCGCAGGCGGGCATCCCGATCGCGCGCGGGTGGTTCCGCCAGGACGACTTCCCGCAGAACGCGGTGCTCTACAACAAACTCGGTGCGAACGCCTACGTCGATTGGCTGCATGCACTGGGCGTGCGCTACGTCGTTCTCACGGATGCCCCGCTGGACTACAGCGCTCGGGGCGAAGCGCGGCTACTCCGGCGTGGTCGAAGCGGCCTTCAGCGCGTGTTCTCCTCGGCGCACGTGACGATCTTCTCCGTGCCCCACCCGCACGGGATCGTCACCGGAGCTCCCGGCGCTCACGTGACGAGATTCGCCGCCTCGACGATCACGGTCGAGCTGCCACGTGCGGGCAACTACCGCATCGCCGTTCGGTACTCGCCTTACTGGCATGCAACGAGCCATGCCTGCGTCGAACCTCGGTCGGACGGGATGCTCGGCCTCGACGTAGGACGAGGTGGCCGCGTGAAGATCGAGTTCGCGCTGACGGCGGGTCGTGCGCTTTCGGCCGGCGCCTCGGCGTCTCGTTCATGCCCCTAGTGCAATGCGAGTCCTGATCAGCCTCGCGGTTGCGCTTCTCGGTAGTGCCGCTCCTCCACCGAAGCCGCACATCGTGCAGCGGCCGATTCCGTTCAATTCGAAGCGACGCAGCGAGACTGCCTCATACTCCCAGCGGCACTACGGTCTTGCCACGTGGCGACTTCAGCATCCGCACGTGATCGTCGAGCACTACACGGCGAGTACCTCGTTCTCGTCGGCGTGGAGCACGTTCGCCGCCGACGTGCCCGACACGGAGCTGCACGAGTTGCCCGGCATCTGCGCGCAGTTCGTGATCGATCGAGATGGGACGATCTACCAGCTCGTTCCGCTGACGACGATCTGCCGGCACACGGTCGGCCTCAACTGGACCGCAATCGGGATCGAGCATGTGGGCACGAGCGACTCCTCGGTCCTGAGGAATCCGCGGCAGCTCGCCTCATCGCTCGCGCTCACGCTCTGGTTGATGCACCGCTACGGCATAACGCTTCCGAACGTGATCGGACACAGCGAGAGCCTGGCCAGCCGTTACCACCGCGAGCGTTACGCACCCTGGCGATGCCAAACACACGCCGACTGGTCGCACAACGACATGCGGGTGTACCGCGCTCGCCTGGCAGGGCTCGCGCGGAGCGAGGGGGTCCCGCTATTACTCGCCGGCGGGCCTGTTGCTTCTCGCTGCTAGCACGTCCTCGACCTGAGCGATGTCGAGCCCGCGCGCTGCAAGCAGCACGTAGAGGTGGTAGACGAGATCCGCAGCTTCCTCGACAACCCGCTCGTCGCTCTCATCGAGCGCTGCGATCGACACTTCAACCGCCTCCTCGCCGACCTTCCGTGCGCAGGCTCCCACGCCGGCCTCGAGGAGCTCCGTCGTGTAGGAGCCGATCGGCCGCGCAGCGGCGCGCTCACTGATCGTGCGCCAGAGACGCGGTGCAAAGCACGACAGCGAGCCGGTGTGGCACACAGGCCCTGCAGGGCGTACGCGAAGAAGCAGCGCGTCCCCATCACAGTCATCGCGCAACTCCTCCACCGCCAGCGTGTTGCCCGACGTCTCGCCCTTGCGCCACAGGCACTTTCGCGACCGGCTCCAGAACCACGCCTCACCCGTCTCATGGGTGCGCCGCTCGGCCTCGGGGTCCATCCACGCGAGCATCAAGACACGCCCCGAGTCTGCATCCTGCACGATCGCGGCACGCAGCTCGCCCGTCATCTCACGCGAACCCCGAGCGCGCGCAGCTCACTGCGAAGCGATTCGAGCCGCGACGGATCCTCATGCAGGATCGACGCGAGAAGCGCTGCCTGTGCGACTCCGAGCGCATCGGCGACATGCTGCGCGTTCCCCGCCCCGCCCGATGCGATCACCGGCACGTCGACCGCGCCCGCAACGGCAGCGGTCAGCTCGATGTCATAACCGGCGCGCGTCCCGTCGGCGTCGATCGACGTCAGCAGAATCTCGCCCGCGCCGCGCGCCTGCGCCTCGCGCGCCCAGCCGACGGCGTCGCGGCCCGTGGCCGCGGTGCCGGCTCGCGAACGGACGCGGCCATCCTCGACGTCGATCGCGACGACGACCGCCTGCGAACCGAGACGGCCCGCGAGCTCGGTCAGGAGCTCGGGTCGCGCGAGAGCCGCCGAGTTGACGCCGACCTTGTCGGCACCGGCGGCAAGCAGCTCCTCGGCATCCTGGTACGAGCGCACGCCGCCGCCGACCGTGAACGGGATTGCGAGGCGCTCGGCGACACGACGCACGAGCTCGACGAGCGTTCGGCGTCCGTCGATCGTCGCCTGGATATCGAGGAAAACGAGCTCGTCCGCGCCCGCGGCCGAGTAGGCCTCGCCGAGCGCAACCGGGTCGCCCACGTCGCGGAGGCCCCGAAAGCGAATGCCCTTCACCACCCGGCCTGCGGCCACGTCGAGACACGGGATCAGGCGAGGCAGAGGGATGCGATCTCCTCGAGATACCGGGCGCCGGCCGGGCCGCTCTTCTCCGGATGAAACTGACAGCCGATGAACGCACCCGAGCGCACTTCCGCCACGACGCCTTCCGACCAGGCGGTCGCAGCCGTTGTCTCTGCCGCGTAGGAATGGGCGAAGTAATACGCCTGGTCTTCGTCGACCCCTCCCCTCTCGACCGTCGCCCAGCCGATTCGCGGTACCCGACCCCGAGTGAGGCGCACCGCACGTCCGGCAACGAGCCCGAGGCCGTCGACGCCTCCGTCCTCCGCACTCTCCTCGAGTGCGAGCTGAAGGCCCAGGCAGATGCCGAGCACGGGACGTCCTTCGGCGATTCGTGCGCGCAGCGCGAGGTCGTGCCCACGCGCCCGCAATCCGTCCATCGCCGTTCGGGCGGACCCGACGCCCGGTAGGACCGCGAGATCCGCCGCGAAGACATCGGGAACGAGCTCCGAGCCGAACCGCTCGAAGGCGAGGGCGACCGAACGGGTGTTGCCGGCGCCGTACTCGCAGATCGCAACCTTCACAGCAGGCCCTTCGTCGACGGCAGACCCGCGCCCTCGGGCGCGACCGCGGCCCGCAACGCGCGACCGACCGCCTTGAATGCGGCCTCTGCGACGTGATGCGCGTCGCGGCCCGACGCATCGACGTGGACAGACGCGCGCGCGGCCTGCGCCAGGCTCGCGAGCATATGGGCGGCCATGCCCGGATCGAGCTCGAGGTTCAACTCGGAGTGGGCGCGGCCGCCGAGGTCGACGGCAGCGCGTGCCAGGGCGTCATCCATCGGCACCACGGCGTCGCCGTAGCGGGCGATGCCCCGCCGGTCTCCGAGTGCCGCGTCGAGCGCCTCGCCGAACGCGAGCGCCGCATCCTCGGCCGTGTGGTGGTCGCCCGTCTCGAAGTCACCGGCTCCTTCGAGCACGAGATCGAAGCCTGCGTGAAACGCGAGTTGCTCGAGGAAATGGTCGTAGAGGCCCGCGCCGGTCTGCACGCGCACCCGGCTCGCGCCGTCGAGCCCGAGCCGAACAGCGAGGCGCGTTTCGGCCGTGGCACGCAAGGTGCGCGCGCGGCGTCTGACATGCCCGGCGACAGGTGACGGCCTGTCGAGGATGCGCGCCAGCGTCTCGACGAGCGCGTCGTCGTCTTCGGCGTCACGGATCGACAGTCGAATCGCTTCCGCGTACGCCCGGACGACGATCCCCTGGCGCAGCAGCGCGTCGCCGAGCGCGATTCCGTCACCGGCCGGCACGTAGAGGAAGTTCGCCTGCGACTCGAGCGGTTCGAGGCCGAGGGCGCTCAGAGCAGACGAGAGTCGCCCGCGCTCCTCGAGCACGGGCGTGACGTCGAGCGGAGATCGCAACGCTGCAAGGGCGAGCGATGCCGAAAGAGCGGAAACCGGCGCGGGCGCCTGGCGCGCGTTCAACTCATCGGCGACCTCGCGCGCTGCAAGCGCATAGCCGACTCGGGCCCCGGCAAGGGCGAACGCCTTCGAGAAGGTACGCAGCACGATCACGTCGTCGCCGAGCAGCGACAGCGCCGTCTCGCCGCTGTACTCGAAATATGCCTCGTCGACGACGAGCGGCCGAAGGGCGGGCAGCGGCATGATCGTTCCTGTCGGGTTGTTCGGGCGGCACGCGAACGCGAGCGCCGAATCATGCGAGTAACCCTCCCTCACGTCCGCCCCGGCAAGCTGCGCCGCGATCCGGAAGAGCGGGTACGTCGGGGCCGGCGGAATCGAGATCTCCTCGCCCGGCGCGGCGTACGCGCGCGCGCAGAGCAGAATCAAGTCGTCGGCCCCCGCGCCGAGCACGACGTTCTCGGGCTCGACGCCTGCGTACGCGGCGATCGCCGCTCGGAGTTCGCGATAGCCGCCAGCCGGGTAGTCGTTGATCCGCGCAAGCGCGCCGGCGAGCGCCCCGGGGCGCGTCGAGGGAAGCGGCAGCGGCGGAGTGTTCTGATCGAAGCGCAGCACCTGCGAAGCGTCGATTCCGGCAAGAGCCGCGACCTCGTCGCTCGACGGCGCCCACGTGTAGGCCCGGAACTCGGGGGCGATCGCCCTCATCTCCGCACCGCGGCCGCGTGCGCCGGCATCCCTTCGGCGGCCGCGAGCGCCTCGACCGTCGGCCGGACGAGCGCGAGCCCCGCTTCGCTCAACCGCTGGATGGTGATCGGCTTCAGGAACGTCTCGAGCCCGAGGCCGCCCACCGAGCGCGCCCACCCGTTCGTCGGCAGGACATGGTTGCCGCCGGTCGCATAGTCGCCGGCAGGAACCGCAGACCAGGGGCCGACGAACACCGATCCGGCGTTGCGGACGCGGTCGGCATACTCCTCGGCGCCTCCAAGGAGCACGAGGTGCTCCGGAGCGATCTGCTCCGCCTCGGCGAGCGTCGCGACGGTGGTGCAGACCGCCTCGTGGCCGTGCTCGCGCTGCGCGGCGAGCTCGAGCTCGACGAGGCGTAGGTCGCCGTCGCCGAGGACCACGACCTCCGACGGGCCGCCGGGCAAGTCGATGGCGACGTCGCTCGAGACCTCGAGCTTTGCCTCGTTCACGTAGCGGTTCCCGGGCCCCACGATCTTGTCGACGCGCTCGACGTAGGCGAGCCAGCCGATCGCCTGTGGCCCGCCGAGCGCCCAGATCTCGTCGACGCCGAGCAACGCAGCTGCGGCAGCGATCAGCGGGGCGCCCGACGGCGGCGTGCAGACGACGATCCGCCGCACCCCCGCCTCGAGAGCCGGCACGACGCACATGACGAGCGTCGAGATCAGCCCGCGCGGGACGTAGACGCCGACCGTGTCAAGGGCGACCCAACGGCGTTCGAGCGAGACGCCCGGCTCCACCTCGAGCGTCACGTCGGCCGGGCGCTGGACTTGGTGCCAGCGGCGAACTCGATCCGCCAGCTCGAGCAACGCCTCGCGCGGCAGGCCGTCCTCGTCGGGCTCGGCTCGAACCGGCTCGGCACCGTCGAGCTTCAGCGCCCACTCACGGACGGCGTCGAGACCGCGTTCCTTCACATCGCCGACGATGGTCACGACGCCATCCGCTCGACCGGCACGATCAGGATCGACGATCCGCCCGCCGCCTCGAGCTCTGGCAGGAGGCGCCAGATCTCTGCGGCGGGAACGAGCGCGTGGACGGCGACCATCCCCGGCTCGGCGAGTTGGAGGACACTCGGCACCCGGGGACTGACGAGCGCCGTGATCACAGGTAACGCCTCTTCGGGCGCGTTCAGCATCAGGTAACGATGCGCACGCGCCTGCACGACGGCGCGGAGCATCGAGGCAAACGGCTCAACGACTTCGTCGTGGCGTGCGACAAGCACCGCTTCCGACTCGAGCAGGACGCCGAGGGAGCGCAGACCGTTCGTCCGCAGCGTGTTCCCCGACGAGACGAGATCGACAATCGCGTCGGCAAGCCCGAGCCGCGGCGCGATCTCGACCGACCCGGTCACGTCGACGAGGTCGACCTCGACCGGCAACAGCTCGCGCGCGAGCCGTGGATAGACGGTCGCGACGGTCACGCCTGCCAGGTCCGCGAGCGACCGCACGTCCGACTCCTCCGGCACGGCCGCCTCGAGCGTGCAACCCCCGAAGCCGAGCCGTACGAGCTCGTGGACGTCGGCGGCGCGCTCGCGTATGAGGTCGATGCCGGTGATTCCGCAGTCGACGACGCCGTCCTGCACGTACTCGGGAACGTCAGCCGCACGCACGAGGAGAACCTCGACCGGTGCGTTGCGGCATGGGAAAGCGAGCGCACGGTCACCGGGTTGCTCGGGGCCGAGGCCGGCGTCCTCGAGGAGATGGAACGACGGCTCGCGCAGACGCCCCTTGACAGGGACGGCAACTCTCAGGAGGCCGAGCGGTCGAGCGCCAGCCTGTAGCCGCCCTCGCCGTGACGAAGCCAGTGCGCCACGCGCGTGACGGTCGTCGTCGACGCCCCCGTTTGCTCCGCGATCTCCAGGTACGGCAGTCCTTTCTCGAGCAGCTGGACCACCTCCCAGCGGTGAGCCATCGCCTCGAGTTCGGCGAGCGTGCAGAGATCCCGGAAGAATCGCTCCGTCTCCCGTTTCGTCTTCAACGCGACGATCGTCGCGAAGAGCGTCTGCATCTCCGGCGTGCTCCATGGATGTCGTGTCCTATCCGGCATGTGTGGCTTACATGTTAGCACGCTAACATGTAAGCATGTGGTTCAACGGCTCGATCGAGGTGATCCCTGCCGTCGATGTGCTCGGCGTCGAGGCGGTTCGGCTGCACCAGGGGGACTACGACACGGTCGTCGCCCATGCAGACGACCCGATCAGCCTTGCCGAGCGATGGGTCGCCACAGGTGCGAAGCGGGTGCACCTGGTCGACCTGGACGGCGCTCGCTCGGGTCGCGTGCGGCCGGAGCTCGTCCGCGCGGTCGCTTCGCGCGTGGCGCCGGTTCTCCTGCAGGCGTCCGGCGGTGTCCGAACGCTCCCCGATGCACGCGCACTGCTCGATGCGGGTGCCGACCGCGTCGTCGTGGGGACGGCAGCGTGGCCTGACCCTTCTCGCTGGCTCGAGCTCGAGGAGGCACTCGTGCTCGCGCTGGACGTGCGCGACGGCGAGCTTCGGACCTCCGGGTGGACAGAGGCGGCGGGGCTCTCGTTCACCGAGGCGCTCGAGCGCGCGCAGGGCGCCCGCGTCCTCGTGACGGCGATCGATCGCGACGGCACTCTCGCCGGCCCTGACCTCGAGCTCGTTCACACCGCGGCGATGAGGGGCCTGCGGGTGCTCGCAGCAGGCGGCGTTCGCTCTCCTGCCGACGTCGAAGCGCTCAGCGCCGCCGGCGCAGAAGCCGCCATCGTCGGCCGGGCGCTGCTCGGCTAATCGCCGGCGACGTCGCGGCGCAGAAACACGAGGTAGCCGGCTACGAGGGGAACAGCCACGTAGAACGCGCAGACCCACAGGGCCCGCACGACCGGGGCCCAATCGGCCGGCGTTCGCAGGAAACCGTGCCAGGCCTGAAACTGCGTCCCGAGCAGGTACGGCCGAATCGACTCTGTGCCCGGGAGCACGCCGAGGAGCTGCATCAGCAGCGCCCACATCAGCGTCCCGACGACGGCCGCCGCGCTATTTCGAGTGACGGTCGAGAGGAGCAGGCCGAACGCGGCGATCCCCGCCATCGGCCAGGTATAGAGGGCGAGGCTCGCCGCGAGCAGCCCGAGCGCGTGCCAGGCGGGCACCGCGGTGCCGGAGAGTGAGGTGAGATCGTTGAACCCCCACGCGATGCTTGCGGCGGTCAGAGCGACCGCCCCCATCGCGAAGATCACGAGCACCGTGTAGGTGAACGTCGCGAGCACCTTTGCCGCGTAGATCTCACCGCGATTGCGCGACCGCGTGAGGATCGTCTTCAACGTGCCGTTGTGACTCTCCGCGGCGACGACGTCGCCGGCAACGAGCGCGGTGATCAGCGGAAACGCCCAGATCGACATGAAGAAGAGGACGACGAACGGCGTTGCGAGGCCCGTTTCGCGAATGTAGCGCCCGAGCGGGATGTCGTTCGGCCCCCCGGTCTGGATCGTCAGCACGATCACGAAGGCGAGCGGAACGAGCATGGCTGCGCCGAGTCCGAGATAAGTGCGCTTCTGCGCGAGCAGCTTGAGCACCTCCCACTTGTAGACGCGCGTCATGCCGCCGCCTGATCGTCGGTCATCCCGAGGAAGAGCTCCTCGAGCGTCGCCGTATGCGGGACGAGAGCCGAGATGCCGATGCCGGCTTCCCCGAGTGCGACGGTCGCAGCCTCGATCGCCGCGATGTCCCCCTGGAAGCGAAGCTCGTTGCCGACGACCTGCAAGCCCTCGAACCCGCGGGAAAGCAACAACGCGCGGGTCCGTTCGAGATCGGTCGTCGAGAGCCGATAGCTGCCCCCCGCGCTCGACAGAAGCTCCTGAAGCAGCCCCTCGTAGATGATCGTGCCCCGACGAATGATCGCAACCCGATTGCAGAGCTCTTCGACCTCGGCGAGGATGTGGCTCGAGAGCAGGATCGTGATGCCGTCGCCCGCGAGGCGTTTCACGAGCTCGCGCATGTCGCGCATTCCGGCCGGGTCGAGCCCGGTCGTGGGCTCGTCGAGCAGGAGCAGCTTCGGGTTCCGCAACAGCGACGCCGCGATTCCGAGCCGCTGTCGCATGCCGTGCGAGTAGCCGCCGACGCGATCCTTCGCCCGGTCGCGCAACTCGACGGTGTCGAGCGCCTCGTCGATCCGCGCCGTGCTCGCACCGCCGTCGAGATCCGCAAGCAGCCGGAGATTCTTGCGCCCCGACATGTACGGATAGAACCGCGGCCCCTCGACGAAGCCCGCGACGCCGTCGAGCGCACGCGCGCCGTCGACGATCGGATCGCGCCCGAAGAGCAGGGCATTTCCCTCGGTCGGACGGATCAGGCCCAGCAGCATGCGCAAGGACGTGGTCTTACCAGCGCCGTTCGGCCCGAGATACCCGAAGACGTCGCCGCGCTGCACGGTCAGATCGACGCCGGCGACGGCAGTGAGCTCGCCGTAGCGCTTGACGAGACCTCGTGCCTCGACCGGTGCGGTGTCGCTCACTTCAGTGCGCGCGCCGCGGACTCGGCCGCCCCGGATGGGAGCGAACCGGCAAGGACGTACGACACGGAGCCTGCATCCCAGCCCAGCACCGTGCCGAGCTGGGTCGAGAGCTCATGCGCTGTTGCGCCGTCGAGCGACACCGTGGGGAGCGCGTCGAGCGGAGAGTTTGCCCCACCCTTGGCGCCCGCCATGTCCTTTGCCCGCTCGAGGACGACGATCGCGCCGAGCCCCTGTCCGTACACCACCACCACGGAGTTCGAGTCCTTCGGGCCGACGAGGCTGACGTTCTGGCGGGGGAGGCCCACAAGCGTGTCCGGTGCGACAACCGGGAACGAGACCGCCGCCTGAACGGCCGGGAGACCGGTGACGGGCGCCGTCTTCGAACCGGTGTCGTTGCCCGTTGCCTGCGAGGAGAGATCAACCACCTTCGCGCCGGCGGGCGGCTCGACGCGGACGTCGGAATCGGGCACGGCGCCGAACGAGACGCGCGAGGCCTCGAGCGCGAGCGCGGGCGTCGAGGAGCCCTGGGCGTAGATCGCAACCTTCAGCGGCACACCGTGCGACGCGTCCCAGGCAAGCTCCGCCGAGCCCAACAGCCCACCGTCGTGACTCGGCGAGACGTCGACGGTGTAGGCCGGCTCCTGCGCGACGTTCGACGGCTGGGCATCAGAAAGGGTCCAGTGCTTCGCGAGCTCCGTCAGGAACTTCGAGATCTCGTCGAGCGTGGGCGCCGCGTGTGGTTGCGTGGTGGCGGCGTCGGCCTGCTTCGGCAGATCGACGGTGTAGGCCGTGTTCGACGACGCGTCGTAGATCGTGAGCTTCGTGTCGTTCCAGACGACCTGGACGTCACCCGCATCGGACTGGAGCTCGAGGCGGCCACCGTTCGTGTTCAGCCAGAGCCGGCCAGTTGCTCCCGACATGAGGGCCGACCCGGTCGCGCCGACGAGCGCGCCCGACGGGAAGAGGTTGTTCGTGAAGGTGATCCGTGCGGTGATCCCACTCGGCTGAGCTGCCGTCACTGCATCGTGAAGCGCCTGCGCGAGCGGCTTCGGCGGCGGTGTTGGACCGCTTCCCCCGCCGGCTGCGACGGCGATCGCGGTCCCGCCGGCGAGCACGATCACGACGGCAGCGAGCGCGGCGACAAGACGGCTTGTTGGCAGGGTGCGGAAGAGCTTCACGGGCGTCCTTTCTCGAGATCCTCGACGAGATGTCTAGCGCACGGTCTCTGAAGCTTTCCTGACGGCAGGGAGGTCGATCGTGAACCGCGCCCCTTCCGTCGTCGCGCTTCCGCCATGTCGTTCGGCAATGGCGCGCACGATCGAAAGGCCGAGCCCCGAGCCGCGGCCGTCGGGTCTCGCACGCCAGAAGCGTTCGAATACACGCTCCCGGTCGAGCTCGCTCACGCCCGTTCCCGCGTCCTCGACGGAGAGCAGCGCACGGCCGTCACGTTCGAGCGCCGTCACCACGATCCGCCCGCCGGGAGGCCCGTGCCTCCGCGCGTTGTCGACCAGGTTCGCCACGGCGCGCTCGAGAGCGAACCGGTCACCGCGCACGAACACGGGAGTCGCGCTGATCTCGACATCGGGCGCCGCGAACGACCGCGCGAGCTCATCGATGCTGACGTCGGCACTCGGCGAGACGTCAGCCTCCTCACGCGACAGCGTGAGCAGGTCGTCGGCGAGGCGGACGAGGCGGTCGGTATCCGCCTGCAGGTCCGAGACGAGCTCCGGCGTCGCGCCGTGCTGCGCGAGGTAGGCGACGTTCCCGCGAAGCGCGGTCAACGGGGTGCGCAGCTCGTGTGAGGCGTCCGCCAGGAAGCGCCGTTCTGCGTCCCGCGAGCGGTCGAGGCTGTCGAGCATCGCGTTCAGGGTCGATGCGAGTGCCCCGACCTCGTCGGCGCGGTGAGGGTCAGGCAAGCGCCGCTTCGAATCGCCCGTCCGCTCGATCTCGCGCGCGGCGCGCGCGAGCCGGGCGAGGGGCCCGAGCGCGCTCCGCATCAGCAGCGCGACCGCGAGCGCGCCGATCGCGGCAGCGGCGAGGGCTGCGAGCGCCGTCGCGGCATGCAATGCGCCGACCGTGTCCGAGATGTCAGAGGTCGATGCTGCGACGAGCGCGGCGCCTCCGGCCGCGGGGCCCGACACGTCGGCAAGCGGCGCAGCGTAGACACGAATCTCGTCGCCGCCGAACCGGATGGTGCGATACCTGCCTCGCGCTCCCGCGATCGCGTCTCGTGCGAGCGAGCTCGGCAGCACACGCCCGCCGAGCGAGAGTGAGCGCGCAACGATGCGTCCACGACGATCGACGACCTCGATCATCGCTTGCGTCGCACCGACGGGAGAGTCGAGCGAGCCCGGCGTCGTCAGGAGCGCCGGAGCAGACGCCGAGAGCTGGGCGACCCCGACGGCGCGAGACCGCAGCGCGCGATCGAGGTTCTTGTGCAGGTGGCGCGCGACAACAAGGTCGACGACAGAGCCGAGCACGACGACCGCAAGCATGGTCGCCAGGCCGGCAGCCAGGATCGAGCGAAGGCGAACGCTCACCGGCCGAGCACGAACCCGACGCCGCGCACTGTCTCGATCACCGGCGGGTCGCCGAGCTTCCGCCGCAGGTTGGACACGTAGCGGTCGACGACGTTGGCCGTCGCGGCGCCCTGCCACAGCTCAGCGATCGCCTGCTCCCGTTGCACGACGCGGCGCGAGTGGCGCAGAAGCAGAGCCAGCAGGTCGGCCTCGCGTGCGCTGAGCGCAATCCGCCGGCCGGCACGGTAGGCAGTGCGCGTGCCGGCTTCGAGCGTCAGGTCACCGAAGGCGAGCAGCTCCTCGGGCTCTTTGCCGCGCCGGAGCAGCGCGCGGATCCGCGCCAGGAGCTCATCGGTTGCAAACGGCTTCACGAGGTAGTCGTCGGCGCCGGCGTCGAGCCCCGCGACCCTGTCGGCGATCGCATCGCGTGCCGTCAGCAGCAGGACGGGAGTCGCGAGCCCTTTCTCGCGCAGCCGGCGACAGACCGCCAACCCATCGAGCCCCGGCAGCCCGACGTCGAGCACGACGAGGTCCGGCGCCGAGCGTTCGACAGCTGCGAGCGCCTCACCCCCGTCGGCCGCGGGCTCGACTGCATACCCGGCGGCCTCGAGTGTGCGACCGAGCATGCGCAGGATCGGTGCGTCGTCGTCGACGAGCAGAATCGCGGCATCAGCCACCCCGCCAGCGTACGCAGTTCGCCCCCGGCCGGCGGGCGTCACCCAAGCGGCAGCCGTCGTCCCGAGAGTGCGAAAAGAGTGTGCCGAAATGGCGCAGGGACAGTCCACGAATCGCCGGCGGGCGTCACCCTGGCGGCAGCCGTCGGCACGAGGCGGGCGTCAACCTGGCGGCAGCCGTCGTCACGAGAGTGCGAAATGAGTGCGCCGAAAGAGCGCACGGACAGTGCGCGTACGGACGGTCTCGTGCACGCTCGGGCCTGCGTACCCGCTTCGGACGGTCGTCCCCGGCGGGCGATCGCCCGTGCCAGCGAAGTGGTGGCTCAGGCGTTGTCGCTCGCCCACGCGGCCAGCAGGCCACGGTAATGCGCCACGAAGTGCTCGTGCTCGTGCGCCGGGAAGGTCTGGCGCACCGCCGCCACGAGCAAGTCATCGAACGCGCTCGAGGTGAACCAGTCGTGCGCGACCTCATCGAGATGCGCAAGGTGCACCGTGCAGAACTCCGTATAGGCGTCGACCTGGAAATACTCATCGGCGAGCTCGCGGTACTTCGCAAGCTTCGCCTCGTAGGAGAGATCGGCCCTGTCGCCCCAGTCGAAGTAGTCCCGGGAGTTCTGGTTGATGCGCATCTCGCGGCGCGTGACGGCACAGAAGGCCGACCAGCGGACAAGCGCCTTCATCGCCCACGGGAAGTAGTAGTGCAACGACGTGAGTGCGACGTCCGGCGATGCGTTCGCGTAGTCGATCGGGTAGGCGATGCCGTCCTTCACGATCGTCTCGCACGAATTGAACTCCCAGCGGAAGAAGGCGTTGACGAGGCGGGAGATCGAGATGATCTCCTCGCCGAGCTCGGGCGACAGGAAATCGTGCTTGACCTCGTAGCGCGCGTGCATTGGTTGCGACGGGTCGAACCACATGGACATCGTCTCGGCGCCGATCGAAAGCGACCGGACGAAGACATCGAATCCCTCGAGCGCGGTTTGCAGGTGCATCATCCGCTCACCCGAGTCGTCGTAGTTCGCACGCAGCTCCTCGGGGGAGCCGACGCGCGAGACACCAACCCACTGACCCCCGTCGAACGGTTTCATGAAGAGCGGGAAGCCGATGTGCTCGCCAATCGATTCGAGGTCGAACGCCGCGTTGTAGCGCTCCGCCGTCGGTTGAAAGCGTTCGTTCGCCGGCGGCACCTTGTGCGGGATCAGCCACGTGTCGGGCACGCGGATGCCGAGGCGCATGAGCGCGCAGTACGCCGAATGCTTCTCCATCGCCTGGAACGTGAACGGGTTGTTCAGCAGGTAGACGTCGTCCATCAGAGAGACCTTCTTCAGCCAGGCGCGCGGAAGGTCGTACCACCAGGCGAGGCGGTCGATGACCAGCGCGTACCGGGGCTGGCAGCGCAGGTCGAACGGCTCGTTCATGATCCGCTCGGTCTTCAGCGCATGACCGTCGATCGAGCCGAGTCCCGCGACGAGCGCCTCGAACGACGTGGGCCAGTCCTCCTCGGTCCCGAGGAGCAGCCCGATCGTGTGCTCAGCCATTTCGCATCACAGGAGCCGAGGGAGATGATGAGCGATCTGGCGGCGCCACGAGGGCCAGTCGTGCGGGACGTCGTGGCCCCAGAGGTCGACGTCGACTCGCATGCCCTTCTCCGCGAGGATCGAGCCGAACCGCTTCGTCGACTCGAGCGCGCCGGTCGTGTCCTCCCACTGACCCTGCCCGCAGACGAGTTGCAGCGAGGCGTGCGCCCGTAGCCATTCGAGATGGTCGCCCTGCAGATTTGCGACGTAGTCCATCGGGTTCGAGAAGTAAACGGCCTCTCCACGCTCGCCGCCTCCCTGCACGGCAACGTCGTAGACCCCACTCATGCAGATCGCAAGGGGAAACACATCGGCGCGTTTCAGGCAGAAGTTCGCCGCGTGGTAGGCGCCGAACGACGTGCCGCTCGCGATCAGCTCGGCCGAGTGCGAATCGGCCCGCACGAACGGCACGAGCCGAGTGAGGATCCACCATTCGTAGTGTCCGTGCCGCCTGGCCCGCTCCTCGAGCGGGAGATCGCGGCGCGTCCAGCTCTCGCTGTCGTACGAGGGCACGCAGTACAGCTTCAGCCGCCCGGCGTCGAGAAGTTCCGTCAGCGACTCGACCATCCCGCGGTCCTCCCAATCCTGCACCCCGCCGTTCTCGGAGGGGAACGCGATCACGGGCCTCCCATAGTGGCCGTATGCAAGCACCGGCCCGCCGTCGATCTCGATCGCGCGGCGCGTCACGCGATCGCCTCGATCAGCGCGCGAAGATGCGGATCGAACGAGTCCCGCCAGCACGTCCAGTTGTGGCCGTCGCGGATCTCTGCCAGCCAGGCCGGATACCCCTGCGCGCCGAGGGCATCGGCAATGGCCCGGTTGTTCGACCTGTTCTCCTCGGCCGTGCCGCAGGTGATGGCAACCGGAATCGTGCGTTCGACGTCGAGGCCGCGTAGCACCGTGCCGACGAACCGCGTGATGCGGGCGTACCGCCCGAACTGCGATTCTTGCTTGTCGGAGCGCTGCCGGAAGAAGCTGCCCGACTGGAGCAGCAGCCCGTCGAACGACCGGGGGTGACGGCGATGGGCGTGCAGCATCGCGAGCGCGCCGAGGCTCGCTCCCATGCCGATTCGCTTGCCGTGCGGCGCGAGCTTCGTGATCTCGGGCAGAAGCTCACGCACGAGCGCGCCGGCGTAGAGCGCCGAGGCTGAATAGGTCTCGTCGCGATCGACCGGCTGGATGAGTGCGGCGCGGAGCGGTGGGATGCGCGCTTCCCAGCTCATTGCGTCGAGAAAGCGCGTGAGTCCCGAGTACTCGGAGTATTCAGGGCCGTCGTGCGCGACGATCAGCGGCGCGTCGGCAGCCGGCGGCTCGGGAGTCGCGTAGAGAACGACGTGAACGCGCGCAACGAGACGGCGGCAGCGCAACTCGACCGAGCGCCTGGGACCGGGATCGGAGATCGAGCCGAGCCACGCCGGCGGCTCGTACTCGGGCCACTCGACCACCGACTTGTCGCCGAACGGCGCGGCTGCGCGCAAGGGGTTCGACGGATCGGGAATGAACCCGCCGTCGACGCGGATCAGGTACTCGAGCCGGTCGGCCTCGGGTCGTGGAAAGTCGAGTCGCCAGGCGCCGTCCTGCCACGCGAACGCCGGCCCGGGGCGAGGGCGTGCGACGTCCTGCGCGAGCACGACCTCGCCGAAGCGGCGATCGGGATCGGGCAGGGTCAGCTCGACCGCGTCCGGTCGGACGCGGGGTGAGGTCAGGGCTTCTTCTTCTTGGGCCTCTGTGCGCGTGCGCGGATTTTGTATTCACGGACGCGTTCTTGTCGCAGTAGGACGTTCCGCCGGGCCTCGATCGCTTCCATTTCGCGCTGGAGCTTGCGGTAGCTCGCCCAGCGCTCGGCCGGCAGCGTCCCCTGCTCGAGGGCCTCACGAATGGCGCAGCCGGGCTCCTGGTCGTGCGCGCAGTCCGAGAACCGGCAGTGGCGTGCGAGTTCCTCGATGTCGCCGAAGGTCTGCTCGAGGTCGGCGTCCCAGAGCTGCAACTCGCGGATCCCCGGCGTGTCGAGAACGACGCCGCCGGTCGGCAGCAGGATCAGCTCGCGGTGCGAGGTCGTGTGCCGCCCGCGCTGGTCGTCAGCCCGCACCTCCTGCGTCGCGAGCAGCTCCTCGCCTGCCAAGGCGTTGACGATCGTGGACTTGCCGACGCCCGACGAGCCGAGAAGCACAGCGGTGCGATTTCCCTCGAACCAGGCCAGCATCTCGTCGAGCCGCGCACCCGTGCGCGCCGACACGGCAAGCGCGGGACATGAGCCGAGCGTGACCGCCTCCACCTCGGCGAGGAACGGCTCCACGCTGTCGACGAGATCGGTCTTCGTCAGTAGCACGACGGGCTGGGCGCCGCTCTCCCAGGCCATCGCCAGGTACCGCTCGAGCCGGCGAACGTTGAAGTCGAGAGGCAGCGCCTGGACGAGAAATGCGACGTCGACGTTCGCCGCCAGGATCTGCTCGCGGGTGGCCTGCCAGACCTCCTTGCGGGAGATCGTCGTGCGGCGGGGAAGCACGGCCTCGACGAGGTCCGTCTCGCGATCGACGCCGACCCAGTCGCCGACCGCCGGCAACTCCTCGTCCCGGACGAGCCGATTCGCCGCGCTCGCGCGCAGCTCCCCGTCCTCGCCGAGGAGGTCGTAGGCGCCCCTGTGCTGGATCGCGACGCGCGCCGGCTGGAGGCCGGCGGCACGGTGCTCTGCGAACGCGGCTTCCCAGCCGTCGTCCCACCCGAGCCGGTGGAGAAGCGAGTCCGTAACCGGAAGTGTCAACCAAAGCTCCTTTGGATGCGAGAAAGATGGACGGGCGCTCGGCCCGCCGGGATCGCCTCTAGGAGCGAACGCGACGGGCTGCGGCGCTGGACTTGCGGGAGAAAACGACTCGCTTCATCGGTGCACCACCTCCTCGTCGGCTGGGAACCTCTCCATTGTGCGGGCGATCCGCACTTTGCGCAAGTCCGCCCACCCCGCTACCCTCGCGCTTCACGTCCCGACTCGAAAGGGCCCCGACCGCCATGACGAAGCTCATCGCTCCCCTCCTCGTCCTTGCCGCACTCGCGGTGATCCTCGCCGGTTGTGGTGGTGGTGGTGGTGGTGGTGGTGGTGGCGGCGGCAGTACCTCGGGTGGGTCGAGCGGGGGGAGTGGCGCCGACGGGATCTCGGTCGGCAACTGCCTGAACGACCAGAACTTCCTCGTCCAGCCGGAAACGAAGTCGGTCAACGGCCAGTCGCCCGCGGGCGTGAGCTTCACGCTGACGTTCTACAAGGACGCGGCTGCGGCCAAGGCGGTCGCCGCCAAGAAGAATCCGAAGACGACCGCCCTCGTCGAGAACGGCGTCGTCGACTTCCACGGCAACGTCTCGCCGTACAAGGGCGCACCGCCCGCGAAGATCTCGAAGGTCGAGCTCGCTGCGATCAAGAGCTGCATCGACTCCACGAAGTAGGACGCAGACGGGGGTACACTGGCTTCGCCCGCGGCGCGGTGAGGTTCCGAACCGGGTCAGATCCGGGAGGAAGCAGCCCTAAGGATCCCTCACCGGTGCCGCGGACTTTCCCGGGCGCATAGCTCAGCGGGAGAGCGCTCGCTTCACACTGAGGAGCAGGGTTGGACTACGATGGTCTGAGCCGGTCAGATGGCTTGGTTGAGCGGAATCAGCTCCTACTACCGGTCGGCAACGGTCCAGTTCGGTCGGTGATCCGTGAAACGGACGGGGTTATCCGTGAAACGGCCTCCCCCTCAGGATGGCGGCGAAGCGCCCTGGGAGGATTCGCGAGCTTCGACCAACGGCTTGTGTTGATCGCCTTTTCGGGACGCGCTCGAACCTCAGATCACGGAGTAGAGCCGTTTTCGCACGAGGGAGACTATCCCAGACATCTCTACAGGTCGGGAGGACTGACCCAGATTTCTGACCCCGCACCGACGCCGCGGCCGTCGGCTAGCGGCGAGGTCATCCTCGGGGCACGGTTTGCCGGGCCGACCCGTACCTGGCTGCTAATCGGGAACTCGCAGGAATTGCAGGTACATGCCTCCAGCCAAATAATTCGGATCAACGATCCGATAACCGCGAGATTCCCAAAACCGCCGACCGACCGCGTTTTCTTGGTGGCAGTACAGCTCGAGCGGCATCGCCCCAGCTTCCGGCGATGCCGAGCGCGCTCGCTGTTCAACCGTCGCGTAAAGTCGACCCGCCCAACTTCGTCCGTCCGGATCGCGCGCTCCCTGGAACCGCGAATCCACACCGAAATAGCACACGCGGATTACCGGGACAGGTTCGTCACGTTGCGGAAGCTCGACGCGAGTTGCCTTCCAGGCGCCGTAGCCGAAAACGTCGTCAGCGCCTTCGACGAAGGCAATGAGGACATCCTCACGCGTGCGGCCAGGTAGCCAGAACTTGCGCCGAAGGTAGTCGGAAACCTCGCGCTCCCACTCCGCGTCGCCGCATGCGAATGGCTGGCATAGCGGCTGATCGTTATCCAGAAGCGACCTAACGGCCAGACTGGCGACTTCGGGACGATCAGTCCCCATGACCAAGCGAACGAACTACTCCTGGATCTGGATCGGCTGATCTTGCAGGTGTGAGCCTGGGCCGTCGAGGATCTCCAGAAATCGCAGACCCGTCGTGTAGCCCAGCACGCTGCGGGACGTCACGATCGTGTCGTGTACGTCGAACTTCAGTACAGCGGCGAGAATTGCACCGGCTGAGTCTGACGTAAGCGCGCCGTGGGGCTTGTTTGCGATAGCAACGCGCAGGTCGGCTTGTGGATCAAGCCCGTGCGCGAGCTGCGCCTGTGTGTTTTGCGCCACTGTTAAGCCTCCTCCAAGATTCGCATGGCAGGTCCTCGTACGAAGTTGAACGCTTCGTCTATCGAGTCGCTCAAGTGATCGAGTCCAATCGTCTGGCCAACTTGCTGTCGGTCGTAGTTCACCCAGATGAAGTGATCGTCACTAACCAAGGGTTCGATGAGCAAAATCTCTTCCTCGTTGGCATCTCCGTCGAACTTTCGGAACTTGACTCCTCCTCCGAAGAACCCCCCGCCAAGCACGTCTAGATGCGTGCTAATGCCCTTCATCAGGCGATTGCCGACAAACTCTCGAGCGCCATCTTCGGGGGCGGGAACATTGGCTAGCACCTTGATCCCCATCTGCAGGAATCCGGTGAGGTCGAGAATCTCGGCTGACTTGACAAGAACCGTGGACGCTTTTTCTCGTGCGCGCTCAGCAGTCGAATCGACCGGTGTACCGACCTGGAGCAGTCCAGGTTGCAACAGCACGCGATCTTCGGGCGGGTTAAGCAGCTGTGCTCCCTGATCTGCGGGCAAGAACGCGAATTGCGTGTATGGGACAGCGCGCGACACCTCCAAGTAAACGCTTTGCAGCGCTTCCTTATCGAATGCGAAGGGCGGGTTCTGCGTGGGCAGCGGAACGACCCCGACGACGAGATGAGTGAACAGAGGCTCCATTCAGGTAGCCGTACGGTAGCGCGGACGCCTCATTCGCCCATCTTGAGCCAATTTCGGTCACGTGACAAGCTCTGCGACACCGCCCGCGACCAATGCAACTGCGGAGGCGAGCCCAAACAAGGATCGGGGTCGGCGGCACCTGATACGCCGTTTGGTCGATGGCGGCCCGAGAAAATCAATGATGACCTAAACGACTGCCGGGTAGGCGTTGCAGCGCCGTGGCGTTCGGCTCGCCGCCCGGCTTTACTCGCGTGCAAGTTCATCCTCGACTGGTGGGGGCTCAGCCAACTGCGCTGCATGGGGATCGTCTTCGAGGCCCTCCGGCATAACGACGCCCTCTGCGTCCGGCTCCTCGGTGACAACTTGATCGATCGATTCAGCTTCGATCGTCATCCACTGGTCAACGCCATTTGCTACGCCTCGTAGTCCGACCTCGTCCCGTTTCGCGAAGGACTGGTTTCCTTCGGCTTCCCAGAGATCCACGTGACCTCCGACGCCATAGCCGGAGCCGAGCACCCCAATGCAAGTGACAACGGTGCGGTATGCGATCAACCGCAGATGGGGAAGGCTTCGTCCAACGGGCTCGTAATTGCGAAGTAGTCCTCGGGCCATCTGGGCGGCCAGGGCACCACTTCCGACGGTGTGGAACCCAGCCTCGTCATAAAAGCTGCCGCCCGCGTGTTTTCCCACTTCGAGCAGCCAGAAGCCCTCGGCGTCTCTTCCGATCGCCAGGAGCACGCCTGCCAGCTCCGCGGGTACCTGCCCCGCCGTCGCTGGCGCACGGAGGGCGTATTCGTTACTGAGGACGACGCTGGTGACCTGGCAGATGTGCTGCCTTATCGTCCACCGATCGAGGTGCCCTTGCTGTTCAGCCGCCGGGATCACCTGATCTAGCGCGCGCCGCAACGGTTGCTGGATGATGCCCGTCCCCGTGTAACCCACCACCAACGATCCGCAAGGCCAGATCTTCTCAGTCTCGTGGCGTGAGCCGTCTTCCTCCGTCGCCTCGGTATCGGCGGCCATGAGCGCGGCGTCAGCCGTCACAAAGGCGACGACTACTGTCACGGGTGCGCTATCGCCTGTGAACCGATTGCGTAGTGAAGTCTGGCCAACGTATGTAGATCTCGTCGAGTAGCTTCGAGAACGACTTCGACGTGACATAGCGGCCAATGCTCCGTACCCAATCCGCGTCGTGCTGACCCAACTCCTCCGTGATCTCCGAGATGCGCGCCTCACCATCATCCGTCAACGTGTAGGAGTCGTAGCGGCCAGACCGATCAGCGCGGAGCAAGCCGTCACTGAGGAGCGCGTCACGCGCGTTGTACACGCGCGTGTCGAACGGGCCATAGTCGTAGGGGCGGAACTGGAAGAGCGTGCGCCAAGCAGGTCGTCCCGCCTGGGAAATGATGAAGCACCCCTTCATCACCCTTACGGGGTCCAGGTCGTACGGACCTTCCGCACCGTCTGCCAGTAACAGGATGAGATCCTCACTAGCCACCATCTGACCACCCCCTCTGCTTGAGCACCTGCCACATGCTAACCCCGGTTGTCGGACGATCACCGTGGGTGGCCAAGACCCTGGGGGCGGCATATCCGTCCACGCCGAGGCGTAGCCTGCGGCTCCCGATTCGACTCTCACTCGAAGGAGGCAATCTCTATGCTTGCGCTGCTCAGTGTGTTGACCATAGTGGCGACGCTCCTCTCGGCCTCTTGGCTACCTCGAATTGGACGGCGGGTTCGAACCTCCTCCGCGCGCCGCATCCGCCAGATGTACATCGCTCGCAGACGCAAGGTTGGCGCGCGCGCTCGGGCGCGGCTCGTCCGCGCAGCCGCACGTGACGGCGAGGCCGTCCTCCTAGCGTACGTCGGCCTTCAGCCCGCGACCTTGATCTTCGAAGGCGCATGTTCAGGGCGTGAGGTGTACTTCAACGGCGACCGCTCGATGTACAAGACGCTCATGACGCAGCGACGAACACCCGCGCGTCGATCGCTACCGGGCCAACCGCCGCGCATCGGGACACGCCGCCGCAGCCCTTGCTGATGGCGTGACCGCGGACAGCTGACGGGGAGGCGTGCTGTGCGTTGGCGTTCGACTCGCCACCCGGCCCTTCAGTCTGACGCGCTTCTGGCTAGCCGTGGTGTGACCCTCTTCTATGGTTAGTGAGGAACCATGGCCGAGACGACCAACAACCATGATCTCCCGTTCGCGAAGGAGTTGTTCGAGGCAGCCGACCGGCTGCGTGGGTCGGTTGAATCTGCCGAGTACAAGCATCTCGTTCTCGAGCTGCTCTTCCTGAAGTACATCTCGGACGCGTTCGAGCGCCGCCGCGCCGCACTCGACGCGGCAACGCACGACAGGACCAGCGACTACTTCACTGCCCAGGAGACAGAGCGCGAAGAGATCCTCGAGGACCGCGACGAGTACATAGCTGAGAACGTCTTCTGGGTTCCCACAGCGGCGCGTTTTGATGCCCTGCTCAAGGCCGCTTCAGCGTGCTGCTACTTCGCGGCGCTCAGGGCCTCCGAGGCTCTTGCGCTTCGCTGGGCCGACGTGTCGCTGGAGACAGCGACGATCAACGTGCGGGCGGGCAAGACGAAGGCAAGCGTGAACACGGTGCCGATCCCTCTGCCGCTGCTCGGCATCCTGCGGGCGCATCGCGATGCTCAGGCCTCGAAGGGCATCCACTGGATCAGCGAGGACGCTCTGGTCTTCCCCACATCCACTGGGGCACCGCAGAGCCGCCGCAACGCCCTGCGGGCCGTCAACGTCGCCTCGAAGGCCGTCGGCCTGTGGAGCGAAGAGGACGGGCGCGAACCGGTGGGTCTTCATGATCTTCGGCACTCGGCTGCCAACTACTACTTCTCTGCCGGGTGGAAGACGAGGGACGTGAGCCGTCTCCTTCGCCACGCCAATCCGGTCGTCACGCAGACCGTCTACGGGGGACTCGCGCCGAAGGAAGAGGCCGAGATCCTCGAAGCCGCGAGGAGCGCGTTCGGAGCCGTCTGAGCCTGAAACGTGAAAAACCGTGAAACGAGGAGGGGTCGCGCAAGCGGCCCTTCTCCGTTCTTGGCTTACAATCACGTCCGAGGGCGCATAGCTCAGCGGGAGAGCGCTCGCTTCACACGCGAGAGGTCCCTGGTTCGATCCCAGGTGCGCCCACTTTTTCGGACGTTGCGCAAACCGGGGCAGCGTTGAGGTAGTAGTTGGGTAGGATCTCGGTCTTGCTGTTGACTTTGAGTTCGGCGACGAGTTCGCGGATCAAAGCCTTGACCTTCTGCGGCTCGCCAGTGGTGAGGAGCTGTTCGAGTTGGTCGGCGACGCTGGCGAAGTCAGCCGCGGTGGGCGCCTGTGTGGCCGCGTGTGGCGTCGAGATCGTGAGTTGGGCGTGTTGGGCGTGGAGGTCGTCGAGGCGTGCTTGGAGGCGGGTGAGGCGGGCTTCGCAGCGTTCGGGTGAGAGTTTGCCGTGCTCGAAGGCCTCGTAGTAGCGCTCGAGTGACTGTTCGTTGCGGGCGATCTCGGCGTCGATCGCGGCGAGACGGTGTTGGAGTTCGGGCTGGCGTTGCTCGGCTTCGTGTTGCGCGTTCGCGAGCGTCTGTTCGATCAGGTGTGTGTCGCGGTAGAGGTTGGTGAGCTGGGTGATGACGGCGTGTTCGAGTTTCTCGCGTGGGAGCCGTTCGTTTGTGCAGGCTTTCGGTCCGTATTTTTGGCGTCCGGTGCAGGCGTAGTAGTGGTAGAGGCCGCCGTTGCCGCGGGCTGACATGCCGATGTAGGCCTTGCCGCACTGGCCGCAGCGGAGGACGCCGGAGAGCAGGTAGTCGCTGGCGTTGCCGCGCCGCTGTGAGATGTCTGTGCCGCGTTCCTTCAGGATCGCCTGGGCAAGTTGGAAGGTGGCGTCGGCGATCAGTGAGTCGTGGATGCCGTCGAAGAGTTGGTCGCGCCAACGGACTTTGCCGGTGTAGGTCGGGTTGCCGAGCAGGAAGTGGATGGCGGGGTGTCCCCAGCCGGCTGCGGGTGCGGGTGCTTGTTCGGCGCGGAGGGTCTTGGCGATCTCGACCGCGCCGAGCCGGTCACGTGTGTAGAGCTGGAAGATCCGCCGGACGACCGGTGCCTTGACCGGGTCGGCGATGAGGCGGCGTTCGTGGTCGGAGAAGGCGTAGCCGAAGGGTGGCCGGCCGGCGTACCAGCGTCCTTCTTTCGCTCGGCGTTCGATTCCGGCGCTGACGCGGTCGACGATCGTGGCGTGCTCGAACTCCGCGAAGACGCCGAGCATCTGCAGCATCATCCGCCCCGCAGCGGAGCCGGTATCGAACGGCTCGGTGGCCGAGCGGAGCACGACGTTGAGCTTGTCGAGTTCCTCGGCGAGCTGCGCCAGCTGCCGGACCTTTCGGCTGAGGCGGTCGACGCGGTAGACGAGCAGCATGTCGACCAGCCCGCCACGGGCGAGGTCGAGTGCGGCTTGTAGGCCGGGCCGG
>JBBQLT010000023.1:0-43825 GCA_038328165.1 Gaiellales bacterium
TCAGGTTCGGCGCTGCGAAGCGTGCAACTTGGTAGTAGGGGAAGTTCCACGGCATGATCCCGAGCAGGACGCCGAGCGAGCTGCGGCGGACGACCGCCGACCCCTCACCCGCGAGGAGTTCGATCGGCTCGTCTGCCATTAAAGATTCCGCATTGTCGGCGTAGAACTCGTAGATCGACGCGCAGAAGTCGACCTCGCCGCGCGCCTGCCCGACCGGCTTACCCATCTCCGCGACGATGATCTCCGCAAGCTCCTTCCGCCGTTCCGAGTGCAGCTCGCCGACGCGCCGCACGAGCGAGGCGCGATCAGCGACAGTGGCGGCTCGCGACCATTCCCGGTGCGCCCGGTCGGCGCCGGTGATCGCGTCCCGCAGCCCGTGATCGGTGATCGTCGGGTACTCCTTGAGCGTCTCGCCGGTCGCTGGGTCGACAACTGCGTACATGCTCATCCCTTCGCTCCTCCGTCGGTCGGACTGACACCGACTCTACGCATTCGGATCGGCACGTGGAAGTCGAGCTCGCCGTCCTGCACCTCGTTGCAGTACACGAACTCCTCGTGCGCCAGGATGTAGCGATGCGCGTGCAGATCCCCTTCGCGGGCCCGGTCGTGCCGGAGGTGTAATAGAGCTGCGCCGGATCGTCCGCCGACGTGTCCCGCCAAGTTCTAGGTCCTAGTCACGTCGTTCAGTCGACTCCGACCCGACGCGGGCGACGCGCACTCGGAGCACTTTAGAATCTCACCCGCCGCGTGTGCCGGGCGCGCCTTTGAAGGCCCGGCGATCTCGACCAAACACCGCCACCCAATTACCGAACGATCCGGATTAGGGTGATGTTCGAGGGGCGAGAACCAACGAAGGACTGAGGCTCGCTCGGTTCTCAGGAGCCGGTGAGCGGGCTCGACTCCGAAGCCATCCACTGGATCCGCCACTTCCTCAAGCTCTTGGCCGCTGAAGGATGGACGGTCTTGGTCCGGTCCCACCTGATGAGCGAGATGTGCGGCCTACGACGATGCGTACGAGTCGCCGTAGGTGCGATCGCCGGTCATGATCAAGGTCGTCAGATCGTTTGAGGCGCCTCGTGCGCTCGACTTCGGCCCCCACACGGGCGGCGTGGTCAAAACTTCACCAGTACGACGAGCCAAAAGCGGCGACGAGCAGCGGGTCTGGCAGCGACACACTCCCAGAGTACGCCGACGAGGTCGTGACGAGCGTTTTCAGTCACGAAGTCGGTGGGAGGGAGTCACCGCCCGCCTGCCGACTCTACGACGACCACCGTCAGGGAAGGTGTTGATCGCTAGCTGGTGCGGATGTTCAAGACTTGATGCTGGTGCGGTTTCATGTCGTGCTGCTCTGACTCCCACACGTTGATGATCTTCATACCTCTGCGTGCAGTTCGCGGAGGTCGTCGAAACCGGTGGCGCGTAACGACGTACGGTGACTTTTGTTTAGATGTTCGCCCGAGCGAGTTAACCGTCGAGCGTCGAGGTTTCGAGCCGGCGCGATCCGGCGCCGGCGCGCGCGGCGCGCTCGACCCATGGCGTTGCGCGTAGCCGCTCGAACGTCGTCTGCGCCTGCCCGTGCAGTTCGCTCGCCGCATCGCTGCGGCCGGTTGCCGCGAGGTGCTCGGAGTGCTCGAGTTGCACGATCGCGAGCAGGAACGGCGCCCCGAGTTCGTCGAAGATCTCGGCGGCGACCGTGTACTCGGCGTTGGCGTCCGCCTCGGACAGGCGTGCGCGGAACCGGGCCCGATAGGCGCGGAGCGCCGGTGTGAGCTCGCCCGCCCGCAGCGCGTCGATCCATGCGAGTAGCTCGCGCAGCGCCTTCTCGTCCCCGGCCGCGGCCGCGGCCTCCAACGACCCGAAGAGCGCCCACTTCGCGATGGCGTCCTGTGTCATTTTCGCGCGCGCTTGCTCCGAGATCTCGAGCGCCTGCTTCGGGTCACCTTCAGCCAGCAGGAGCTGCGACTGCATCATCAGGTACCCGCCTGCGAAGTCCGGGTTCTCGGACTCGCGGACGCCGGCGTGGCGCCGCAGCAGCTCGCGTGCCCGATCGAGGGAGCCGCGGTTGCAATGGATTGGGATCGCGTATAGCGACAGCCCCTGCGCGAACTCGGTCGCGGCGAGCTCTTCGGCCTCGGCCTCGCGGGCCAGCGCCTCGTCCCAGCGCCCGAGGACGTTGAGCGCACCGATCGACCCGGCGAGGAAGTTCGACTCCCAGTTGCGGAGCCCGACCCGGCGCGCCAGCTCGAGCGCACGTTCGACGTTCGCGATGTTCTCGCGCCATTCGTCCGCTCCGAGGAGCGCGACCGAGAGGTTGTTGTGCGCGCGAAGCGCCGCAGCGTGCAGGCCGTTCTCGGTCGCGACGGCGAGCGCGCCTTCGAGCAGGATCCGCGTCTCGCGTGGGCGGCCGCCGTTCATGATGATCAGCGATTTGCTGTTCAGCGCCTGTGCGAACGTCTCGGGCAGGTCGAGTGCCTCCGCGAGCTGGAGCGCCCGCTCGAGGTAGGGCGCAGCCCGATCGGCCTCGCCGATGAAGATGAGAAAGCGCCCTAGCTGAGCGGCGACGACGGCGAGAACTTCGTCCGGCTCCTCGGTGTCGAGTGCGGCGAAGGCCGGCTCGAGGCGCGCCACCGCTCGCGGCGGATGACCCTCCTCGAAGTCGATGTCGGCGAGTACGGCCGATACCCTCGCAGCCGCTCGTGCGTCGTCGAGCTCGTCGAAGGCAGCGTGCGCCTGCTCGAGCAGAGCGCGCGCCTCGACCGGCCGCGAGGCGCGATAGGCCATCTCGCCCGCCCGGGCCGCGAACGACGCACGCGATCGCCGGTCGTCGGTCAGCTCGGACGCGCGCTCGTAGTACCGCTGCGCCTCGGCTGAGGCAGCGAGCGACGCGGCCCGCTCCCCGGCGCGGACGAGCGCCGCCACGGCGCGCTCCTTCAGCGCGCCCACATCCTCAGCGTCCGGCACCGCCTCGAACGCGGCAGCGAGATGGGCCGCGACCACCTCGGCGGCCTCGTCCTCGCCGAGCGCGGACAGCAGGTGGTCGGCGGCCGCGAGGTGACGCTGCTTGCGGTCGCGGCGCGCGAGCGTGTCGTAGGCGACGCGACGCACCAGGTCCTGCAGGAACCCGTACTGGCCGTGCTCGGGCGAACGCGGGTCGGCCTGCAGGCCTAGCACCTCCTTGCGCACGAGGTTTGAAAGCAGCGGCTCGAGCTCGGCCGCGTCCAGGCCGGTCAGAGCCGCGAGCGCCGCCTGCGTGAAGGTCTTCCCCAGGACAGCAGCGTCCTGTAGCAGCTGCCGCTCGGTGTCGCTGAGGCCGTCGAGCCGGGCGGCGATCAGCGCCTGGAGCGTCTCGGGCACCTCGAGCGCGTCAATCTCCCCGGTCGGCCGGTAGACCGGGCCGTCCTGCACGAGCGCGCCCCGGTCGAGCAGCATCCGCACCGTCTCGACCGCATACAGCGGCACGCCCTCAGCGCGCGCGAGGATCTGCGAACGGAGACCGTCGGGCAGCCCCGGAACGAGGCCCGCGAGCAGGGCACCCATCGCCTGCTCGGACAGCGGCTCGAGATAAATCGAGGTGAAGTTTCTCTGCCCCGCACCCCACCCCGGACGCTGCTCGTGCAGCTCCGGCCGGGCGAGCGTCAACACGAGCAGTGGATGGTTACGCGACCACTCGAGCAGGTACTCGATGAAGTCGAGCAGCGACGCGTCGGCCCACTGGAGGTCTTCGAAGACGAGCACGACCGGGTTCGAGTCGGCAAGCCGCTCGAAGAAGAGCCGCCACGCGGCGAACAAGTCCTGCCGGTCGGTGGTCTCCGCCTCGCCGAGCCCGAGCAGCTGTGCAAGCCGCGGCTCGACGAAGCGGCGTTCGCTCTCCTCGAGCAATTGCTCATGCACCGTCGCGCGCAGCTTCAGCAGCGCGGACTCAGCGGGCTCATCCTCGGCGATGCGGCACCGCATCCGCACCATGTCGGCGAGTGCCCAGTAGGCAACGCCTTCGCCGTAGGCGAGACAGCGCCCGCGATGCCACCAGACCTGCTTGATGATCCCGTCGAAGTACTTGTAGAACTCCCAGCCGAGCCGGGACTTGCCGATCCCCGCGATCCCGGTCATCGAGACGAGGTGCGCCTTCTTCTCCGCGGCGCACACGTGGAACAGGTCCTTGATCTGCCGCAACTCGCGCTCCCGCCCAACGAACGGGGCTTCGAGGCCTTGCGATTTCAGCGCGCCGCGCACGCCCGACACGACGCGCAGTGCCTGCCAGAGCGGCGTCAGCGCCTCCTTGCCCTTCAGCGCGAACTCGCCCGCGTCGTCGTAGGCTATCGCCTGCTCGGTGGCGCGTCGCGTCGCGTCGCCGACGAACACCGTTCCGGGGTCGGCTGCCGACTGCACGCGCGACGCGGTGTTGACCAGGTCACCGGCCACCATTCCCTCGCCCGAGGCGCCGATCGTGACCGCCGCCTCGCCGGTGAGGACGCCCGCGCGCGCGCGAAGCTCCGGCACGCCCACCTCGTCGCCGAGCGCGGAGACCGCTGCGACGAGGTCGAGCGCGGCGCGCACCGCGCGCTCCGCGTCGTCCTCGGTCGCCGTCGGCGCGCCCCACACCGCCATTACTGCATCGCCGATGAACTTCTCGACCGTGCCGCCGTAAAGGCCGATCAAGCGACTGCACGTGCCGAAATACCGGGAGAGAAGCTCACGCACCTCCTCCGCATCGCGTGTCTCCGAGATCGACGTGAAGCCGACGAGGTCGGCGAAGAGCACCGAGACGAGGCGCCGCTCCGCGACCGGAACCTGCGACTGGACCGGCGGGGCCGTAGCCGCCGCGGCAGCCGCAGCCAGTGTCGTACCGCATTCCGCGCAGAAGACGTCGCCTGCCTCATAGGCGGCACCGCACGACGGGCACGCAAGCCCGAGCGCGTGGCCGCACTTCGCGCAGAACTTCGCTCCGTCCCGGTTGGCGCCACCACAGCTGGAACAGATCATCGCGAAAGCCTACTTCGGCCGGTAAGACAGCGCCTCGTCGTCGTCGGGCACCGTCACGACGAGCCGCAGGTGGCCGGTACGGTGCTCTTATGACTAACATGCTGGCGGCTATCGCGGCGTTTCGCCAAACGCGACACCGAAGGACGCGAAAAACTTTTCCGCGACCCGCGCGACACCGTCGTCAGGTCACCGCGACGCGAGCCGCGACGATCACGAATCGCCCTGAACTTTTGACCATGTGTCGCTGAGCAACATGGCTCGAATCACTCAGGCGGCAGTCTGCCTCTCTCATCGTTTTTTGACTGATTTTGAGGACGGCCTGTCGTGGTTATCGGGCGCGACGCGTGTGACCTCGGCGAGCGACGAGACAGAGCTCAATGTGTGGCTGGGATCCCAAAGCGCGAAGGAGTTCGCCGACGTACCAGGTAGGCCGTGAGCTCGCGGGGTCACGCTCACGGAATATCGTCAACGCTCACTCCACACAGCTTGAGGCCTTGAGGGCTCGCCGCAAATGGCGATCGTTTCGCAGGGGCCAGACCTGTCAAGCACGAGCCGACTCCTTAGGGAGCAAGCGTGCGGCAGTGAAACGCCGATCTGACCCCTGCACGACATTGTCGGCCGCTTGGGGACGGCGGCCCTGGGGGGAGAGGGATTGGGGCACGCCGTCATGCCGCCTGACTTGCCCTCCGGCTCCCCCGGAGCACACACCCGGTTCGATCAACGGCGGACGGACTCCTGCTCTAGCGACAACCGCCCGTTCGGGGGATCGCCCAACCGCAGGCTGGTGACGACATCTCAAGGGTCGATGGTTCTCCTACCGTCGCACGTTGGGTGTGCCTCGCCGCAGGGGAAACACCTGTTTAGTCACCGAGGGCGCCCGGGCAGGGCGCCCTCCTCTTTCGTTTCGGAGTTCCGAAATCCGGATCGGCCGGCGGCCGTCTAGCGCAAAGGAACCTAGTCGGGCTGCTTCGGTGGACACACCTGATCCGAGTACGAGCAGAACACACAGCAGTCGCCGGGTAGCGGCTTGAGCGTCGTACCGCAGCCGGTGCAGGTGTAGAAAAACTGGCAGGCGTTCGACGGCATCGTCTCGAGATGCGCCGATGCACAGTCCGGGCAGATGATCGTCGCCGACATGGTCGCCACCGAGTCGAGCCTAGCCGCTCAGTCGCGCCACGATCTTTGCGAGAAGCACGATCGCGAGGAACATGACAACGAACCACAACACGTTTGACGCAGACAGCAGCTTGGTGCGCATCAGCGCACCGTAGGGTCTGGTTCCCTCGCGGCACCTTGCAGCGCTATGTAGGCGACGTCATGGCCGTTGCCGCCGAGCGCTGAAAGATAGCCGACAACGAACGCCAGGTCGTCAAGGCCGGCGGCGGGATGCTCCTCAAGGTATCGGCGAACCCATCGAGCGCCTCACCCAACGAGACACGGCCGATCTCCCTCGCAGTCGTTTCGGCCACGAGCAAATTGCCCCGTTCGATCGCACGCTGAAAGGTAGCTCTCGGATGTCCCTGCGCCGTCACTGGCCGCTCCGTGGCTGGGGCCAGACGGTGGCGCGAGCTTACCCGGGCGCCTCCCAGGCGCACACATCGCGTCGCCCGCTCGCTCGCTCCGAAGTAGCGGAGTCGTCGCGACGGTGCTAGGCCGCTTGGCGCAGTCGTATTCGTGAGCAGCGCAAGTCGTTGGCGTTCAGCGCAGCGGAGAGACGCGTCCTCCTGGGCAGACGGATTATGGTTACCGAGAGCTTTGTCCGATTAGACCGGGGATGGATCTCGCCCGAGCATGTCCAGTCCAAAGAAGCCTCGCACTCGGGGTAGAACTTCGTACCCTCACGGTTCTCACGGCCATACTGCGTACAAACCAGCACACCCCGAGGCTAAACCGCCCGTCGCCCCACCACAACATACGCAAGGATGATTCGGCGGCAGAGGTCATGCCAGCAGAAGCCGTAACTGCCCGCGAGGCTCGAACGCGTCGGGGGCTTGATCGGCGGCGTGGCCGTCACGCTGGTCAACCATCCGCCGAAAGCCGTCGCGCCCGGGGTGCCGCGGCACTGACGACGTTCGGATGGTTCGCCTTGTCCCGGGCGGAGGGTTCAGCTTGCGGCAGTTCTCGCGTGGGTGCAGGCGCGCAGGGTTTTGACTGAACCGCGACGCCGTGGGGGCAGTCTCCGACTGCCCCCACGTATGTCGCCTTTATCCTTGTGCGTTGGGAACGAGGTCGACGCGGTCTTTGGTCGGCTGGTTGTCCTGGTAGCCGATGATCGGGCAGTTGATCACGAACCCGACCGAACCGTAGGGTGCTCCACCGGGCCCTGTGAGCAGGTCGGGGCGGGTGGCGGCGAGGTTCAGGATCTGGTTTTCGTCCATCTGCCGCGTGTTCAGCTTTTGGTCGATCGCCTTTTTCGTCCATTCCCCGAACTGCGCATCCCAGAGCGGGCTGTAGGCGTTGGCGTGGCGTGGGTCAGCGAGCGAAGGGAAGTCGCCGAGCGTGTTTTGGAGGTCGCCGCCGTTTCGTAGGGCGTCGATCAACGCGGTGTTTCCGAGCGATGCGTCTTCGGAGGCGTGCCCGTCACGGATGAGATGGTCGATTCCTTGTGCGTTTGGGTTGGTGGCGCCGGATTGGCCGTTGGTGAAGACGAAGATCCGTTCGCGGCCGGAGCCGAGGAAGTCGTCGGCACCCACGAACGCAGACTGCTGCAGGAGCGGCACGAAGGTTGCCCGCTCGAGGGTTGCTGCGGCCGGGTCGGATGCATCGGTCGAGAGGTAGAAGATCTGCTGTCCGGAGTCGAAGCCGCGGACGAACAGAATGTCGACGGTCGGCTCGCTGAACTGTCCCGGGCCGACCTTCGCGGCAGGGTTGACTGCAAGGACACGGTCGCCGGTGTTTGTGTGGTGGACGACATCGAACGAACCGTCGCCTGTCGCGACGATCGGGGCGTTGTAGATCACCTGCGAGCCCTTGATCCGGATGAATGGGCTGTAGCGGGCGCTACCGACGGCGCCGGGCTTCGCAGCAGCCGGCGGAGCACCACCGTTGGCGGCGTGGGTGAGCACTCGGGTCGGTGAGAAGTCGGGTGCGCCCTGGAACGCGATCGTCCCTTCGCCGAACTTGTTGCCCGGTGTCACCGACTCGGTCACCTGCTGCACGCACTTCTCGCAGTTGATTGCGAGGTTCGCGAGCTTCGGCGCGTAGTTGACGTTCAGGTCATGCGCAAGCCCGAAGTCAGAGGCTTCCGTGATCAGATACCAAACCGTCTTGCCGTGAAAGGTGCCGCGATGGAGGGGCAACCGGACGGTCTGGTTCGAGAGGTCAACCTGCTTTGCGCTCTGCAAAATCACGTTACTCGTCGGGAGCAACTCATCGCCGTTCGATCCGGCGCGCGCGGATCCGTTCGTCGCGAGACCCACAGCCACAGCCGCGGCGGCGATCACCACCGCAGCAACGACCGCGCGTCCCCGTCCCTGAAACACCTTCATGAAGAACCCCTTCTCTTGTGCCCGGCGGAATTGCCGGAAGCTCAGCGACGGCGCACGCTCAACCAGCGGGCGAGAGAATCGCGATGAAATGCAACCCGAGGATCGTGGGCCACAGCGTCCCGAGATAATTGTCCCGGCCTCTGTGTCTCTTGATCCCCTGCGTCGCCCCGCGTTGCGCAAGAGTGATTACAAGACTCTTAACTTCTTGACGTCGAAGACGCTCCCGCGCTTTTGCTCAGCGCGCAGCCCGTTCCCCGAGCCGGATTGGCGACGTTGCCGGTAACGCACTCGGTTTCGGGGACGAAAGTCGGCGCGAACCCCGACGAGTCGAAGCCGCGTGATCGCCGACGTCCGGACGCGCTCTCCGACACGCCAAGGTCGGACGAAACTTCCGTTGTCAGCCGGCTACGACACACCCACCCACAGGGTTGAGTTGGGCCCGCCCGGACGCGCCGGTGAGCACCGTCGCGCGGCCCGCTGGCCGACCCACCGGCTCGGTGGCGAGAATCGAATCGAGCCGTCGTCGAAGGCGGGCGGTCCTCCGCTGGCGGCGCGGCAGTTCAATTCCCGCGCCGCCAGCCCCGCCCTTGCGGCTGCTCGAGTGAACAGGGCCGATCGTATTCCGTCAGCGGAGGTAGCGGCTCAGAAATCTGATGGTCGGCCCCCAGGCGATCGCTTCGTAGTTGGCGGCGTGGCGGCTGCCGGGAACGACAAGCAGTTGCTGTGCGACACCCGCGTTCGCCAGCGCTTTCGACATTTCGGTCGCTTGGGCGAGCGGAACAATTTCGTGGTTGCTGTTTGCGATCAGCACCGGTGGGTCGCTCGGGTCGATCTGGTTGACGGGAGAGGCTGAGGCGTAGCGGGCGGGGCAGTGGGTTGGCGGACAGCCGAGGTAGCTCTCCACGTATGGATGGTGCGTAGGCCCGCCGAGTTGCGCGTCGAAGCGGGAGAGGTCCATCGGACCCGACCAGGAGATCGCTGCGCGCACGCGTGCACCTCGATCGAGCGGTCCGCGCCCTTGGGTCGCGACGAGCGCGGCGATGTTTCCGCCTGCTGAGACGCCGAAGAGTGCGAGCCGGCGCGGGTCGATGTGGAAGTGGCGCGCCCTCGTTCGCACCCAGCGCACCGCGTTGGTTACATCGGAGGCGGCGGCCGGGAAGCGGTCAGCTGGAGCCAGTCGGTAGTTGATCGCGAAGACGGCGAAGCCGAGGTGAGCGAAACGGAGCCCGGTCGGGGCGAAGGCCGGTTCGCCTGGTGCGAAGGTGGACTTGTCGCCGGCCCGCCAGCCGCCGCCGTGGACGAAGATGATCGCCGGGCGCCGGCTGCCCAGCGTCGAGGGAAGGTAGGCGTCGAGGGTGAGCCTGATGCCGGCGACTTGCCGGTAGGGAACGTTGCGCTCAATGTTGGGAGTCGCGAGGGCGGCGGGTGCGCCAAGCAAGATTTGAAGCGCTGCGATACCCGCGAGAAGAGGAAGCAAATCAAGGTTCACGATTGAGAGTCTTACGGCTGTGACGGACGAGGGCTAGCTCGAATCTAGACACGGTCGTCATACCTGCGCGGGGTGTGATTCAGACGACCCGATGCGCAGCCGTTCCAGTACGCCTCGCCGCGTCGCGGGAACCGGCGCAGCTCAACGTGGAGTTCGTCGGGCATTGACTCATTGTTTCCGGCACGAAGAGGGCGAAGTTCGTGTTGTCATCGTTGAGGCGGCGGAAGGTGATTTTCGGTGGGCCTCGGTCGCTGCTCCGAGCGTGTGTAAGCCGCCTCTAGCAGACGGCGTTGTTCTTCAGGGCGTCTCAGTTTCTTGAATGACTCAGATTTTTGGTACGGTCGTTCTTAGTGTCCAGCCCGGTCGATGGCATCTCGGTCTTGCGTGCGCATCAGCTTCGTGTGACAGCACCTCGGTTGGCAGTCCTTGGGGTGTTGGGGGAGCTTTCCGCTCACGTGACGGCGGAGCAGGTCGCTACACGTGCCCGTGTGCGGATCGGCGCGCTCTCGACGCAGGCGGTTTACGACATTATGGGTGTCTTCCATCGGGCGGGGATTGTGCGCCGTATCGCGCCGGCTGGCAGCCCCGCGCTATTTGAGACGCGGGTTGGAGACAACCACCACCATCTCGTCTGCCGCAATTGCGGCAAGACCGTCGATGTCGACTGCGTGACCGGCGAGGCGCCGTGTCTCACGCCCTCATCGGCAGCGGGCTACGAGATCGACGAGGCCGAGATCACGTTCTGGGGTTGCTGCCCTAATTGCACAACGGCAAGGAGGACTGACCAATGAACTGTTGGGTATGCGACGGTGCCGGACGCGCGACAGCCGCGCTCGCGACCTGTCCCGTGTGCGGCGTCGGACTCTGCCGCGACCACCGCCTCGAGCAGACGAGCGGTCGCGCCGGCACCGGCATCGAGTGCCGTCACTTCAACACCGAGCCCGAACCGAGCAACCGCCAGCAAGGATGAACGATGGCTGCGTCCGAGCGGTCGCGCGACTCCGGCATCCCCGCGGGTTGCGTACGCGCTGACACCGGCGCGCCGAAGGCGCTGAACGACAAGGCCAACGTTTGCTCTGGTCTGCGATCCGATCGTCCGCCCCGCACAGTTTTTGAGCCCACCCCCCTGATCTGTGGAGAGGATGTCCGTGTCTGAGAGTCCTGATGCCGTTGTTGGAGAGATGAACGAGGAGGGAGAGGGTGGCTGCCCGATCACGAACGGGCGCGCCGCGCACCCAACCGAGGGCGGAGGGAACCGCGGCTGGTGGCCGAACCGGCTCAACCTGAAGATCCTTGCCAAGAACCCCGTCGTGGCCAACCCCCTGGGTAAGGAGTTCAACTACGCCGCGGCTTTCGCGACGCTCGACCTCGCCGCCGCCAAACGGGACATCGAGGACGTGTTGACGAGCTCGCAGGACTGGTGGCCGGCCGACTACGGCCACTACGGTCCGTTCATCATTCGGATGGCGTGGCACAGCGCGGGCACGTATCGGATGAACGACGGGCGCGGAGGTGCCGGAGCCGGCCAGCAGCGCTTCGCACCGCTCAACAGCTGGCCCGACAACGCGAACCTCGACAAGGCGCGCAGACTGCTGTGGCCGGTCAAGAAGCAGTACGGACAGAATCTCTCGTGGGCCGACCTGATGATCCTCGCCGGCAACGTCGCGCTGGAGTCGATGGGCTTCAAGACCTTCGGCTTTGCCGGCGGCCGCGAGGATGTCTGGGAGCCCGACGAGGACGTCTACTGGGGGCCTGAGACGACCTGGCTCGGCGACGAGCGCTACACCCGCGACCGTCAGCTCGAGAACCCGCTCGCGGCCGTGCAGATGGGTCTGATCTACGTCAACCCGGAGGGCCCGAACGGCACCCCGGACCCGCTCGCGTCGGCCCGGGACATCCGCGAGACGTTCCGCCGCATGGCGATGAACGACGAGGAAACGGTCGCGTTGATCGTCGGCGGGCACACGTTCGGGAAGACCCACGGTGCGGCCAACCCGCTCCAGTACGTCGGGCCCGAGCCCGAGGGTGCGCCGCTCGAGGATCAGGGTCTCGGCTGGACGAGTCGCTTCGGAACAGGCAACGGCCCGGATGCGATCACGAGCGGGCTCGAGGTCACCTGGAGCACCACGCCGACCCAGTGGAGCAACAGCTTCCTCGAGATCCTTTTCGGCCACGAGTGGGAGCTGTCTCTGAGTCCCGCCGGCGCTCACCAGTGGGTGGCGAAGGACGGTGAGGCGATCATCCCCGACCCGTTCGACGGCGCGAAGAAGCGCGTCCCGACGATGCTGACAACAGACCTCGCCTTGCGGTTCGACCCCGTCTACGAGCCGATTTCGCGGCACTACCTTGAGCACCCAGACGAGCTCGCGGACGCGTTCGCCCGGGCGTGGTTCAAGCTCACACATCGCGACATGGGTCCCGTCGTGCGCTACCTCGGGCCAGAGGTCCCGACGGAGACGCTAATTTGGCAGGACACTGTTCCCGCGGTCGACCACGAGCTCGTTGTACCGATCGACGTCGCATTGCTCAAGGAGCAGATCCTCTCGTCGCTGCTGTCGATCTCGCAGCTGATCTCGACCGCGTGGGCCTCGGCATCGACGTTTCGCGGTGGCGACAAGCGCGGAGGCGCCAACGGGGCGCGCATCCGCTTGGAGCCGCAGAACGGCTGGGAAGTAAACGAACCCGACCAGCTGGCGACGGTGCTGCGCGTCCTCGAGGGTATTCAGGAGGACTTCAACGCCTCCCAGACCGGGGCGAAGAGGGTCTCGCTCGCCGACCTGATCGTGCTCGGAGGCTGTGCTGGGGTCGAGCTGGCCGCCAGGAACGCTGGCCACGATGTCGAGGTCTCGTTCTCGCCGGGACGAACGGACGCCTCGCAGGAGCAGACCGACGTGGAGTCCTTCGCCGCGCTCGAGCCCTCTGCGGATGGGTTCCGCAATTACGTTGGGCAGGGCAACAGGCTGCCGGCCGAGTACCTCATGATCGATAAGGCGAACCAGCTGACGCTGAGCGCGCCGGAGATGACCGTCCTCGTCGGCGGCCTCCGTGTCCTCGGGGCCAACTACCGGCACTCGCCAATCGGCGTCTTCACCCGCTCCGTGGGGTCGCTGACCAACGATTTCTTCGTCAACCTGCTCGACCTCGGCACCGCGTGGAAGCGAACGTCCGCGGACGCGGAGACCTTTGAGGGCCGCGACAGTGCCACAGGCAAGCTCAAGTGGTCCGGCAGTCGCACCGACCTTGTCTTCGGCTCCAACTCCGAGCTGCGCGCGCTCGCCGAGGTCTACGCCAGCGACGACGCGAAGACGAAGTTCGTACACGACTTCATCGCAGCCTGGGGGAAGGTGATGAACCTCGATCGGTTCGACCTCGCCTAAACTTGATGTCCAAGATCGGTCGCGCGCAACAACTCGAACGTCACCAGAGATCAGTACGACACGACGCGCGAGAAGATGGGCATCAACGAGGACAACATGCCCGACCGGGGGCGTCATCCACTTTGCCGGCGAAGGCCCCGAACGGCACCTGGCGCGTCATCGAGGTGTGGGAATCAGAAGACCATGCCCGCGCTTGGAATGGGAAGCTCGAGTGGGCGAGCGGCGTAGGCGGAGTGTGTCGCGCGCCGACGGAGCAGATGGGGTGGAGCTCTGTCCGCACGACGTGCTTCCAGAACTGACTAAAACCGCGGACAGCGTATCCATGCATCCGTTCGCACCGGCCCTGATAACGCTGAGACCGACACTGACCTGCTCGTCAGCCGGCAGTTCACGCCGCTCGAGGTGTCGCCGCGACGATTCCCGCCCGTCGTCCACGATGGGCCGGTCGGCAACGACGTCGTCAGAAGCCTCAGGTGAGCGTGATGTCCGCTCCCCCGTCGGGGAACACACAAGCGGACGTTAGCGCAGCGTGTTGCAGCATGTTAAAGCGATATCTACGACGATCCTGAACGTCTCAGGTTTGGAATCCTGAAGCGTTTCTTAACCGTTGCGCTCCTGCCATACCGGCCGCGGCCTTGTGTTTATGGTGGCGTGGTGGGCCGCGAGACATCGACGCACGCCCGGACGCTCGCGGCGCGCCTGCTCGTCGACAGGCCTCGTGTCGCGACGCCGGCGGCGCTTCTGCGTATTGCGAGCGGGGCGATCTTCATCGTCTTCGGGCTCGGCAAGTTCACCGACCAGGCGCGCGAGACGCGCTCCTTCGCGAAGTACGGGCTGCCCTCGCCGGATCTCTTCGTCCCGGTGATCGGCGGGCTCGAGCTCGCGCTGGGGCTGCTGCTCGTCGCCGGCCTCGCGACGCGGCTCGCAGCCGTGATCTTGGCCGGCGACATGGTCGGCGCGATCGCGACCGCCGGTCGGGTCGAGGGCGGTGCGATCAATCTCGGTCTCGCTCCGGCGCTCCTCGTCGTGATGTCGTTGCTCGCCTGGTCCGGGGCCGGCCGCTGGTCGGCGGACACCTGCCTGCGCGACAACCTCGCGACTTGCTCCCCTGCGCCGCTTTAGAGATGAGGACCAACGATGCCTGCCTGCCTGCTCCGCGCCGCTCCGGGAGCGTCGGCTTCGGCACTCCTCATCCTTCGCTAACTGAGCAAGGGTCATCGAACAGCGCGAGCGCGATGCGCCAACCGCGCAATCCGCGAAATGAACGTCCGAGGGATGCCGTGGCCGCTAACCTCAACCAGCGAGATCCGCGGCAGGATCACGGAGACTCACTGGAGGGGTACAGCGGGGCCGCAGCCGCCGGCCACGCCCGCCACCTGGGGGTAATACCCATGAGCTTGCGAATCGGAAGCAGGTCGGGATCGGCCAAAGCGCTTGCATTGTCGCTCGCTGTTGTCTGGCTGCTCGTCGGCTGCGGTAGCAGCCACCAAGCCGCACCAGTCGTCTACTCACAGGACGCTTCGCTTGCTTCTCTCCAAAAGGGTGGGTGGAGTGGCGCCTCGGCGGCGGGTATGCCGAACACATTGACCAAAGCGCGTCAGGTTGGGTACCTCGCGCTGACCGCCTCGGACGGTCGGCAGCTTGATGTTCAGTTCTTCGAGGACGCGCGCAAAGCCGCGGCCGAGCTCGCGAGTGTGCGGAAGCAGAGCGCCGGCTTCAACGGCACGACCATCGCAAACGCTTTCGTCTTCTCACACCCAGACGGCAAAGCCAACCTCGGCCGAGCTGATCTCGCTGCGCTCGAAAAGCTTCTGAAGTAACAGGGTTCTGGCCGACGAGTTGAACGCTGGCCGCAGCTGCCAGCTGTGGTCTGAGTGAGCGATCGGGCCGGCAGCCTGATCACCGCGGGTGTTGACGACATCCCGTATGCGTCGAGGACGATCTCGGCCCTCAACTTGGGCTTGACGTGCTCGTCGGCGTCGAGGGTCAACGACCACCCTCAGGCCGTAGCGGGCCAGTAGCTCGGCGTGGTCTTCGGCGTACTCGAGGTCGGCCGCCGGACCTCCGTCTCGAACTGTCGATCGGGATCGAACGTAAGCGCTGCCTCTCTGGGCGGCGTTGGCGGCCGTAGCGGCCGTCGACTTGCGCCTGCTTGACTTCGAGATCGCCGAGCTAATTGAAGGCGCCCGATCGCAGCGTGAGCGGCTCGAAGCGCACCGGCTCGAAGCGGCCGAACCCGCCCTCGTTCGATCTCACTCGGCTTGACGCTACGAGGATCCGGCCCTTCGCAAGCATCCATTGTGGTTGCGGGAGACAGGGCGCGGGTGAGGCTGAGATATGACCGATGATTCAGGCCGCGTCCCAGAGCGGTACCAGCCCCCTAACGAGGGCACTCCGCCCACACCGCCGCCCGACGAGGGAACACTCCCGACACCGGATCCGGTGCCGACTACCGCGAGGCAGCGGCAGCATGGGGCTGGCGCACCTGGAATGTTCGCCTCTGCATGCCTGGGGGCGCCCCGGCGACGCGGGACGCTTTCTCGGCTCCTACCCCGACCTCGGCGGCACGGTCGAGGACTAACCAGACATTGGCTCGACCATCTTGCTGAGCCCAACACCGCGACAACGGGTCATTCGAGAATCGAGTCGCACGCAGAGAGCGCCGGAGCCAACCTGACAAACGCCCCCAGAAGGGAGAATTCACCCACTCACAGGCGGGGAGATCACCCGAGCAACGTCGGGAGCCGGACTGCTGGGTAACTCGCAAAGCCAGAAAGTCGGTTGCTCCGAGCGTGGCGGAGATCGGTTCCGAGTTCGGCTGCACGCCGAACGTTGTTCTCATCGAGCGGCGCGGCAGGCGTTGTCGCGATCTCGGCCGAGTCGCGGAGCCGGATGTATCCCGTCAGCGGGGCCTGGCCGATCCACACTTCGTCGAGGAGTGCGCCTCGCCGATCACGAACGCCGGCTTGCCCGGCTGCTGGTCGTCGAGAAACCGGGCGGTCGCGAGCGCCGACGCGCGCGTGCGCTCAGGGTTGCGTTGCAGCGGCGACGGCGGCTTGGCCGTAGCTGATCCCGCCGTCGTTTGGCGGTACTTGCCGGTGCGAGAGAACCCGGCAGCCGAGCGCGTTCAGGCGTGCCGTGGTCGAGTCGAGCAGGCGCAGGTTCTGGAAGGTGCCGCCACTGAGGACGACGGTGCCGCCACCGACCTCCGCGCAGGCTGCGGCTGCTCCGGCCGCGATCGTCTCGTGGAAGGCTGCGGCGATCTGGGCGCGCGGCCGGCCGGCGGAGAGGTCGTCGTGGGCGACACGCACGAGCGCAGCGCCGTCGCCGAAGCGCCATGCGTAGGGCTCCGCGCTCGTGGATCCGGCGAGCTGCTCCAGCTCGATCGCCGCCTGGCCTTCGTAGCTGACCGCTTCGCGGACGCCGAGCACTGCGGCGAGGGCGTCGAATAGCCGCCCCATCCCGGACGAGAGCGGGGCGTTGACGCGCAGGGCTCCGCGAACCTCGCCCCAGCGCTCCCACGGCACCGGCCGCCCGGCGCGCTCGAGGTAGGCAGCTGCGACGCGCCACGGCTCGGCGATCGCGGCGGCGCCACCGGCGAGGGGAATCGGCTCGAGCCACGCGACGCGCTCGAACCGCGACAGGTCGCAGCGCAGGAGCTCGCCGCCCCAGAGCGTGCCGTCGGTGCCCAAGCCTGTGCCGTCGAAGACGAGTGCGAGGGCCGTTCCGGTTTCGCCGTGCTCGGCGAGGCACGCCGCCGCGTGCGCGTGGTGGTGTTGCACACCGAGGAGCTGGGCGTCCTGCTCGAGCGCCCACTTCGTCGAGAGGTACTCCGGGTGCAGGTCGTGCGCAATCACCGCGGGCTTGACGTCGAGCATGGCGAGGTAGAGCTCGATGTCGGTGCGGAATGCGTGGTAGGCGAGCTCGCCCTCGAGATCGCCGAGATGCGCCGAGAGAAATGCGTCGCGGCCGCGCGCGACACAGAAGCTGGACTTGAGCTCAGCGCCGGTCGCGAGGATCGGCCGGCGTACGTCGACGGGAAGTGGCAGCGCCCCCGGTGCGAAGCCGCGCGAGCGCCGGATCGGGAATTGGGCCCGCACGACGGAGTCCTCGCAGCGCCGGTGGATGGGGCGGTTGTGGCCGAGGAAGCCGTCGGCGATTCCACCGAGCCGTTCGCGGGCCTCGTCGTCGTCGTAGGCGATTGGCTCGTCGGAGCGGTTGCCGCTCGTGAGCACGAGCGCCTCGCCGACGTCGGCGAGCAGGAGATGGTGGAGTGGGGTGTAGGGGAGAACGAGGCCGAGCCACGCACTGCCCGGCGAGACGGCAGCGGCGATCGGCGCCCCCGCGCGTCGCGGCACGAGCACGATCGGCCGCTCCAGCGAAACGAGCAGGGCCGCCTCGTCGGCTCCGACCTCCGCTAACAGGCCGGGTTGGGTCGTCATTACAGCGAACGGCTTGTCCTCCCGATGCTTGCGCGACCGCAGCCGCGCGACCGCGTCGTCGTCGGCCGCGCGGCAGGCGAGATGCCAGCCGCCCAGGCCCTTGACGGCGAGGATCGCGCCGTCGCACAGCAGCGCCGCTGCTTCGTCGAGCGGCAACGTGAGCTGCGGGCCGCAGGCGGCGCAGCAGACCGGCTCGGCGTGGAAGCGACGGTTTGCCGGATCCTCGTACTCACGGCGGCAGTCGCCGCAGAGAGGGAACGCGGCCATGGTCGTGTTCGCGCGGTCGTAGGGAACCGATCGCACGATCGTGAAGCGCGGACCGCAGTTCGTGCAGTTGACGAACGGGTAGCGGTAGCGACGGTCGGATGGGTCAAAAAGCTCACGCAGGCAGTCGTCGCAGGTCGCGACGTCGGGCGAGATGAGCGCGGTCCGACCCGTCGGCGCGCTCGTGGCGATCGTGAACGCTGACGCGCCGCCGAGCGGCAGCGGCTCTGATTCAATCGAAGTGACGCGGGCGAGCGGCGGCGCCTCGCTGCGCAGCGACTCCGCGAAGGCGTCGAGCGCGGCGCGCGCCCCTTCGGCCTCGACCAGCACGCCCTCGCCGTCGTTCAACACGAAGCCGCCGAGGCCGTGGCGCCGGGCGAGCCCGTAGACGAACGGGCGGAAGCCGACACCCTGGACAACACCACGAATCCGGATGCGGCGACGCTCCATCCGGGCATTCTCGGTGCGCGGCGCTACGGGCGGTAGGCGTCGATGAGCATAAGGCCGAGCTCGCGCGCCCGCTTCGCGGCGTCGCGGTCGCCTTCGCCGGCGGAGACGATCGACCCCTTCATCAGGATGTGCCATGAACGGGCGAAGCTCTCCGGGTCGCGTAGGCTGGCCTCAGTGGCGAGGGTGGTGACGATCGTGCGAATGTTCGCGAGGTAGCGCACGCTCGCTTGCCCGATCGGATGTTCGAGATCTCCGGTCTCGAGCAGCACGTTGATGAACGAGCAGCCCTCGAAGTCGTCGCGTTGGAACCACTCGTCGAAGAGCTCGAAGATCGCGAGCAGGGACTCCTCGGGAGTCGACCCGCGTCTGCGCGCCTCCGCCTCGACCCAGCCATGCGTCCAGCACACTTCGCGCCGCTCGAGGAAGGCGAGCACGAGCTCGTCCTTCGACGAGAAGTGCCGGTACAGGGTCGCCTTCGCCACCCCGGCGCGTTCGATCACCTCGTCGATGCCGACGGCGCGAACGCTGCGCCGCGAGAAGAGCTCGTAGGCGGCGGCCATGATGCGCTCACGCGCATCGTGGCCAGGTCCGAGGGTCGCTTGCGAGCTCACGTCGTGCACGATTCTATCCTTTGACAGACCGTTCTGTCTTTGCTAGACAGATCGTTCCACTCGCTCGTTCCCTCTCATGGGAGGTGGGTTTGCTCTGCACGCGTCGTTCCGCAGTCTCGCCGTCCCGTCAGGGTGCGGCGGCGGCCGGCGGACCGAGCGGGTCGTGCGCGGCGTGACCGAGCGGATCCTTCTCGCGGACTCGACGCCGGAGTTGCGCGAAATGATCTGCGGCGTTCTACGACGCGAATGCTTCGAGGTCGAGCAGGTCGGCGACGGGGAAGCGGCGCTCGCGGCTGCGGTGCGCGGGCCGGTCGATCTCGTGCTGCTCGACCTCGACCTTCGCAAGCTCTCGGGGATGGATGTGCTGCGCCGGTTGCGGGCGCTGAGCACGGTCCCGGTGATCGTACTGAGTCCACGCCAAAACGAGGTCGACAGCGTGCTTGCGCTCGAGCTCGGCGCCGACGACTGTGTCATCGTCCCATGCTCGCTGGCCGAGCTCGTCAGCCGTGTCCGTGCGCTTCTGCGCCGATGCGACTACGAGCGCGCCGCGATGCGCGGCCCGCTGCGTGAAATCGGCGGGCTGCGCGTTGACCTCGGACTGCGACAAGTCGTCGTTGACGAGCGCGTCGTCCATCTCACGGTCTCGCAGTTCAAGCTGCTGACGCTGCTGAGCGAGGAGCCCGGACGCATCGTCACGCGGCGCGAGATCCTCCATCACCTGTGGGACTCGAGCCACGATGCCGACCAGCACCTCTGCGACGTCCACGTTTCGAATCTGCGCCACAAGATCGAGCGCGACCCGCACAGCCCCGAGCGGATCGTGACCGTGCGAGGTATGGGTTACAAGCTCGTCGCTGCCTGACCGCTATTTTTCTCAACTTCCTCAAGAGATCTTGACGAAGTTTGCGCTCCTCTTGACGCGGCCCGGGGGGAGACTCCGATCAGTTCGGTCAAGCAGGCGAGCAAAGGGGGGTTCGGCGGCGTGTGTCTCGCGATTCCCGGCCAGGTGCTCGAGTTCGTCGACGAGGCCAACCATCTGGCGAAGGTCGACGTCGCTGGCGTCGTGCGTACCGTCAATGTCGGCCTGCTCGCGGGCACGGCTCCGGGAGATTGGGTCCTGATTCATGTCGGTTTCGCGCTCTCGAAGGTCGACGAGGACGAGGCGCAAGCGACGCTCGGGCTCCTTCAGCGCATGGGCGAGGCGTTCGAGCAGGAACTGGAAGACCTGAAGGCGAGCGCGATCCAGTGAGCTGCGACTCGGGACACTGCATCACGTGCTCGGATGAGGCGCTGCCGATGCAGGTCAGGCGGCCGGCCGAGTCCGGGGTTGCCCTCTGCGCGGACGAGTCCGGCGCGACGAGCGAGGTCATGGTCGACCTTGTCGGCCACGTTGCGCCAGGTGACTGGGTGCTCGTTCATGCCGGCGCCGCCCTCCAACTGGTCGAAAACCCGACGGGCTTTCGACAATGAGGTTCGTCGACGAGTTCCGCGACGCCGACCTCGGGCAGGTGCTCGCGTCCGAGATCGTCACCACGGTCGAGCCTGGTCGCCACTACAAGCTGATGGAGGTGTGCGGCGGGCATACTCACACGATCTACAAGTACGGCGTCGACGATCTACTGCCCGAGAACGTCGAACTGGTGCACGGCCCGGGGTGCCCCGTCTGCGTAATTCCGATGGGGCGTGTCGACGACGGCATCGCCGTCGCACACGAGGAAAACGTCATCTTCACCTGCTTCGGCGACATGATGCGCGTGCCGGGCAGCCGCGGCACGCTGCTCGAGGCGAAGGCCGAGGGCGCGGACGTGCGCATGGTCTACTCGCCGCTGGACGCCCTCCGGATCGCGCGCGACAACCCCGACCGCGAAGTCGTCTTCTTCGCTGTCGGGTTCGAGACGACCGCGCCGTCGACCGCGCTGACGCTGATGCGCGCGAAGGCCGAGGGCATTCGCAACTTCACCTGCTTCTGCAACCACGTGACGATCGTGCCGCCGCTGCGCGCGCTGCTCGAGTCTCCGGACCTTCGCCTCGATGGGTTCATCGGGCCCGGCCACGTCTCGACGGTGGTCGGCGCCCGCCCGTTCGAGTTCATTCCCGCCGACTACGGCAAGCCGATCGTGATTGCGGGCTTCGAGCCCCTCGACCTGCTCCAGGCGGTTCACATGATCCTCTTGCAGTTGCGCGAACGGCGCTGCGAAGTCGAGAACCAGTACAAACGCGTCGTCCCCTACGACGGGAACCCCGAGGCGCTGCGCGTGCTCGAGGAGGTGTTCGAGCTGCGACCGCACTTCGAGTGGCGCGGGCTCGGATTCATCTCGTCGAGCGGGCTGAAGCTCAACGATGCCTACGCCGACTTCGACGCCGAGCTGCGCTTCCCCGTGCCGGGAATCCGCGTGGCCGATCCGAAGGCGTGCCAGTGCGGCGAGGTCCTGAAGGGTGTGATCAGCCCGTGGGAGTGCAAGGTCTTCGGCACCGCGTGCACACCGGAGCGGCCGATCGGGACGTGCATGGTCTCTTCGGAGGGCGCGTGCGCGGCCTACTACAACTTCGGACGCTTCGCGCGGGAGCGGGAGGTCGTATGACCCAGACCGAAGAGCACGCGCTCGCGATGATCGAGCGGGTGCGCGCGAAGCCGCTGCGCTTCCGCGACGACCGCATCACAATGGCGCACGGCGCCGGCGGCAAGGCGACGCAGACGCTCGTCGAAGGCCTGCTCGCACCCGCCTTCGGAATGCACGAGCTTGCCGACGCGGGCGCGGTCGACGACCTTGCTTTGACGACCGACTCGTTCGTCGTCAAGCCGATCCGCTTCCCCGGCGGCTCGATCGGGGAGCTCGCCGTGAACGGCACCGTCAACGACCTCGCGGTCTCGGGCGCCCGCCCGCTTGCACTCACCGTGTCGCTCGTGCTCGAGGAGGGCCTGGGTGCCGACGAGCTCCGCGCCGAAGTCGACGCGATCGCGCGTGCGGCGTCCGTCGCCGGCATCCAGATCGTCGCGGGCGACACGAAGGTCGTCGAGCGCGGGCGCTGCGACTCGATGTACATCTGCACCACTGGCCTCGGTCGTTTCGACTCACGCGCGCGGATGTCGCCGACCGCCTTGAGGCCCGGCGACCGGGTGATCGTCTCCGGCTCGATCGGCGAGCACGGCACGGCGATCATGCTCGCGCGCGGCGAGTTCGAGTTAAGCGCGGAGGTCGAATCGGACACGCAGTCGCTCTGGCCCGCGGTCGACGCGCTGCTCGATGCCGTCGGGCCTTCGCTCCGCTGTATTCGCGACGCGACACGCGGTGGCGTTGCATCGGTGCTGAACGAGCTTGCGCGCTCCTCCGGCGTGGCCATCGTTGTGCGCGAAGCCGCGGTCCCTGTGCATGCGGCGGTCGTCGGGGCATGCGAGATCCTGGGGATCGACCCGATGTACGTCGCGAACGAAGGGCGGCTGGTTGCCTTCGTTGCGCCCGATGCGGCGGACGCTGCGCTCGCAGCGCTCGCTGCCGTTTCCGGCTGTGGTGAGGCGGCCGAGATCGGTGAGGTGAAGACCGACCCGGCGGGGCTCGTCCTCGTCGAGACCGCCTTTGGCGGCCGCCGGGTCATGGACATGCTTGTGGGAGACCCTCTCCCGCGCATCTGCTGAAAGGAGCACGGATGGCAGCGGTCGAGTTCGTTCCGAACCAAAACGCGACCGAGGCGGTGACTGCACACGTCCTCTGGATCACCTGCGGCCTCTCCTGCGAGGGGGATTCCGTTGCGATGACTGCGGCGACGAACCCGAGCCTCGAGGACATCGTGCGCGGGATCATCCCGGGCATGCCGCGGGTGGTAGTGCACAACGCGGTGATCGCCTTCGCGAACGGTGCGGAGTTCATGGAGCCGTGGTGGCAGGCGGACCGCGGCGAGCTCGACCCGTTCGTGCTCGTGTTCGAGGGCTCGATCCCGAACGAGGAGATCAACGGCGATGGGCACTGGAGCGGCTTCGGTGTCGACCCCTCGACCGGTCAGCCGATCACCACCAACGAGTGGATCGACCGGCTCGCGCCGAAGGCGGCGGCGGTTGTCGCGGTCGGTACCTGCGCGACGTACGGCGGCATCCCTGCGATGAAGAACAACCCGACCGGCGCAATGGGCCTGCGCGACTATCTCGGCTGGAACTGGAAGTCGAAGGCCGGCATTCCGATCGTGAACATTCCGGGTTGCCCGGCGCAACCGGACAACATGACCGAGACGCTGCTCTACCTCGTGCTCCAACTCGGCGGGATGGCGCCGATGATCGACATCGACGATGCCGGCCGCCCGCGCTGGCTCTTCGACCGCACGGTCCGTGAGAACTGCAACCGCGGCGGGTTCTCCGAGATGGGGAACTTCGCGACCGAGTACGGCGACGACTACCGCTGCCTCGTCAAGCTCGGCTGCAAGGGCCCGGTGGTCAAGTGCAATGTGCCGTTGCGCGGCTGGGTGAACGGCGTCGGCGGCTGCCCGAACGTCGGCGGCATCTGCATGGCCTGCACGATGCCGGGCTTCCCGGACAAGTACATGCCGTTCATGGACGAGGACCGGCTCGGTGGGCTCGCCGCGAACTTCGAGAAGTTCACGATCGGCCCGATCATCCGCTGGGGCCGCAATCGCAACATCAAGAACAAGTACGACAAGGAACCGGAGTGGCGCCGCAAGGGTGGCACGCTCGGCTCCGGCTACCAGCCACGGCATTACGCCAAGAGAGGAGCGTGAGATGGCGACCGATGTACAGGCTCCGCAGGAGCGCAAAGTCGTCGTCAAGGAGATGTCGTGGGATCCGATCACTCGGATCGTCGGGAGCCTCGGCATCCACACAGAGATCGACTTCACGAATCAGGAAGTCCTGAAGTGCTACTCGACGTCGATGGTCTTCCGCGGCTTCGACATCTTCATGAAGGGCATCGATCCACGTGACGCCCACTTCATCACGAGCCGGATCTGTGGCATCTGCGGTGACAACCACTGCACGGCGTCGTGCCTGAACCAGAACATGGCATACGGCGTGAAACCGCCGAAGCTCGGCGACTACGCGTTCAACCTCGCCGAGTCGGCGGACTTCATGTTCGACCACGCGATCTTCAACGACTGCATGGCGAACGTGGACTTTTGCGAGCAGATGGTGAGGGAGACGAACCCGTCGGTGCTTGCGAAGGCGGAGCAGACGTCCTCGCCGCAGGGCGACATTCACGGGTTCAAGACGATCGCCGACATCATGCGCTCGCTGAACCCGTTCACCGGCGAGTTCTATCTCGAGACGCTCGAGGTGGCCCGCTACACGCGCGAGATGTACTGCCTGTTCGGCGGGCGGCACACGCACCCGTCGACGATCATGCCGGGCGGCTGCAGCGCGCACATCACGCATCAGACGATTACGGACTACTACGTGCGGCTGATGGAGTACATCGACTACTGCAAGCGCTCGATCACGCTGCACGACGACCTCTACGACTTCTTCTATCAGGCGCTTCCCGGCTACGAGCAGGTCGGCTTCCGCGAGACCGATCTCGTCTGCTGGGGCTGCTTCGACGATCCCGAGGTTGTCGACTACGACTACAAGACGATGACCGAGTGGGGCCGTGCGCGGATGATCACGCCAGGTGTCGTGATCGGCGGCGAGCTCGTCTCTACCGACCTCGTTGAGATCAACGGGATGATCCGGATCATGCTCGGCTCCTCGTACTTCGAGGACTGGGACAACGAGACCACGTGGGTGACCGAGGATCCGCTCGGGAATCCGATCGACAAGCATCACCCGTGGAACAAGACGACGATTCCGAAGCCGCAGAAGCGCGACTTCGCCGACAAATACTCGTGGGTCACCTCGCCGCGCATCTACGACAAGCGCACCGACCGCTACGTCGCGTGCGACACCGGCGGCGGCCCGTTCGCGCGCCAGTGGGTGACGGCGAAGGCGGGCCTTGTGAAGCTCGGCGACTACCTTGAAGCGACCGGCGAGTCGATCAAGATGGTGCTGCCGCGCTCGAAGAGCCTGCCGCAGATGGAGTTCGAGTGGAAGATCCCGCCGTGGTCGAACGCGATCGAGCGTGACCGCGCCCGGGCCTACCACGAGGCGTATTCGGCTCTCGTCGGCCTGCACTGCCTCAACCTCGCTCGCGCCGAGCTGATCGCCGGCCGGACGAAGAGCTGGCGTGACTTCAAGGTGCCGGACGAGGCCGTGAGCGTCGGCTTCCACGAGGCGGCTCGCGGTGTGCTCTCGCATCATATGGTGATCCGCGACGGCAAGATCGCGAACTACCAGCCGTATCCGCCGACGCCGTGGAACGCCAGCCCGCGGGATGCCTACGGCACGCCCGGCCCGTACGAGGACGCGGTGCAGAACACCCCGATCTTCGAGGAGAACGGCCCGGACGACTTCAAGGGCATCGACATCATGCGCGCCGTCCGCTCGTTCGATCCGTGCCTACCGTGCGGCGTGCACATGTACCTCGGCGGCGGCAAGGTGAAGAAGGTGGTGCACACACCGACCGGGCTCTGCTGATCGTGTTGGAGACGCCCGTTTCCGACAAAGCCGAGCAGCTCCTCGAGCAGATGCTCGAGCTGCACGGTGAAGGTCTTTCGCGCATCCTCGGGGAACTCGACCCCGAGGCGCGCGACCGCCTCGCCGCGGATCCGGTCGTGTCGAGCATGCTGCTCGTGCACGGCCTGCACCCGTTGTCGCTCGACGACCGGGTCGCGAAGGCGCTCGCGAGCGTCCGGCCCTACCTCGCCTCCCACGGCGGCGACGTGGTGCTGCTCGGGATCGAGGACGGCGTCGCGCAGCTGCTTCTGAAGGGGAGCTGCAACGGCTGTGCGTCGTCGGCTGCGACGCTCGAGCTCGCAATCGCGAAGGCGCTCGACGAGGAGGCGCCCGACCTGCTCGGCATCGAGGTCGAGGGAGCAGTCGACAAGGTGCGCTCGCCGGGGAAGCTGCTGCCGATGGTCGGTTGGTCGGAGCTCCGCTCGACGCCCGAGCCTGGCCGGCTCACGCTCGGCGTCCCCGGCCTCGTCGTCGCGAACGTCGCCGGAACGCTGCTTGCCTACCGCGACGCCTGCGCGGGCTGCGGCAGCACGCTGCTCGGCGGGACGCTCGACGACGGCACGCTCGAATGCCCGTCGTGCGGCCGCAGCTACTCGCTGCCGCTGGCCGGACGCCTCGTCGGGCAGGAGGACCTCCAGCTCGTGCCGGTGCCGCTGCTCGAGACGGACGGCCGTGTGCGGGTTGCGACATGACGCTCGTTCGCGATCTGCGCCGGGTCGCCGTCGCGAAGGCGGCGGAGCGGCCGCCGCGCGTCGTCGAGCACTGCGACCTCTGCGGCAGCGAGGTGTCGGCAGAGCACCGCCATCTGCTTCAGCTCGAGGAGCGGCAGATCCTCTGCACGTGCGAGAGCTGCTTCGCGCTGCGCTCCGGCGACCCCGAGCTGCGCCCGACCGGACACAGAGTCGTGCCGCTCGACACCTTCGTGTTGCCGGACGAACTCTGGGCCGAGTTTCGCATTCCGATCGGCCTGGCGTTTCTCTTTCTGAGCTCGGTCGCCGGGCAGGTGACGGCGTTCTACCCGAGCCCGGCGGGCGCGACCGAAAGCGAGCTCGACCTCGGTGGCTGGCGCGAGCTCGTCGCGGCCAATCCGATACTCGAGACGCTCGAACTCGATGTCGAGGCGCTGATCGTCAACCGGCTCGCCGACCCGCCGCAGTTTCTGATCGCACCGATCGACCGCTGTTACGGGCTCGTCGGGCTCGTGAAGCTGCGCTGGGAGGGCATCAACGGCGGCTCGAATCTTCGCGAGTCGATCGCCGGCTACCTCGACGCGCTGCGCGCGGAGGCGGCATGACGGACGTGGCCCTCGAAGTGCCCATGCTCGAGTTCGCGGTCGCGAGCGTCGAGGCAGACCCGCTCGCACCGACCCCGACGCTGAATTTCGCGGTCGACGTGACCGACGAGAGTGACCGTGAGATCTACACGATAGCGCTCGCCGCGCAGGTCCAGATCGACGGCGACCGCCGCTCGTACGACCCGGAGACCCGAGCGCGGCTGCACGATCTGTTCGGCGAGCCCGAGCAGATCCCGCAGACTGCCGGCGCTATCCAGATCGGGCGCGTCGAGGCGCTCGTGCCGAGCTTCCGCGGCACGGGCCGCTTCACGCTCGCCGTACCGTTCAGCGGTGACGTCGAGCTCGCCGCGACCCGGTACCTCGCGTCGCTCACGAGCGGCACGGTGCCGCTGACGTTCAACTTCAACGGCTCGATCTTCTACTGCGGCGAGGCGGATCGTCTTCAGATCACGCTCGTTGCGTGGAGCTGCGATGCCCGCTTCCGCCTGCGCCTCGCCGATTGGCGCAGCCTGATCGAGCGGCGCTACGGCGCCGGCGGCTTCGTCCGCGTGCAGCCGGACACGCTCGACGCGCTCCGCAAGCGACGTACCGAGCGCGGCCTGCCGTCCTTCGACGCCGCGATCCAGGATGCGCTGCAATGAGCGCGCTCGAGGAGCTCGTCACGACGATGCTTTACGAGGGCTATGCGCTCTATCCGTACACCCCCGACACGACCAAGAACGCGACGCCGACGCCGTTCGGGATTGTGTACCCGCCGGCCTACGCGAGCGGCTCGACCTACGACCATCTCCGGCTCGAGTGCCGCCTCGCGATGCCAGGTGAGATAAGTGCGGAGGTACGGTTCCTCCAGTCGACCGGCGCCGGCCATCGCGCGGTCGAGCGCCGCCTCGATCTCCCCGGCCCCGGCGAGCTTGAGTTCGACTTCGACGGGCTACGCGGCCGCGCCCGGCTGCGCGTCAACGGCGACCAGGTACGCGTCTGCGTCCACAACCTCACCGAGGTGCCGCCCGGGCTCGGCCGCGCTGAGGCGCTGGACGCCTCGTTGATCTCGACCCACGCCGTCGTGCGCTGCCGTGGCGGCCGGTTCCTCTCCCCGCTCGAGGCGGGCTGCGAGAGCGTCAACATCTATCCGGTGCTTGCGACGTCGGCAGACGACGCCGTGCTTGGCGCCGCGATCGTGTTGCCCGACCATCCGCAGCTCGCCGCCGCCAGTCGCGGCAGCTTGTTCGACGCCACCGAGATCGAGGAGGCGCTGCTCCTGCACGTGCAGACGCTCTCCGACGGCGAGCGTGCAGCGATCGCCGCGGGCGACCCGAGGGTCGCCGAGATGGTCGAGCGCGCCGCTTCGGCGTCGCAGGAGGATCTGCTGCGGCTGCACGGGTTGATGGCGCCGGCGCAGGACGAGATCCCGGGCGAGCAGGAGACGGTCGTCGCAGGTGTGACGGTGCGCCGCGGCGCGAAGCTCGTGCTGCGCCCGCGCGCCGGCGCCGACGCGCAGGACTTTCTGCTCGCCGGCCGTACGGCGACGCTCGAGCGGATCTACATCGACTACGACGACGTCGTCCACCTCGGTGTCACGATCGACAGCGACCCGATGCAGCAGATGCTGCGCGAGAGCGGCCGCTTCCTGTTCTTCAAATCCGACGAAGTGGAGGTGACGAGATGATCCTGGTCGCGGCCGTTGGCAATCTGTGGCTCGGCGACGACGGGTTCGCAGGCGAGGTGGCAAAGCGCCTGCGCACGCGCGAGCTGCCGTCCGACGTCGCCGTTGCCGACTTCGGCTCGGGTGGTCTCGATCTCGCATACGAGGTTTTACGCGGCTACGACGCGCTCGTGCTCGTCGACGTCACGCGCCAGGGGAGCGAGCCGGGGACCCTGTACGTGATGGAGGTCGAGCCCGAGTCGATCGACGGCGGCATCGACGACAACGTGCAGATCGACCCGCACGGCATGGATCCCGAAACCGTGCTGCGTTTCGTCAAGGCGACCGGTGCGTGGCCCGGCAAGGTCGTTGTCGTCGGCTGCGAACCAGAGCAGGTCGAGGAGGTCGGCATTGGGCTCACGCCGCGGGTCGCGGCCGCCGTCGACGGCGCCGTCGCGCTCGTGATCGAGACGGTCGAGGAGCTCAGGTGCATGAGCTCTCTCTAGCGAGCGCGATCATCGACACCGTCGAGCGCCACGCCGACGGGCTGCCGGTACGCGTGATCTCGATCCGCGTCGGAGCGCTGCGCCAGGTCGTGCCCGACTCGCTCGACCTGTACGTCGACATCGTCGGCCGTGGCACCGTTTGCGAGGGCGCGCGCCTCGAGTTCGAGGTGGTGCCGGCACGGCTCGCGTGTTGCGGCAGCGAGTGGGAGCCACCGAGCTTCCGCTGCCCCGAGTGCGGCGGCGGCGGAACGGTCGTGTCGGGTGACGAGTTCATGGTCGAGTCGATCCAGGTCGACGCGGGCTCGACGGAGTCAAATACACAGGAGGCCGAGGCATGCATCGCACGTACGTGAAGGTGCTCGAGGACGTGCTCGACGCGAATTCGACGATCGCCGCCGCGAACCGCGACGACTTCGAGCGCGCGGGCGTCACTGCTGTGAACCTGATGAGCGCGCCCGGCGCAGGCAAGACGACCCTGCTCGAGGGCTCACTTCGCAACCTCGACGGCATACGGGTCGGCGTGCTCGAGGGGGACGTCGCCTCGACGCTCGACGGCGACCGCATCGCCCACCTGCACGTTCCGGTGGTGCAGATCGAGACTGACCCCAGCTTCGGCGGAGAGTGCCACCTGGACGCGAACATGGTTCGCTCGGCGCTGCCCTCGTTGCCGCTCGACGAGATCGACCTCCTCGTGATCGAGAACGTCGGCAACCTCGTCTGCCCGGCCGAGTTTCGCGTCGGCGAGCACCACCGGGTGATGGTGTCTTCGGTCGCTGAGGGCGAGGACAAGCCGCTGAAATACCCGCTGATGTTCCGTGCCTGCGAGCTCGTAATCGTGAACAAGATCGACCTGCTGCCACACCTCGACTTCGATTTGGAGCGCTACTTCTACAACCTCGACGCCGTACACCCCGGCGTCGACCGGTTGCTCGTCAGCGCGAAGACCGGCGAAGGCGTCGACGCGTGGCGCGAATGGCTCGTCCTGGCCGCGACGCGGGAGACCGTGCCGGCGTGATCGGCAGACGCACCGAGGCGAACGAGCGCTTCTTCGACGCCGAGGCCGAGCGGATAGCCGAGCTGTCGCTCGAGCTGGCGCACCGGTTCTCGGCCGGTGGTCGCCTGCTAGCAGTCGGCGTCTCGCCGCAGGACTGCTCGGACGCACACCACGTCGCCGTCGAGTTCGTCCACCCGGTGATCGTCGGCAAGCGCGCGCTCCCCGCGGCCGCGCTGCGGGCCGACCAGCTCCCGCGTCTTGCCGAGCCGGGCGACGCGGTGATCGGCTTCGGCTGGCCGGTGCGTGCGCCGGCAGGCTGCCTCGCGATCGGCTTCGAGCCCGGCGCCGCCGCGTGGGAGTTCGAGCCGGGCGTGGCCGACCCGTTCGTCCGGCAAGAGCTGATCGAGACCCTCTACCACGTGCTCTGGGAGTCGGTACACGTGTTCCTCGATCACCTCGGGTCGAGTGACAGCGGCGGCGGCAGCTCCGCCTTCCTCTACCCGTTTCTCGAGCGCAAGACGACCGACCCCTCCGCGCTTCTCGGCGACGTAGCGCGGTCGGTGCGGCTGAAAGCACGCGAGATCGGCGAGCTGCGCCTGCGGACGATCGGCGACGGAGTCGCGGTCGCAGCGGCGGGCGTCGCGTTGCGTGAACGCCTCGGCGACGGCGGCAAGCTGCTCGCGTTCGGGAACGGCGGCTCCGCGACCGATGCGATGGACATCGTCGCCGACCTCGAGAGCGCAGGACTCCGTGCCCTCGACCTGACGGCGGATGCGTCGATCCTCACGGCGCTCGCGAACGACATCGGGCCGGAGGTGCTCTTTCAGCGCCAGCTCATCGCGCACGGCCGCGAGGGCGACATCGCCGTTGCGTTCTCGACGAGCGGCGGATCGGCGAACATAATCTGCGCGCTCACGGAGGCCCGCGCCCGCGGGCTCGAGACGATCGCGATCGTCGGCTACGACGGCGGCCGCATCGCGGCCGAGCAGCTGGCAGACCACGTGATCGTCGCGCCCTCCGAGTACATCCCGCGCATCCAAGAGGCGCACGCGACCGTCTATCACCTGCTCTGCGAGCACGCCGTCGCCGACCAGCCCGCGCGCGCGGAGCTCGCCCGGGCATGAGAGGCCGCTGGCTTCGCGCGCTCAGCCGCCGGGAGTGGCTGCGGCTTTCGGGCTTCGCCGCGGCGGTCGCACTACTCCACATCGTCGGATGGGGGCTCTTCCTCTACTACTCGCGCACGTACCCGGCGCTCGCCGGCCTCGGCACCCTCGCGTACACCTTTGGGCTTCGGCACGCGTTCGACGCCGATCACATCGCGGCGATCGATAACACGACCCGCAAGTTCCTCCAGCAGGCCAAGCGCCCGCTCGGGATCGGGTTCTTCTTCTCGCTCGGGCATTCGACGATCGTCTTTGGGCTCGCCGTTGGGCTCGCGCTCTCGACGAGAACCGTCGGCTCGCACATCCCGGCGTTCCAGCACTACGGCAGCTCGCTCGGCGCCGGCGTCTCGGGCACGTTCCTCTGGATCATCGGCGTGCTGAACCTGATCGTCCTCGTCGACATCGTCCGAATCTTCCGCGAACTCAAGCACGGGCGCTACGACCGCGAGCGGCTGGAGCAGCGCCTACTCGATCGCGGCTTCATGAACCGGTTCTTCGTAGGCCGCTTCTTCAGGATGATCGAGCACTCGTGGCAGATGTACCCGCTCGGCGTCCTGTTCGGGCTCGGCTTCGACACGGCGACCGAGGTCGGCCTGCTTGCGCTCGCCGCGGGCGTCGCGACGCATCAGATCCCGCTGCTCGCGATCCTCGCGCTGCCGTTCCTCTTCGCCGCCGGCATGTCGCTGATGGATACCGCCGATGGCGCCTTCATGAGCCAGGCCTACGGTTGGGCGTTCTCGAACCCGGTGCGCAAGGTCTACTACAACATCACGGTGACGAGCCTCTCGGTCATCGTCGCGCTCGCCGTCGGCTCCGTGGAGTTGTTGCAGGTCGCCTCGACGAAGCTCGGCCTGCATGCGGGCTTCTGGTCGTGGCTGAACGCACTCGACTTCGAGACGCTCGGCTACGCGATCGTCGGCCTCTTCGTCCTGACGTGGGTCGCCTCGGTCGCGATCTGGAAGGGCCGGCGCATCGAAGAGCGCTGGCGCACGCATCTCGACAACTGACGCCCTGGGGCTTCCGTCCTTTTGGCCGGCTACGGGAGTTTATGCAGTGCCTCGTGGGTGCCCGAGATTTCTGCTCTCACCTCCTGTTGGGTCACCGTTGTTGCGGCCGACGTCATGAGCGGCGTATCGTTTGGCGCGATTGGCGGCGCGGGCGATTCGATCGCAGAACCGGCGAGGATCGGCGTCGCAAGATTCTGGCGATTCTCGGGCGAGGTGAACCGCACGCCCGTTTCTGGATTCGGCCGGAGAACGAAGGTCGGCGCCGACTCGCTTCGACCTCGAGGGCGTTCGTACATGTTCCGCAAACAGCGGAAACCTTGTGCGGGCCCTTTCGGATTTCGGTCAGACGCCGCGCTAGGTTCTCTCTCGCACCGAGTACGGAGCGTGAGTAGGTCGAAGCCGTTCGCGAGGGCCGTAGGCGCAAGCCGAAAGTTCGCGGGGAAGGTGGACCAAAGCGCCACCGGCTCGGTGAACTTGTTTGGTCCGGCCGGCTCAATGTGCGGTCAGGTGTCCCAGATGGAGATCGAGGTTTCCCGTCTCTGAGGCGAGAGGAGCTGGAATCTCAGAGTCGCTGCTCAGCCTGCTCGAGTGGCGCCTTCGGTCCGGAGAGCTGACGCCTTCATAGAGGGCTTAGAAGTTGTCTGCGGGTGTTTAATCCTGGCAGGCAGATCGAGGTGGGCCGGGGCGCTCCTGTGAGCCACCGCGGCGTGATCCCAGACCTGAACCGCCGGAACAAAGCGGTACGAATCGCTATCCGAGCGGCAACGGTTGGCTAATGAGCCGAGCTGACTTCGGTGCGTGCGAGGTGCGTTCCCCGGAGGTCGAACTTGCCTCTCGGCCGGCGGTTCAGTGTTCGACTGATGAGGCGAAACTTTTGCCCGAACTTTTGCCCACGTCAGCCACTCTGAGCTGGTCTTGGGTAACCTGAGACGACGGTATGATGCGGGTTCTCACGTTATCTGACCTGGCAACAGATGTCTCATAACCCGGAGGTCGCAGGTTCAAATCCTGCCCCCGCTACTACGAAAGCCCTGGAAAGCGGGGCTTTCTTATTTTGGGGACGAGTGCACAGGAAGTTCTTTTGCCCAACTTTTGCCCGTGACGCGGTCGCGTTTACGGGGCTGACGAGGTGACGGCTGGGTTCACATCTCGCCGAGGTGGGAATCAATGTTGGTCGCTCCGAGGCGGCAATTGAGAGTCGGAACTCGTGAACATCCATTCTTCGGCGCGTTCTGCCGCGCCCGCGAATTCGACTTGTGCGGCGTGGATGTATTTCTCGGTGATGCTTGATTGTGAGTGGCCGGCGCGGTGTTGGATGTAGGGGAGGGGGTTGCTCGGGCTCGCGATCTCGAAGCGCCTGGTCGAGCTGATGGGCGGGACGATCCGGGCAGAGAGCGAGGAGGGCGAGGGCTCGACGTTCCGCATCTCGCTCCCCGCCGAGCCGGTCGAGCTTCCGACACGGCTGACGGTCGACGACGCGCTGCCGCAGCTCCTGGGAAAACGAGTCCTCGTCGTCGACGACAACGCGACCAACCGCGAGATCGTCACGCGCCACGCGCGCGCGTGGCGGATGGAGCCCGTCGCCGTCGAGGGTGGCGCGGAGGCGCTCGTGCTCCTCGACGCGGGCGAGCGGTTCGACCTGGCCGTGCTCGACATGATGATGCCGGGCATGGACGGTGTCGAGTTGGCGCGCGAGATCCGCCGCCGGCGCCCGCGACGCGAGCTGCCGCTCCTGCTCCTGACCTCGCTCGGGCGTCTGCCGCAGGCAGTCTCGAGCGGCGAGTTCGACGCGCAGCTCGCGAAGCCGCTGCGCGCGTCTCAGCTCTACAACGCGCTCGTTCGGATCGTGGCGGAGGGTGACGGCGAGCCGGAGGCCACGGCCGAGCCGGAGCGGCCGGGCCGCAGCGCCTCGTCCCTGCGGATCCTGCTCGCCGAGGACAACGCGGTCAACCAGAAGGTCGCGCTCCGCCTGCTCGAGCGTCTCGGCCACGGCGCCGACGTCGCATCGAACGGGCTCGAGGCGATCGAGGCGCTCGAGCGCAGTCAGTACGACGTCGTGCTGATGGACGTGCAGATGCCTGAGCTCGACGGTCTTGACGCCTCGCGCCGGATCTGCGACCGGTGGCCCGACACGCGACCCCGCATCATCGCGATGACGGCGAACGCGCTGCCCGAGGACCGCGAGGCCTGCTTCGCGGCGGGCATGGACGACTACGTGGCGAAGCCGATCCGCCCGGATGCGCTGGCGGAGGCGTTGAGGCGCGTCCGGCAGGTAGGACGGCACGCGACGCCGCCGGCAGAGGACGCGGGCGGGCGTCTTGACAGCGTCGCGCTCGAGAGCCTGCGCGAGCTGGGAGGCGACGAGTTCGTCGCCGAGGGGATCGACACGTTCCTCGCCGACGTCGAGACGCTCCTCGCGACGCTACGCCGCGCCCTCGACGAGGGAAACGCGGCTGAGGTCCGACGGATGGCGCACACGCTGAAGTCGAACGGCGCCACGCTCGGGGCAACGGAGTTCGCCGAGCTCTGTCGCGCGCTCGAGAAGCAGGCGAAGGACGGCCGCCTCGAGGACGCGCCTGGTCTCGTCGCGCGGATCGAGGAGGAGCGCGGATCGCTCGAGCTGGCACTCGGGACGCTGCGCCCAAAGGCGACGACGTGAGCGTCCCCCCCGGCAAGATCCTCCTCGCCGACGACAACAGGATGAACCGCCTTCTACTCGGCCGCAGCCTCGAGCAGCAGGGTCACGCGGTCGCCTTCGCGGAGCACGGGCGCGAGGCGCTCGACCTGCTCCGGCAGCAGCGGTTCGATGTGCTGCTTCTCGACGTGCTGATGCCCGAGCTCGACGGCTACGGCGTCCTGGAGGAGCTGAAGGGCGACCTGCAACTCCGCGACATCCCGGTGATCATGACGTCGGCGCTCGACGAGCTCGACAGCGTCGTCAAGTGCGTCGAGATGGGCGCCGAGGACTACTTGACGAAGCCGATCAACCCCGTCTTGCTCAACGCGCGGATCAACGCGAGCCTCGAGAAGAAGCGGCTGCGTGACCAGCAGCGCGAGCTCATCAGCAAGTTCGCCACGAAGGAGGTGGCCGACGACCTGCTTACCTCGGGCTTCTCTCTCGGCGGCAAGCACGTCGACGCGACGGCCATGTTCTGCGACATCCGGTCGTTCACGTCGATAGCGGAGGCGCGGGAGCCTGCCGAGACGATCGAGCTGCTGAACGACTACTACCTGCTGATGATGGACGCGATCGGCGGTGAAGGCGGCATCGTCAACCAGATGGTCGGCGACGGTCTCATGGCGATCTTCGGGGCGCCGCTGCCGCGCGAGGACCATCGGGTGCGCGCCGTCCTCGCAGCCCGCCAGATGGTCGAGCTGATCCGGCTCTTCAACGCGGAACAGGCCGCGCAAGGAAAGGTCGAGATCCAAATCGGCATCGGCATCGCGTCGGGCCAAGTGATTGCGGGATACACCGGGACGCAGCACCGTGCGACTTACACGTGCGTCGGCGACACCGTCAACGTCGCCGCACGGCTCGAGGCACAGACGAAGGAGCTCGGCCAGCTGATTCTGATCGACGAGAACACGCGCGCCGGCCTCGACGACGACATCATCGTCGAAGCGCAGGGAGAGCTGTCGCTGAAGGGAAAGCGTCAGCCGGTGAAGGTGTACGCGGTGAGCGTCGAGGCGCTCGTCGCCGAGAGCCCTGTGAGCGCCGCATAGATCGCGCCGAGACCCGCGTCAAGGGGCGTATCTACAGGCGAACGAACGAAATGCCCCCGACAAGAATCGAACTTGTGCACGCGGTTTAGGAAACCGCTGGCGCTGCGCTATTCGGGCAGGCACTGGGCAGGCACACCGGCATTCCGCTGCGGCTTGTTCTGGCGGATGACCCCCAGCTTCGAGATCTGGAGGTCGAGGTTGATCCGGTCGGGATCTGGGAGCTCCAAAACATGCCCCATCCCCACCGATCGCGACGGCTTCGGCACCCCCTGCCCAGGACAAAAACCCCGTTTTGCGGGGCTTTTGCAAGAGCCCTCTAACGGACTCGAACCGTTGACCCCCTCCTTACCATGTACTAGCGACCGCAACTGGTCGCAACCGACTGCAACGGTTTCGGCTTATTTTGCGCATTTCGCGGGCCGGGCGATTTGCCGCTGATCGCCACCGGTTGCAACCACGGGGCTCCACAAGGGCTCCATCCCCTGTAGTCCATGAACGCACAAGGGCTTCGCGTAGTCGCTGCTGATTCTGAAAGCCTCTGAATCCTCCCTGGTAGAGAGCGGCTCACCGGCGCTTGCGCTCTTGGCGGTTTCGACTTGCCGAGGGCGGAGGAGTTGCGCCTCGTCCCAGCGCTAAGGACAGAGCCTTATGACATCCAGAGAGCGACAACGCCCGCCTCTCGCAACGGTGAACGACGAAGCTGAGAGCGATCCCGGGCGGATGGCCGGCTATTTACGGTCACGCCTGAGTCTCTAAAGTTGTTCTGCGGCTTCAACTGCGTACTCGACGGCTTGCTGGAGGTTTAGGGCGGCGCCCTCCGCCCGGATTGCCTCGAACGTGGTGGCCCCGAGTTGAGTCTGCGCGGCGGCGACCGTGTGGTCGTGCAGGAGCCGCTCGAAGGGCTTGAACGCTCCACCGATCGTCTCGAGCAGGACCCCGGCCGCGCCCAGCAAGCGCGTGGCTCGCTCGGGGTCTCCTTCTGCCGCGGCGAGCGCCGCAAACCCCTCCAGGCACCACGCGAGGTCTTCCTTGTCGTCAATCCCGCGCGAGAGAGCGATGCTTTCGCGGAAGCGCGAGAGTGCATCTGGGTAGCGGCCACGCCGAAGCGCGGTCGCGCCGAGGTTGAAGAGTGAGCGGGCAACGTTGGAGGTGTCGCCGAGCTCGCGTAAGAGGTCGAGGCTTTCCTCGAAGAGGGCCTCCGCTTGCGCATAGTCCCCCACCGTCAAGGCGAGGTCGCCGAGGTTGTTCAGCGCTCGCGCGGCGACTGGCTTTTCCTCGAGCTCACGGGAGAGAATGACCGCTTCCTCGAGCAGGGGGGCTGCTCGCTCGGGATCACCGGCTCCGAGGACGATCGCGCCCAGGTTGCTCAGCGCGTTGGCGATCCTTCCGCGATCCTGCTGTGCGCGGGCGAGTAGAAGAGTCTGCTCCGACAGCTCGATCGCCTCGTCGTAGTCGCCCTGGATCAGCGCGACGGCCGAGGCCGCCGTGAGTGCCTGAGCGCGGAGAGCTGCGGGTTGTACGCTTGCCGCGGGCATCTCCTCCGCTGCGAGGACTTCATCTAGCCACTTTCGCGCCTCGTCGAAATGCCCCCGCACATACCAGAAGCGCGCAAGGGCGATCGTCAGCCGCAGTTTGAGCTGCGCCTCGCCCGCCTCGCCGAGCCATCTCAAGGCGGCACGGAAGTTATCGTGCTCCGAGTCGAGTCTGCTAAGCCAGGCGGTCTGATCCGGCCCCTTGAGCTCGGCCGCGGCCCGCTCCGCAAGGCCGAGGAAGTAGTCGCTGTGGCGGCGACGGATCGACTCGCTCTCACCCGTCTGCTCGAGCCGCTCGAGCGCGTACTCGCGAATCATCTCGAGCAGGAAGAAGCGCCCCGCCTCGGTGTGTCGGAGCATGCTCTTGTCGACCAGCGACTGGAGCGCGTCGAGGTCGGCGTCGCTCATCTCCTCCGCCGCTTCGAGATCGAAGCTGCCGGCGTAGACGCCAACGCGCGCGAAGAGCAGCCGCTGTTCGCCGTCCAGGAGGTCGTAGCTCCACTCGATCGTCTTCCGGAGCGTCCGCTGGCGCTCGGGAAGGTCGCGTGCACCGCCGGCGAGCAAGTCCAGTCGGCGCTCGAGCCGGGCCAGGATCTGCTCGGGCGTCAACACCTTCACGCGCGCCGCGGCGAGCTCGAGAGCCAGCGGCAGGCCCTCGAGCCGCCGGCAAATCTCGCTCACCTGCTCCACCGGCTCGAACGTTGGATTCAGCTGCCGCGCTCGTGCTGTGAAGAGCGCGACCGCATCCGCAAGCGGGAGCGTCGGCACCACGTACTCGTGCTCGCCGGCCAGTGCCAGTCGCTCTCGGCTCGTCGCAAGGACCGCCAGCTGCGGCGCCGCGCGCAGCAGCTCCGCCAGCCGAGGCCCCGCCTCCACGACCTGCTCGAAATTGTCCAAAAGGAGCAGCGTTCGGCGGCTGCGCAGGTGCTCAACAAGCCCGTCCTTCGCGCCGAGCGTGGTCGCGACCGCCGGAAGCACCAGCGACGTGTCGTTCACCGACGCGAGCGGAACGAACCAGACACCGTCGCGGTAGTCCTCGATGAGCTCTGCAGCAGCTTGCAGAGCAAGCCGCGTCTTCCCCGAGCCGCCGGCTCCCGTGAGCGTCAGGAGGCGAACGCCGTCGTGGAGAAGCGCAAGGATCTCGTCGAGCTCCCGTCGCCTGCCGACGAGTAGCGTCGGCTGCACCGGGAGGTTTGTCTGATTCAGGCCTTTGAGCGGCGGGAAGTCCCCATCGCCAAGCTGATAGAGCCGCTCGGGCTGGGTCAGGTCCTTGAGTCGGTGCTCGCCGAGGTCGCGCAGATCGTGCGCGCCTACGAGCTCGCGCGTCGACTGCGAGACGAGGATCTGGCCGCCATGGCCGGCCGCGGCGATCCGAGCAGCGCGGTGCACGTCAAGGCCGACGTAACCCTCCTCCGTAACGATCGGCTCCCCCGTATGAATGCCCATCCGGACACGCACCGGGCCTGCGCCGAGTGCCTGTTGGCCCTCGGCCGCAGCGGCGAGCGCGTCCGTCGCGCGGGCAAAGGCGACGAACAAGGCATCGCCCTGCGTATCAACTTCTCGGCCGCCGTGTGATCTGCAGGCTCCGCGGAGGAGAAGGCGGTGCTCGGCCAGCGCACCCGCGTAGCCCTCGCCAAGCTCCTGCAGCAGCCGCGTCGACCCCTCGATGTCCGAAAAGAGGAACGTGACAGTGCCCCTGGGCAGCTCTCGCATCGAGTGATCATCATGCGACAAATCTCTCACTTACGCGGCGAAGGTCTTGAAAGGTTCGCCTCTCGAGGAGGCCGTAGGTGCCGGAAACTCGATTCGTGGCCGTCAGGCGGCTCTCTTGTATTTGTGGATGAGTCCTCCGAGGACGTCCTGGCGCCGAACACCGTCGAGCGCGATCACGGTCGCTGAGTCCGGTTGTGGGTTTCCGGTCGGTGGTCGCTGTTGGAGGGAGCGGTGAGGGCGGTGCGCGTTGTAATGCTCGATGTAGAGCGGAAGGACGCGTTCAAGGTGGTGTCGATTGACGATCAGGAGCCAGTCGAGGCACTCGCGGCGGATCGTGCCGATCCAGCGCTCGACGTACGCGTTCGCGTTCGGCGCCCGCACCGGCGTGCGGATCGCTCGGATGCCCTCGGAGCGGAACACCTCGTCGAATGCGGCCGTGAACTTGCTGTCGCGGTCGTGGATCAGAAACCGGATTGGCTGCGTTCGGTCGGCGAATGTCTCGACTATCTTGCGTGCCTGTTGGGTCACCCAGCCGCCGGTCGGGTTCGTCGTGACGCCCGCGAGATGCACCTGCCGTGTCGCGAGTTCGATGAACACGAGCACGTAGAGGCGGCGGAACAGCAGTGTGTCGACGGTGAAGAAGTCGCAGGCAACGATGCCGCTGGCCTGGGCGCGTATGAACGCACGCCATGTCTCAGTCGAGCGGCGCGGTGGCGGGTCGATGCCGCCCTGCTGCAGGATCGACCAGACGGTGCTGGCCGCAATCCGGATCCCGAGCCCGGTCAGTTCGCCCTGGATCCGCCGATAGCCCCAACTCGGGTTCTCCCGTGCCAACCGAACAACCAGCGCCTGCACCTTCGTATCGGTGGCCGGTCTCCCCGGCGGTCGATGCGGATACGTCCAACTCCGCCCAACCAACGAACGATGCCAACGACGAATCGTCTCCGGCCGCACAAAGACGCTACCCCCACCGTTCGCGAGGAAGCATGCGAGCCAACGCGGCCAGGAAGACCCGATCAGCAGGACCGCAGTGCGGCCTGCGTACTTGCCGCCGCCACACCGCCAATTCGTGGCGCAACAACAGGATCTCGATCTCGTTCTCGGCATCGGAGCGCCGGCGCAGGGTTCGTGCCGTCGGCCGACCTTGATCCATGCCCCGCTTCTATCGGGTGACGCAATGCGTTGCGAGGTCGACGCCGTAAAGCGGTTCGTAGTGCTGGCAGGCGATCCGTCCGGAGAAGAGGTTGTAGGACTGGTCGGCGCCGTAGGCGATGAGCGGTGGTGCTCGGCGTTCGAGCTCGGCGGTGAGGTGCGCGTACGCGCGGTAGCGCTTCGGCGGGTCGAGGCGGGAGGCTGCGGCGAGCCGTGCGGAGGTCGCGGGGTCGCGGAAGTTCGCGAAGTTGAGGTTGTTGGGGTTGCCGATGGTGCTCGGGTCGAGCAGCGTGCCGAGGATGGTTGCGGGGTCGAGCCAGTCGGCCTCCCAACCGAAGGCGAGGATGTCGTACGGGGCGTTCAGCCTGGTTGCCTGCTCGTATGCGATGCCGCCGGGAAACGTTCGTACCCGAAGGTTGATTCCGATGCGGCGCAACTCGGAGGAGAGCTCGGCGGCGATCTGCGGGCAGGGGGCCGTGTTGCACGTGTAGAGCACGGCGGTGCGGTCGATCCGCCCCGCTAGCTTCCGTGCTGTGCGAAGGTCGGCGTGTAACGGGTAGACGTGTCCCTTGGGGGCGCCTGGCATGCCCGCGGGCAAGTAGCTGTCGGTGGGCTTGTCGACCAGGTTGCCCTGTGGTCTGGGTGTCGCACTGAGGATTCGGGCGAGTCGGGTGCGGTCGATCGCGTACGACACCGCTCGCCGCAGTCGCGGACTGGCGAAGAGTTGTCGGCGGGTGTTCAGCGCGAGATAGCGAACCGCAGCCCTCGGATAGAGAAGGACGCTGCCCCCGGCCGCCGAGACTCGCACCCGGCGCGGCGACGGGAGTCCCACCCGCGGCGTAGTCCACGTCTGCGCGCGCCACCAGTGCTCGGGTGTCCGCTCGGCCGATGCCGATCTCGTAGACGATTTCGTCGAAGTCCCCGTGGCGAGGGCCGCGATAGTTGGGGTTCCGGCGGAGGATGAGTTCCTGGTTAGGGACGTACGAGGTGACGTAGTAGGGGCCTGCGGAGGGAATTGGCGACACGCCGTTCGGATCGATCGGTGTGTTGTTCGGCACGATGCCGAAGTAAGGGATTGCGAGGCGTGCGAGCAGGTCGGGCGTCGGCTTCGTCAACCGGACTGTCAGCCGGTCGCCGACGGCGGTGAGGCCCGAAATATGTTGCGCTTTGGCGGCGAGGAACGCCGACTCGCCGACGAGGTCTGGGAGGACGAATGAGGCACCGCCGTTCATCCGCGGATCGAGGGCGCGCTCGATCGAGTGCTTGACGGTCAGCGCAGTCAGCGTGGCATTTGAGGGTGGTGAGAACCGCATGCCGTGCCGGATCCGGAATGTCCAGGTCGTCTCGTCGGCCGTGTGCGAAACGGACCGGGCGAGATCCAGTTGCGGCGCGGGCGAGGTCTGCGTCGACAGCGGAGGGTAGGTTGCAGTTCCCCGCGGGCCATAGCCGTTGCACCGATCCACTTCAATGCGTGGCGGGCGGTCAAGTGGAAGGGGCGGACCCGCCAGTTCCGCAGGTCCGCCCCTGCTATCGCTGCTCTATGGGCCTTGCAGGTACGGCACGAGGACCTCGCAGCCGCCGCTTTGGAGGTCGGGATGTGGCCCGTGTAGATCAGAAACCGTCTCGGAGATGAAGTCACCCACCGGATCGCTTGGAACCCCGGTGTACTTGAAGACATCGACAAAGGTGAAAGACCCAGCATTAATACTCAAGGTCGGACCACCGGTGATCGAAAACTTCTCAAACAGACCCCCGTACGTAGTCATGATCGTGACCGTCCCCGCCTGCGCGTCGATCATGGCAGGCGATGCTTGCTTCTGCGGCCCGGCGCCGGTGAGCGTGGTTGATCTTCCATTGTCGGCCGTGAAGACACCGACGAAGGTGCCGCTCATGAAGTACGTGCCGTTGCCTGTGTCGCGGAAGACCGACGTGCCGTGAACGACGGCCGTTCCCCAGATGCCACACAGCTGGTGGCGGGGGGTGGTGAACGAGAAGTGCGTGACCTGCGTCGATCCCGCCGCAAGACCCGTCGCCGCGGTGACGCACGCCAGCAGCGCTGCGATGGCTAGCGGTAGAAGCTTCTTTTTCATGACCTTGCCTCGCTTCCTGTCGGATGTGCAACCGAAACTAGGAATCCGCGCCTAAGATCGGGCAAGATCACGCCTAGACCGTGGCTAAGTCATTGCGACTGAAGGTGTTTCTCACCGGTGGGGTCGCAGCCGAAGCGAACGGACACGTGCTGGACGAGTCGCGCTTCCCGGGGCGTCAAGGTCGGCTTCTCTTCGCCTACCTGGTCGCGGCCCGGGGCCGGCCGGTGCCCCGGGACGAGCTCGCGGACGCGATCTGGGGGGAATCGCCGCCCGCGAGCTGGGAGAAAGCGTTGACCGTCATCGCGAGCAAGCTCCGCGGTCTGGTCGCAGAAGACGGGATCACGCTCACAAACGCCTTCGGCTGCTACCGCCTCGACCTGCCCGAGGGAACATGGGTCGACCTGTTCGCAGCCGCGAGCGGCGCACAGGACGCGGAAGAAGCGCTCGCCGCAGGCGAGCTTGACCAGGCACGGGCGGCGGCCGAGTCGGCGGAGTCACTGGCAAGCCGGCCGTTCCTGTCCGGTGAAGACGGAGCGTGGGTCGAGCAGAATCGACGCGAGCTCGCCGACATCCGCGAGCGCGCGTTGAGCGTCCTTGCCGATGCGTGCCTGCGTTCGGGCGCCGGGCGGGAGGCGGCAACGTGGGCCGAGGAACTGATCGCGCTCTCGCCGTTTCGCGAGGCTGGATACCGCCGTCTGATGGAGGCACACGTCGTCGCGGGGAACCGCGCCGAGGCGCTGCGCGTGTACGAGCAGTGCCGGCAGCTTCTCGCGGAGGAGCTCGGCGCGTATCCGTCGCCGGAGACAGACTCGATCTACCGTGCACTCCTTGAGGCACCGCAGACGTCCGTTCGAACGCCGCCGGTTCCCGAGCCGACGGTCGAACCCGATAAGTCCGAGCTCTCGCGAGTCCAAACAGAGGCTCTACCGCTCCGGGCAGAGCAGGTAGTCGAGCGACGTTCGCGGAAGCGCCGCGTCGTCCTTCTGTCTGCGCTCACCGGCGTGATCGTTGCCGCTGTGGTGGTTCCGCTCGTGGTGTTCGGTCACGGTGAAAGCGGAGGCCGTGCGGCCGTCTCGGCGGCCGACGACTCGCTGGGAGTCGTCGACGCGCGCTCGGGTCGCCTTGTCGCGGACACCGGCGTTGGGGCAACACCGACGGGCGTCGCGGTCGGTGAAGGGGCGTATTGGGTCACAAACGGCGAAGGTCACTCGGTGTCCCGGGTCGACCCCGGAACGAACGCCGTCCTGCAGACGATTCCGGTCGGTAACGGCCCGAGCGGGATCGCGACCGGCGCCGGGGCGGTGTGGGTGGTCAACAGCCTCGACGGCTCCGTGTCGCGGATCGACCCGGGCACGAAC
>JBBQLT010000024.1:0-39841 GCA_038328165.1 Gaiellales bacterium
CGATCGCGACGTGCCGTTCCGGGAGTTGCAGCTCGGGATCCGACGGCAGCTCTGAGCCCATACCGGCACGTTCCTATCCGAGAGGCGGACCATGTCGCTGTCATTGCTCAACTGGCGCCGCCGGGTGGCCGCCATCTACGCCGACGTCCGGGTGGCATCCGACCCCAGGGACGGCCACGACCTCTGGCGGAGGGGACGGGACGAGCTGATGCGGTCCCATCCCGATTCGCCGATTGCCGCCGACATCCGAGACCGCTTCGTGGGTCTTCGGATCGCGCCCTACGACCCGACGCTGCGCTTCGAACCGGAGATCGACACCAGTGTCGAGCCGACCCGCATCGAGTTCGAGACAGCGACCGATGGCATCGTCCCATACGTGCGCATGGGCGTGGCCCACCTGCCCGGACTCGGCGACCTTGACGTGTGGTGGCTGGCATCCTATGGAGGCGGCGTGTTCGTGCCGATCAAGGACGCCACGGCTGGGAGGGACACCTATGGAGGCGGCCGGTATCTCTTGGACACCGTCAAGGGCGCCGACCTCGGCGGATCCGGCGACCGCCTCGTCATCGACCTGAACTTCGCCTACAACCCGTCCTGCGCGTACGACCCGGCGTGGGTCTGTCCATTGGCACCTTCGGGCAACGTGCTGACCGTTCCCGTGCGGGCGGGTGAGCTCCAACCCGACCTGTGACACCACGACCTCGGGATCGCCCTGAATCTGCTCCAGGATCTCATCGAGTGTGATCGACGGCCGGGCTGCGATCCGGGCCATGCCCGGTCGACGGGCACAGGGTTCAGGACGTCGGGCCGAAGTCGACGTCCTTGGTCTCGACCGTGCCCGCCGTCCGCCCCGGCGCCTTCTGGTAGGTCCAATACAGATTCGTATGCGCGATGACCTGGTCCGGCGGGGGCGCCCCCCATGCCGTCTGGTCCTCCGTCGTGTGGGCATCGCGCACCAGGGTCGCGTCGTAGCCCCTGACGAACGCGCCGTGGAGCGTCGAGCGGATGCACGCATCGGTCTGGGCGCCGACGACCACCAGTCTCCCGACACCGAGACCCGACAGCACAGACTCGAGGGTCGTGTTCTCGAAGGAGTCGCCATAATTCTTCCCGACGAGGGGCTCAGCGTCGCCCGGACTCAGCTCGGGGACGATCCGCCACTCGTCGCTGCCCTTCGCGAGCTGCTCGTCGGAGTGTTGGACCCAGACGACCGGGACCCGTTCCCTCCGCGCTTTTTCGACCAGGCCGCCGACGTTGGCGACGACCGCGTCCCGCTCGTGTGCGCCCTCGACGACGCCGTTCTGCACGTCCACGACGAGGAGTGCGGTGTTCGGCCGGTTCTCGAGTGTGGTCATGGTGTCCCCTTTTCTCACGCTTGGCTCCTGTGTCGACCTACGGTAGACAAGCCACCGCAGCAGACCGGAACGAGCCTGGACCCGGCTCCTTCCTTGCCGAATCACCCGTTATCGGGGCGCGAGACTCCGAGACGTGAGTCACGATCTCGGTGTGGGGAGGTTTGCCGCTGCAATGTTCTCCGCCGGCGTGATCGCGGTCTCCGTTGGGACGGCTTCGGCCTCCACGCCGACGAAAGCGAGTTGGGTGCGTAGCGCAAACCACATCTGCGCGACGGAGCTCATCCGCTCTCATGCGCTGCCAACGCCCGTCGCCGACTACCTGCCGGAGGCACGACACCTCGACCACCTGGCCTCGATCGTGAGCACCGCGACGATGAGACTGTCGAGGCTGCCGCGCCCGCCTGCGAGCCAGACCGCGATCCGCCAGTGGATCGCCCTCGAGTGGCGAGGGGTCAAGCACATTCGGCAGATGGCCGCGGCGTTCAGGGCGCACAACCTTGCAGCCGTGAAGGCGATCGGTGCGGCAGACAAGCCGCGCGGGGTCGAAGCCGACGCGCTCGCGCTCCGTCTCGGCGCGGCCGTCTGCGCGAAGTCGTAAGCGAAGATCGACGAAACTCGCCGGTTGATCAGGCGTTCTTGAGACAATCCACAGCCGCTCTCAGGAGGACTCGCACTGCGGCAAAATCGCGTCACACCACTGAGTGAGCTTGTCGCAGTCTCGGCTCGCGGGCTCGTCTACGGCAACCGTGGCTGTCTCCACGACGAACATGGTCGCATCCGCCGGCGCTTCAATGGCAAGCGGTGGATCTCCTGTCAGCTCGAGTTCCGGGGATGGCACCGAGGCCCGTTGCTCCAGCCCGGAAAGTTCACGGAGCTCTTCTTCCTCGACGAGGCAACGGCGTTCGCCGCCGGCCACCGTCCGTGCGCGCTTTGCCGCAACGCGGACTACAAGCGCCTCGTCGAGCTCTGGCGCGACCTTCATCCGAGGCAGGAAGGGGCTGACGCGATCGATGCCCAACTCCATCTGGAACGCGTCGACCCACACACTCGCCGCCAGCGTCACCACGATGCGTTTCTCGATGAGCTTCCCGACGGCGCCTTCGTGCTGATGAACGATGACGCGTGGGTCGTGCGGGCCGACGAGCTGTTGCGGTGGTCGGCGGCAGGCTACGACACGCACGCCCCCCGCCCGCCGGGCGTTCGGGCGCGCCTCATCACGCCGCCGTCGCTGCTCGCCGTCCTTCGCGCACGGCCGCAGTCGCTCGTACCGCTCCTTCATCCGTCGGCCGAGTAGACGGCGGCGCGCTACCCTCGCAGCGGGTGGCTCAACTCCTGTTCCCGCAGGTCGAGTTGCTCGCATGACCGACGACCCGCGCCTCGCCGTGCGGGTCGTCGTCGTTAGGGTCGCAGTCATGCACGAGTTGACGCTGCTCAATTGGAAGCGCCGGATCTTCGAGTTGTACGAGGAGATCCGCCGCGAGACGCAGCCGGCGCGCGCCTGGCGTCACTGGCGCGACGTGCGTGATGACCTGTTTCGCTCGCATCCTCAGTCGCCGCTCCCGCCCGGGCGCCGCGAGTCGTTCGCCGGGTTGCCATACTTCGACTACGACCCCGCGCTCCGCGTGCCCGGCGTGACCGAGCCTGCAGAGCGTGAGCGGCGTGAGATCGCAACGTCGGGCGAGCGCCCTTACTCGTTCACGCGCTTCGCGCGCACGCACTTCGAGCTCTCGGGCGCCGAGCACGCCCTCGATCTCTACTGGCTCGACGGGTACGGGGGCGGCCTCTACCTCAGCTTCGCCGACGCGACGAGCGGCAAGGAGACCTACGGCGCCGGCCGCTACCTGCTCGACACGGTGAAAGGGTCCGATCTCGGTGAGCGCAACGGCGAACTCGTGCTCGACTTCAACTTCTCGTACAACCCGTCATGCTCGTACGACCCACGCTGGGTCTGCCCGCTCGCTCCGCCCGGCAACCGCCTGCCGGTTCCTGTGCACGCCGGCGAACGGATGCCCTAGGACGGCTCCGTGCCGAGCGCGCGGAAATCGTCGGCAACGAGCGCCGGCACGAACGGCATCAAGAACCCCGCCCGCTCGTACCCGCGCCGGTCGATGAGGTAGACCGCCGTCGAATGGACGATATCGCCCGAGACCGGATCGACCGTGATCTGGTAGGCGTCCCACACCGGTCTCAGCCGAGCGCGCGTTCCGAGCAGCCAGACCGTGTCGGCTGGAAGCTTCCACCTGCGGAGCGCGCGAGCGACCGTGCTCGGCGTGTCTCCGGCTGGGTCGACGCTGACCACGAGCAGCTGCGGCCGCGCCGCGCCGCGGGTCTCGCGAACCGCTGCTGCGAGCATGCGACCCTCGATCGGGCAGGACTCCTTGCAGAGCGAATCGAGGAACGTCAGCGCGATCGTCCGCCCCCGAAGTGACGCAAGCGTCACCGGCCGCCCGTGCTGGTCGCGGAGCGCGAGGGCAGGCGCCACCCGTCGGTTCGCCGGCCATGTGGCCTGGCCGTGGAGCACCGGCACGGCCACGGTATCCGCAGCCGCAGGCCCGGTCAGCTGCGTGTGGAATGCGACGCCGATCGCGATGCCCACAAGTGCGGCCGCGGCCACTCCGCCGGCGAACCAGCGCCGCTGCATCAAAACTCGTCTCGGCCCCGCGCCACGAACCACCAGTACGCCCCGACGGCAACGAGCAGGCCAACGGGAATGAAGAGCGTCAGCAGCGAGCCGGTCAGGAACGAAGCGACCATTGCATCTCCCTCAGTCGAGAAGTGTCAGTGCTCACCTGCGAGCCTCCTCCGGCGCGCGGTGCCCGTTGCAGGGTCGAGCCACCTCAGCGAGGCAACGACGAGCACGATGCAGTACGGCACGGACCCCGGCACCCACATCACCCCGGCCGCAAGCTGCTGGTCGCCGAGCGCCGAGAGCCCACCCGGCCGGTGCGCGAGGGCGGCGTACGCGCCGTACACCGGCTCGGGCGCGAGCCCGAGCACGATCGCGAGGATCCAACTGACGGCGAGCGCGGCGGTGCCATAGATCGCACGCGCGCCGTCGCCGAGCTGCGGCCGGCCGGACGCTCCCGGTACCAGGTGCACCCAGAATAGCGTCGCAGTCCCGAGAAAGAGCGCGTGCTCGAGGTCGTGCACCGGTCCGTCGCGAAGCGTCAGGTCGTACAGCGCCGGCACGTGCCAGGCAAGCAACATGCCGTTGAAGAGCGCGAAGGCTGGGAGCGGTGACGCGAGCAGGCGAACCACGTGCCGGGCGGGCGCGAGCGCCGGCCCGGCCAGCACGCCCCGGGCAAGCGGCCGGCGCAGGCCGAGCGGCAACGGGCGCAGAAGGCGCGGCCAGGGACGACCGATGAGGAGCAGAGGCGGGGCGACCATCATGAGGAGCACGTGCTGCACCATGTGCACCCAGAAAAGCTCGCCCGCGTATGCATCGACCGGTGATCCGACGGCAATCGCAAGCGTGGCGAGCCCCGCATAGAACGCTGCGCCGCGCCAGCGCTTCCCGGCGTCGCTTGCCGTCGCACTCAGCCGTCCGCCCATCAGGTAGAGGAGCGCTGCGACCGCGATCGCCGCGAGCGGCCACTCGATCGGCCAACTCGACGAGCGAAGAAGCATGCTCATTCGCTAAATGACGTACAGAACGAACCAGCTGACGACAGCGATCCCGGCCACGAATGTCGTATAGAACGACACCGCCTCGAGCTCGGGGCCGACGAGAGATACGGGATCATCGATGTCGGGCTCGGTGCGGCCGGCGTCGCCCGAACCGTGCCCCTCGGGCAGCGTCTCGCGCCTCTCGCCGCGATAGCGGATCGACATCGCGACGGTTGTCTCCACCCAGAAGGTGAGCCCGACGACGAAGATCGTGAGCAACCCCGTCCAGCCGAGGTAGACGCTCGCATACGGGCCGTTGGTCGGCCCGAAGCCCTGCGTGGACCATTCGACGATCTGCAGCACGACGGCGACGATGAGCAGCGCCACCGCAACGACCCCTTTGATCCGCGACGCGGGCCGTCGATCGCCGCGGTGGTCGACGAGCCCCAACCGGAGCGATACCGCCGCCGCCACGAGCGCAATCGCCACGAGCGTTCCGAGGGCGAATGACGGGTCGACGTGCTTGGGCCGCCAGACGGATGACGAGTCCAGTGAGCGAAGGTAGAAGTACGCAAAGAGGAACGCCGCGAAGAAGAAAGCGGTCGCGCTCGACCAGAGATGCGCGGCGATCCGCAGGTTCCGCGCCATCACCTCGGGCGGCTCGCGCTCGAGGACCCCGTACTCCCGCGAATGTGTTGCGAGCTCGCTCATGCGATCGGCCTCGCCGGCACCGTCGCGATACGGCCCACTGGGCCGTCGGCGACGCCGTACGGGTACGGATCGGGCCCGAAGGTCGGGATCCGGTCGAAGTTGTGTACCGGCACCGGCGACGGAAGCTGCCACTCGATCGACTTCGAGCCCCACGGGTTCGGGCCGACCGGCACGCGTGCGAAGACCTGCGACCAGATGAAGTTGCCGATGAAGACGAGCATCGATGCGCCGAGGAAGAACGCCGAGATCGACACCCAGGTGTTGCCGCCGTGGAGGTAGCCCGCGTAGGTGACCGACCGGCGCGGCATCCCGAGAAAGCCGATCACGAGCAGAGGCCCGAAGGTGGAGTTGAACGCGATGAACATCGACCAGAAGTGGATCTTGCCCCACCGCTCGTTGATCGCAAGGCCGGTCATCTTCGGCACCCAGAAGTAGATCGCTGCGAAGAACGAGAACAGCAGCCCACCCATGATCGTGTAGTGGAAGTGCGCCATCGAGAAGAAGCTGCCGTGCGTCGTCACATCGCTCGGGACATCCGACAGGAAGACACCCGAGAGCCCACCAATGAGGAAGTTGAAGAGCCACGCGAGCACGAACAGCATCGGCACGGTCAGACGGATGCGTCCCTGCCACAACGTCCCGAGCGCGCAGATGAAGATGAAGCCCGTCGGCAGGGAGATCAACTCGGTCGAGAGCATGTAGAACGGCCGCAAGTCGGCGTTGATGCCGCTGACAAACAGATGGTGCTGCCACACGAGCCACGAGAGCAGCGTGATCCCGAGCATGCCGGTGACGGCGAGCCGGTAGCCCCAGAGTGGCTTGCGCGCGAAGACCGGCAGGATCTCGAGCACGATGCCCATCCCCGGCAGCGCGAGGATGTAGACCTCCGGGTGGCCGAAGATCCAGAAGAGATTCTGGTAGAGGTAGGCGCTCCCACCAGCTTGCTCATTGAAGAAGCCGGTCTGCGCCGTCCGGTCGAGCGCGACCATGAAGAGCGTCGAGATGAGAACCGGCGCGGCGAGGAGCATCAACACCGATGTCGAGACGACGCCCCAGACGAAGATCGGCAGCCGGCCCCACGACATGCCGGGCGCGCGCATCGTGATCACGGTCGCGAGCATGTTCAGCCCGAGCAGGGACATCGAGATCCCGACGAGCGCGAAGAACACGATGTAGCTGTCCATCCCCAGGTTCGCCTGGTCGTTCAGCGGCGCGTAGCCGGTCCAACCCGTGGGGAAGCCGCCGTAGCCAACCGTCGTCATCAGGATGACCCCGGCCAGCATCAGCAGCCAGAACGTGAGCGCTTCGATGCGCGGGAAGGCCATCCGCCGGGCGCCGATCATGATCGGCAACAGGTAGTTCGCGAACGGGCCGAGGATCCCGCTCGTCATCATCCCCATCATCATCGTGCCGTGAAGCCCGACGATCGTGAGGTAATTGTTCGCGTTGAACGACTCGTGCGTCGGGCTGAGCAGCTCGAAGCGGATGAGCATGGCGTTCAACCCGCCGATGAAGATGAAAAAGCCGATGCCGATCAGGTACTGCATCCCGACGACCTTGTGGTCGGTGCAAAGGGTGAAATAGCGGCCCGGGCCGGCGGTCTCCTTCTCGCGCAACGACGGCGGCTTGCCGAGCAGTCGCTGGATCGGATAGCTCATGAAGCCGAGGCCGACGAGGAACCCGACAACGCCCACGATGTACGCGAGGAAGAGCGCGATGTCGTTCTGCCCCGTGTCGGAGAAGTACGCGAGGCTCGGTCCGGTGATCTGGTGGCCAAGCCACCAACCCGCGTAGAAGCCGGCGATCCCGAGCACCACCGCCGAGAGCAGGTTGTAGCCGAGGAGACGGCGCGCGTTCATCCTGCGCGCGCCTGTGGGTCGGGTTTGTAGGCGAGCGCGTACGGCGGCAGGTACTTCTGCACCGGCGTGAACTGCTTGCGTTCGCCGCTGATCCACGACGTGAACTGGGCGCCGTCGACCACCCGGCCGGTGTCGTACATGAAGCCGTGCCACAACCCGCACAACTCGGCGCAGCGAATCTGGAAGTCACCGGTCTTCGTCGCCTTCACGAAGGCGACGTTGTCGACACCGGGGTTCGCGTCGGCCTTTACGCCGAGCTCGTACGCCCAGAACGAATGGATGGCATCGAGCGAGGTGACGTGGAACTCGATCTCCCTGTCGACCGGCAGGACGAGCTGCGCGGTCTCGACGCCGCCGTACGTCGGGTAGCGGAACGTGAACTCCCACTGCTGGCCGATCACCTGGATCGGTAGCACCGGCCCACTCGGCTTTGCGATCGGCTTCGGCCCGCTGCCGCCGCCCGAGCCGTTCGAGGCAAAGAGCTCGGCCGTGCCGAAGATCGCGAGGAACAGCACCGCCGCACTGGTGACGACGAGCCACGCGATCTGCGACGGCATGTGCCCGCGGATCGGCGGACCGTCCAGAAGCTCTTCGCCCGCCGGAGCGCGGAACGTCGCAATCGCGTAGCCGAGGTAGACGAGGATGAAGACCGTGAAGGGCGTCATCACCACCAGCAGGACGGTGTTGTCAGTGACCTGTGAGCTCGCCCCGGTCGTTCGCTTGCCGGGCGGCATGTTCGGCCCGAGAACGAAGATGACGAGCGGTAGCACGATCGCCGTACCGACGACCGTCAGCGCGGCGATCCGGCCCGCGTGCCCGCGAAGGTTCATGCGCGCCGCTCAGACGACATTGACGAATCCGTCCATGTAGCCGATCGTCTGCATCGGGCCGCCAAAGCCGTAGAGAAAGCCCGCGGCGCACGGGACGAAGCACTGCCAGCGGTAGTGCCCCGCCTTCCCCGTGCGGAACGTGAAAGTGATGGTTGTGTGTGCCGCCGACATCGCGCACGGCGCAACGTCGCACTGGTTCTTCGCATCGTCGGCGACACCCTCCAGTGGCACGAGCACGCCGAGTGCCGGAATTGCGAACGTATGCGATGCATCGTCAGGATTGATGGTGCGCATCGACTTGCCGTCGAGCGTGAACGTCCCACCGACGACGCCTCTCGCCTGTGAGAGGAACGGATTGCGCAGGCCACTCCTGCCGTCGAACTGGTAGACGGTGACGTGGACGAGCGCGTGCGCCGGCAACGTCCACACGGTGCTCCGGTGCCAAGTGCCGTTCTCGCGAACGAGATAGGAGACCCAATTCTCGTTCGGTGAGAGCTGCGGCCCGATCGCCGCCACCGTCTGCAGCGTCAGATCCGCGCTCGGGCCTCCTGCAGCGGCCGCGCTCGGCACGTGGTACGGCGTCGGGCCGCCGGTCAGGAACGTGACGTAGATCCCGATCAGGATCCCGAGCACGGAAATGCCGGCGGCGGTGGCGACCGCTTTCTGGGCTCGCAGGTTCACCATCCGCGGATATACCGCAGCGCGGCGACCGATTCCCCGAAAGTGACGAAAGTGTCACGTTCGTGTCATGCGAGCGACGGTGCAGGGCGTTCTCAGGAACCTCTTAGGCGCGTCTCAGTGTCCTCCGAGCTTTCCCCGGCACGATCGGGGCATGACACTCACATCGATCATCACATTGAACGCCGTCCTTGGGGCGGCCGTGGCCTATGGCCTCCACCACCTGCTCGCCCACGGGATCCGCACCCACCGGATCGAGCTGCACGAGCTCGCTCCGGTGCGGGAGCGCGACCCGGAGCGGATCGCCGCCTGAGGAGCGACCCCTCGGGTCGCGCTCTGGCGAGCGCAGGATTTGCAGCGTCCGGCTGGAGGCCTTAGGGTCGGCAGTCGCGACCATGCGGATCCTGGTCATCGAAGACGAGCCTCGGATTCTCGGGTTCCTGAAGGTCGGGCTCGAGGCCGAAGGCTTCGCTGTCGACGGGGCCGAGGACGGCGTCTCCGGACTCGCCCTCGCTCTCTCGGAGGCCTACGAGCTCATCGTCCTCGACCTGCAGCTGCCGCGGCTCGACGGTCTGCGCCTACTCGACGAGCTCCATCGCAGCCGTCCCGAACTGCCCGTCCTCATCCTCTCGGCCCGAAACGACCTGCCGACGAAGCTCAAGAGCTTCCAGCTCGGCGCGAACGACTATCTGTCGAAGCCGTTCTCGTTCGACGAGCTCGTCGCGCGCGTGCGAGTCCAGTTGCGCCATGGGACGAGCGAGGATGCGTCGACGGTGCGCGTCGGAGGACTCGAGCTCGATCTCGCCAGGCGCCGTGCTCGCGTCGACAACACCGTCACCGACCTCTCAGACCGTGAGTTTCGCCTGCTCTACCACCTGGTCGCCCATGCCGGCGAAGTCGTAAGCCGCGAGCGGCTCCTCTCCGAGGTGTGGGGCTACAGCTTCGACCCGGGATCGAACGTCGTCGACGTGTGCGTCCGGCGATTGCGCAAGAAGCTCGGGCCCGCCTCCCCGATCCAGACCGTGCGGCATGCGGGTTACCGGCTGGCCCTTTAGATCGACGCGGCACCTCGACCTCGCCTGGGCGGGGCTCGCGGTGGCGTGCCTCGCGGTGATGATCGCCTGGCCGGCGTGGGAGACGATCCCGTTTCACGTCATCTGGATCAGCCTCACGTTCCTCTACGGCTTTCGCGTCTGGTCGATCTCGAAGACGTCCGTCGTGCTTGCGATCGTCGCGATCGGCACCGGCGCATCGATCATGGCCGACGCGTTCAACGGCTTCCAGCTCTGGGGGGAGCTGTTCGAGGTGCCGCTGATGTCGACGATGTTCATCGCGATGGTCTGGCATGCGCGGCGGCGCGCCGAGGCGCTCACGACCGTCGCCGCGCTCGCAGAGGAGCGCTTCACCCTCCTCGACCAGGAAGAGCGGCTCCTGCACGCCGTCTCGCACGAGCTTCGCACCCCGGTGACGATCGCGCGTGGCCACCTGGAGCTGCTCGGGCGCCGCCTCGGCGCCGATCAACCCGAGCTGGCAGTCGCCTTCGATGAGCTGCAGCGCATCGAGCAGATCGTCGATCGCCTGCTCCTCCTCGCCCGCGCCGACCAGCCCGAGTTCGTCGTGCCCACGAGCATCCGCCTCGTTCCGTTCCTCGAGGACGTGTTCATGCGTTGGGCCGAGGTGGCTCCGCGGGCCTGGCGGCTCGGCGAGATCCTCGACGTCCAACTGACGGTCGACGAGACGTGGCTGCGCGCAGCGCTCGACGCGTTGCTCGAGAACGCCGTGCAGTACACCGACGACCATGCGCAGATCGAGCTCGCGGCGCGCGGCGAGCGGCACATGGTGGTCATCTCGGTCGCCGATGACGGACTCGGGATTGCGGCCGAGTCGCTGGAGCGCGTGTTCGAGCGGTTCGCACGGTCTGACGCTTCCCGCACGCGGCGCGAGGGTGGCGCCGGGCTCGGCCTCTCGATCGTGGCTGCCGTCGCGCGCGCCCATGGCGGCGCGTGCACCGCGCGGAGCACTCTCGGCGAGGGGTCCGTGTTCGAGCTGAGCTTCCCGCTCAAGCATGCCTCTCAGGCGGATCTCGAGTCACCGCCGGACGTGACGGTGGAGGCGATTCCGGAGCTTCAGCCCGGATCTGCTTGAATCGAATCGTGACCGCCCTCTACCGCAAGTACCGGCCGCAGACCTTCGACGAAGTGGTCGGCCAGGAAGCGGTCGTGCGGACGCTCACGAATGCGCTCAGCCAGGGGAAGGTTCGCCAGGCCTATCTCTTTGCAGGGCCGCGCGGCACGGGCAAGACCTCGCTCGCGCGGATCCTCGCCAAGGCCGTGAACTGCGAGCACGGGCCGACCCCGACGCCTGACAACACGTGCCACGCGTGCGTCACGATCACGAATGGCAGCTCGCTCGACGTGATCGAGATGGACGCTGCGTCACAACGCGGCATCGACGACATCCGCGAGATTCGTGACCGCGTGGTCCTCCAGCCGGTCGAAGGACGCTCGAAGGTCTACATCCTCGACGAGGCTCACCAGCTCACCGACGCGGCGTGGAACGCGCTGCTGAAGCTGATCGAAGAGCCGCCGCCGCACCTCCTGTTCGTGTTCTGCACGACCGAGCTTCAAAAGGTGCTGCCCACCGTGCGCTCGCGCTGCCAGACGTTCGTCTTCCAGCGGCCACGGCTGCCCGACCTCATCCGCAAGCTGCGCCTGATCGCCGACGCCGAGAAGATTGACGTGCCGGATGCGGCGCTGGCGCTGATCGCGCGCGGCGGACGCGGCGCGTACCGCGACGCGGAGTCGACACTCGACCAGCTCTCATCCGCCACGGGTGGCGCGATCAACGTGCAGGACGTCCTGCAACTCCTCGGCGCCGTCGAAGACGAGGTGCTCTTCCGGCTGTGCGACCAGGTCATCGACGGCGACACGGCAGGATCGTTGCTGTTCCTCGAGGAGCTTTCGGAGCGCGGCCAGGACCTCGGCAGGCTCGTCACGGACCTGCTCGAGCATCTCCGGCATCTGCTCCTCGTCCAGCACATGGGTGAGGTCCCCGACGCGCTTCCGGTCACCGACGAGGCGCGCGAGCGCCTGCGCGAGCAGGCGAATCAGATCCCGGCGGGAACTGTCGTCCGGTTGATCGACCTGCTCGCTGTCGCAGTCGACGACATGCGACAGGGTGGCGATCCACGCTTGCCGCTCGAGCTTGCGCTCGTCAAGGTGACGAGACCTGCGGCGGATCTCTCGCGTGAGTCGCTGGCTTTTCGCCTTGAACGGCTCGAGGCTGGCAACGGGCCGCCGAGCGAAAAGCCGCGCCCGAGCATGTCGGCCGCAGAGGACACCGGCCCTCCGCCTGACGCGCCCGCTTCGTCTCCTCTGCGCGTTGAGCTCGAGCAGTTGCAAGAAGCCTGGCGCCGGTCGATCTTGCCTGCGGTCGCCGAGCGGTCGATTCCCATCTCGAGCGCCCTCGGGGAGGCACATCCGGCGGCGCTCACGGGGGACACACTCACGCTCGAGTTTCCACAGACCGCTGCGTTTCATCTGAAGCTTGCCGAGGATTCGAAGAACGCCTCGCTCCTTCGAGACGCTCTCTATGAGGTCACGGGCCGCAAGCTTGCTGTCGTGTTCGAGTTGGGCGAGGCCGGGGAAGCACAGGAGCACGACGAGACGCCGGCAAGCGAGGAAGACGTCCTCGAGCTGATGAAGAGCACCTTCGACGCGAGGGAGCTGGACGAATGAGCTTCGACATGAACGCACTCTTGAAGCAAGCGCAGGAGCTGCAGGAGCAGGTGGAGAAGATGCAAGCAGACGCCGCGAAGGAGACGGCGTCGGCGAGTGCCGGTGGCGGCATGGTCACCGTCGTCGCAACCGCGGCCGGCGAGGTCACCGAGCTGAAGATCGACCCCAAGGCGATCGACCCGAGCGACCCCGAGCTCCTCGCGGACATGGTGATGGCAGCGACGAACGAGGCGTTACGCGCGGCACACGCCAAGGTCGAAGCCAAGATGAAGAGCATGCTCCCACCCGATCTCGGCGGGTTGCTTCCCGGGCTTTAGAGGCGCGCGCGAATCGCGGCGCGAACGCGCTCGGCGACGGCCGGCAGTTCCTGTTCGAGCCGGCGGAACTCCTGCGCCGACATCACGATCACGCGGAGCTCGGTGGTCGCCGTGACGGTTGCGGTGCGCCGCTTTTTCTCGAGCAGCCCGATCTCGCCGAAGAAGTCTCCTGCTCCGAGCTCGGCGATCCGCTCGCCGTTCTGACGAACCTCGGCGGCGCCGTCTTCGATCACGAAGAACTCGTGTGCCAGGCGGCCTTCGGTCGTCAGATCCTCGCCTGCCGGAACCTCGACCTCGAAGGTCCAGCGCGCGACCCTCTCGAGCTCGGCCTTCGAGAGCCCCGAAAACGTGTCGATCCCCTCGAGCGCCTTCACGTCCACGCGAAGAGTATGACCGAGCGAGGCTGGCGGGAACAGCGCTCGCTCAGTAGCCGCCACCGCCGCCGCTTCCGCCGCCGCAGGCGGCGAGGACGAGCGGAAGCACGGCAAGCACGAAGAGCAGCAAGGCGATGCTTGTTCTGGACATACCGGTCACTACGCAGGATCGCCGCCGCCGGTTTTAGACATGTCTCGGGGACTGTCCCCAAGACATGTCTTGCGCAGACGGGTCTGACCGACCTGGGCGGGCACAATGGCCCCGTGTTCAGCCCCTCCGTGGAAAATCTCGTCGCGCAGCTGACGCGCCTGCCTGGCATCGGCTCGCGGACGGCGCAGCGGCTCGCGTTCCATATCCTCCAGCGCCCAGAGGAAGAGGCTCTCGCGCTCGCCGGCGCCCTCGCCGAGGTGAAGGAGCGCGTCCGCTTCTGCCGTGAATGCGGCAACCTGACCGAGGAGGAAGTCTGCGGGATCTGCACCGACGGGCGCCGGGATCACACGCTGATCTGCGTCGTCGAGCAGCCCGTCGATGTCGTCTCGCTCGAGCGGACACACGAGTATCGCGGGCTCTACCACGTGCTTGGCGGCGCCCTTTCCCCGCTCGACGGGGTCGACCCGGGCGACCTTCGTATCGACGAGCTGTTCCGACGCGTCGAGGAGAACGGCGTGCTGGAAGTGGTGCTCGCGACCAATCCGAACATGACGGGCGAGGCGACCGCTGCGTTTCTTGCCGACCGCCTACGGGATCGCGTCCGGGTCACCCGGCTTGCGAGCGGCCTCCCCGTCGGGGGCGACCTCGAGTACGCCGACGAGGTCACCCTCGGCCGGGCCCTGTCCGGTCGCCGCGAGATGTGACGCCGCACCCCTCCCGAGCGTCAGGTCGACCGCGCGCGCGAGGAACTGTTCCGTCCGGTAGGCGATCCAGAAGCAGAGCGCGGCAGCCGGCAGCTCCCCGAACACCGCAGTGAGGATCGAGATGCGGAGCTCGTCGCTGTGGCTCTCGAGCACGATGTCGAACCACGCGTCGGTGACGAGCAGCGTCCCGGTCGCGGCCGCGCCTGCTGCCACCCATGGCGACCTCCGCCACGCCGCGATGGCGGTGAAGAGAAACATCAGCGCGAGACCGCTGTCGAAGCCCGACCACGCGACATCCCAGCGCACTGATTCATGGCGGGGCGGAAGCCACTGCGAGAGCCAGATCGTCCAGGGCAGCAGGCCGATGCCAACCGCCGAGAAGACGATCGCAACCCACTCCCTCAGTGTCCGCGGGAACCTCATCTCGCCATACCTAGACTGTCAGAGATGACCACGACCGATTTTGAAACCGCCCCGGCGGTCGAGCCAGGACGCCGTACGCCCGGGCTCGTGGTGATGAAGTTCGGGGGCTCGTCCGTCGCCGACACCGACAAGTTGAAGCGCGTCGCGCAGCGTGTCGTCGACGCGCGCGAGTCAGGAGCGAAGGTGGTCGCGGTGCTCTCGGCTATGGGGAAGACGACGGACGAGCTGATCCGGCTCGCCTTCGAGGTGTCCCCCGTTCCGAGCCCCCGCGAGTACGACATGCTCGTGTCGACGGGCGAACGCATCTCGAACGCGCTCTGCGCGATGGCGATCCACGACCTCGGGCACGAGGCCGTCTCGTTCACCGGCTCGCAGGCGGGCATCGTCACGGACGGCTCACACACGAAAGCGAAGATCCTCGAGGTTCGCGCCGCGCGAATCCACGCCGCGCTCGAGGAGGACAAGATCGTTCTCGTCGCCGGCTTCCAGGGCGTTTCGACCGGCACGAACGACGTCACGACGCTCGGGCGCGGCGGCTCGGACACCACCGCCGTCGCACTCGCCGCCGCCCTCGGAGCCGACGCGTGCGAGATCTTCACTGACGTGGCGGGGGTGTTCACCGCCGACCCTCGCATCGTGCCCAATGCACTCAGGCTCCCGTCCGTCACCTACGAGGAGATGCTCGAGATGGCGTCCTCCGGCGCGGGAATCATGATGGCGCGCTCGATCGAAATCGCGCGCAGCTACCGTGTGAGACTCCGCGTCCGCTCGACGTTCGTCGACGGCGACGGAACGTGGATCGGCGAGGAGGACGAAGCAATGCTCGAGAAGGCGATCATCTCCGGCGTCACGCACGACGTCTCGGAGGCGAAGGTGTCGGTGATCGGCGTTCCCGACCGTCCGGGCATTGCCGCGGCGATCTTTCGCGCTCTTGCCGACGCGAGCGTGAACATCGACATGATCGTCCAGAACGTGGCGCACGACGGGGCCGCAACGATCTCCTTCACGCTGCCGAAGACCGACCTTCCCGTTGCCGAGCCGATCCTCGACCGCCTCGCGAAGGAGCTCGGGGCGCGCGCGGTCGAGCGCGATCCCGATGTGGCGAAGGTCTCGCTGATCGGCGCTGGTATGAAGAGCCATCCCGGCGTCGCGGCCGACATGTTCGATGCGCTCGCGGAGGCGGGCATCAACATGGAGATCATCTCTACGTCGTCGATCCGTGTCTCGTGCGTGATCCGCGCGTCCGAGGTGGAACGCGCGGTTATCGCCCTGCACGCGCGCTTCCAGTCGCTCGTCGAGGAGCGCGTTGGTGCCTGACGTGCGCATCGGCGTCGTCGGCGGGACGGGCGCGGTCGGGGCCGTGACCCTGGAGCTTCTGGCTGCGCGCCGGTACGAGAACGTTCGTGTGTTCGCCTCTGCGCGCTCTGCGGGCACGCAGCTCGGGCCGTACATCGTCGAGGAGGCGACGGAGGAGGCGCTCTCGCGGGGTGACGTCGACCTGTTTCTCTTCTCCGTCGGAACGAGCGCGTCCCGCGAGCTCGTTCCGCACGCGGTGCGTGGCGGTGCGGTCGCGATTGACAAGTCCGCGGCCTACCGGCTCGAACCGGACATCCCGCTCGTCGTCCCGGAAGTGAACCGTGGCCGTGCGCTCGAGCATGACGGGATCATCGCGAACCCGAACTGCTGCACCATCCCACTCACCTGCGTGCTGAAGCCGTTGCACGACGAGGCGGGCCTCGTGCGCGTTCGCGTCGCCACCTATCAGTCGGCTTCAGGCGCGGGCGCCCAGGCGATGGAGCGGCTGCGCACCGAGCCGCAGGAGCAGCACGACCTCCGTATGGACTGGAGCTTCGACGGCGAGGAGTTCGAGGAGGAATCGAAGCTTCGCGACGAGACGCGGAAGATCATGGAGCTACCCGACCTGCCGTTGCAGGCAACGTGCGTGCGCGTGCCGGTGATGATCGGCCACGCCGAAGCAATCTGGATCGAGACCGAGCAGCCGCTCTCGCCGGAGCGTGCACAGACGCTGCTCGGCGCCGCCCGATCCGTGCGCGTCGAGGAGTTCCCGTCGCCCGGCAAGGCAGCGGGCGGGGATGACGTGCTCGTCGGCCGGATCCGGCGCGACCCAACCGTCGAGCAGGGCCTCGCGCTCTTCCTCGCGAGCGACAACCTGCGCAAAGGTGCGGCGCTGAACGCGATCCAGATCGCCGAGCTCGTGCTCGACCGCGCCCGAGCGGCCGCTCGCCTCTAAACCTGGGGCGGTACCGGAACCGGCTCCGGCAAGAACGCCTCCTTCACGACGCGTAGGACCTTCTCGCGCTTGCCCTCGACCACCGGCTGAAGCCCACCGAGCTCGAGGCGGGCGAGACCTACTCGACCGGAGACACGCACGACCTCGAACCCGAGATCGGCGAGGAAATCCTGCGGGAACACCGTCTTGTGGACGCGAAAGCGCTCGTAGCTCGATTCGCCTTCCGGATAGCGGTAGCAAAACGTCTCGAGACTCGACGCACCGCGGTCGCGCGCCTCGCCGATTGCGGCGAGGAAGAGCGACTGCAGCACCCATGGGCTCGACGTCTCGACGATGTATGCGCAGGTCACGAGCATCGCGTCATCCGACGGTGGCCCGGCGGGTAATTCGTACGCGCGCGGGAACGCCGGTGCGGGGCCGTACTGCATCGAGCCCAGCACCCGCCCGTCGCCGTCGTAGTACACCGTCCCGAAGGCGCCGAACTCGAGCTCGATCTTCTCCATCCAACGGTCCTTGTCGATCGCCCGCCGGCCGCGGCTCTGCCACCAGATGCAGTCGTGGCAAACCGCCGGCGCAGTCTCGAGCGTCAGCTTCGTGAGGCCGGAGATCCGCGTCGGCATGTTTACGGCCGCGCGACGTCATCGACGACGACGTTAACCGCGGCCGGGCGGAGGTCGGCCATCTTCAGCAGATAGTCGGCAACGCGCTTCTGCACCTCGGCCGCCACCGCTGGGATGTTCGCGCCGTAGTCGATCACGACGTGTACGTCAACGACACCACCCGCGACGCGCGCGCCGCGCCGGTGCTTCGGGTGCACACCGCGAACCTCGGCAGCCGCATCGAGCGCGTAGCGCGCGAGCACCTCCGGCGAGATGACGCTGTGACCATTCATTGACTGGATCGTAGAACGAGTTCGGTTGCCTCGGGTCGCGCGAAGAACCGGAACGGGACAAAAGTCGTCCCGAGGCCCGGCGAGACGTGCATCACGGTGCCGCCGCGGGCGAAGAGACCCTCGGGGTATTTCGCGCGCGGATGGGCGAGAAGCAGCTTGCCGAGCCCGTAGGGCAGCACGATCTGGCCCGCATGCAGGTGCCCGGCGAGGATGAGATCGAAGCGGCCCGGCTCGATCATGTCGAGAGCACGCGGAAAGTGACAGAGCAGGATTCGGAGGTCCGCGTCCGAGGCTGCAAAGCCGCTGCGCCGCCTGTCGAGCCAGGTACGTGGATCGACGCCTGCAAGCTCGACTCGGCGGCCACGCAGCTCGACTTCGACGGCGGTGTCGACGAGCAGCGTCCCGTGCTCGAGCCAGCCGAGTTCGACCGGGCGCGAGAACGGGTCGCGCGAGATTGCGAGGTCGTGGTTTCCGAGCACCACGTACGGATGCGGCAATCGATCGAGGAACGCGAGCAGCTGCCGTTCGCCGCGTGGCCGTGAGAGCAGGTCACCGGTGACGCACACGAGGTCTGGTCGACGATCTTCGACCCACTCGACCGCCCGCTCGATCGCCCGCACGCCGCGGGAAGGGACACCGAGGTGGAAGTCCGAGAGATGAGCGATGCGAAGACCGGCCAGCTCTGGCGGCAGGCCGGGGATCGCGACCTCGAGCACGCGCAGGCGCACCCAGCCCGCCTCGAACACTCCCCACGCCGCGCACGCTGCAGCGAGCGCGAGCAGGACCGCGACGACTAGCGCCGCTGCCGTCAGATCTCGAGCTTCTCGAGAACGGACTTGACCGAGACGACGTGCCGCTTGAACTTCAACTCGGACTCCTCGAGACCGGCGGCGACGCCGACGAGTTGCGAGAGGTGGAGAATCGGCATGGCGTAGTCCTTGCCGGTCGCCTTCTTCAGCTTCGACTGCCACGCGTCGAGTGAGAGATGGCAGAGCGGGCAGGGCGTCACGATCGCGTCGGCCCCCGCTTCCATCGCCTGCTCGATCGGCTGGATCAGCTCGCCGAGCGCGGTCTCCTCGCGCGCCTGGATGATCGGGAAGCCACAGCACTTGATCTTCGCTGGGTAGTCGATCGCCTCGCCGCCGCACGCTTCGATGATGCGTTCGAGCGACCACGGGCGATCGGGGTCTTCGAAGCCGTTGATCTTGGACGGGCGGAGGATCTGGCAGCCGTAGAAGGGCGCGATCTTCAGGCCCTTGAGCCCACGATGCGCCGATGCCTTCAGCTTCTCGTACCCCGGGCCCTCGGCGATCTCCCAGAGCAGGTGCCGCACGTCAACATCCTTCTCGTAGGCCGGCACGCCGACCGAGACGAGGTTCTCGTTCACCCTCGCCCGCACGTCCGCGTCGCCAAGGAGGATGAAATTCGCCTGACGCAGATTCAGCGTGCAGACGTTGCACACGGTCAGCAGCGTGTCGACCCCTTCAGCGGCCGCATACGCGAGGATGCGCGCATTGAGGTGGAGGTAGTAGTCGGGCTCTGCTTCGTGGATGTCACCGGCGCCGCAACAAGTGACCGACTCGAGCTCGACGAGCTCCAGCCCGACCTTCGGCGCGAGCGCCTGGGTCGCGGAGTCGAGCTCCTTCGCCGACAGCGACGCAAGGCAGCCCTTGTAGTACGCGACGCGCTTCGTATCGGTCGCGAGAGCGGTCACCGCTTCGTGTCTCCTTCACCTGGTTGGTTGTCTCCGTACATCTTCGTCGGCGCCTGCCCCGGGGTTACGTCGGCCTGTGTGAGCGACCCCACGCCGCCTTCCGAGCCGCTCGGGATTTCGTCGCCTGCAAGGAAGGGACGGAGGAACGCACCCGGCCGCTCGTAGATCGTCTCGAGATCCTCATCACCGGGATGGCCGTGCGCGAGCCGCGACAGCGCGCGCTCGCCCTGGACGATGCCGGCGTAGCCGTTCATCCCCTGGTCGCGCACGAGGTCGTGCAGCCGGCGCGCCTCCTTCACGTCCTTGGCCACGTGCGGAGGGAACGGGGGCGGCACTTTTCCCTTCAACGCCAGATCAAGTGCGAACCGCGTCTGCTTGATTGCCGAGACGACGCCCTGCGTCTTCGGGACGAGCTCGGTCTCGCGCAACCAGCCCGTCGTCTTCGCGGAAGTGACGAACCACTTTGCATGCTTCGCGCCCATGTCGCGGTCGATTCCTTCCTTCATCGACTCGGCGCCGAGCTTTGCGATCGCGTCGCGGGGATCCACCCCCTTGGGGCAGCGTTCGTTGCACATGTAACAGCGCGTGCATTCCCAGATGCCGTGCTCGCCGTTCAGCTTCTCGAGCCGCGCGATCTTCTGGCCGTCACGCGGGTCGCCGACGAACCGCATCGCCTTTGCGAGCGCCTGCGGCCCGAGGAAGTTCGGGTCCGACTCCATCGAGTTGCATTCGGAGACGCAGCAGCCGCAGTTGATGCAAAGCGCCTCCTTGTGAATGGCGTTCATGCGCTCTTGCTTGATGCGGTACTCCTTGCCGTCGGGCGGCTCGTTGTAGCCCGGCCGCAGCGACGGGTCGATGCTGCGGAACTTCTGCCAGAACGGCTCCATGTCGACGACGAGATCCTTCACGATCGGCAGGTTGCCCATCGCCGAGATCACCGGCACGTGACCGGCCTGCGCGAGGTCGAACATGCGCACCTTGCAGGCGAGCACCGCCCCTCCGTCCATGCGCATGCCGCACGAGCCGCAGATCATCATCCGGCAACTCTTGCGATACGCGAGCGATCCGTCGTGCTTGTCCTTGACGATGTCGAGGCAGTCAAGCAGCGTCGCCTCTTCGGGCGCGTCGAACTCGAACTCCTGCAACTCACGCTCGCCAGACCGTGAGTTGAAGCGCCAGATCTTGAGGCCGACCTGCATCAATACTTCCTCTCCATCGGGTCGTACTTCGTGTATCGCACGTCCGTGTACGAAAGCTCGGGGCGCCCGTCGACCCACCGCGAGATCGAGTGCTTCATGAAGTTCTCGTCGTCGCGTGCGGGGTAGTCGTCGGGTCGTGCGTGCGCGCCGCGGCTTTCCTTGCGCGCGAGACCGGCCTGGAGCATGCAGCGTGAGAGCTCGATCATCGCGCCCAGCTCGAGCGCCTGAGTCAGATCGCTGTTGAAGATCTCCCCTTTGTCCTCGATCACGACCCCACGCTCGTAGCGTTCTGCGAGGCCCTCGAGGATGCCGATCTGCTTCGCCATCTGCTCCTCGCGGCGGAAGACGCCGAAGTTCTCGAACATCGAGTCGCCGAGATCGTTGCGGATCTGCCACGGCCGCTCGCCCTCGCCCGCAGCGAGAATCGCTTTCAGCTCATCGGCAGCGTCGTCGTGCGCGCTGTCGGGGATCGTTCCGTTCGTCGCGCCGAGCGCGTGCTCCGCGGCGGCGCGGCCGGAGCGCCGACCGAAGGTGATCGTCTCCATCAGCGAGTTGCCGCCGAGCCGGTTTGCTCCGTGCACGGAGACGCACGCGACTTCGCCGGCGGCGTAGAGGCCACCAAGCTCGGTCGCACCGTCATTGTCGGTCTCGACTCCGCCCATGTGGTAGTGCGCGCCGGGTCGGACGGGCACCGGGTCGTAGATCGGATCGACGCCCGCGAAGGTCATCGAGAGCTCACGCGAGCCGGGCAGACGGTCGATGATCTTCTCCGCGCCGAGGTGGCGCATGTCGAGGTAGATCGACCCGTTGATCCCACGGCCCGCTTCGATCTCGGTCTGCTCCGAGCGCGAAACGACATCACGCGAGGCGAGCTCCATCGCGTTCGGCGCATAGCGCGTCATGAAGCGCTCGCCTTCGCTGTTGATCAGGTAGGCACCCTCGCCGCGGCAGCCCTCGGTCAGCAGGATCCCCGACGGATAGAGCGTCGTCGGATGGAACTGCATGAACTCCATGTCCTTCAGCGGCAAGCCGAGGCGGAGCGCCATCGCCGCGCCGTCGCCGGTGCACGCGTAGGCGTTCGTCGTCGTGCGATAGATCCGCCCCTGACCGCCGGTCGCCAGGATCGTCGCCTTGCCGCCGACCGACTTCAGCCCACCGTTCAGGAGGTCCCAGCAGATGACACCCTGGCAGCGGCCGTCGTTCTCGACGAGCTTCCAGGCGAAGTACTCCTCGTAGACCGCGATGTCGCGCTTGACGAGCTGCTCGTAGAGCACCTGGATCAGCACGTGGCCGGTGATGTCGGCCGCGAACACGGTGCGCGGCGATCCTGCCGCTCCGAACGGGCGCTGGGCAAGGCGGCCGTCCTCCTGGCGCGAGAAGAATGCGCCCCAGTTCTCGAGTTGATAGATGTCCGCGGGGGCCTCGCGGGTGAAGAGCTCGATCGCATCCTGGTCACCCAGGTAGTCCGAGCCTTTCACCGTGTCGAACGCATGCGTTTCGGGCGAATCCTCGGCGGCGTTCCCGAGCGCCGCGTTGATGCCGCCCTCCGCCGCGCCGGAATGGCTGCGAGTCGGATGCAACTTCGAGATCACCCCGACGTTCGCCCCTGCGTCGAAGGCTTCGATCGCCGCGCGCATTCCAGCGCAGCCGGCGCCGACGACCAGGACGTCGTGCGTGGCATCCACGTGGATGGACGCTATCGAAACGGCTCGCCGAGGCGGGCCGGAAGCGATCCGGCTCGTGCGGACGGTCTCAAGCGTTCGGGCCCGCGGTGCGAATCGACTCGCCGACCTCGCCGAAGCGCTTCGCGAAGTTGTCAACGAACATGCCCGCGAGCTCTCGCGCCTTGCGGTCGTACTCCACGGGATCACGCCAGGTGGAGCGCGGCTGCAGGAGCCGGGCGTCGACACCGGCGACGTGCACCGGCACCTGGAAACCGAAGGCCTCGTCGGTTCTGAACTCGACGTCGTCGAGTTCACCGGAGAGCGCAGCGCTGAGCATCGTGCGGGTCGCGTGGATCGGCATTCGCTCGCCTTCGCCGAACGGGCCGCCCGTCCAACCGGTGTTCAGGAGCCAGACACTCGAGCCATGCTGCTCGAGCTTCTGATCGAGCATTCGCGCATAGACGAGCGGCGGCTGCGGCAGGAACGGCTGGCCGAAGCACGTGGAGAACGTCGGCTGAGGCTCGCTCACGCCAATCTCGGTTCCGGCGAGCTTCGCGGTGAAACCGGAGAGGAAGTAGTACAGCGCCTGGTGATTCGAAAGCCTCGCGATCGGCGGCAAGATCCCGAAGGCGTCAGCTGTGAGGAAGATCACCGCCGACGGATGGCCCGCCCGCTTCGCCGGCAGCGCATTCGCGATCTGCTCGAGCTTGTACGCGGCGCGCGTGTTCTCGGTCTTCGAGGCATCGTCGAGATCGACGATGCCGTCATCGTCGATCGCGACGTTCTCGAGGATCGTCCCGAACGTGCGCGTCGTACGGAAGATCTCGGGCTCGGCCTCGGGCGAGAGGCGAACTACCTTCGCGTAGCACCCGCCTTCGATGTTGAACACGCCGTTGTCGCCCCACCCGTGCTCGTCGTCGCCGATCAGCGAGCGCTCGGGATCGGCCGACAGCGTGGTCTTCCCGGTGCCGGAGAGCCCGAAGAAAATGGCGACGCGAGCGTCGTCGCCCACGTTCGCCGAGCAGTGCATCGGGAATACGCCTTCGAGCGGCAGGCGATCATTCATCACGGTGAAAATCGACTTCTTGATCTCACCCGCGTAGAAGGTGCCACCGATCAGCAGTTCGGTGCGACTTGGATGCAGCACGATGAAGGTGCCGGTGCGCGTTCCGTCGTCGGCGGGGTCGGCTTCGAGGTCGGGCGTGTGCAGGACAAGCGCCTGCGGCGTGAAGGCGGCTTCCTCGTCCGCTGCCAACTCGATGAACATGGTCGTTGCGAAGAGGGCGTGGTACGGGTGCGCGGTGATCACGCGCACACCGATCCGGTGCGCTGGATCCGCCCCGGCGTAGGCGTCGACAACGTAGAGCGCATCGGCCGCGCCGAGTTGCGCTGTGACCTTTTCGCGCAGGCCGTCGAAGTTTTGCGGCGAAAGCGGCTGGTTGACCTCGCCCCACCAGATCCGGTCCTGCGAGCCCGGCTCCTCGACGAGGAACTTGTCCTTCGGCGAACGGCCGGTGAACACGCCGGTGTCGACCGCGAGGGGCCCTCCCTCGGCGAGGCGACCTTCGCCGCGCGCTAGCGCGTGCGTGTAGAGGAGCGAGGTGGTCGGGTTGCGATAGACGGGGCCGGTCGCGTCGATCCCATGCTCGGAGAGATCCACGCGCCCGGGCAACTCAGTCGTGGTCATCCGAAGCGGCTCCTTCATCGGGTCGGCGAGAAACGGTCACGGCATCGCGAAATCGCGGCGCCGGCAGGGGCGCGTGAATGGCTGCATGGTACGGATTCAGCCGTTCGTCGGCTTCCGGAACCATCCTCTCCTCTTGCCCAAAGCAACGAAGCCGCAACCAGCCCCATCGAGCCCCGCCCCACCGAGCCACGTCCCGTGGTCAGACCAAGTGTGCCGCGCGGGTAACGCGAAATCTGAACGCTCGAGCTGCCAGTCGCCGTTTCGGAGAGCCGATATACGGCCTCCGGTGTCCGAGACAGCCACGTCCCTTGGTCAGACCAAGTTCGGCGGAAGTGTGACTCGTCGTCCACGGGGCGAGCGTCCGAGCGATTTCAAGGACGGCCGTGGTCAGACCAAGTGTGCCGCGCGGGTAACGCGAAGCCTGAACCCTCGAGCTGCCAGTCGCCGTTTCGTAGAGCCGGTATGCGGCCCCCGGTGTCCGAGACACCATCGCGGGCTCGTCCCCAGACCACCGCGACGAGGCGCTAGATCTGCCAGTCGCCGTCTCGGAGAACCGGCACACGCTCGCCACCGGCTGTGACCCCGTCGACCTCGAGCTCCGGCGAGCCGATCATGAAATCGACATGCGTGCCGCTCGAGTTCACGCGATCGACGTCCGCTCCCTCGACGAGGAACGGGAAGCCGTTCCCGAGTGCGATGTGGCTCGCTGCGTTCTCGTCGAGCAGCGTGTCGTAGAAGACGGTGCCGAGCGGCCCGATCCGGCCCTGCGAGTCCACGAGGGCCAGTTCGCCGAGCTTCGCAGCGCCGGCATCGAGCGACTGCTGGGCGCGCAGAGCCTCGCCGTTCTCGTCGGCCTCGATCTCAACAGCCTTGCCCCCCTCAAAGCGAACGCGCAGCCCGCGGATGATCGTCCCGTCGCGGAGCACGAGCGGCTTCGTCGAAGCGACGTGACCCTCCGTTCGCTCCGGGTCGGGCGTCGTGAAGACCTCTTCCGTCGGCAGGTTCGGAAGATGCCGCAGCCCCGCGGCCGTCTGAAAGTCGGCCGCCCACCAGCGATGCGTGGCGAACATTCCGATCGTCAACTCGGTTCCCGGCCCCCGCAGCTCGATTGCGTCGAAGCGGTGCTTAGACAGACGACGGGCCGAGTCGTTCAGCACCGACATCCGCTCCTCCCACGCCTGCGAGGGATCGGGCTCGTCCAGCCGTAGTACATGCTCGAGCTCCGTCCAGAGCTTTTCGTAGGCATCCGCTTCGGCTAGCTCCGGATAAACGAGCTTCGCCCACGCAGGGTGTGGGCACGGGACGATGCACCAGTTGGTCGAACGATCGCCGACAATCTTCGGGATCTCCTTCAGGTACGGCAGGCGGTCACGGCCGACGAGCGCGCTGTCCAGATCGTCGAGCAGATTCGGCTCGGTGACGCCGGCGAACGAGACGCGAGCCCCATGCGCCTCCGCGTGCGCAACCATCCGTTCGCCGTACCACGACGGCACGAAATCGAGCGTCTCGGGATCGGCGTGCTCGATTCGCGCGCGCTTGATGAGCGGGTCGAAGTAATTGACGTCCACGAACTTCGCGCCGCGGTCGTACGCCGCCGCGGCGATCGCACGGGCGAGATCTTCCTGCCCGAGCTCGCCGGTGACGATCACGACCTGCCCCGGCTGCACGTTGGCACCATGCACTGAGAGCTCTGCGAGTCGCGTGAAGCGAGAGTCCATAGGCAGGCGATCGTACCCACCGCGCCGAACTCGGTCGCTCATGACACTCGAAGCAGCCACAGAGCGCTTTCTGGTGGCGGCCGGGATCGCCGACGGCACCCGCCGCGCCTACGGCTCCGACCTGCTCGAGTTCGGGCGGTGGTACGGGCCGGACAGCCCCGTCGAGGATCTCGATATCCGCGTTCTCGCCGATTGGGTGGCGGAGCTCGGCAGAGCGCGCACGCGCGGCAGGCTTGCGCCCGCGACGATCGGCCGCAAGCTCGCCGCCGTTCGCTCCCTGCTCCGCTACACGCGCGGGCCAGGCTATGTCCCGGACGCGTCCCTTGCACCGCGACGCCCGAGGCGGCTGCCGGACTCCCCGAAGCAGAGCGAGGTCGAGAAGATCGTCGGCGACCTCGGCGGCGACTCGGCGCTCGCGCTGCGCAACCAGGCGCTCGTCGAACTCGTCTACTCGGCCGGCCTGCGGAGCGCAGAGGCGGTCTCCCTCGACCTCGGCGACGTCGACTTCGAGCAGGAGCACGTCCACGTGCGGCACGGCAAGGGCGCGAAGGACCGCGTCGTTCCACTGGGCGAGGAAGCGGGCGATCTCGTCGCGCGCTACCTGCGCGAGGCCCGGCCCGCGCTCGCCCGCGACGCCGAGAACGCGCTCTTCATCTCGGTGCGAGGCCACCGGCTCGACACCTCGACCTTGCGACGACTGGTGCCGCACCCCCACCGCCTCCGCCACGCGTTCGCAACGCACCTACTGGAGGGCGGAGCCGACTTGCGCACGATCCAGGAGCTCCTCGGGCACTCATCGCTCTCGACGACCCAGATGTACAGCCACGTCGACGCCAAGCGACTCAGGAAGGTCTATGACCACTCCCACCCCCGATCGTGACGTCGAGGGCTTCCTGGCCCTGCTCGCGGCGAGGCGCTCGCCCCGGACGGTCGACGCCTACCGCCGCGACCTGACCGTGCTCGCTGCGTCTCTCCGCAAACCGGTCGGCGACGCCACCCTCGAGGACCTCGAGCTCTACACGGCGGGGCTCCGAGCCGCCGGGCTCGCGAGCGCGACGATCGCCCGCCGCACCGCAGCGGCGCGAAGCTTCTTCCGACACCAGCAGCTGCTCGGCGTGCGCGAGGACAACCCTGCCGCCGGAGTCGCCCTGCCGCGCCGTGAGCGGACGTTGCCCCGCACTCTGTCGCCGGGCGAGGCCGAGCGGCTGATCGACGCCGCGGCGAGCACGAAGCCGCGCGGGCTCCGCGATCAGGCACTCGTCGAGCTGCTGTACGGCGCGGGCCTGCGCGTGTCAGAGGCAATGGCGCTCGAGAAGGCGGGCGTCGACCTCGACGATCGCGTCGTGCGCGTCATCGGCAAAGGCGGCAAGGAGCGTGCCGTACCCATCGGGAGGCACGCCGCTGAGGCAATTCGGCGTTACCTGGCGCGCGGCCGGCCCTTTCTCGACACGCGCCACCGCCCCGAGCTCTTCCTGAATGCCCGCGGCGGCCCACTCACGAGGGCAGGAGCATTCCTGATTCTGCGGAAGCTCGCAGAGAAGGCTGGGCTCGACCCTCGGCGCGTTCACCCGCATCTGCTGCGCCATTCGTTCGCGACACACTTGCTCGAGGGTGGCGCCGACCTCCGGTCAGTCCAGGAGATGCTTGGGCACGCCGACCTGGCCACGACCGAGCTCTACACCCACGTAACCGATCGGCGGCGCCGGGAGTTGTACTTCGGGGCGCATCCTCACGCTCGCCGACCAACGGAGGAACAGGTTGCCGATCGACCCGCACGTCGAACTGCTGATGGCCCTCGCGTCAGGAGCAGCGTGGCTGGTGATGAAGGCCGGTCTCTCGAAAAGCGCTCTTGAGCTGAAGCGCAAGCGCGTCCTTTGCCCGTCCTGCGGCCGTCACGACGGCTGCAGCTGCCGCGCGTAGCCGGGGGGCGTCACTTCGCCTTCGCCTTCCGCTTCAGAAGCTGAGCGACCTTCGCCGCCGCGTCTCGCAGGGCGCGCGCCTGCTCATCGTCGTCGCCGAGCGCCGAGAGGATCTGGATCGTGTCCGGCCGCGCCGAGCCGTTCTTCAGCGCGACGACGCCGAGGCGCCGAACCGCTTCGTTGCCGTCGTTCGTGACGAGCTCGTGCAGCAGCGACCGAACGTCGTTCACCACTTTCGGATGGTCGCGCGAGAGCAGCTCCAGCGCGAGCAGCGCCGAGCCGCGCACGGCGGGGCTTTCGTCGTCGAGGCCGCGGCGCAGAAGCTCGATCTTCGTGCGGAAGCGGAACTGGCCGATCGCGCGGTTCGCGATCGCCCGCTCTCGAAAATCCGCGGAGCGCGCTGCGCCTTCGAGCTCCTCGTCCCACTGTGCTCGGAGCTGCGACAGGCCACGCTCGTCCCCGGCTGTGGCAAGCGACTCGGCCTGAACGGCAGCTTCGGCGAGCGTCATCGGCGCGGCGACAGCCTGATCGGTACCGGCGTCGCCGCCGTCGCGGACTGAGTCACCGGGCGACGTCTGTGACCGGGCGCGGTGGCGGCCCGATGTACCTCGCCCCGGGCCGGATCAGCCGTCCGGTGCGCTTCTGCTCGAGCACGTGCGCCGACCAGCCTGCAACCCGGGCGCACGCGAACATCGCGGGCGCAAGCGGTGGCGGAATGTCGGCGATGTCGAGAACAACGGCGGCCCAGTACTCGACGTTCGTCTCGAGAACCCGGTCGGGGGACTTCGCGCGGAGCGCAGTCAACGCCGCCTGCTCGAGCGCGAGTGCGACCTCCACTCTGGGCGACCCAAGCTCCTGAGCCGTGCGGCGAAGCACCCGTGCACGCGGGTCTTCGGCGCGGTACACGCGATGCCCGAAGCCCATGATCCGATCGCCGCCGGCAAGCACTGCCTCGACGTAGCTCTCGGCGTCGCCCGTCTCCGCGACCGCGTCGAGCATCGGCAGGACGTGAGCTGGCGCACCACCGTGGAGGCGCCCGGAGAGGGTGCCGACCGCCGAGGAGAGGGCCGCGGCGCAATCAGCGCCCGTCGACGCCGCGATGCGAGCGGTGAACGTCGAAGCATTGAGACCGTGCTCGGCCGCCGAGACCCAGTAGGTGTCGAGGGCCTTCACGGCTCGCGGGTCGGCTTCTCCGCGCCAGCGGATCAGGAACTGAGCCGCGGCGTTTTCGCCCTTGTCGATCTCTGCATCGGAGACAGCCGGCTGCTTTCCGCGCGCCGCCTGGGCGACGATCGAGAGCGTGGCCGACGAGAGTCGCGCGAGATCGTCCCGCGCCTCGTGATCCTCGATGTCGACGAGCTGGCGGAGCCCCCACTTCGGCCCGAGTGTTGCGAGACCGGCCTGCAGGTCGGCCGGGACCGAGCCGCTCGGGTCCTGCAGCTCGATCTTCTCCGCGGGCGGGAGCGGAGAGTCGATGTTCTCGTCGACGAGGAGACCCCAGACGTTCTCGAAGGGGTATCGGCCCACGAGCTCCTCGATGTCGACGCCCCGGTAGCGGAGCGAGCCGCCGTCCCTGTCGGGCTCGGCAATCTCCGTTTCGAAAGCGATGACCCCTTCGAGACCGGGGCGGAAGTCGCTCGTCGCGCTCATCGGCGCGGACGGTACACAAAAGGGGGTTCGCGACGGCCCGCTTCCTCCCGGCCGAGACCTGCTGCCGGACGGTTTGCGTCCGCGTGTCGCCTCGGCTTCGTGTGTACCCTCCGCCCCCGATGTCCCACCGCGTCACCCTCATCCCCGGCGATGGAACAGGGCCGGAGCTGACCGAAGCGACCCGCCGCGTCCTCGAGGCGACGGGCGTCGCCTTCGAGTGGGAGGTACGCCACGCGGGCGTCGACGTGATGGAGGAAGCCGGGACGCCGCTTCCCGAGGAGACCCTCGCGTCAGTGAAGCAGAACAAGGTTGCCTTGAAAGGGCCGATCACGACGCCCATCGGCACAGGCTTTCGCTCGGTGAACGTCGCGCTGCGCCACGAGCTCGGGCTCTACGCGTGCCTGCGTCCCTGCAAGACCTACGCCGGCGTCCGGTCACGCTACGACAGCGTCGATCTCGTGCTCATTCGTGAGAACACGGAGGATCTGTACGCGGGGATCGAGTACGAGGCGGGGAGCGATGACGCCGAGCACGTCATCGCCGAGCTGAACAAGCTGCAGTCCAAGCAGATTGCGCCCGGTTCGGGCATCTCGGTGAAGCCGATGAGCCGCGAGGGCTCCGAGCGCATCATTCGCTTCGCGTTCGAGTACGCCCGCGCCCACGAGCGCAGGCGCGTCTCGTGCGTGACGAAGGCGAACATCATGAAGTTCACCGACGGCCTATTCCTCGACGTCTTTCGCGATGTCGCGCAGGAGTATCCGGAGATCGAGCCGTGGGAGAACCTCGTCGACGCCGTCTGCATGGGACTCGTGCAGCGGCCGGAAGAGTTCGACGTGCTCGTGCTTCCGAACCTGTACGGCGACATCGTCAGCGATCTGACCGCCGGGCTGGTCGGTGGCCTGGGCGTCGCGCCCGGCGGCAATCTCGGGCCGGATACCGCTCTGTTCGAGGCCACCCACGGTTCGGCGCCGAAGTACAAGGGCCAGAACAAGGTCAACCCGACGGCGATGATTCTCTCGGGTAAGCTGCTGCTCGACCACCTCGGCGAAGCCGAGGCCGCCGAGCGACTGGAAGGTGCCGTCGCTGCGGTGATCGCCGAGGGACGATCGGTCACCTACGACATGAAGCCGTCGCGGGACGACCCGACTGCAGTCGGAACGAGCGAGTTCGCCGACGCGATCATCGAGAAACTGGAGGACTCACTGTGAGCGAGAGGCGGAAGGTCACCGTCGTCGGCGCCGGGAACGTCGGCGCGACGTGCGCGCAGGTGCTGGCGCAGCGCGACTACGTGGACATCGTGCTGGTCGACATCAAGGAGGGCCTGCCCCAGGGCAAGGCCCTCGACATCAACCAGATGGGCGCGGTACTCGGTTACGAGCCCAGGGTCACGGGCTCGAACGACTACGACGGCACGGCGGGCTCGGATGTCGTCGTGATCACGGCCGGCCTGCCCCGCTCGCCGGGCATGAGCCGAGACGATCTCGTCTCGACCAACGAGCGGATCGTGAAGGACGTCACCGAGAAGGTCGTCGCAAAGAGCCCGGACACGATCCTGATCGTGGTCTCGAATCCGCTCGACGCGATGTGCCACGTCGCGAAGAACGTCTCGGGCTTCCCCAAGGAGCGCGTCTTCGGCCAGGCGGGGATCCTCGATACGGCGCGTCTGCAGACGTTCATCGCCTGGGAGACCGGCGCGTCGGTGAAGGACGTCGGTGCCGTCGTGCTCGGCGGGCACGGCGACCAGATGGTCTCGGTCATCTCGGCGACGACGGTCGGCGGCGTCCCGCTTCGCACGCTCGTGTCCGAGGAGAGAATCGCTGCCATGGTCGATCGCACGGCGAAGGGCGGTGGTGAGCTCGTGCAGCTGATGGGAACCTCGGCCTGGTACGCCCCCGGCGCGGCGGCAGCGCAGATGACCGACTCGATCCTCCTCGACGAAAAGCGCGTGCTTCCCTGCACGGCGTACCTCGAGGGGGAGTACGGCATCGAAGGGCTCTATATGGGCGTCCCGGTGAAGCTCGGCTCGACGGGGATCGAGGGGATCCTCGAGGTCGACCTGGACGAGTCGGAGCTCGCGGCGCTCGCGGCATCCGCCGACGCTGTCCGCGATGTCGTCTCCGTACTCACCACCTAGAGCCGCTACCGTCCCGGCTCGATGGAACTCGGTCTGCGTGGTAGGACCGCGATCGTCTGCGGATCATCCTCCGGTCTCGGACTGGCGTCGGCCGAGGCCCTCGCGGAGGAAGGTGCGAACGTGACGATGTTCGCACGCCGGCGTGACGAGCTCGACCGTGAAGCTGACCGGATCGGCGCGCTCGCGGTGCGCGGTGACGTGACGAACCTCGCGGATCTCAAGCGTGCCGTTGCGAAGACTGTGGAGGCCTTCGGCGGCATCGACATCGTCGTGTGGAACTCGGGCGGACCGCCGCGGAGTCGCGCATCGGAGTTCGGCGACGATGCTCTCGAAGCTGCGTTCGAGCTTCTGCTCTTGCCGGCGGTACGCCTGGTTCGTCTGTGCCTTCCCTACCTCGAGAACAGCCCGGGAGGCCGGATCCTTTGCATCACCTCGATTGCGGTGAAGGAGCCCGTCGGGCATCTCGCCCTGTCCAACACGATCCGTCCCGGCCTCACCGGTTGGGCAAAGACGCTTGCCAACGAGCTCGGCCCACGCAGGATCACCGTGAACTGCGTCGCGCCCGGCCGCATCGAGACACCGCGGATGAAGGAGATCTATGGCGAGGACGGTCCCGGCGTCGACGACCTCGCGCAGATCCCCCTTGGCCGGCTCGGAGATCCGCGGGAGTTCGGTGCCGTCGTCTGCTTCCTCGCTTCCGAGCGTGCGTCGTACGTCACGGGCACGACGGTTCTCGTAGACGGCGGCGCATCCCGCTCGCTTCTGTGAGGCGGCACTTCAATCCCGGCCGGCTCCTTGCGTTGGGGCTCGTGCTGGTCGCCATCGTGCTGGCTCTCGTGCTGGCACCTTCGAACGACTACATCTTCCTGCCTGATCGAGCTCATCCGGTGGCGCCTCTCGTCACGGTGCCGGGCGGTCATGACCCGGAGCGAGGCAGCATCTACTTCGTCGACGTCGTCGTCCGCAAGGCGACGCTCCTCGAGCGGATCTTCGGCGGGCTGCACACGGGCGCCGACCTGTATCCCGCGAGCGCCGTCAACCCGCCGGGGGTGGGTGACGCCCAGCGAAGGCAGATCGACTTCAAGGACATGAAGCGGTCCCAGCAGACGGCTGCGGCGGTCGCCTTGAGGGCCGCCGGCAAGAAGGTGACGGTGCGGGCGACAGGCGCGCGGGTCGATCTGATCGAGCCCGGCAAACCAGCTGTCAGGAAACTCGAGCCCGATGACGTCCTGACCGCTGTGGATGGGAAACGGGTGCGTTCGCCCGCGGATGTCTATCGCCAGATGAAGAAGCATCAGGTCGGTGACGTCGTCAGGTTCACGGTGAGCCGGGGCACGGGGACCCTCGAGGTACCGATCAGGACTGTTTCCTCGGACGCCGGGCCACGGCGACCGGTCGTCGGCGTCTTCCTCACGACCGCGCTCGACATCCACCTGCCCGTCGACGTCCGCATCGATGCGGGGGATGTCGGAGGCCCGTCAGCCGGGCTCGCATTTGCCCTCCAGGTGTACGAAGAGGAGGGCCACGACGTCCTGCGCGGCAATCGCGTGGCCGCGACCGGCGAGATCTTCGCCAACGGGGCAGTCGGCCCGATCGGTGGGATCAAGCAGAAAACGATCGGCGCGCGCGAGGCGGGTGTGGACGCATTCCTCGTGCCGGCCGGGCAGAACGCGCGCGATGCGCGCAGGTACGCGGGCGGGCTTCGAATCATCGCTGTGGAGAGCTTTCCACAGGCGTTGCGCGCGCTGGCAACGTTGCGCGCTGCGGCGTAGAAAAAGGTTAGGTTCCGCGGGTTGGAACTTGCCGTAAAGTGCACGTTTTCCTTTTAGACAAGCCCTTTCTCGCGGGTCGGGTGGCCGTAGCATGCCCCTCCGTCACCCCCCGACGCACCGCCACTAAGGACTCCATGACCCGACAACACGCTCTGACGTGCGATGACTGCTATTTCCGCCGCAACGGCCTCTGCGCGATGACTCCCGAGCGTCCTTGCCCCACGTTTCGTGCGGCTGCCCGCACATTGCAGCCACCCCGCCAACCTCGTCTCGTTCCGCTTGCGGCCGTCGCGGCCGCCGCCGTCGCGTAGAGTCGCGGCGGAATGGACGAGCAGCAAGCGTCCGAGCCCGAGCAAGCAGCACCCGAGCACGAGAAACGGCGTGGGCTCGCCGACCGGCTCGAGCAGGGGCGCCAGACCTTCCAACCGGGACTCTGGTCACGGCTGATCGGGATCGGGGTCGTCGCCGTCTACGTGCTGCTCTTCGTCGTCCTGAATACCCGGCACGTGCCGGTGAAGTTCGTGTTCGCTTCCACCCGCGTCTCTCTGATCTGGGTGATTCTGCTTTCGCTCGCCGCCGGCGTCGTTCTCGGCGTGCTGCTCTCGCAACTGCACCGGCACCGCATGCGAACCCGCTGAGACCCTAGGCCGGCACGGGGATTGCAGCTGCGAGCCGCGCGACGCCGTCTGCGATCTCGTCGGGCGAGACGAAGCTGTAGGCAAGGCGGAGCGACTGCGGGTCGCCGCCGAAGTCCGTGCCCTTCACGAACGTGACACCGGCCGCCTCGGCACGCGGCAGCAGCTCTCCGGCATCGACGCCGTCGAGCTCTGCCCAGAGGAAGTAGCCGCCGTCCGGACGTGTGATCGGCACGCCGGGCAGCTCGTGGTCGAGCGCGGCGAGCATCGCGTCTCGCCGCATGCCGATCAGCTCCCGCACGCGTTCGAGGTTCGGCTCGAACCGTCCGCGGCGGACGAACTCGTGAACGGTCGCCTGGCCGAGAAGCACCGGCGTGATGTAGGTGGCGGTCGCGGTCGCCTCGATTTCGCGGGCGAGCTCGGTCGGGAGGACGAACCAGCCGACCCGGAGGCCGGGCGCGATCGTCTTCGAGAAGGACGAGCTGTACGTCGTCTCGCCTCCGGAGAGCTCGAAGAGCGAGGGAAGCGGCTCGCCGGCGAAGCGCACAAGCCCGTACGGGTCGTCCTCGAGCACGAACAGGTTGTGCTCCCGGGCGAGCTCGACGATTCGCTGCCGTCGGTCCAGGCCGATCGTGCGACCGCTCGGGTTCTGAAACGTCGGGATCAGGTACAGGAACGCCGGCGCCGCGCCGGTGCGCAGCTCGCGTTCGAGCGCATCAGGGTCGACGCCCTCGGCGTCGGAGTCGAGCCCGACGACGTCCGCGCCCAGTTCCCTCAGGATCTTCAGCGGCCGGTCGTATGTCGGACGCTCCACCAGCACGCGCTTGCCCGGAGCGAGCCGTTGGGCGAGAAAAACGAAGCCCTGCAATGACCCGTTGGTGATGAAGACGCGCGACGGGTCGACGTCGTGGCGGGCCGCGATCCATTCGCGGAGCGGCCCATACCCGGGCGAGGGGCCGTACGAGAGAATCGTCCGCCCGTCACGCTCGAGCGCGGCGCGGGCGCAGTCCGCGAGCTCCTCCACGGGTAAGCACTCGGGCGCGGGGATCCCGCGCGCGAAGGAGATTGTCGCCATTCCTCTCAGCGTAGATGATGCCGCCGCGACCCCGGCCAGCCGACCAGTCGTGCCAGCTCTGCGTCTCGTCAGCCCAGCACTCGCATCGAAATGCCCGCTCCAATCGCCACGAGCCCGAATCGGTGCCAGCCGGAATCGGTGCCAGCCGGAATCGGTGCCAGGCACTGTTGCGGGAGTGTGACGATCCGTGCACAGCCCTGGCGCATTCCGCGCGGGATCGGCATCATCGGCGGCGAGGTCGCAAAGCCTCGGTGCCAGGCACCGTTACGAAACGCATCATGACGGTTGGGCGCCGGTTGTAGGCGCCACTCCGGCGGGATGCCGGCGCTTCTCGAGAGTGAGAGCGGGCAGTGGCCTCGCGATCGGACAACAACCTAGCCGCGCTCATCCGCAGGCCAGCGGAAGCTGACCATGTGCGAGAGGCCCGCGACGTTCGTCTGCGCCGTCACCCACTCGTCGAGTGGAACAGCCTCCGGCTGTCGTCATCGGGCATCTCTCACCCGGGCGGAAGCTCGACGACGAAGCGCGCTCCAGACGGCAGCCGGCGCTCGGCGCGCAGTTCGCCGCGGTAGGCCCGAGCGTACGCCCGTGCGATCGCGAGCCCGAGGCCTGTACCGGCGGCGCGGTCGCGCGACACGCCGGCGCGCGTGAACCGCTCGAAGAGGGTCTCCTCGAGCTCCTGCGCGACGCCGAGGCCAGAGTCCTCGACGAGCACGAGCACCTGCCCGCCACGGCGAAGCGCCAACACCCGCACCGGCGCCTTGCCGTAACGAAAGGCATTCGTGACGAGGTTGATCACGATGTGATCCAGGATCGCGCGGTCGACGATTGGGTCGAGCTCCGGCGGAACCTCGACGAGAACGTCGGAGCGTCGGGCGCCCGCGGCGATCGAGACCACCTCTTGAAGGCGCTCGGCCAGATCGACCTTCTGTGGCCGGATCTCGACCGCGTCTGCGTCGAGTCGCGAGAGGTCGAGAAGCTGCTGGACGAGCGATGCCATGCGCGCTGTCTGCTGCTCGAGCGCGACGCGGAGCTCGTCCTGCTTCGCCGCATCGAGGCGATCACCAAGGTGGTTCAGCGTCTGCACGAACCCGTAAATCGTCGTTATCGGGGTGCGCAACTCGTGTGCTGCGAGTGCGACGAAGTTCGCCATCAGCTCGTTCGCGCGCTCGAGGGCGACCCGGCTCTCGTGCGCCTGTTCGAACAGGCACGCGGTCGAGGGCAATCCCCGTCAGCGCAGCGATCGTACGGAGTACAGCTAGCTCTTCCTCACCGAAGGAAGCGCGTCGGACGCGACCACCGCGCCCGTGCCGTCGAGCACCGCGGCGCCGCGGGCCGCGGCGATCGTCGCGGTCGGGGCGACCACGCGCGCAGCGACCTCTGCCGGGTTCGTCGCGAGGGTCATCAGCCCGCGAATCACCTCCTGAAGCTTCGCCTGCTCGCGGCTCCGCCAGGACGCGCGGATCGGGGACGGTGGCGCGAGGCCGAGCAGGGCAAGGATGACACTGCAGCCGCGGCCTCAGTGACGGCCTTCGCTCGCAAGCGCGATCGGATTCCTGGGAACCGCGGCAACGCAAATGTCCAGAGCGAGAGCAGGACAGTGAGGCCGCCGACGATACGCCGTAGGCACAGCGACGGGCGCACGAACACCGTCGCAAACCGTTAGAGAAGGAACAGAAAGAGCACGAGGAGCTCGACCTCCACGCGCTGCCCGGCACCGGCAACAAGACCGTGCGGATGCGCCGGCACGAGTCGGCCGATCGACGATCGCGAGCGCCACGAACGCGACGCTGTTGAGAATTCCGAACGCGACGATGAGCGCGTGCGCGCAGTGCCACTCTTTGGCCGGACCGGATCGCACGTTCGCCGGAGCGGGTGTGCGCGCTAAGCGCACTCTTAGGCATTCAGGCAAGAATGCCTGCATGACAGCTCGCGTTCTGGTGGTCGACGACGACCCGGCCGTTCGGGCCGCGGTGTCGCGCGCCCTTCGGGTCGACTATGACGTCGATGAGGCAGTCGACGGCGCGGATGCACTCGCGAAGCACGCCGCCTCCCCCGCCGACGCGATCGTGCTCGATCTGCTGATGCCACAAGTTGGTGGGCTGGACGTCTGTCGCGCCCTGCGCCGGCGCGACGACCCTGTCCCCGTTCTCGTCGTCACGGCTCGCGACGCGGTCGACGACCGCGTCGAGGGCCTCGATGCCGGCGCGGATGACTACCTCGTGAAGCCGTTCGCGGTCGAGGAGTTGCGCGCGCGCGTTCGCGCCTTGCTCCGCCGGACGGGCGCCGGCGACAGCGCACTCCGCTTCTCCGACGTCTCGCTCGATCCGTCGACACGCGAAGCAGCCCGCGGTGACCGTCGCCTGCAGCTCACGCGCACCGAGTTCAACCTGCTCGAGCTGTTCCTGCGCAACCCACGTCAGGTGCTGACGCGCTCGCAGATCTACGAGCGAGTGTGGGGCTACGACTTCGGCTCCACGTCAAACGCCCTCTGGGTCTATATCGGGTATCTGCGCCGGAAGCTCGAAGAGGCCGGCGAGCCGCGCCTGCTGCACACCGTGCGCGGGGTCGGCTACGCCTTCCGCGAGGAACCGTGAGCTTCCGGCAGCGATTGATGCTGCTCACCGCTCTGGCGATCGCGGTGACCGTAACGGGGACATCGCTCGCGGTGTGGGTGATCGCGAAGCACGAGCTCTATGCACAACTCGATCAGACGCTTGTCGTGCAGGCCTCCGGCGGACAGCACGGGCCCTTCGGGGGCGGCAACAACCTGACCGAGACGATCCATACTGACGGGGATCCCCCGTCCGGACAGACCGCGATCCCGGTCACCGCTCGGGCCCGGGCAGTCGCAAGCGGCTCGGAGTCCCAGTACTACGTCAACGCGACGATCCAGAAAATCCGCTGGCGCGAGCTCGTCGCCCCCGTCCCGGGCGGTGCCGTGCTCTCGATCTACCCGCTGAAGCCGACCGAGCACGCCCTCGGCCGGATTCGTTTCTGGATCCTCCTCGTTGGCGGGATCGGCATTGTCTTCGCGGCAGCCCTCGCCGCGCTTGTCGCGTCGGCTGCGCTCCGGCCGGTCCGGCGGTTGACCACGGCTGCGGAGAATGTTGCGGCAACGGGCGACCTGGGCGAGCGCGTCGGCGTGTCGGGCGGTGACGAGCTTGGCCGGCTCGCGACGCGCTTCAACGCCATGCTCGTCGCGCTCGAGGGCTCGGTCGGCGCGCAGCGCCGCCTCGTCGCGGATGCATCACACGAGCTGCGCACGCCCCTGACCGCGGTGCGAACGAATATCGATCTCCTGCGAGAGGGCAAGCTGCCGCCCGAGGAAGAGCAGCGCGCGCTCGCCGAGGCGTCGGTCGAGCTCGCCGCGCTGACAAGCCTCGTGTCGGATCTCGTCGAACTTGCCCGCGGTGAGGAGCGCAAGCTTCGCTTCGAGCCCGTGCAGCTCGACGATCTCGTCGCCGGTGCGGTCGAGCGCGCGCAAGCCCGCGCGCCACAGGTGCGATTTCAAACGGCGCTCGAGCATTCCACGGTACAGGCCGATCCGGTGCTGCTCGACCGCGCCGTCTCCAACCTGCTCGACAACGCGGTCAAATACGGGCCCGAAGGCAGCACCGTTCGCGTCGGCGTCTCACGAGGCGAGGTGACCGTCGCCGATGAGGGGCCCGGGATCGCGTTTGACGATCTGCCCCACGTCTTCGACCGCTTCTACCGCTCAGCTTCGGCCCGCTCGAAGCCGGGCGCAGGCCTCGGGCTCGCAATCGTGCGGGAGGCCGCGGAGGCGCACGGCGGGCGGGCGACGGCCGAAAGCTCTCCGACCGGCGCCCGCTTCCGCCTCACGCTTCCTCTTTAGGGGTGGAACCTCCCGCCGAGGCGGAAGCCGTTTCCGCCGCCGCCGAAGCCGGGGCCGGGGCCGAAGCCGGGGCCGCCGCCGTGCGTCGCATTCACGTACGTGTCGAGCGTCGAGCTGAACTGCGTGACGAGCGCCGCCTTCAGGCCCGCGACCGTCTTGCCCTGTGCCGCTGCCACGGCTGCAAGCGACTTGCCGGCCTGCAGTTGGGTCTCGAGCTGGGCATCGGTGAGCCCGAGATATTGCGCGGCCGCGTGGTCGAGGCCGTCTCGGTCACCGCGATCCCCGGGACCCGCGAGACCCTTGCGCGCGACCTGGGCAGCGATCTGCGTTTTCGCGTTTGCAAGGATCTGCGTCTCGCGATCGCTCGTGATGCGACCGGCCGTAACGTCGGCATCGAGGTCCGTCTTCAGATTCGCAAGGAGCGCGTCCTCGAGGCCGCCCACCGACTTACCCTGAACGGTCGCGACGTCGGAGAGCGACTTGCCCGCTGCGAGTTGGGTGCGCAGCGCGTCGGTCGTGAGGCCGAGGTACGCGGCCGCGGCCGAAAGCGGCCCGAAATGCGAGTCGCTCTTCGACGACGTTGACGACGCGCTGTTTCCCGCGCTGGCGCCACCGTGGCTGGCTGCGAGCGCGCCACCACCGCCGACGGCGAGTGCCGTCGCGACGATGGCGGTTGCGACCTTTTGCTTGTCATTCATACGTTTCGTCTCCTCTCGTGCGGAAGTCCTGCCGTTCGCAGCAAAGAGCCGCCACCAAAGAAGCCTCATAGCTGGAGCGAAGAGTTGCCTAAGAGCTCCTTTCACAATGAAGGGACCCGTTCGGTGGTGGCGAATGCCGTCGGCATCCGTTGTCAAGATCGAGGGGGTGCCAGTGGCTGTTGCGCCGTGGGTTGTGTCAGACGCTCTGTGGGAGCGTGTGGAGCCGTTGTTG
>JBBQLT010000025.1:0-38975 GCA_038328165.1 Gaiellales bacterium
CGAACGGCTCGACTTTCGGCCACTTCGGATCTCGCCGCTTCTGCCGATCGCCGCCACCCAGCCCCGTGGCGAGGGGGCGCGCCTCGACAAGATCCGCGCCAAGCTCGCCGCCGACCTGCGGGGCAGGCTGCCGCTCGCCGACGAGGATCGTGGCCTCGGCGAGGCACTCGATCGCTGGGAGCTGTCCTTGTTCTCCGACGAGCCGTTTCGCTCGGCGCAGGTGCGCGAGAGCCTCACGTGCCTCTTCGGCGAGGTGGGCGGTGAATGGGCGGCGGCGATGCGCGCTTCGATCCTCCTTGGGGACAAGACGCGTGAGCGAACCGAGCTCCTCGACGCGTTGCAGGCCGAGCGGCTCGGGCCTGACGCGCGCGACGCGGTCCGGCGGGCGCTCGTCGAGACCCTGCTGCGCGGCAACCGCACCGAGCTCTTGACGGCCCTCGACGACACGCTGCTCGGCCTGCGCCCGCGGCCGTCGTCGGTGCTGCGGGTCGCATAGCTCCAGAGCTACGGGACTCCTCGCCGAGCGAGACGTCTGCTTCCGGCAGGGCGGTGACCTGGACCTGAAGAGTCACGAAGGCGGCACAGACACGTCACATCTCTCGCGCTACGGTCGTCGCATGGACGAGGTGAACCGGGTGCTGGCGCGGCTCGAGCGAATCGAGGCTCTCGACCGCGGCAGGGTCGGGCCGGCGGTCCTGCTCCCCGAACTGCGGGCGCTCGTCGGTGAGGCGGAGGCGTGGGCCCGGGTCGAGGGCGACGCTCGCGCCAAGGGCGCGGCGCGAGCCGCCGCCGAGAAACTTCGCGGGAAGGCGGCAGGAATGAGGTGAGCCGACCCGAAAAGCCCTTCACATGGGTCTCGCGCGCCTCCTTCCGCGTCCCAACGTTCGCCCTGCGAGCGTGTCGGCCCCTCGGCCGATCGAGATCATCGCGCTCGCGAATCAGAAGGGTGGCGTCGCCAAGACGACGACCACGCTGAATCTTGGTGTCGCGTTCGCCGAGCTCGGCCACCGCGTGCTCATCGTCGACCTCGACCCGCAGGGCAACCTGACGATGTCGCAGGGGCTCAACCCGGACACGATCACGCAGTCGATGTTCGATGTGCTCGTGCATCGTCTCCCGATCGAGCAGGTGATCGAGACGCGCGAGGTTGACATCGCGGTCTCGTCGATCGACCTGGCGGGCGCCGATATGGCGCTTGCGAGCCAGATCGGCCGCGAGCGCGCACTCGAGAAAGCCCTTGGCCCTGTGAAGGACCGTTACGACTTCATCCTCATCGACACGCCGCCGTCGCTCGGGCTGCTGACGATCAACGCGTTCGTCGCGGCGACAGGGGTTATCGTCCCGGTCCAGACCGAATACCTCTCACTGCGCGGCCTCGTTCAGCTCGAGAACACGCTCGCGATGGTCCGTGAGAACCTCAATCCCCGGGTGTCCGTGATCGGCATCCTGCCGACGATGTTCGACCGGCGGCAGACCCACTCGCGCGAGGCCGACGAGATCCTGCGCGAGAACTTCGGCGCCCTCGTCTACAACACGCGTATCCGCAAGACGGTCCGCTTCGCGGAAGCTCCCGTGAAGGGCCAATCCGTTCTTGCGTACGATCCAACCGGCGAGGCAGCCGCCCTGTACCGCGACCTTGCAAAGGAGGTTTTCGATGGCCAGAAATCGCGCAAGCATGCGTGAAGGCCCGCTCGCCGACCTCTTTCGGGCAACCGAAGCCGCGCAGCGCCAGGGCAAGGAGCCGGTCGAGGGACAGCAGGAGCTGCCGGTCTCGCCGGCGCGCCCGAAGCCGACCGCCTCCGAGGAGCCGCGCCGTAAACGTGCGCCCGAGGCGGCGAAGTCGCCTGACTCGCCGACTCCGATCCGGGCGGTCGCGCCCGCGCCGGAGCCGGTGCCCGACGAGTCGAACAGCCGCGTCGCCCGCTGGCTCGACCCGCTGCCCGACCAGCCCCCGCGCCTCGAGCGCGCGCGCGACAGCGCGTCCTACCTCGCGGTCATTCGCGTCATCGGCGTCGGCGGCGCCGGTCTGAACGCGGTCGACCGGATGATCGACGCCGGGATCACGCAGGTCGACTTCGTCGCGGTCAACACGGACATCCAGCAGCTGCAGATGAGTGACGCGACCTCGAAGATTCACATCGGGAGCGATCTCACCGAGGGCCTCGGCTCGGGAGCCGACCCCGAGATCGGCCGCAAGGCCGCCGAGGACGGCTACGACGCCATCAAGCGCGCCCTGCGCGGCTCCGACATGGTCTTCGTGACCGCCGGCGAGGGTGGCGGCACGGGCTCGGGCGCCGCGCCTGTCGTCGCACGCATCTCGCGGGAGCTTGGAGCCCTCACGATCGGCATCGTGACGATGCCGTTCAAGTTCGAGGGCTCGCGGCGCAGGAAGCAGGCCGATGACGGTCTGGCTGCGTTGCGTGAAGCCTGCGACACGCTCATCGTCGTCCCGAACGACCGTCTCCTCGAGGTCCTCGACAAGTCGACCTCCATGCTTGACGCCTTCCGGATCGCCGACGACGTCCTGCGTCACGGCGTCCAGGGCATTTGCGACCTGATCACCAACCCGGGCCTGATCAACCTCGACTTCGCCGATGTGCGAACGATCATGGCCGACTCCGGCTCGGCGCTCATGGGCATCGGCTACGCGACCGGTGAGAACCGCGCAAAGGAAGCGGCCGAACGCGCGCTGCGGAGCCCGCTGATCGAAACGGAGATCACCGGTGCGCGCGGCATTCTCCTCTCGATCGCCGGCGGCGACGACCTGACGCTCTATGAGGTCAACGAGGCGGCGGAGGCGGTCCGCGAGGCGGCCACCGACGACACGAACATCATCTTCGGCGCAACGATCGACGACCGGCTGAACGGCCAGATGTGGATCACCGTCGTCGCGACGGGCATCGGCGGCCGCACGTCTGGCCGGCGCAGCTCGGTGATCACAGCCGGGGCCGGCGACTCGCTCGAGGCGCCGTCGTTCCTGCGCCTCAAGGAGTGAGCGCGCTCCGAGCTTTCACGTCAAGCTGACAACGGCGAGACCGAGTGCCGCGGCAAGCGCGGCGGCGCCGCCGACCGTCGCGGCGCGCAACGTCCAGCGGCGAACGGCGGGGCTCGGCCAGGCCAGGTAGAGCGCGCCTCCCGCGCCGGCCGTGATGCTGACGAGCGTTTCGAGCGCCTGGATCGCGAAGCCGACTCCGAGTGCCTGGGTCATGCCGATCCCGCGGCCCGCGAGCGCGACCGCGACGGCGCCACTGCCGATGCCGATCGAGCCGGGCGTGAGCGGGAACGCCGAGGCCACGTCGAGCGCCGGCAGGATCACGAGCGCCGCAAGTACCGGGTGGGGCAAACCGAGTGCCGCCACGACGGCCATGGTCGCCCCGAGGCGGGCAAGAACCATCCCGGCCGTCCACCCGAGAACTGCGGCGATGGCGCGCGGCGACCGCTCGAGTGCCGCGAAGCCGGCGAGCAGGTGGGCGATTCGCCGGTGACGGCGGAGCCGGCCCGAGTACGAAGCGGCGCCTGCGAGGATCGCCACGGCTGCGCACAGTGCGAACACCGGCCAGAGCGGCATCGCCCCGGTGGCCGACGCGACGACGAGGAGCGCGGCCAGCGTCAGGCAGCGCGCCGCCGCCAGCGCGGCGTAGACGCCGCCCGCAGTCCAGATGCGCCCCGGCGCGTCGATCGACCGGGAGCAGAGTGCGACCTTCACCGCGTCCCCGAGCTTCGCGGGCGCGACCGAGTTGACGAGCGAGCCGACACCGATGCACGCCCCCGCCCGGTACGGGCCGATCCGGCCGCCGGCGGCTCCGAGCGCCGCACGCCACGCCCCGACGGTGCATGCGAAGGCGAGCGCGAATCCGACCGTGCCGAGAACGAGCCAATGTTGCTCGGCGCCGGTGAGAGCGTCGAAGGCGGAGGCGACCCTGCCGCCGAGCAGGCTCGGCGTCGCAGCGAGTCCGACCACTGCGAGGAGCGCGGCGAGCGAGGCGAGCAGTTTGGGGCGGGAGACTGTCATGACGAGTCCTTCGAGAGCAGGGACTCCGGACCTGGCGTCCGGTTTGTAGGAAAACGGTGAAGATCCGGAGCGAGTGCTCCCACAAGGTTCATCGTCGGAAATGATCAGGACATGAATGGCGCGGTCGCGGCGGGTCACCGTCTGACCGCGGAAGCGGGCGCCCGTGTGCTTTCAGAGGGCGGAAACGCGGTCGATGCCTGCGTTGCAGCAGCCTTCGCCGCCTGGATCGCCGAAAGCCCGCTCACGGGCCCCGGCGCCGGCGGCTTCGCACTGATCGTCCCCGGGGGCGGCCGGCCCGCACGCGTCGCCGACTTCTTCGTCTCGACGCCGGGGCTCGGGCGGCCTGCACCGGCAGGTGCGTCGATGCACGCGGTTGACGTGGGTTTCGGCGGCGACAGCGACACGACTCAGGTTTTTCGAATCGGCGAGGCTTCCTGCGCCGTTCCCGGTGCCGCGGCGGGACTCGAGGCGCTGCATCGAAGCTACGGACGGCTCCCGTGGGCGGAGCTGCTGCAACCCGCGATCGAGCTCGCCCGCACCGGCCTCGAACTGAACCGGCCGCAGGCACATCTACACGCGATCCTCGACCTGATCCTGCGGCACGCCGGTGAGGGGCGCCGTCTCTACAGCAAGCCCGACGGCTCCCGGCTCGGGCCGGGTGACCTCCTTCGCCTGCCGGATCTCGGCGGCACTCTGGAATGGATTGCCGCCGAGGGAGCGCGGCCGCTCTACGAGGGCGAGCTCGCCCGCGCGATCGTCGACACAGTGAGGGCCGGGGGTGGGCTGCTGACACCGGAGGATCTCGGCACCTACCGGGTGGTTTGGCGCCGGCCGGTGCGGGTTCCCTACCGCGGGTTCGACGTGATCTCGAACCCACCACCGTCGTCGGGTGGGATTCTGATCGCATACGGCCTCGCGCTGCTCGAGCGGGTCGGGAGAGGCGAGCCGGGAAGCGCCGAGGCGCTTGCGTCGCTTGTCGAGGTGATGCGCGAGCAGACTCGCGTGCGCGAGCATGGTTTTGCGGCGGCCCTCCATCACGGGGGGCTCGCTGCGAGGCTGCTTTCGGACGGCACGCTCGCGGCGGCCGCAGCTCGGATCGAGGCAGGGAGGCCCGGCAGGGTGGAACACAAGCCCGCAGGCGGCACGACCCACGTCTCGGTGGTCGATGCGAACGGGAACGCGGCGTCGCTCTCCTCTTCGACCGGCTCTGGCTCGGGCGTGATCGTGCCCGGCACCGGGATCCATCTGAACAACATGCTCGGCGAGTACGACCTCGTGGCCGGTGGTCCCGCGGCTCCGGGCCGGCGACTCACCAGCATGATGGCTCCGACGGTGGTGCGTGGAAGCAACGGGCCGCGGCTCGTCGTCGGGAGCGCCGGCTCCGTTCGCTTGCGCGGGGCGATCATGCAGGTGATCGAGAACGTCGTCGGCCATGGGCTGTCTGTGGCAGCCGCGATCGATGCACCGCGCGTCCATGTCGACGAGCCTCACGTCCATTGCGAGGGCGGCTTCGACCCGGCCGAGCTCACGCGGCTCGAGGAATCGGGGTACGACATCGTCCGCTGGCGCCGGCCAAATCTGTTCTTCGGCGGCACGAACGCGGTCGAGGTGCTGCCGGACGGAACACTCGCCGCCGCCGGGGATGCGCGCAGGGGCGGCGACGGGCTCGTTGTCCGGACGTGAGCCGGATCCCCTTCCCCACCCCTGACCGCGGTCGTTCTTCAGGCGAGTCGACTGTTTGGTTTTCGGCTCGGGTTAGTCGTCGTCCGTCTCGCGCGGGGAGACCTTGCCGTTCAGGCTGGCTCGCTCTCGCGTTGCCTGCTCGATCTTGACGGCCTCGAGCGCACCTTCGAAAAGGACGGCCAGCCGCTGCAGACGCAGCCGTGGCGAGGTCATCGCGAGTACCTCCTGCTTTGCGTCCACGCCGAAGTCCACGCGCGCTGCGAGCTCGAAGTCGAGCTGGGTCAGATCGGAGTCAGGCACGTCGACGTCCGCGTCGGACGTCTCGGCGAGCTCGCGGAAGACCTCCAGTGCCCGCTCGACATCCGCCTCCGCGGGTGGATCGTCGTCGTCGATCACGGGCTCGACGATGCCGGTCGTGAATGAGCGGCCCGATGTGAGCTCCAGCAAGCGAAAGCGCTGACCGCCCTCGACGACGACGTTCATTCGGCCGTCATCGAGCACCTCGAGCACCTCGAGCACGGACGCGCGCGTGCCGACTTCGTGCACTGCGCCGTCGCCGGTTGCAAGGACGAAGCCGAAGTCGGTGTCGCCGGCGACGCATTCCTCGATCAGCTCTCGGTAGCGCGGCTCGAAGATGTGCAGTGGGATCCGCTCGGTCGGGACGAGCACGATCGAAAGCGGAAAGAGGCCGAGTTCGGGCACGCACGCAGCCTACGGGGTCGTCGCAAGTCACCGTCTCGGCACGCAATCGGCACGCAATCGGCGCGTCTCCGCGACAGACATGCCACGTTTTCGGCGCTAGGCTCGCGGTGGGGAGGAGGCCGGGTGCACCTCGTCCCGCCGAACACGCCACGGACGAGCGGGACCCGCCTGGCTCGGGCCGCGGTAGGGTCCCCGGCCGTGGCGAGCGGTGATTCCAATGAAGAGAAAGGGTTCTTCCGCTCCGCGGTCGAAAGCCTCACGCCCTATCAGCCCGGGAAGCCGGTCGAGGACGTTCAGCGCGAGCTCGGCCTCGACAGCGTTATCAAGCTCGCGTCGAACGAGGGCCCGTTCGGACCATTCCCGGCCGCGCAGGAGGCGATGGCACGCGCCGCCGTTGAATTGAACCGCTATCCGGACGGTGGTGCGTTTCGCCTGCACGCCGCACTCGCCGAGCGTCACGGTGTCGACCCCGCTCAGATCTGCGTGGGTGCGGGAGCCGACGGGTGTATCGACATGGCGAGCCAGGCGATCCTCGAGCCCGGCGACGAGGTCGTCTGCGGTTGGCCGTCGTTTCCGAGCTACCTCATCTATGCGCGCAAGCAGGGTGCGACAGTCGTCACCGTTGCGCTGCGGAAGCACCGCTACGACCTGATGGCGATGCTCGACGCGATCACACCGCGCACGAAACTCGTCTACATCTGCCACCCGAACAATCCCACCGGAACGATGTCGACGACGGACGAGCTCGACACGTACTTCGAACGCATTCCCGAAAACGTTCTCACGGTGGTCGACCAGGCCTACTTCGAGTACATCGACCGCGCCGACTATCCGGACGCGGTCGATCGCTACCTGAAGAACGGACGCCGAGTCATCGTGCTGCGCACGTTCTCGAAGATCTACGGCCTCGCCGGCCTGCGGATCGGTTACGCAGTCGGTCCGACTGAGATTTGTTCCGGGCTCGCGAAGGTTCGCAGGCCCTTCGACCTGACGACGCCCTCACAAGTTGCCGCGCTCGCGAGCATCGACGAGGTTGCCGAGATCGAGCGCCGGCGAGCCGTGAACACCGCGGGCCTCGCTTTGCTCGAGGCAGCCGTCCGCGAGCACGGGTTCCAGCCGGTGCCGTCGGTCGGCAACTTCGTCTACGTCGAGACGGGCGCCGACGCGAATGTTCTCTTCGAACAGCTGCTACGAGAGGGAGTGATCGTGCGCCCGCTCGCCGGCTTCGGCTCGATGTCCGCGATTCGAATCTCGGTCGGCACACCCGACGAGATCGCTGTCTTCGCCGCGGCGCTCGCACGGTTGCTCGCGACCGCATGACGGCGTGAGCACGGACGCGCAGGCTGGGCCCGCTCTCCGCCGGGTTGCGGTGCTCGGTAACGCGCGGTTCCGGTTGCTCTTCTTCGCGAACCTCTCGTCGGGGCTCGGCAACTGGCTCGCACTCATCGCGCTGCAGGTCGACGTTTACGATCGGACCCACTCCGGCTGGTGGGTCGGAGCGCTCCTGATCGCGAATCTCATCCCGTCGATCGCGCTCGGCCTTCTCTTCGGGCCGCTCGTCGATCGGTTGTCACGGAAGGGGTTGATGATCGCCTCCGACGTCGGGCGCCTCGCGGTCTTCTGCGTACTGCCGTTCGCCGGAACGCCCGCCACGATCATCGGTCTCGCTGTTGTCGCCGGAGTCGGAAATGCGTTCTTCCGGCCCGCGGTGCTGGCAGGCGTGCCGAATCTCGTGTCCGATCAGGAGCTCCCGGACGCAAACGCGATCCTGCAGGTCGTCGAATGGGGCTCGACCGCGCTTGGGCCGCTCCTTGGCGGCGTGCTCGTCGCTACGTCGGGACCGCATCTCGCCTACTGGGTGAACGCGGTGACGTTCGGTATTTCGGTTGCATTCGTTGCCGGCATCCCGGCTCGATTGCTGCAATCTGAGCGCTCGATCGGGCGCGGCCACTGGTCAGAGCTCCGCGAGGGGTTCCTGGCCGTCCGCCGGTCTCGTCCGCTCTTCACGGTGCTCATCGTCTGGACGATCGCGATGATCGCGATCGCGTCGACGAATCTGGCGGAGATCTTCTTGGCGAAGAAAACGCTTTCGAGCGGCGACTTCGGCTTCGGGCTTCTCTGGTCTGCGAGTGGTGTCGGGCTCGTCTGCGGCGCGCTCGTTGCGAGCCGGGCGGTGCGTCGGTTCGGCGTGGCGACCGCATACTCGCGAGCGTTGCTGCTCTGGGCCCTCGGCATGGCGGCCACTGCGGCATCGCCGAATATCTGGGTTGCAGCCGTCGCAATGGCCGTTGCGAACGTCGGAAACGGCATCGGGGTCGTCGTCAACATCACACTCGTACAGCGGGGGGCCGCCGATCGCGTGCGCGGGCGCGCGCTCGCCGCGATCATGAGCGTCAACTCACTGATGATGCTGATTGTCTTCCTCGCCGCAGGCCCCGCAACCGACGCACTCGGAGCGCGGGCCGTCTACTCGATCTCCGCCGGCTCGCTCGTCGTCGCCGCAGCCATCGCCGCGCGGCTACTTCGATTGGAGGACACAAGGTGAATGGCCGTCGGGACTGGACGCGCGACGGTCTCGTCGCCGCGATCCGTGCCGGCGATCGCCGCGCTCTCGCGCGCGCGATCACGCTTGTCGAGAACGGCGATCCTCTCGCCTATGACGTCGTCAGTGACGTCTATCCGGAGACGGGGCATGCATACGCAGTCGGCGTCACCGGGCCGCCCGGCGTCGGCAAATCGAGCCTCCTCTCGGCGCTGATCGGACTCGTCCGCGGTGCAGGTCAGACGGTCGGCGTCATTTCCGTCGACCCGTCGAGTCCCTTCACGCAGGGGGCGCTCCTCGGTGATCGCATTCGTCTGACCGATCATTTTCTCGACCCGGACGTCTTCATCCGCTCGATGGGCACGCGCGGCCATCTTGGCGGGCTCGCCGAGACGACTCTCCAGTCCTTGCTCGTGCTCGACGCCGCCGGCAAGGACATCGTCTTTCTCGAAACCGTCGGCACCGGTCAGAGCGAGGTCGGGGTCATGTCGATCGCAGATACGGTCGTGCTCGCTCTGATGCCGGGCTCCGGTGATTCGATCCAGGCCTTGAAGGCGGGGATCATGGAGATCCCCGACGTGATCGTGATCAACAAGATGGATCACCCGATGGCGAAGACGATGATGAGCGAGGTGCGCCAGGTGCTCTCCCTCGGCCCGGACGACGGCTGGACACCGCCCATCGTGCTCACCGAGGCGATGCGTGGTGAGGGGGTCGAGGAGCTGTGGGAGCAGGTGTGTGCACACCGCGACTGGCTCGAGGAAGGCGGGGAGCTCGAGCGTCGCAGGCGGCGCAACCTGGCACACGAGGTCTTCGCGGTCGCGTCGATCCGTGCGCGCCGGCACCTCGAAGACGCCGTGCGTGAGGACAAGGAGCTGCTCCGCTTGCTGGACGATGTGCAGGCGCGCAGGCTCGATCCGCTGACGGCGGTACGTGAGATCCTGGAGACGGTGTTCCACATTGAGCCTTGACGCCTCGACGAAAGCCGCTCCTACGATTGCCGACCTCGAGACGGCGCGTGAACGGATTGCCGGGCACGTGCACCTCACGCCCGTGTACGCGTCGGAGTCGCTCGCTCGTCGCACCGGTCGCACGGTCTGGCTGAAGGCGGAGAACCTGCAGCGGACAGGGTCGTTCAAGATTCGAGGCGCCGTCAACAAGATCTCCGGCTTGAACGCTGGCGAACGGGCCGCCGGCGTGATCGCGGCGAGCGCCGGCAATCATGGGCAAGCGGTTGCGCGCGCCGCACGTGAGTTTGGCATCACCGCGACCGTTTACATGCCGCAGGACGCTCCGATGGCGAAGGTCGAGGCGACGCGCAACTACGGCGGCAAGACGGTGCTCGCGGGCGCCGGGTTCGATGAGGCGCTGTCCGAAGCGCTCGCCCGTGCCGCGGACAGCGGGGCAACGTTCGTGCATGCGTTCGAGGACAGTACGGTGATCGCCGGTCAGGGCACGATCGGTCTCGAGCTTGCCGAAGAGCTGGCGGACGCGAGCACGTTCATCGTTCCGATCGGTGGAGGCGGGCTCGCGGCTGGGATCGCGATCGGTTTGCGCGCGCGTCGGCCCGGCGTTCGGATCGTCGGCGTCCAGGCGGGGAAGGGCGGAGGTGGCACGATCGCCGACGGCATCGCCGTCAAGCATCCGGGTGAGCTGACGATGTCGATCCTCGACGACCTTCTCGATGACATCGTCCACGTCGAAGACGAGGAGATTGCAGACGCGCTCACGCTGTTGCTCGAGCGGGCGAAGCTCGTGGCCGAGGGCGCGGGGGCGGCCTCAGTGGCCGCCCTCCTCTCGGGCAAGGTTGGCGGGAGCGGCGGTGTGTGCGCGCTCCTCTCGGGCGGGAACATCGATCCGACGATGCTGATCTCTGTGATCCGGCACGGCCTCACGCGCGCCGGCCGCTACCTCGTCATCCGCACCCGAATCCAGGACCGACCGGGAGCACTGGCCGAGCTACTGGAGCTCGTTGCGGCTGAACGCGGCAACGTGCTCGCCGTTGAGCACCAGCGTGAGGGCATGGCGATCCATGTCGCGGAGACGGGCATCGAGCTGACGATCGTCACGCGAGACGAGCAGCATTGCCTGGAGCTCTGTTCGGCCCTCGAGGCCCGCCAGTACGTGCTCGACCGTGTGCGCTAAACCCCTCGCGAGCAACGGCCCCCGCTCCTGCCAGCCGGTCGGCGCCAGTCGGTGCCACGCCGGTCGGTGCCAGGCACCGTTGCGGGAGTGTGACGATCCGCGCACAGCCCTTCCGAACTGCGATTGGCGTCGGCATGATCGGGGGCGAGGTCGAACGAGCCTCGGTGCCAGGCACCGTTACGAAACCGTGACGGTGGGGCGCCGGTTTGAGGTGCCACTCCGGCGGGATGCCGGCACTGCTCACTGGAGCAGCGGGCGTGACCTCGGTGAACGACAACCTAGGCGCCGCAGCGGCGGAAGGCGACCGTCTCCCCGGCGAAGTCATCGACGCCGCCTTCAGCGACCGCGCGCGCGTCGAAGCCCTCGCGCTGCAGCAGCGACGCCGCGATCGCCGCGCGCGGCCCTGACTCGCAAATCGTCACAACCGGCCTGGACTGGTCGAGTGCGCCGCAGCCCAGCTTTCGGAGCAGCCGGTACGGGATGTTGCGCGACCCGGGGATGTAGCCGCTGTCGCGCTCGGTCGTCTCGCGGACGTCGACGACCTGGACGTTCGTGGAGTCGAGGAGTCGCTTCAACTCGGAGATCTCGATGGTGGCGAGCGTCTCGGTGGCCCGAGCCGGTTGGACGACGTAACCCGCGAGATCGAGGATGCCGACGGCCCACAGCCCCGCTGCCGCTTCGAATGCCTCGTCGCGCGAACGCGCATGCAAGACGACGCGCTCGTCGGGGACGAGAACGAAGCCCGCTTTCGTGCCGAACGACGAGCCGCCGACCGGCACGCTGATCGCTTTCGGCACGTGGGCCTCCGCGTAGTCGGAGAACGGTCGCACGTCGAGCACGGTGGCATCGCCGAACTCCGCCAACTCGACCGGCTCGACCGGGCGCGCAACCCACGGGGCTCGGTTCAGCGCGACGACGCGTTCGGTCGTGGGAGGACGTGGGGTCGACACCGACGCCGAGACCAGCACGAACTCCTGCATGTCGCGAAACTCGAGGGCGTGGTTGGTCGCCCGCTCGTGCCCGATCGTCGACGACCGGGCGGTGCTCATGTTGCCGCCGCACAGCGATCCCGCGACATGGCCCGGGTACACCTCGACGTCAGCCGGCAGCTCGGCGAGGCGGGCGAGGGAGCGAAAGAGATCCTCCGCGCCCTCGCGCGCGTCGACGGCAAGATCGGGACGAGCTGCGTCCCCGATGAACATCGAGTCGCCGGTCAGCGCAATCCGCCCGTCGACGACGAACGTGCAGTGCTCCGGCCGGTGTCCCGGTGTGTGCACCACGCGGATCTGGATCGAGCCAACGTTGAGGACCTGACCGTCCGTCAGGCTCTCGTGGGGAAACTCCGCGCCGGCCAGTCCGTGAACCGCGACGGGCACACCGCACTCGAGTGCGAGGCGACCGTGGCCCGAGAGGTGGTCGGCGTGAGTGTGCGTCTCGAGCACTCGCACGATCTGGACGCCCGCCGACCGTGCGGCGTCGAGGTACTGGTCGATCGCGAACGCGGGATCGACGACGACCGCGATCTTTGCGTCGTCATCGCCGACGAGGTACGAGGCACAGCCGAGCCCGTCGTCCACGAACTGCTGGAAGAGCAGCACGGTACGTGAAGATAACAGCCGCTCGACGCTCTTTAGGGCGGCGGTGGTCGCAACCAGAGGTACAGCGCCATGAAACCCGCTGCGAGCGCTATCCCGGCGGCGACGAGCGCCACGATGAGCGCGCCTTTGGCGAGCGATCGCGCGCCCGCGTCCTCGGGGCCGTGCGCGGTGACCGCGAGCGGCAGGCGGTAGGTGATCGACTTGCCGGTGCGATCGCCGACGAGGACGTTGAAGACCACCGTCTCGGCGCGGGGCGGAGAGGTGCCGCGGATCCCGAAGCGCGCGTACGTCCCCTTCGGGATGCTCCCGCCCGTCCAGGTCACCGCTTGGCCGGTGCGTGAGCTGGACCAGCCCGACATCGCCTCGACGTCGTCGAGCTCGAAGTCCTGCGGAATCCCGAGCGTCACATGGTCGATGCCGTGCGCATCCTGCTCGTTCGGCACCGAGAAGACCAGGTCGACGAGCTGGCTCTTCACGACGCTCGGCGGGACGATCGAGAGATGCGCATTGGCGGGCGCCGCGAGGAGGAGCGCGGCGAGCGCTGCGCTAAAGGCCCAGATGGCGCGCGATGACCATCCTCTGCACTTCATTCGTTCCCTCACCGATCTCCAGGATCTTCTGGTCGCGGTAGAGACGCGAGATCGCGTACTCGTCCATGAAACCGTAGCCGCCGTGGATCTGCAGGCTCCAGTTCGCGGCACGGTGGGACAACTCGCCGGAGAAGAGCTTCGCCATCGCTGCCGTCTTTGCGAAGTCCCGGCCCTGGTCTTTCTCCCAGGCGGCTTTCCAGACGAGGTCGCGAGCTGCTTCGATCTCCGTTGCCATATCGACGAGCTTCTCCTGGACTGCCTGGAACTTCGAGATCGGCCTGCCGAACTGCTCGCGGTCCTGTGCGTACGCGAACGCAAGGTCGTAACAGCCCTGGGCCAGCCCGACGCCCATCGCCGCGACCGAGATGCGCCCGCCGTCGAGAATCTTCAGAAACTGCTGAAAGCCGTCGCCGCGGGGACCGAGCAGGTTGCCCTCGGGCACGCGTGCCCCCTGGAACGACAGCTCGCGGGTGTCTGACGCGCGCCAGCCGAGCTTCTGCATCGGTTCGGAGATCACGTACCCAGGCGTCCCGTTCGGGACGACGATGTTGGAGATCTCACCCTCGCCCGTGAGCGCAGTGATGGTCACGCACGCGGTGATGTCGGTGCCCGCGTTGGTGATGAACATCTTCGAGCCGTCGATCACCCATTCGCCCGCGTCGAGCCTCGCAGTCGTCCGTGTGGCGCCTGCGTCAGAGCCCGCGTTCGGCTCGGTCAGCCCGAAGGCGGCGAGCTTCCTCCCCGACGCCAGATCGGGCAGCCACGCTCGCTTCTGCTCCTCGCTCCCGAAGTAGTAGATCGGCAGCGTGCCGAGCGAGTGATGTGCTGCAAGGGTGATCGCGACCGACGAGTCGATGCGCGTCAGCTCCTCGACCACGATCGCGTACGAGAGCGTGTCGCTGCCGGCTCCGCCGTATTCCTCCGGGATCGTCATGCCCATCAGGCCAAGCTCCGCCAGCTCCGCCGTCAACTCATAGGGAAAGCGCTTCTCGCGGTCGAGCTCCTCGGCAACGGGCGCGATCTTCTCGAGCGCGAACTGCCGGACGGTGTCGCGGATCAGCTCGTGCTCGGAATCGAGATCGAAGTTCACGGCGCGAAGGTTGCCGTAAGCTCGGCGCTCGACCGCGCGCTCCCGCCAGGCCCCCTCGTCTCGACCACCATTCGGGGGACGATGCTAGCGAGGAACTCGCTCGTTCGTCACGAATTCGACCCTCCATGCTCAAGGGTTTTGCAGAACGAGCCGATCACAGAGGTGTCATGCCTGCGGCACATGACCGGAGCGCTCTGCAGCACACTGTCGAGTCGCTGACGGCCGAGATCGGCCGAATTGTCGCGACGCGACAGGACCTGCGCGCCGCAGCCGCGACTTCGGCCGAGCTCGAGGAGAACCGCCGCCTCCTCGCAGCCGCGCAGACCGAGCTCTCGCTCCTCCTGATCGAGCGCTACCTCCCGGCCGCCGGCTCGGCGTAGGCCGCTCGAGACATGTCTCGGGGACAGTCCCCGAGACATGTCTCGCCAAGACGTGTCTCCGGTAGGTTGCCTCGATCCAGTCGTCCAGCAAGGAGCATGAAACGGTGGCAGCCAAGGAGTTCTTCGACTCGCTCGAGTCGCGTGCCGACGAGACCAAGCTCGCGGGCATGACCAACTCGTACCTCTTCGACATCGAGGGCGAGGGCCAGTGGCTCGTCGCCGTCGCCGACGGCAAGATCAACGTCACCGAGGGCGGTGGCGACGCGGATGCGACGATCGCGACCTCCGGCGAGACGTTCCAGAAGATCGTCGCGGGCGAGCAGAACCCGACGACTGCGTACATGACCGGCAAGCTGAAGATCAAGGGCGACATGGGTGCCGCCATGAAGCTCCAGAAGATCTTCTGACGCGAACGCCACACGAATAGGATCGGCGCATGCCTCTCGAAGTCGCAGCGCACGCCGAGGAGCAGCACGACGAGGAAGCGCGTCCCGCGTGGTCGCTGACGCGCGACGCGTACGCCTCGATCGGGCTCGAGAACCCTCTCCCCGACCGTGTCGATCGCGCCTGGGCGCTCGGCGGCGCGACCGGCAAGGGCGTGAAGGTCTGCATCCTCGATAGCGGGGTCGAGCCAGGGCATCCGTCCATCGGCGCGATTGCGGGCGCGGTCGCGATCTCGGTCGAGGAGGACGGTAACGGCGTCGCGAGCGACGACGGCGAGGGCGACCTGTGCGGTCACGGAACCGCGTGCGCGGGCGTCGTTCGCTTGCTCGCGCCCGAGGCCGAGATCTACTCCGTGCGCGTGCTCGGGGCCGGGTTCACCGGCTCGGGCAAGGTGTTGCTCGCCGGTCTCAAGTGGGCGGTCGGGCAGGGCTACGACGTGATCAACATGAGTCTCTCGACGACGAAGCGCCAGCTTGCGGAAGCGCTGCACGAGCTCGCGGACACGGCGTACTTCAAGCGCACCGTCCTCGTCGCCTCCGCGCACAACATGCCCGTCGAGTCCTTCCCGTGGCGGTTTTCGTCGGTCATCTCGGTCGGCAGCCACGAGGAGGATGACCCGCTGACGTTCTTCGCGAATCCGGACCCGCCTGTCGAGTTCTTTGCGCGGGGGGTGAATGTCGATATCGCCTGGCTCGGCGGCTCGACAATTCGCGCCACGGGCAATAGCTTCGCCACTCCATGCATCACCGGCATCTCCGCGCTCGTCCTCTCCAAGCATCCGCAGCTGACGCCGTTTCAGCTCAAGAGCGTCCTCTATCTGATCTCGTCGAACGTGGGAGGTGGGAAGTGAGCCCGAACGACGAACGCCTTCGCGCCGCGGTTGCAGCAGGCGTCCTTGCCTCAGAGGAGCAGTTCGGCTCCCTGCTGCACTCGATCGTCGAGGTCGCCCGCGCGATCTTTCGCGCACGCGGCTCGTCGATCTTCCTCTTTGATGAGGAGACCGACGAGCTCGTCTTCGCCGCCGTCGCCGACGAGAGCGAGCAGTCGCTCATCGGCACCCGCATCCCCTCCTCGACCGGCATCGCCGGCTGGGTGCTCTCGGCGCGAACGCCGCTCGTGATCGACGACCTCCAGGCGGATCCCCGACACGCGCGCGACGTCGCCGAGAAGACGGGCTACGTGCCGAAGGGGCTGATGGCGGTGCCGCTCCTGCATGACGAGCGCGTGCTCGGCGTCCTCCAGGTGCTCGACCGCCCGGAGAACTCGCGCTTCTCACTCCAAGAGATGGAGTTGCTCGGGCTCTTCGCGACCCAGGCCGCAATCGCACTCGACCTGCTCGGTTCCGCGCGGCGGGCGCGGGCCGCGCTCGACGACGCCGGCGACGCAGCGGTGGTCGCGCGGGTCGCAACAGCGCTCGACCGCCTGGAGGACGACCGGCGGGCCGACGGGCTCGCCCTCCTACGCGCGCTCGCGGACGTTCTCTCCCGGGAATGAGGAGGGCCCGGTTTCCCGGGCCCTGAACTTCAGCGATCGACGGGACGACGAGCTAGGAGTCCTTGCCGCCAAGCTTATGCGCCTCGACCTCATCGCTCTCATCCGCCGCGCCGTCGGCCTCGCGGTGGCCGTGCTTATGCGCCTCGACCTCGTCCGTGGCGTCCTCGTCGTCGGTCTTCCCCAACTTGTCGCGATCCTGATCAGACATTCTGGATCCTCCTTCTCGATGCCCGCTTTCGCGGAAGGTCGCACACATGACGTGCGACGCATCCGAAATCTTCCCACCCTTCGCTTGCAAAACACAAGTCGCATGCGCAAGCTCCCTCGGGTGGAAGGGCTCAAACGGTCGCTTGGCGCGTTTCGAGGTGTCTTTCGCAATCCGAACCTACGCAGGCTCCAGTTCGCCTGGATCGGCTCCGTTGCAGGCCAGTACTCGTATTCGATCGCACTCGCCGTCTTTGCGTACCGGCACGGGGGCGCCACGGCGGTCGGCGCGATCGCCCTCATCAGAAGCCTGCCCGCCGCGCTGCTCGGCCCGTTCGTGGCCGGCCTCGGAGACAGGTTCCCGCGGGAGCGGGTGATGCTCGGAGCCGATCTGACGCGCGCCGCGCTCGTCTCGGCGATCGCGGTCGTGACGTTCGCACACCTGCCGTGGCCGATCGTCTTCGGTGTCGCCGCCTTCGGGCCGATCTGCGGCATGGCATTTCATCCCGCGCAGTCGTCGCTCCTGCCGTCGCTCGCGCGCACGCCCGACGAACTGACGGCGGCGAACGTCTCTTCGTCGACGATCGAGTCGGTCGGCGCATTCGCCGGCCCGGCGGTCGGTGGGCTCGTCCTTGCCGGCTGGGGCATCGGGGCCGCGTTCGTTCTCACCGCCGTGACGTATCTCTGGTCAGCCGTCATGGTCGCCCGGCTCGACGTCCCTCGCGATGCACCGGTGACGGATTCGGAGGACGCGGAGCAGCACGAAGGCTTCCTCGCCGGCTTCCGGGCGATCGCTTCGACGAGGGGGCTGCGCGTGATCGTGCTGCTGTACGCCGCCCAGACCGTCGTCGCGGGTGCGATGGGGGTGCTGGTTGTCGTCGCAGCGTTGCGGCTGCTCTCGCTCGGGAGCGGCGGAGTGGGCTGGCTCTACTCGGCCTGTGGCGTCGGCGGTGTCATCGGCGCCGTCGTCGCGCTCGCGCTTGTCGGCCGCCAGCGGCTCGCGAGCGACTTCGGCCTCGGGCTCCTGCTCTGGGGCCTGCCGTTTCTCGTTCTCGGCATCTGGACGAACACCGTCGTGGCGCTCGTCATGCTCGGGGTGCTCGGGATCGGCAACACGCTCGTCGACGTTTCTGCGCTGACGCTCCTGCAGCGAAACACGGACGAACGAGTGCGCTCGCGGGTGTTCGGGGTGATCGAGAGCACGACGACCGGGACGATCGGGCTTGGCGCCGTGCTCGCGCCGCTCCTGATCGCGCTCTTCGGGATTCGGGTGACCCTGATCGTGACCGGCCTCTTCCTGCCGATCATCACCGGGCTTCTCTGGCGGCGCCTGCTCGCGCTCGACTCGCCTGGGGTCGCGAAACGATCGATCGAGCTGCTGCAGGCGATTCCGATCTTCGCGCCGCTCCCGCCGGCAGGCATCGAGCGGCTTGCGCAGGCCCTCGAGCCGATCACGCTGATGGCAGGAAGCGTGCTCTTCTCGGCCGGCGACCCCGGCGAACGGTTCTACGTGGTCGATTCGGGGGAGCTCGGGGTCGACCTGCCGACGGGATTGAAGGTCGAAGGCCCGGGCGGCTTCGTCGGCGAGATCGCACTGCTTCGCAACATCCCGCGCACGGCGAGCGTCCGGGCGCTGACCGACGTTCGGCTGCTCGCGCTCGACCGCGACATCTTCATCGATGCGGTCACCGGGCACGAACGCGCGTCCCAGGCTGCGACTTTCATCGTCGGCGAGCGGCTCGCTCTCTCGCCCGTCTAACGGGCTACGCCGGCGATCAGCCGGTCGACGCGCGTCCAGATCGCCTTTTGCGCCGGCGGCCCGAGGTCGTAGACGGATAGGTGGTCGGCGGTGAACTGCCGCGTCGAGCGGATTACTCCGCCGTGAATCCGGTTTGCAGGGAAGCCGAATGCGAGCAGTCGCTCGTCCAGCTCGACCGCCCCGCTCGTCCCGACGCCCCGGTCGCGGTCGCCGACGAGCAGATAGATGTTCGTCGAACGCGGGATCCTGCGGAAGTTCGTGGCAGGCTCGAACTTGATGTTGATCGTTCCCGGGTAGACCGCGATCACAAGCCGGGGCTTCAGGAACGCTGCGGCCTCGACCGCGAGTCGGCCGCCCCGTGAATGGCCGAGCAGCACGAGCGGCGCGTCCGGCTGACCGAGCTTCGCGAGGCCCGCGCGGATGCCGGTGACGGCGTGATCGCGTGCGTCGGGCGCGGGCGGTGGCTGCTCGTAGCGCGGAAAGATCACGTCGTCTCCCTGTGCCGCGAGATGGACCTGCCACGGCTCGAGCTGTTCTCCGGAGTCGGGAGCAAGGCCGTGTAGGAGCGCGACGACCGCCTTCGGCCGGCCGTGCGCGCGGACGATCCAGTACTGGTCGGAGCCGGCACCAAAAGGCCCCTCGACTCTCGCCCGCCACGGCGTGCCGCAGCCCGCGAGCACGACCACCGCGCCGGCGACGGCGACGCTCCTAACCGTCGAGCTCGACAAGCACCGCGCCACCGGCCACACGGTCGCCCTCCTGCACGTGCACGGCGCGGACCTCCGCGTCGTACGGGGAGGTCAGAGGCGTCTCCATCTTCATTGCCTCGAGTACGACGAGTGGCTGGCCCGCCTTGACTGTTGAGCCTTCGTGAACGTGCACCTTGATCACCGTGCCGGGCATCGGCGCCGTGACCGTCCGAGAGGCGTTCGCGCTGCTGTGGTCATGCGCGGTCGCGTCGATGTCGGGCGGCGGTCGCAGAGGCGCCGGTGGCAGGTTGAGCCGGAACGCTCCGCGCCAGGCTCCGTCGGGCAGCCGCGCAGGCGGGGGCGAGAGGGGAGGGTATTCGGTGAGGAATGCCGTCGACACCTCGCCGCGGCGCAGCGCCGGATGCGAGACGAGCCAGCGCAAGAACGGCAGGTTGGTGGTCACTCCCTTGACCTCGGTTTCAGCGAGCGCAGCGGCGAGCCGGTCGAGTGCCTCGCTGCGTGTCGGCCCCGCCGCGATCAGCTTCGCGATCAGCGAGTCGTAGCCGGTCCCGATCTCATCCCCTGCGACGACCCCGGAGTCGACGCGGACCGACGCGGGCAGGCGCAGCTCGCCGATCCGGCCGGCCTGAGGCAGAAACGTGCGCGGATCCTCGGCGTAGAGTCGCACCTCGACGGCGTGACCGCTCGGGACGAAGCTCAGGTCGAGCAGGTCGCCGCGGGCGATCCGAAGCTGCCACTGCACGAGATCGATTCCGGTCACGAGCTCCGTGACCGGGTGCTCGACCTGGATGCGCCCGTTCAGCTCCAGGAAGTAGAAGTCGCGGCCGACGACGACGAACTCGGCTGTGCCGGCGCCGACATAGCCGATCGCGGTCGCGAAGCGCACGGCCGCGTCGGCGAGGCTCGCGCGCACCCCTCGATCGAGTCCCGGCGCGGGCGATTCCTCGAGCACCTTCTGGTGGCGCCGTTGCACCGAGCAGTCGCGCTCGCCGAGCGAGAGCACCGTGCCGCTCGCGTCTGCGAGAAGCTGGATCTCGATGTGCCGGGGCCGCTCGAGGTAGCGCTCGAGGTACACGCGGTCGTCGCCGAACGCAGCCTTGGCCTCGCGGCGCGCGGCGGCGACCGCCTCGTCGAGCTCGTCCGCCGACCGCACGACGCGCATGCCGCGCCCACCGCCACCCGCCGCGGCCTTGACGATCAGCGGCGGTTCGTCGACCTCGGGGATCGTCGGCACACCGGCCTCGCGGGCGATGCGCTTGGCCTCGAGCTTGTCGCCGCCGGCGCGCAAGGCCGCAGGCGGAGGGCCGACCCACGTCAGGCCGGCCGACTCGACCGCCTCGGCGAAGTCGCCGCTCTCGGCGAGAAAGCCGTACCCAGGGTGAACGGCGTCCGCACCGCTTTGCTTCGCTGCCCGGATGTGCTCCTCGGGGTGAAGGTACGACGCGATCTCGACCGTTTCGTCGGCCGAGCGCGCGTGGAGTGACCCCGTGTCGTCGGGCGCAACGACGGCGACGGTGCCGAACCCGAGCCCCTCCGCCGCACGAAAGACGCGGAGCGCGATCTCGCCCCGGTTTGCAACAAGAACCTTGTGCACGCCCGGAACCTAACGCGTGGCTTTACCCGAAAGAGCAACGGCCGGTGGCAGCCACACGCACGAAACAGTCGCGAAACGTCCACAGGGCGCGGGGATTCGGGGCAGAGGCTCGTCTTCGAGCGAACAGGCGGAGGGGCAGCCACTCGCGCGGAAGTGTGACTCGCGCGGAAGTGTGACGGGGCGTCCACACCTGGCTGCAAGGGACGGCTCACCGGGCCCGCGGGCGAGCTACCCGTCCACCAGCAAGCCGTTAATCGGCCCGAGGAAGCGCCGCGTGCGCCGCGAGATGTGCGGCAGCAGCTCGAGACGGTCGAGCTCGGTTCCCTCGGCGGCCGGGCGCCACAGTTCGTCGATCACGCGATGCGGCTCTCCGTCGACGTCGTCGCGACGCAGATGCTCGCGCCAGAGTCGCAGCCGCGCTGTGCGAACGATTGCCTCGTCGCACGTGATGAGGCACGCTTCGCTGTCATTGAAGAGGGAGTGCTCGTTGAGGTTCGCCGAGCCGACCACGAGCCAGCGGTCGTCGACGATCCCGACCTTGGCGTGCACGTACACCGGTTTCGCATGGGCGGGTTGGTACAGCGTGGTTGCGAGCAGCCGCTTGTCTCGGTCGGCGTCGACCAGGACGCCCAGCTGGCCACGGGTGTCGTCGGCGCCGCTATTTGGATGCGCCGGCAGCACGAGCACCATCCGAAACTCGTCCGTGGGCGGTTCCCGGAGCTTCGCGGTGAGGATGCCGACGATTTCCGGCGACCAGAGAAACTGGTTCTCGAGATAGACGAGGTGCTGGGCGGAGCGCAGGGCGCGGACGTATGCCTCGAGGATTCGAAAGTCACCGAGCGGCAGTGCGTCGTAGATGCTGTTCGGAACCGTACGCACGAACTGGGCGCGAACCGATCCTTGCGCCGATTCGTCGCATAGGTGGTCGACGCGTTCGCCGGTCACCTCGAGCCAGCGCATTGCGATGTGGTCTGCGACGTCTGCGACGACGGGGCCGGCGATCCGCGACGAGACGTCGTGCCAGCCGATATCGCCGCGAGCCGGATGCTCGCGCGTATCGAGGCGATCGCCCGCGAGCGATGTGAGATCGATCCCCCCGACGTAGGCTGCCTTGCCGTCGATGACCGCGAGCTTCTCGTGATGGCAATGCATCGGCCGCTCGCGCGCGTCGAGTGCCATTTGAATCTTCGTTCCCTTGACGAGCGCCTCTTTGATTGCACGCACGGCTGAGCGTGAGGGGCGGAAGAGCGGAAGCGGCGCGCCCGCCCACGCGAGCACGCGAACATCAGCGCGCTCCGCCGTCTCGGCAAGCAGTTCGCGCAATGTCGGCCCGCCACGCGAGAGCCGGAACGTCGGTTCGAAGCACCAGCCGGCGAGCAGGACCGATTCCTTTGCGCCGGCGATCTCATCCTGGAGCCGCGGGAGTGCCTCCTCGCCGTCGACGAGGATGTCGAGCGAGTTCCCGTCGCGCGCGGGCGGATCGCCGGCGCACCAGAGTCCATCCTCGGGCGGGTCGTAGGCCCGCTGCCAGCCGTGTCGCCTCAGGCGGCGTCGATGGTGCGAGACGACGAGGCGCTCGACCCGCCCGCCGATCGAGTCGTCCAGCCGTTCGATCTGCGCGTTCGCCATAGTCCTGCAAGAGTAAGCGCGCAGACGCCCGAGAGTGCGAGGTACGGAACAGCGTCGGTCGTCGCGTGGGCGAGGGCGCCTCCGCCGGCTGCGCCAAGCGTCTGTCCCGGCGCCCACGCAAGGCTGATCAGGGCAGAGGAGTAGCCGAACGGAAGCCCACGCTCCTCGGCCAGGTTCGAGACCATGGTCATCCCCGGCGTGAAGAACGTCCCGAAGGAGAGCCCGGCGCAGACGACGAGTGCCGCGAGCAGGAATCGTTCGTGCGGCCACGGCAAAAGGGCGGCCACGACGATCGACGCTGTGAGCCCGAGCGCCACCGGACGCAGCGGGCTGGTGCGGTCTGAGGCGCGACCAACGAGGATGTTGTTGCCCGCTTCCAGCGCCGCCGAGGAGAGAAAGACCGCGCCGATTCCCAGTGCTCCGAATCCGAGCGCCGACAGGCGCAGCGGCGCGAGCACAGAGAGCGTTCCGAAGAGCAGCGCCGGAAGGACGACGAACCACGCGGCGCCGAGCACTCTCCGGTCTCGAACCGCGGCCAGCAGTGCAGCCGTATCGTGCGCGCGATCGTCGCTCGGTGCAGGAAGGCCGGCGGCCCAGCCGACCAGCCCGAACGACGCGACGGCGACCGCGCCAAACGTCCAGCCGATCCCAGCAATCGACGCGATGCCGCCGATCACAGGGCCGAAGAGCGCGCCGGCGACCGCGGCGGCGAAAGCTCGCCCGATCAACGCGCCGCGACGCGCGGGCAGCGACGCGGCCACGAGCCAGCCCAGGGCGCCTGTCCACGAGAAGGCACTCGCAACGCCCTGCGCGAAGCGCGCTGCATCGAGCTCCCATGCGTGGTTCGACACGCCGAACGCGATCGTGCACACGCCGACAAGAACGAGCCCGACGAGCATCGTCGGCTTGACGCCGAGGCGTGCTGCGACGATCCCGCTCGGGATCGCACCGAAGAACACTCCGGCTGGGTATGACGCCGCGAGCACCCCCGCGCCAGTCTTGTCGAGCCCGAACGACGCGGCGATGTGCGGCAGCAACGGCGTGAGCACCGCGAAGAAAAGCGTGTCGACGAAGACGACCGCGCTCGTGATGAGCAGGAGGCGACGCACGCCGCTACTCTGCCGATTCGCGATGAGGTTCAGAGTGGCAACGGTGCTCGTCGCACTCGCGTTTCCGGCTGCGTCGTTGGCCGGGACAACGTTTCTCCTCGATGGGCGTGGCTTCGGCCACGGGGTCGGGATGAGTCAGTGGGGCGCCGAGGGCTATGCGCGTCACGGCTACGGCTATCGCGCGATCCTCGCGCATTACTACTCGAGTACACACATTGGAATCACGCCGCCGCGGCAGGTGCGCGTCCTGCTCGCTCAGCAGCAGGTGAAGGTGAGGGTCGGATCGTCGGCGCCGTTCATCGTCGTCGACGCGCGCGGCCGAAAGCTGCATTTGGCCGCGCATGCCGTCGTGGTCGACCGCCGGTTCGCACTTCGGCACAAGCACCTGGCTGCGCCGGTTCGGTTCGAGCCGGGCGCGCAGCCGCTGCAGGTCGATGGGGCGGGGTACCGCGGCGACCTCATCGTGCAACGAGCTCCAGGTGGGCTGATGGCGGTCAACGTGCTCCCGCTCGACCGGTACCTGAGCGGTGTCGTTCCGTGGGAGGTGCCGAAAGCGTGGCATGGGGCGACGTATGAGGCGCAGGCGGTCGCGGCGCGGTCCTACACGCTTGCGACGTTCCATCCGCACAAGAACTTCGACCTGTATCCCGACGAGCGGTCGCAGATGTACGGGGGCATCCGTGCGGAGCGGCCGGAGACGAACCTCGCGATCGGCGCTACCGCCGGGCAGGTGCTCGTCTGGCACGACAGGATCATCGCGGCGTTCTACTTCTCGACGTCCGGGGGCAGGACGTCGTCGGTGCACGATGCGTGGCCGCGCGCGCACCAGGTGCCTTACCTCGTCTCGGTCGCCGATCCGTACGACTACGTCTCGCCGCACCATGTGTGGCCGACGTCGGCGCTGACAGCCGCGCAAGTCGGTAACGCCCTGCGCGTCCGCGACGTCCGCGACCTGCGGGTCGTCGAGAACTCCTCTGGTCGCGCCGAGGCGGTCAGGGTCCTGGCAGCGGGCGGGTGGAGGCGCTTCACTGCTCAGGTCGCGCGCAGGCGGTTCCATCTTGGCTCGACGGACTTTCACGTGCGCGTGATGTCGCTCGCTGCCCCGAGCGCGCCGGTCGTTTTCGGCGGCCGCGCGCAGTTGCACGGCTGGGTGCGTGGGCTCGGCAAGGCGCGGCTCGAGATGCTGACCCCCGAGGGCTGGCGCGTGATCGCGCGCATCCACCCGACACCGGCCGGCCTGTTCACGACGAATGTCGCGGCACGGCACTCGACGACCTTGCGGCTCGCGTACAACGGCGTAGCGGGAACGACAGTCGACGTTGCTGTCGAGCCGCGCTTGAACGTGCGCGCCGACGGGCCGAAGCTCCGCGCGCTTGTCTCGCCGCGGCTGCCGTTCGAGGTGCAGCGGTTGACTCGCAGCACGTGGAAGCGGGTTGCGGGCGGGACGGGCAGCTTCGACCGCGCGCTCCGCCCGGGCAGCTACCGCGTGGCCGTCCTCGGCGGAGCGGGATACGCATCCCTCGTCTCGAGGCCGGTCGGCCTGCGCGCCCAAACCATCGGCCCGTAACTGCTGCGCTGCGGTCCCTGAGACCGTGCCAGGCACCGTTACGGGTTCGCTACGCGCCCTCCACAGGGCATGCGGAAGCGAGGTTTCAAGCCAAAGCAGTCCGCTCGTCGGCGGGCAGATCGGTGCCAGGCACCGTTACCGGAGTGTGACGAGCTGCGCCCGGGTCGTCAGGCCCGCCAGTTCGGGGCGCGCTTTTCCAGGAACGCGCGGAGGCCCTCCTGCCCCTCGGGGCTCGTTCGGTGGGCTGCGATCTGCTCCACGGTTTCCTGCGCCGAGAGAGGGGCCTGGGCGAGGCGCTTCGCGCCGCGGGCGGCCTCGGGGCCTGCCGAAAGCAGCTCGGCGATCACCGCCTCCACGGCCGCGTCGAGGTCGTCGGCCACCTCGTGCACGAGCCCGATCCGCCACGCCACCTCGGCGCTAAAGCGCTCGCCCGTGACGAAGTACCGCCTCGCGGCGCCGCTCCCGATCTTCGCGAGCGCGAACGGCGAGATGACCGCGGGCACGATCCCGAGCTTCACCTCGCTGAACGCGAACTGCGTTCCATGCTCCGCGACGACCACGTCGCAGCAGGCGACAAGCCCGCAGCCTCCGCCGAATGCATGCCCCTGTACTCGCGCGACGACCGGCGCGGGACACGAGTCGATCGCCTCGAGCATCGCGCGCAGACGCAGTGCATCGGCGACGTTCTCGTCGTACGAGAGCTCGACCGACGAGCGCATCCAGTCGACGTCGGCGCCCGCCGAGAACGACGGTCCCTCGCCGCTGAGCAGCACGGCACGAGCATCGCCCACGTCGGCAAACGCAGACGTGAGCTCGGCGATCAGCGCGGCGTCGAATGCGTTACGCCGCTCCGGCTTCGCCATCGTGACGCGCAACAACTCGCCGCTGCGCTCGACGCGAAGCGAGCTCATCGCTCGAACGCGACCATCAGAACGGCCCGCGCGCCTCGTAACTGCCGCGCCGCGCGCCGATCGCCACGATCGTGAGGCCGTCGGGGCCGGAAACGGGTTGCCGCGTCGTCTCGGGATCGAAGCGGAAGATCATCGGTGCGGTAACCGGCACCTCCTCGCCGTCGATCCGGTAGACGCCGCTCCCCGCGATCACGACATTGACCTCCTCCTGGCCGGACTCCGTCTCGTCGTGCTCGCGGCCCTCGAAGTTCGGTGGGATGTCGAACCAGTTCACGCCGAACGCCTCGACGCCGAGCTCGCGCCGCAGAAACTTGACGGCCCCGCCGGGGCCTGCACCCTCGACGTCGTCGATGCTGACCATTGAGTAACCCATGGGTGGCACCCTAACGGCGCGTTACATCCGGAAGATGCCGAACGTCGTCTCGGGGATCGGCGCGTTCAGCGCGGCACTGATGCCGAGAGCAAGCACGCGGCGCGTGTCGAGCGGGTCGATGATCCCGTCGTCCCACAGACGTGCCGTCGAGTAGTACGGGTTTCCTTCCGCTTCGTACTTCGCACGGATCTCGTCGGGGTCGGCGTCGCCGACCATCGTCAGCACCGTCGCCGCCTGGTCGCCGCCCATCACCGAGATCCGGGCGTTCGGCCACATCCAGAGCTGCCGCGGCGAGTACGCGCGGCCGCACATGCCGTAGTTGCCCGCTCCGAACGAGCCGCCGATCACAACCGTGAACTTCGGGACGTCGGCGCACGCGACGGCGGTGACGAGCTTCGCGCCGTCACGCGCGATGCCGCCCGCCTCGTACTCCTTGCCGACCATGAAGCCCGTGATGTTCTGCAGGAAGACGAGCGGCACCTTGCGCCTGCACGCGAGCTCGATGAAGTGCGCACCCTTCTGCGCGCTCTCCGCGAACAGCACGCCATTGTTCGCCAGGATCCCAACCGGATAGCCCTCGATTCGCGCCCACCCGCAGACGAGTGTCTCGCCGTAGAGCGCCTTGAACTCGTCGAACCGGCTTCCATCGACGACGCGGGCGATTACCTCGCGCGCATCCATCTGGGTGCGGTGGTCGTCGGGGACGAAGCCGTAGAGGTCGCTCGGCTCGACGGCAGGCAACTCCGGCGCCGTCACCGTCCACGGTAGGTCCGGCTTCCGCCCGTGTGTGTCGGCCACGATCCGCCGTGCGATCGCAAGCGCGTGCTCGTCGGAGGTCGCATAGTGGTCGGCGACACCCGACTGGCGTGTGTGCACGTCGGCGCCTCCGAGCTCTTCCGCGGTGACGTCCTGACCGGTGGCCGCCTTCACGAGCGGCGGCCCGCCGATGAAGATCGTTCCGGTGCCGCGCACGATCACGGTCTCATCGCTCATCGCCGGCACATACGCGCCGCCGGCAGTGCACGAGCCCATCACAACGGCGATCTGCGGAATGCCCTTCGCCGACATGCGGGCCTGATTGAAGAAGATGCGCCCGAAGTGGTCGCGGTCGGGGAACACGTCTGCCTGGAGCGGCAGGAACGCGCCCCCCGAGTCGACGAGGTAGATGCACGGGAGGTGATTCTGCTCTGCGACCTCCTGCGCGCGCAGGTGCTTCTTCACCGTGAGCGGGTAGTAGGAGCCGCCCTTCACCGTCGCATCGTTCGCGACGATCACGCACTCGCGCCCCTCGACGACGCCGATGCCCGAGACGATCCCCGCGCTCGGCGCATCGCCGTCGTAGATCTCCCACGCCGCGAGGGCGTTCAGCTCGAGGAACGCCGTGCCGGGATCGATCAGCCGGTCGATCCGCTCGCGCGCGAGGAGCTTCCCGCGCGCGCGATGCCGCTCGACGGCCCGCTCCCCGCCGCCGGCCGTCATCTGCACGGTCCGGGTGCGCAACTCGCTGACGAGCGCGTGCATCTGCGAGCTGCGCCGCTCGAAGTCGTCGGTGCGCTCGAGCCGGCTCTGGAGCAGGGCCATGCGCCAAGCCTACTGGGCCTGAAAGGGCGATAGGCAGGGCCGGGATCCGGGTCTATGTTGCCCCTGTGCCGGGGGTCTGGCGCCCACGGAACCACCAGGAAGGGAGAGGCCGAATGCAACGCACGCTTGGCTTGCTCGTAGGAGCTCTCGCCGCAGCGCTGCTCGTCGTCGCGGGTGCGGGAGCCGGATCCGGCGCGGGCTCGTCGTTACCGCTCGTGCAGAAGGAAAAGCTCGGCACGCCGCGGTTCGGCCAAGGCCCTTCGACGCCGGGGGCCGGGACTGCCAACACGATCCCGTACTGGTCGTCCGGCTTCACCGATCCGACGAACGGCGTGACCTATCCGTTCACGATGGTCGGCACGAACCCGAAGACCTCGCCTGTGACGACGACCGTGACGACCGAGATCATCCCGCTCAAGATCGTCTACTCGAATCCGTTCACGGTCTCGAGCGACGGAACGTCTCGGGTGAACGGCGTCCTCGGTTCGCCGGTGTTCACGTCGTCCCACTACGTGCCGTCGAACGACACCGGCCAGTACGGAAGCGTCTTCATGCGCTCGCAATTCAACACGTTCGGAAGCTACGGCGTGAACCTCGCCGCGCCGGCGATCCTGCCCACGCAGACGATTGACGTGCCGTCGAATCAGGGCCAGGCCGTCTTCCAGACGCCTGACGGCTCGATTCTCGGTGTCGTGCAGGTGCAGTGGTTCTCGAACCAGCTGCAACAGCTGTTGGGCAGGCTGCACATCGACCCGCGCACGCTGCCGATCTTCCTGGTCGACAACACATTCCTCTACAACGGTAAGGACTGGACCGCCCCCAGCGCCTGCTGCATCCTCGGCTACCACGGCGCGGGTCATCCCGAGGGCAACGGCTCCGGCTCCGTGAGCGGCAAGGGCGACCAACCCGTGCAGACGTTCGTCTACGCCTCGTGGATCAGCCCCGGGGTGTTCTCCGGCGGATACATGTGCAACGCCACCTTCACGAAGTGCGGGTCGAGCGACGAGGTGCTTTCGGACATTCACGGCCTGAGCCACGAGGTCGCCGAATGGCTCGACGACCCGTTCGGGAACAACAAGGTGCAGCCATGGGCGGTTCCGACCGCGCAGCAATACGGTTGCACCGACCTGCTCGAGACCGGCGACCCGGTCGTCGGCATCGGTTGGGAGCAGCCGGTCGGAAACGTGACCTACCACCCGGAGGACGAGGTCTTCAAGTCGTGGTTCGCACGCGACAAACCCTCGGTCGCCCAGGCCGGGAAGTACACGTACATGGGCGCGTACAACCCGTTCGGCTTCACCTGGCCCGCGCCCACCTGCTGACACGCCGCTTCCGCGTGCGTCTTGCGGGAGGCCCGGAAAACCGGGCCTCCCGCGCGTTTTGGGCATGCTTGCGACATGCAGCGGAACCGTCTCCTCCTTCTCGCCGCCGCGGGCGGAGCAGCCGCCATCGTGGTGGTCGTGGTGATCGCGGTCGGCTTCGGTGGCGGCAAGAAGGCGGCAACGACAACGACGAGCGCGTCCGCGACGACGACGAGCGCCACGCCCGCGCCCCCTGCCTCGCCCGTCTCGCCGCTCGCCGGAGTGCCGCAACACGGCGACACGCTCGGCAAGTCGAACGCGCCGGTGACCGTCACCGTCTTCGAAGATCCTCAGTGCCCGTTCTGCAGGCAATGGGACGTCGAGACGCTTCCAACGGTCATCGAGCGCTACGTGAAGACGGGCAGGGTGAAGCTCGTCTACCGCGGGCTCGAGGTCATCGGCCCCAATTCCGTCGCCGGGCTGCGTGCGATCTACGCCGCCGAACGGCAGAACAAGCTCTGGACGATCGTCCGCGAGCTGTACAAGCGGCAGGGCGCGGAAAACAGTGGCTGGATCACCCGCTCGGTCATCCTTGCGGCCGCGCGCGCGAGCGGCGCCAACGGCGCTGCGATTCTCGGCGCCGCCAACTCGGCGGCGGTGACGAAAGCGCTGCGGGAAGCAGAGAGCGAGGCCGGGGCCGACGGCGTGCGCGGAACACCCACCTTCGTGGTCGAACGGCCGCCGGGGCTTCCGCAAGAGCTCGCGGTGACGGCCCTCGACCCCGCAACGTTCACGACCGCACTCGACGCCGCGCTGCGGTGAGGCTCCGCGCGGCGATCGCCGCAACCGCGGCAATCGGTGCTGCCGTCGCGGCATACCTCACAGTCGTCCACTACTCGCACGTCTCGCCGATCTGCACGACCGGTGGGTGCGAGACGGTGCAGCACTCGCGCTACGCCGAGCTCGCCGGCGTGCCCGTGGCGCTCCTCGGTCTCGCCACCTACATCGGGCTGATCGCGACCGCTTCCGTGCGCGGGGTCGCTGCGGCGTTCGTCGGCGCGCTGCTTGGTCTCGCCGGCGTCGCGTTCAGCGGCTACCTCCTCTGGGCGCAGCTCGAGGCGATCGGCGCGATCTGCCAGTGGTGCCTCGGGAACGACACGATTATCGCGGTCGTTGCGGTGCTCTCGGTGCGCCGCATGCTAACCGAGCCGAGCCACGCTTGAGCCGTCGCGGCGTCCTCCTCTTCGCGGCGATGTGCGTCATCTGGGGCGTCCCGTACCTGATGATCCGCGTCGCCGTCCGCGAGCTTGCGCCGGTGACGCTCGTCTTCGGGCGAACGGCGATCGGTGCGCTCCTGCTGGTGCCCGTCGCCTTCGTACGCCGCACCGAGGTGCGTGCGCTTGCGGCCTGCTGGCGGCCGCTGCTCACCTACACCGCGATCGAGGTGGCGATCCCGTGGGTGCTCCTCGCCCGCGCTGAGACCAAGCTTTCCAGCTCGCTCACGGGCTTGCTGATCGCAGCCGTGCCGCTCGTCGGCGCGGTGGTCGTGACGTTGACCGGCGACCGTCAGAGGCAAGGGTCGCGGCGCTGGGTCGGACTGCTCGTCGGGATCGCCGGTGTGGCGGCGCTCGTCGGCCTCGACCGCGGCATCGTCAACTGGCTCGCCGTCGGCGAGATCGGGCTCGTCGCGATTTGCTACGCGGTCGGGCCGATCATTCTCAGTCGGACGCTGTCCGATCTGCCGGCCCTCGACGTCGTCGCCGCGTCGCTCGTCCTCTCGGCGATCGCGTATGCGCCCCTCGCCGCCTGGCGCTGGCCGATGGCCCTCCCGTCCGGGCGGGTGCTCCTTTCGGTGGTCGGGCTCGCGGTGGTGTGCACGGCGATTGCGTTCCTCGTCTTCTTCGCGCTGATCGCCGAGGTCGGGCCCGTGCGCGCGACCGTCATCACCTACGTGAACCCGGCCGTCGCGGCGGTGCTCGGCGTGAGCGTGCTCGGCGAGCACCTGACGTGGGGGATGGGCGTCGGCTTCGCGCTCGTCCTCGCCGGGTGCTTTCTCGCCACGGGGAGCAGTCCCGATACGGTGGCGGAGCCATGAGCGGCCGGTGCACGCATCTCGATCAGGTCACCGGCGCCGAGCCGGACTCGACGTCCGGGTGTAGCGACTGCCTGAAGATCGGCAGCCGTTGGGTGCACCTCAGGCTGTGCACATCCTGCGGGCACGTGGCGTGCTGCGACGACAGCCCGAACCGTCACGCGACCGCTCACCATCACGCGACCGGGCACCCGATCATCCGCTCGCTGGAGCCCGGTGAGGACTGGTACTGGTGCTACGTCGACGAGCTGGCGTTAGAGCTCGCCGGCTGAGCTCCGCGCGCGCATCAGCGGCTTCGGCAAGAGCCGCGCGGTGAGGTAGAAGGCAAAGGAAATCGCGCTGATGAAGAAGCTCGCAGGCCAGGGTTGGGCGAGGGAGAGCAGGATCCCGCCTTCGGTCGAGATCAGCGCGATCGCGATCCCGACGAGGAGCGCGGTGCCGGGCCGCGGGCTCAGCCGCTGCGCCGCGGCTGCGGGTGTGATCACGAGTGTGAGCACGAGCAGCACGCCGACAACCTGAATCGCCTCGGCTGTCGTCAGCGCGAGCAGGAGGAAGATCGCAACCGAGAGAAGCCGCACCGGCACTCCGCGTGCCGCAGCGACCTCGGGGTCGACGCTCGAGAAGAGCAGCGGGCGATAGATCGCGATGAGCGAGGCGCAGACCACGACTGCGACGAGAACGAGTGCGAGCACCTGCGCGTCGTCGACTCCGACGATGCTTCCGAACAGGAGATTCGTCGCCTCGGTTGCGTACCCCTGATACAGCGAGAGAAGAAGAACGCCGACGCCGAGCCCGAACGCGAGGAAGGAACCGATCGCACTGTCGCGCTCGCTGCCGCGAAGCGAGAGGACGCCGAGCACCGCGCCGACGAGGAGCGAGCCGCTCATCATCCCGAGCACCGGATCGACTCCCAGGACGAGCGCACCGGCCGCGCCCGTGAAACCGAGCTCGGAAATGGCGTGCACCGCGAAGGCGAGGCCGCGGGCGATCACGAAGGTGCCGACGGCGCCGGAGACAATCGAGACGACCGCCCCCGCGAGCAACGCGTTGTGCACGAAGTGCTCGTGGAGAAGCTGCGTGAACATCAGTGGTGGTGGTGCTCGTCATCGGGCGTGCCGACGACGACAAGTCGGTCGCGCACGCGCAGCACGTCGACCTCGGTGCCGTAGAGGGCCGACAGCGTCTCGGAGGTCATAACCTCGTCGACAGGGCCGATCGCCCAGGCTCCGCCGGTGAGGTACAGGACGCGGTCGACGTAGGGCATGACCGGGTTCACATCGTGCGTGACGAAGACGATCGGCGTCCGCGCCGCGCGGCGGTGCGCGTCGAGAAGCTCGACGACGACACGCTGAGAGGCGAGGTCGAGTGAGAGCAGCGGCTCGTCGACGAGCAGCAGGCGCGGCTTGCACACGAGCGCCTGAGCGATGCGGAGCCGCTGCTGCTCGCCTCCTGACAGGCGCCCGACGGGAGCATCGGCATACTCGGCGGCGCCGACAGCGCGGAGAGCATCGTCAATCGGGCCCCAGTCGGCGCGGCCGATTCCGAAGCGGTGGCCGTCGAGGCCAAGACGCACGAGGTCGCGTCCACGGAGCGCGAGGTCGCGGTCGAACGCGCGCTGCTGAGGGACGTAGCCGACGCGCGACCGGCAGCGAGCCGGCTCGATCCCGTCGACCCGCACACGGCCGGAAGTGGGCTCCTGCAGGCCGAGCAGGATGCGCACGAGCGAGGTCTTGCCGGCCCCGTTCGGCCCGAGCACGGCGACGAAGTCGCCTTCGTCGAGCTGGAAGCTGAGATCCTCGAACAGCACTCGCGCGCCGAAGCGCAGCGAGACGTCGCTCACAGCGACGACGCTCATCGAGCGAGGGCGGCGCGAAGGGCTTCGACCTGGGCGAGTTGCCAGGCCTGGAACGTCGTGTGCGGCGGTAGCGTCTCACTGACCCCGACGACCGGCACGCCGCCGGCGCGCGCCGCACTGCGCACACGGGTCGTGATCGGCGAGACCGCCTGGTCGTTGTAGAGGAGCACCTTCACGCTTCGCGCCGAGACGAGCCTTGTCATCTCCGCGACGGCGGCCGGCACCGGCTCGGTGCCGTCTTCGACCGCCCGCGTGAACGCTTCCGGTGCGACGTTGGAGAGACCTGCCGCGGTGAGGAGATAGCCGGGCACGGGCTCCGTGTAGGCGACCGAGACGCCTGCGAATTGGCGGCCGATCGCGGCGACGGCACGGCGAAGGGGTGTGAGGCTGACCACGAATTGATGCTCCCGCGTGCGGTACGACGATGCGTGCCCCGGGTCGGCGCGCTCGAAGGCGTGTGTGATCGCGCCCGCGATCGCCGGCAGCTTCGGGATGTCGTACCAGACGTGGGGGTTTGCGTTCGCTCCGTGTACCCCAAGTGCTTCGCCGATCGAGACGACGATGCGACGGCGGGAGGGAGATGCGTTCTCGAGCCGCTGCATGAACGTGTCGTAACCGAGGCCATTCTGGACGACGACGTCGGCCCGCGAGACCGCGAGGCCGGCGCTCGTGCCCGGCTCGTAGAGGTGGGGGTCGGCGCTCGGGTCCGAGAGGATTGAGGTGACCTCGACGCGGGTGCCCCCGATCTGACCGGCGATCTCCCCGTAGACGTTCGTCGAGGCGACCACCTGGAGCAAGCCAGTGCTGGAATGCGCGCCGCCACACGCGGCAAGTAGAGCGGCCAAGCAGGAGATGAGAACGATTCTCAGTATCATCTACGGCTATGCTAAACCAGGTGACCGCCAAGGCGCAACCGGACCCGGTGGAGCTGCTGCGCGCGAAGGGCCTGCGCCCGACGCGGCAGCGCGTCGAGGTGCTGAGCGAGCTCGGGCGGGAGCCCGACGACGCGACGGCGCAGCAGCTCTGGGCGCGCCTCCGCGAGGGCGCCGGCTCGACGATCGGCCTCGCAACGGTGTACCGAACGCTCGCCCGCCTGCGCGACGAGGGAGTCGTCGATGCGCTCTCGCATCACGGGTCGGAGCAGTGCTTCCGGCTGTGCATGCAAAGCCACCACCATCACCTCTTCTGCGTGCAGTGCCACAAGGTTGTCGAGGTCGACGACTGCAGCCTCGGCACGTGGGTCGACGACGTCGCAACGCGTCACGGCTTCGTCGCCGAGGAGCACAGCGTCGAGATCAGCGGCCGCTGCGCGCGCTGTCGTTGAGCTGACGCAGCCGAAACCGCAGAAAACCCTAGCCAGACAAGGCGGGAAGCCATCCGTCCGGCGGGTCGCGGGCTGCGGACACCCGCGTCACCCTGCCGGCCGTGAGCAGGGAATTCACCGTGCTCGCACCGGCCGGCCATCCCTGGAACGGGGGATGGCCGGGCCGACCATCCCCCACAGCGGGGTACCCGTTACCCGCGGGGTGGGGGAGGACTAGACCAACGGGGAGTTTTGTAAATCACAAACCCCGTCAGTGTTCGTCAGGAATGGTGCCAAGGGTCACTGCGGCACGTCCGGCCACGAAGCGCAGTTCGCGGAGTTTTCCTCGGGAGAGGGAAGCGGCGGGGAGAACGCCCTCACTGGGCGTCGTCTCCGCCGCAGCTAGACGTCAAGGCCGTCCGGCCGCGGCGAGGGTCAATCACGACACCCAGGAGGGTGAAGCAATGAAGCTCATCAAGTCGAAGAAGGCACTTGTCCTTCTTGCAACGTTCGTCGTGGCGATCGCCGCCACGGTGGGCGCGTACGCGTACTGGACGACCGGTGGTACGGGCTCCGGCTCGGCGACCACTGGCAGCACGGTTGGAATCACGGTCAATCAGACATCGGTCAACGCGGCTCTTTATCCGGGTGGCCTGTCAAACCTGAGCGGTAACTTCACCAACACGACTAACCCCGGCAACGTGTACGTGACGTCGGTTTCGGCGTCGATCGACACCTTCAGCGTCCCGGGTGACCTGTCGAAGCCGGCTTGTACGCAGGCCGACTTCTTCCTGACTGGTTCGCCGACTCTTGTCGGTCAGGACATCACGCCTGGCGCTGCCAACGGTTCGTGGAGCGGCATCGTGCTCCACATGACCAACGCAGCGACTAATCAGGACAACTGCAAGAACATCACGGTTCCGCTCAGCTACACCAGCAACTAGTTCGACCACTATCGGGGTGGGGCGGCGACTGCGGTGGCCGCCCCACCTCACCGTCTGACCGTGTTCAGCGTTAGTCGACTCGAGGAGAGCAAAGGGTTTTCATGGCGAGTAGGTTGAAGAGAGCGTCAAGGAGCGCCAGGCGCACGTTGGCTGTGGCGTTGCTTGTGGTTCTTGCGCTCGCGACGTGGGCTGCGTATGCGGCGTTTGCGGCGAGCCCTCCGGCGGCGCCGTCGATTTCGGTGGGTCCGGCGAGTCCGACGAACAGTCTGTCGGCGTCGTTCACCTACACCGACTCGCAGGTGGTGACGAAGTTCCAGTGCTCGCTTGACATTTCGGCGAGCGCGAGCTTCACTGATTGCGGTACTACTCGGCCGTCGTCGAAGAGCTACACGGTCGCGGCGGGCGCTCATACGTTTTATGTGCGGGCGGTTGCGGCGTCGGGGACGAGCAGCGCGACGTCGTATGGGTGGACAGTTGATACGACGCCGCCGCCCGCGCCGGCGATTGCGACGGGGCCGTCGAACCCGACTGACAGCCGTAACCCGTCGTTCGGGTTCACGGCGACCGAGGCCGGGGAGACGTTCCTCTGCTCGCTTGACGGGTCGGCGTTCGCGGCCTGCGCGAACCCGGTCAGCTACTCGGGTGTGGCGATCGGGTCGCACGCCTTCCTGGTGAAGGGTAAGGACGCGGCCGGTAACGTCAGCACGTCGGCGTCGTCGTACAGTTGGCAGGTCGTGCCGCCGGCACCGTCGATCACGGCGAAGCCGGCCGACCCGACGAACCAGACGAGCGCGTCGTTCTCGCTCACCGACTCGCTGGCCGGGGTGACGTTCGTCTGCTCGCTCGACGGCAGCAGCTTCAGCGCCTGCTCGAGCCCGAAGTCCTATCCCGGCCCGCTCTCGGCCGCTACCCACACGTTCCAGGTGAAGGCCGCCTCCGGCGCCAACCTGAGTAGTGCCACCTCTTACTCCTGGACGGTCGATTTGACGGCACCGACGGTCAGCTCGATCGTGCGGGCTGACCCGTCACCGACGAACGCGGCCGCCGTGCATTGGACGGTCACGTTCTCGAAGCCGGTCACCGGCGTCGCCACATCGAACTTCCAGCTCGTCTCGTCTGGCTTCTCCGGCACCCCTGCTGTCAGCGGCGTCAGCGGCTTCGGGACGGTCTGGACGGTCACCGCGAATACCGACGGTGCCATACCGACGAACGCGGCGAGCGAGCAGTTGAAGCTTGCGACGGCCGGGTCGATCAAGGACTCGGCCGGCAACAGCCTCGCGGGCACGCCGGTGTCGGGTGCGACCTACACGGTCGACAAGCTCGCCCCGACCGTCCTTGGGATCAACCGGGCCGGCTCTTCGCCGACGAACGCCGCATCGGTCTCCTGGACGGTCGTGTTCAGCGAGCCCATCAGCGGCCTCGCCACCAGCAACTTCGCTCTTGCAGCTTCGGGCCTGTCGGGCACACCGGCGATCACCGGCCTGTCCGGCTCCGGGGCCAACTACCTCGTCACCGCCTCGACCGGCACCGGCTCACCGGGCAACGGCACGCTCCAACTCCGCCTCACCACTGCGGGCACGGTCAAGGACGGTGTCGGGAACGCGCTCGCCGGGTTGCCGTTCAAGGGGCAGACCTACACGATCGACAAGCTCGCGCCGCCGCCGCCGTCGATCACACAGCGGCCCGCCCCGGTTACGCAGTCGACGAGTGCAACGTTCCGGTTCGTCGACGACGGCGACAACGACGGCGACCTCGGAGACGGTGACGCCGACGACGCGATCGGGATCAGCTACGTCTGCTCACTCGACGGCGCGGTGTTCACCGCCTGCACGCCGCCGGTCACCTACGCAGGTCTCGCTCAGGGCAGCCATAGCTTCCAGGTCAAGGCGCTCGACCAGGCCGGCAACATCTCGGGCACGACGACCTATAACTGGTTCGTCGACTCCGTCGCACCGACCACCCCTGTCTTCACGCAGAAGCCGGCAGACCCGACCGTCATCAGCGGCACCACAACGAACGTCACGTTCGCCTGGAGCTCCACCGACCCCGCTCCCGGCTCCGGTGTCGCCGGATATGTGTGCCGCCTCGATGGCGGAACCCCGTTCATCTGCACCAGCCCGCGCACCTTCAGCGTCGGCCTCGGTAGCCACACCTTCCAGGTCGTCGCCTACGACTACGCCGCAAACTTCTCGGGCACCGCCTCCTACACCTGGACGGTCACGCAGACCGTGAGCGCGCAGCCGTACACGATCAGCGGCAACGCGCAGGGCACGCTCTACCCAACCACCGCCGCGACCGGCGCGCCGATCAACCTGACCTTCAACAACCCGAACGCGGGGAACGGCGGCTCAGGCGTCAACGGCGTCCAGATCGCCGGGCTCACCGTCGCGATCGCGTCCGTCAGCGCACCCAACGCCAACGTCGCGCATCCCTGCGGGCCCGTCGACTTCGCCGTCACCCAGTTCAGCGGCAGCTACCCGTTCTACATCCCGCAAGGCACCAGCAGCCTGCAATCACTCGGCTTCGCTTCGACAACGTGGCCGAGCGTTCGCCTGATTGACCGTCCCGTCAACCAGGACGGCTGCAAAGGCGCGACCGTCAACCTCACCTACCAGGGCCACTCATGAGCGGGCGCGTACTCAACGTCCTGTTGGGACGGCGTCGCATGAAGGTATTCGCCGCGCTGTTGGTCGCGGCTGTTGTCGCGGGCGGCGCGGTCGCCTACTGGACAACCACCGGCACGGGAACCGCCAGCGCCACGAGCGGAACCCTTAGCGCCCCAACGATCACCTCCGCAACCCCGGGCGCGGGAACTGTTGCGTTGAACTGGTCGACAGTCACGCCGCCTGCAAGCGGGGCTGTCACGTACTACGTCACCCGCGAAGGGGGCGCACCCAGCGGTAACTGCCCGACCTCAACTTTGCCGACAAGCGCAACGAGTTGCACCGATTCGGGCCTCGCGGCCGGCACATACCACTACACCGTGACGGCGAAGTGGCGCTCCTGGACGGCCACGAGCACAACCAGCACCGTCGTCCTCGCCTTCGGCGCCGCGAACGCAACGCAGTCAGCTCTTACGCCGACGTCTGCGTCGATCACCGCGAACGGCACCTCAACGCAAGTGCTGACGGTGCAGGCGAAGGACGCCAACGGCAACAACCTGACCGCCGGCGGCTCGACGGTAACGATCACGAAGCAGTCGGGCACAGGCTCAATCGGCGGCGTGACCGACAACGGGAATGGCACCTACACCGCAACGGTCACTGCACCGACGGCGACCGGCAGCGGCGTCTTCGTCGCGACCCTGGGCGGCAGCGCCGTCAAGAGCGGCACTGGATCACAGACGCAGGCGACGGTCACCTA
>JBBQLT010000026.1:0-38379 GCA_038328165.1 Gaiellales bacterium
AGCTGGTCCGCGCGCTGCGCAAGCTCGGCGCGCGTCCGGTCGAGCTCGCCCCGCGAGAGCGCTTCCGCCCCCCGGTGTTCGGCGACGAGCGACTCACGACGGGCGACAGCCGTCTCGCGCTCGTCGAGCTCGGTCGATCGATCCCGAAGCTCGGCCCACTCGACGGCCGAGCCGTCGACGAGCGAGGCGGAATGGTCGCGCTCGAGCAGGTCGGCTGCGGCCCGGTCAGAGTGTCGCTCGAGCCGCTCCGCACTCTTCTGCGCCGAGCGCTGCGCGAGCCGCGGGCGCGAATGCGCCGCCCAGGCGCGCACCGGCACGGTCCGCGTCGCCCAGGCGCGCACCGGCACGGTCGGGACAGCCTCGTGTAAGTACGACGGGTTACTCGGGGCTTGGACAACGACGGCGCGAGCCCGAAAGCGTCTGCTCCATGCCGGCAGCGCGAATAACGCGGCTGCGCCCAATGCGATCGCCATGAGTCCGAGGAGGATCTCCGCACTGCGACGTCCCCGGTGTGAGCCGGCCGGCACGAGAGGAGGGACAATCAGCGGACGAGCCGCGGCGGGCACCGTCCTCGGCTTCGAGCGGTGCGAGGGCCGCTCGGCGCCGCCGACCGGAGCTGGACGAGCGGCGGCACCGGTCTTCGGCCGCAACGGGAAGGATCGCCAGAGAAGCGATGCAGGGCGGCCGCCGTGGAGACGTGAGGGCGGGCGCGTGGTGCCGGCCGCCGCCGGCGGCCCCCTCTGAGCCGCGCCGACGAGGAGCGACGCAGCGGCCAGCAGCACGAGGGTGGTCGAGCGGCTCATCCGGTCGTCTTCCGCCGTTGCGACATCTGACTCCTCCGAGTATCGACCTCGGGTCGGCTTGCACAGCCTGGCGTCAGGTTCGCCTCTGGCACCCGCACCCCTGCCTGGAGTCGTGCGTGCCTGTTCAGGCCCGGGCGGGAATCCCCCTCTGGAGCCGCGGAGGCGACAATCTGCGTGACTGCCTCAGCGTCACCGCCGCGCGAGCGCATGCACCCGCGAGGATTCGAACCTCCGGCCCGCGGATTAGAAGGAGCCTAGGACTGTCTCGGCCCATCTCGGGCGGCCTGAAAGTCGTGTCTCGGCTCATCTCTGTCGCTTTCGTTACCACGCTGTTAAGCTCCTCGGACCGACCCCTCGAGTTCGCCGCACTGAGCCTCGTCGCGCTCAATGCCATCAGCCGCATTACACAACGTCCGTGGGTAGGGCAACTAGACGAGCTCGGCGATCAATGCCGCCGCCCGCGCCGCACCGTTCGGGTCGACCGGCCGATAGTCGGGATCGCGGCCGATCTCTTCTGCGATCGCCGCCGCGATCTCGTGTGGCCCGTCGACCTCGTAGTCCATGACACGGCCCGCGCCGTAGCGCTCGAGCCGATGTCGCACGTGCACGTTCTGCTCGAAGTGCTGGCGCAGCGGGAAGTAGAGGAACGGCCGGCGGTTCGCCGTCAGCTCCATGGTGGTCGTCAGGCCGCCCTGGACGATGGCGAGATCGCAGACGGCGAGGTGCCGGTGCAGGTCGGGAACGTATGCGCGCACGTCGACCGCCAGGCCCGCGGCCAACGAGCCCGGATCGATCCGCGGGCCCGCCACGACGACCATCCGCAGCCGCGGGACGAGCCGTTTCGCCTCCGGGAACGCGGCCACCACCCGCCGCAAGAGGCCAGCACCCACGCCGGAGCCGCCGACGGCGACGATGCAGAGCTTCTCGTCCGCCCCGTAGCCGAGCTCCGCGCGGAGACTTTCCCGATCCGACAGCCCGCGAGGATCGAACCCCGTGATGTGGCCGCAGAACGCGAAATGCGCCTCCGTCCACTCGCGAATCGACGGCAGTCCCGGGCCAAACGCGCCGGGCACGATGTCGCCGGGCTCGCCGACGAAGATGGCGCGGTCGCGGACGCGCGGGTAGCGGGCGATCTGCTCGATCATCTCGGCGTTGTAGTCCGCCGTCAGAAATGACTCGCGCTCGCCGCCCTCGGGTGTCGGCAACCAGCCGACGAAGTCGGTGAGCCACGCGTAGGCGGCGGTCTTCAGCTCGGGATTCTCGTGCAGGTAGTAATCGAGCTCCCAGGCCTCGTCGCCGATCCACAGGTCGTAGGGCTCGTCGCGCACGACGTCGTGGAAGACCATGAAGTTCGCGAGCAGGATCTCGTCCATCCGCCGCCACGCCTGGAACACGTGTAGCTCGTGCTCGGCCGACTCAGCCTCGAGGTGGCGGGACTCGTTGGAGAGGTGCGCGCTCGCGGGATGGATCCGCTCGCCGCGCGCCTCCAGCGCCACGGTGACCGGATGCTGCGCGAGCCAGTCGATCTCCAGGTCCGGGTGGAGCTTCCGCAGCTCGTCGGCGATCGCCAGGTCGCGGCGCGCGTGGCCGAGCCCGATCGGCGACGAGACGTAGAGCGCGCGCTTCCGGCGGTCGCGAGCGCGCGTCCAGCGCGGCGGCGGCGGCGGCGGCGCGACGAAGTCGCGAAGCAGGAGGTTCAGGCGCACGGGGTCGCGCGCGTGCGGCGCGTGACCGGCGCCTTCGAGCTCGACGAACGTCCCTCGGGTGAGCGCTGCGAGCTCGGCCCCCGACCCGACGCCGCGCACGGCGTCGTCGGCCCCGTGGACGATCAGAACCGGGCAGCGCACCCGCGAGGCGAGCTCACGGATCCGTGGCTCGTCCAGCGAGTCGCCGAGTTGCGTCGCGACCAACGCCTCCGGCGTCGTCTCGAGCCCCCAGCCGACGAGGTCCTCGATTCCCTTCGTCGAGTGCGGCTCGGTCATGACCTGCCCGAAGAAGAACTCGAGGAAGCGTTCGTAGTCGCGCAGCCACGCGTTGCGGTTGTACAGACCCCACCCTGCGTACTCGTCCAGGTCCGCGTCGAACGGAACCCCGCCCGTACGGGTCGAAAGCGACCCGGAGGCAAACGGCACGGCCGGTCCGATCAGCGCGAGCCCTTCGACCCGCTCGGCGGCGTTCGCTGCGAGCAGCAGCCCGCGGCGCGCGCCCATCGAGTGACCGATGACGAAGGCCGTCGCCGTCTCCGTCGCGTCGAGCACGGCGAGCGCGTCGGCGGCGAACTCCTGCTCGTCGTAGGCGGCCCCGTCCAGCGGGCGGTCGGAGAGCCCGTTCCCGCGCCCGTCGAACGTGACGACGCGGAAGTGACGCGAGAAGTACGGCACCTGCATCTTCCAGGCGCGGGAGTGGACGATCGACCACGCGGGGAGCAGCAGCACGGTCGGTGGGCCCTCGCCGAAGACCTCGTAGTGCACGCGGACGCCGTCGCGCTCGACGTGACCGTGGGCGTCGGGCTGCCGCGCACGCATGTGCTCGGGAGGGCGCGTCTCGATCACGACGGCCACCACAACGCATTCGCGATCTTCCAGCCGTCGCCCGTTTGGACGAGGTGGAGGTACTCGCGGTACGGGGCCGAGCGCACGGTGACGCTCGCGATGTCGCCATGGACGTCCTCGATCTCGACGTCGAGGCGGCGATGGTCCGCTTCGCTTCTTCCCTCGCCGTGCCTTGTCAGCTCGAGCATGCGCTCAGCAGTCGTGATCCCGAGCTCCTCGCCCCCGCGCCGCTTCACGAGCTCGGGATGGAGCGCACGCTCCATGCGCTCGACGTCGCTGTCGAACCAGCCCTCGAAGTAGTCACGGACGGCGCGCTCGATCGCGCGCGCCGTCCCGACGTTCGAATCCGTGCTCGTGCTCACGGCCTCGCCTCGAACACGAGGTTGAACGGCGTCTCCGCGGCGCGGCGGAAGCGCGTGAGTCCCCCGCTCGTGACAACGTCGCGGATGCGCGCCTCGCCGGCCTGCGCGCCGAGCGCGAGCCCGACCTCCTGCGACAGCGATGCCGGCGTGCACAGCAGCGTCGAGAACCCATAGTACGCGCGCCCGACCGGGTTGAGGTTGTCCTCGACGCGGTCACCCGCATTCGGCTCGACGATCATCCAGGTCCCGTCGTCGGCGAGCGAGTTGCGGACGTGCCGCGCAGCGCCGGCCGGGTCGCCCATGTCGTGGAGGCAGTCGAACATCGTGACGAGGTCGTAGCCCTTCCCAGCGTACTGCGCCGCGTGCGCGACCTCGAACGTGACGCGGTCGGCGACGCCCGCCTCGCGCGCCCGCTCCCTCGCCGTCTCGATCGAGTCCGCGTGGTAGTCGGAGCCGACGAACCTGGAGTTCGGGAACGCCTTCGCCATCAGGATCGTCGACGAGCCGTGCCCGCAGCCGACGTCCGCGACGGTCCCACCGCGCTGCAGCTTCTCGATGACGCCGTCGAGCGACGGCAGCCACGACGTGATCAGGTTCGCGTGGTAGCCCGGCCGGAAGAACCGCTCGCAGCCGTCGAACACGTCGTGGTTGTGCTCGTGCCAGCCCACGCCCTCGCCGCTCCGCGCCGCCTCCGTGATACGGGGCGAGTCGACGACCGAACCGAGCGCGATCTGGAAGAAACCCGGCAGATACGCTGGGCTGTCGGGGTCGGTGAGCGCGAGCGCCTGCTCCGGCGGGAGCGTGTAGCGGGCGCTCTCGGGGTCGTACTCGACGTAGCCGCCGGCGGCCTGGGCGTTCAGCCACTCGCGGACGTAGCGCTCGGCGGTGCCGGTGCGGTCGGCGAGCTCGGTCGGGGTCAGCGGCCCGGCGCCCGCCAGGGCGCGGTACAGCCCCAGCCGGTCGCCCATCACGACGAGCGCGGTGTTGAGGGTCGCTCCGACCTCGTCCACGGCGCGGAACACGAACTGCTCCAGCTTCGCGGTGTCGAGCGGTGTTTCTTCGACAGTTGCCATCGTCTTCTCCTTGGTCGGATTTGCGCCTCCGACCGTAGCCTCGTCCGTGGTGCATCGCCTCGGGTGGCCCCCCTGGTCCTGCGAGCTTCGCACCCCTGGCCGCGCCGTACAATCGGCGCATGGTGCTCGGCCGGGCGCGGGAGCGACAGGAGCTCGACGCAGCCCTCGCCGGAGCACGTCTCAACCGCAGCGGTGTCCTCATTCTCGCGGGTGAGCCCGGCATCGGTAAGACGACGCTGCTCGACGACGCAGCGGAGCGCGCGCGTTCGGCGGGGATGCGCGTGCTGCGTGCGCGGGGAATCGAGTCCGAGGCTCGTGTGCCCTTTGCCGGCCTATTCGAGCTGCTGCGGCCCACGCTAAGTGCGCTCGACCGGATTCCGGCGCCGCAGGCCGTCGCGCTCGAAGGAGCGCTCGCGCTACGCCCCGCGCGCGCCCAGGATCGCTTCGCGGTCGGCGCAGCGACGCTCAGCCTGCTCGCGGCGTTCGCGGAGGACGCGCCCGTCGCCGCATTCGTCGACGACGCGCACTGGCTGGATCTGTCGACCGCCGACGCCCTCCTCTTCGCCGTGCGCCGCCTCGTCGCCGATCCGATCGTCGTCGTCGTCGCTGTCCGCGACGACGAGCCGTCGTTCGTCGACGGAGCCGACCTGCCGACGCTGCGACTGGCAGGGCTCGACCTCAATGCGGCCGCAGCCCTCGTCGGCGGCTCCGCGGCCGCCCGGCTGCATCGCCCGACCGGTGGAAACCCGCTCGCGCTCCTCGAGCTCGCGCCGGAGGCGTCCCGGCTCGCCGAGATACCGCTCGACGCGCCGGCGCCGATTGTCGGCAATATCGCCCGCGGCTTCGTGCACCGAGCATCGGAGCTTCCGGAACCGACACGCGAGGCGCTGATCCTCGCAGCCGCAAGCGATACCGGCGATCTCGCGACCCTCGCCCGCGCCCGCGCCCGCACAGTCGAGGACCTCGCTCGGGCCGAGACGGCGGCACTCGTCGAGCTTCGCGACGGCCGCGTGGAGTTCCGCCACCCATTGGCGCGGTCCGCGATCTACGGTGCGGCGTCGCCGGAGGAGCGCCGCGCCGCACACCGCAAGCTCGCGGACGCCCTGCCGGACGCCGAAGCAGACCGCCGCGCCTGGCACCTGGCGCTCGCGGCGGTCGGGCCGGACGACGCCGCGGCGTCGGCTTTGGAGCAGGCGGGCGCACGCGCTCGCGACCGCAGCGCGTACGCCGTCGCCGCCGCGGCCTACGAGCGCGCCGCGACGCTCTCGTCGGATTCCGCGCCGCTCCTGTACGCGGCCGCCGACGCCGCATGGCTCGCGGGGCAACCGGACCGCGCGGCGACACTCGTAGAAGCGGCGCGTGCGAAGGCAACGGATCCGCGACTCCTCGTGCGGGTCGAGCACCTGCGCGGGCAGATCGCCGCGCGGCGAGGACCCGTGGAGGAGGCGCGGTCGATCCTCGTCGCCGCGGCTGAAGCCGCCGCGGAGTCCGATCCGGAGCGCGCCGTGATCATGCTCGCCGAGGCGACGAACCAATCGTTCTACGCCGGTGACGCTGAAGCGATGCTGCGGACGTCAAGCCGCGCCGTCGACCTCGCGGCGAATGCCGGGGGGCGCGCGTCGATCTTCGCAGGGCTCGCGCAGGGAATGGCGCTCGTCTTCTCCGGCGAGGGCGAGGCAGGCGCACGGTCGATCCGGCTCGCCGTCGAGCAACTCGAAGGGTCCGACGAGCTGCGCGACGACCCTCACCTCGTCGTCTGGGCCGCGCTAGGCCCGCTCTGGCTGCGCGAGGCGGCGGCGGGACGGGCGCTCTACGAGCGCGCGCTCGAGCTCGTGCGGAGCAGAGCGGCAGTCGGCGCGCTCCCTGAACTCCTCGTCCACGTTGCGCGCGACTGGGCGACGACGAGCGAGTGGGCGGCTGCTCACTCGTCTTACAGCGAAGGCATCGCCCACGCGCGGGAGAGCGGCCAGGACGTCGCATTGGGCTTCGGCCTCGCAGGCATCGCGTGGCTCGAGGCGAGGCAGGGGCGAGTGGACGCGGCACGCGCCCATGCCTCGGAGGGCCGCGAGGTCTGCGTTCGCGCGGGCATCGCGGTGCACGAGCTCTGGACCGTCGCGGCGCTTGCCGACCTCGAGCTCGGCGACGGCCGGCCGGAGGCGGCGCTCGCGCATCTCGAAGAGTGGGACACGCTGCTGACGGCGCGTGCGATCGCGGACACCGACCTGTCCCCGGCGCCGGAGCTCGTCGAAGTACTCCTCAGGCTCGGGCGCCGCGACGACGCCGCGGCCAGCGCCGAACGGCACGACGAGAGCGCGCGCGCGAAAGGACAACCGTGGGCGCTCGCGCGAGCCGCACGAACACGGGGGCTGCTCGCGTCCGACGACGAGTTCGAGCCCGCGTTCGACGAGGCGCTGCGTCTGCACGATCAAACGCCCGACGTGTACGAAGCCGCGCGTACGCACCTCGCCTACGGCGCGCGTCTACGCCGGGCGGGACGGCGCGTCCGTGCGCGAGAGCAGCTGCGCGCGGCAATCGATGTCTTCGATCAGCTCGGCGCCGCGCCGTGGTCCGAGCGCGGCCGCGCCGAGCTCAAGGCGACGGGCGAAACCGCACGCCGGAGAGTCGTGACGACGCTTGACAAGCTAACGCCGCAGGAGCTCCAGGTCGCCCTACTCCTCGGCGACGGCCGAACAACGAGAGAGGCCGCAGCAGCGATGTTCCTCAGCCCGAAGACGATCGAGTACCACCTGCGAAACGTCTACCGAAAGCTCGATGTGCGCTCGCGCGCGGACCTCGCTAACGCGGTCACGCGCCTGAGATAGCAAGGGTCGAGCCCAACGCGGGCGCATCGCAACGTTCATCGCCGCGGCGTTTGAACGAGCACGGCGCCCCTCACGATCGAGAGTCGAGGGAACATGGAGGGAACGTAAGCGCGACCACGCGCGACCAGGCGCGGTCACTCATTTTCGACAGAACCCTCCGGCTTGCGGGAGTTTCCTGCCCGAGAAGACCCGCGCTTGCCCGCGTGTCTCGCTCCAGCTTCGATGGTAAAGGTGCACGGCGGCCCGCTAACCGGCAGACCCCACCTTGATGGAAGGTGGTCAGATCTTCTCCATCGAGGCTCATAACTTAGGGGAAGTTCAGCGGCAGTCCGCGAAGGCCGATGTCCACCGCGCTCAGCGCGTGGCCTCCGAGTGATGCGACGGCGAGCATCGCGAGCTCGCCGCCGTAGAAGCAGATGTTCGTGGGCATCGGGAACTGCATGCCGGTCGTGTCGTCGAGGATGAGCTCCGGCGTGCCGCCTCCCGGCGGGACGCGATACACGTGGTAGGGGTAGTAGCAGCTGACGACGAACCCTCCCTCGGAGTCCACGGCGACACCGTCCGGCACGGTTCCCGGCAGTTCTGCCAGCACCTCGAGCCCGGACGCGCGTACCGCAACGAGCCGCGGGGTGAAGCTCTCGAGCAGGACGAGCGTTCCGTCGACGCAAAGCGCGAGCCCGTTCGGGAAGTGCAGCGGTGGCAGGTCGAGCGGTTCGCCGTCGCCACCACCGGGAGGGATGCGAACGATCCGCCCACCGACGACCCCAGGGTCCTCTGGGCCGGAGTCGGAGACGTAGAGCGATCCATCGGGGGCGAACGCCGGCCAGTTCGGACACACGAACGGCTTCCCGCCTGCGCCCTCGCACCACGTCTCGATCGTCCCCGAAAGATCGACCCGGAGGACGGCGGCCCGTCCGGCGTCGCAGATGTAGACCGACCCTCTGGCGTCGAGGCAGAGGCCGAGCATGTAGCCGCCCTTCGACTCGGCAATCTGCTCGACATCCCCCGTCGATGGCTCGACCCGGTAGATCTGACGGCCTCCCCTCCGGTGTAGAGCAACTCGTCAGGGCCGAGCGCGACCCCCTCCGGGTGATCGAGACCCGTGGCCAGCGTGCGTACATCGCTCATGCTCGGCATCGTCTCAACTCGTTCCGTGTCACGGATGTCGGTTTCGCGCGGTCTCCTCGAACCGTTCGAGCGCCTCTCGGTTCAGCTCGACGCCAAGTCCCGGTTTCTGCGGGAGCGCGAGCAGCCCGTCCACGAGCTCGAGCTCGTCGAGGACGAGTTCCCGACGGAGCGCAGATTCCGCCACCGACTGCGGTACGAACTCGAAGAACGGCATGTGCGGCGTGACGGCGGCGAGATGCGCGGTTGCCGCGATCGTGATCCCGGTCTTCCACCCGTGCGGCACGATCAGTCGGCCTCGCTCCGCGGCGAGATCGCACACGCGCCGCGCTTCCGTCAGCCCCCCGACACGGCCGACATCGGGCTGCGCCACGTGGACGAGCCCTCGATCCATGAGATCGAGGAACTCGTAGCGCGTCGCAAGCCATTCTCCGGCCGCGATCTTGATCGGCGAGCGCAGCGCCAGCTCCGCGTAGCCTTCGAGATCATCAGCCCAGAGCGGCGTCTCGACGAAGAAGACGTCGTATTCGGCCCAGCTCTCTATCACGGTCAGCGCGCGGTCGACCGAGTCCCAGGCGTAGGCGACATCGACCATGATCGTGAAGTCCGGCCCGACCGCCTGCCGTACGCCCGCGACGATCTCCACCATCCGGTCGTCGGGCTCGCTCAGCCCCGAGTGCGCATAGGGCCCAGTGACGAGGATCTCGAGCTTCGCTGCCCGGAAGCCGAGCCGCTGCGCCCACACGGCCTGGTCGACCAGCGCCTGGCTGAACGCGTCCCAGGAGTCGCCGCGGTTCGGCAACAACGAGGCGTAAGGGGTGAAGGTGTCGTGCGCAGACTCGCCGAGAAGCTGCCAGGTTGGGACTCCCGCAACCTTGCCGCAGATGTCCCAGAGCGCCATGTCGAGCGCGCCGAGCGCATGGACGACCGCGCCCCGGCGGCCGGTCATCGCGGTTACCACGTAGAGCCGATCCCACACCGCCACCGGGTCGAGCGGGTCCATGCCGATGAGCGTCTGGGCGAGCCCGAGGTCCATCGTGTGCGTGCCGGGCGCCTCGATGCAGGCGCGCGCGACCCAGGCGTTCAGGTCGGTCTCGCCGATGCCGGTGATGCCCTCGTCGGTGTGCACCTCGACGACGATGTCGTCCTGGTTCGAGCTCGTCGCATCCCGCTCGTACCCGGGGTCGAGGAGAACGTGGCACGTCACGCCTGTGATCTTCATGCGGACCTCCCGAGGTGGTCGCGGTAGAGGCTGTCCAGGCGGTCGAGGATCGTCGCAGCGTGCAGCCCGTCGTCGAGCGCTGCAGCGAGCAGCTTCCCGCCGTCGAGCTGAAATCCGGGCCACCAGGCATCCCGTGGGCGTACCCACGCCGCCTCGATCGTCGCGAATGTGCCGGAGTAGAAGCCGCCGGTCCGGGCGTCGAGAGCAAGGTCGGTCCACGCCGAACGGCTGCCGGGCTGTCCCCCGCGGGTCGCGACGATCGACCGTTGCGCGTCAGCTCCGCTGGCCCAGGCCGCGAACGCGGCCGCGCCGTCCGGGCTCCCGCCGGTTGCGGAGACGGCGAGCCCTGCCCCACCGAGCACCGCGCCGACGGGCCCGTGTCCGGCGGAGGGAATGTCAAGGAAGCTGCATGGCTTCTCGACGACGCCGGCCTGCGCGTAGGTCACGTAGCCGTACGTGAGCGGGACGTAGACGAGGTCGTCGGAGGACGTGAGGAGCCCCAGGAGGTCAGGGGGCTCGAGCGCCGTCGTCCCCTCGGGGCCAAAGCGGTGGAGCTCGGCCAGGAGCTCCAGGGCCGCCAGGCCCGTGGCCGGATCGACGAGCCGCTCTCCGCTCGCGGCGGGATGGCCGGCGTTGGCGCAGAGCGTGAGGAAGCTCGAGATCGCGTGCGCCGGAGCAAGCGGAAGCGCCACCCGTCCCGGCCGTGAGCGGGCCAGCAGCAGCACCTCGTCCCAGGTTGCGGGAGCAGGTGCCCCGAGAAGGTCAGTGCGGACAGCCGCCACCTGACAGGCGGCGTCGGTTGCGAGGCCCCACTGGTGGCCGGCGTATGTGTACGAGCTGTGGCTTGCGCCGATGGCGTCCACCGCAAGTACGGCGAGGATCTCTTCGCCTAGCAGGTCGTCGAGCGGTCGCAAACACCCGGTCGCAACGGCCGTGCCACAGAAGGGGTGGTCGATGACGAGCAGGTCGTACGCCGACGCCAACTCCTCGAGCGGCTGGTCGCCGAAAGCCTCGAGACTGCGCCAGTCCCAGTAAACCGTCACGCCGGTCATGTCCAGCCACACGGCCGCGCAGGCCTCCATCGGCCCCTTGCACCGGGGGTGGTCCCAGCCGATCGCATTCAGCGTGCTCATCCGGCGGGGACGATCGCGATGCAGTCGATCTCCACGTGGCCTGTGACCAGCCCTGCCTGGACGGTGGCGCGCGCCGGCCTCGGGTCGGGAAAGAAGGTCTCGTAGACGGCGTTCATCGCCGCGAAGTCGTCGAGATCCGTGAGCCAGACGCCACAGCGCACGACGTGCTCGAAGCCGCTGCCGGCCGCTTCGAGCACGGCGCCGAGGTTCGTGAGCGTCAAGCGCGTCTCCTCCGCGATCGTTCCGGGGACGTATGCCCCGTCGCGCAGCGGCCCCTGACCGGCCACGAAGACGAACCGGCCCTCGGCGACGATTGCGGGCGAGTATGGGCCCCCAACGTTGGTACCCGTGATTGCTGTGCGGCTCATGCGACCTCCTTGGCAAGCGGGACTGGAATCGGAACGGACTGGTCGCGGGCGCGCGAGACGAGGTCTGCCCACAGCGCGGCCGGGATGCACACGCCGTCCCGTCGAGCCGCCTCGGCAGCCAGCGCCCCCGGTTCGCCGGGCACGAGCACGTCGCTGCCGGGCGTCGAAGCGCGCGACGAATGCACATGGCTGACGAGTCGTTCGACGTCGCGCTCGAGCCGGCCAGGCGGAAGGAAGCGAGTCGGGTCGAGCGCCAGGATCCAGACGCCTTGATCGTCGTCCGGGGCACTGTCGCCGTTGAGCCGGGCGCCGCTGAACCCGGCGCCGCTCAGGATGCCCGCCAGGACATCGACGACGAGCGCGAGTCCCGTTCCTTTCGCACCTCCGAGGGGGAGAAGCACGTCGCCGGTAGTCCACCCTTCGGGAATCGTCGCGCCTTCGAGCGCCAGGCGCTCGAGCGTGCCGTGGCTGACGACGCTGGTGGACATGTCGAGGACGAGGTGCGGCGCTGTCGCGCGCGGGATGCCGATCGCGAGCGGGTTCGTCGCCAGCCGCGCCTCATCCGAGCCGTGCGGCGCGACGACCTGATTGGCTCCCGAGTCGTTGACGGCGAGGATCGCGATCAACCCTTCGGCGGCGACGAGCTCGACGTAGTCGGCCAGGCGGCCGAGATGTCCGCTGCGGTGCATCGTGACGACCGCGACGCCGTGCAGGCGGGCACGTTCGGCCGCCAGCCTCGCGGCAACGACGCCGGCGACCTGGCCGAGCGCCCGGCTACCGTCCAGCGAGACGGTGGAGCCGTCGTCGCGCTCAATCGTCGGTCTCCCGGTCGGGTCGACGCGGCCACTCCGGCAGCGGTCGCAGTAGTCGCCGACGAGGCGGACGCCGTGCGACCCGTGGCCGGAGAGCTCAGCGCGAACGAGGAACGCGCCGACGCGACTGGCTGCGTCGGCTGGTACGCCGCTCGCCTCGAGAAGCGCCACTGTGAGATCCTCGAGTTCGGCGGTGTGCAGCTGGACGGTCGCCACTGCGTTCGCTACCCGCCCGGCAGCGTCTCGACGATGTAGAGGTTCGCGGTAGTCCCGCCGTCTACGACGAGCTCGCTGCCGGTGATCGCGCTGGAATCGTCGGAGGCGAGGAAGAGGATTGCGGCGGCGATCTCCTCCGGGCTCGCCATTCGCCGTTGCGGGATCCGGTCGAAGTCCTTCGTCATGTACTCGTACATCTCGTCGCCGACGTACTGGCGAGTGAGCGGCGTCGCCGTGTACCCGGGGCTGACTACGTTGGAGCGGATGCCGTGTCGGGCCAGCTCCGTGGCCATCGTCCGGCTGAGCCCGAGCAGTCCGGCCTTCGAGGCGTTGTAGGCAACCTGGTTGCCGTCTGCGCCGTAGGCGTCGATCGACGAGATGTGCACGATCGAGCCGCCTCCCATGTCCGCCATCACCCGGGCGACGCGTTGGGCCATGAGGAAGCAGCCGGTCAGGTTGACGTCGATCACGCGCCGCCACTCGTCGTCGGGGAAGTCGAGGAACGGGCAGTCGTAATCGATTCCCGCGCAGTTTACGAGCACGTCGATCCGCCCGAACCGCTCGCGCGCCGTCTCCACCGCCGCGTCCACTGCCACCGGGTCGGAGACGTCGGCCGCGAACGCCCACGCCTTCCCACCCGCGGCCGCGATGTCAGCGGCGACCGCGTTGATCTCGGCCACCGTACGGGCGATCAGCAGAACGGCCGCGCCCTCCTGGGCGAAGCGGCGCGCGGCCGCCTCGCCGATCCCCCGCCCGCCTCCCGCCAAGACGACTGTCTTCCCCTCAAAGCGAGCCACTGCCGGACCCCCAAGAATCCCTTAGAGCAAACGTTTGTGCGACTCTAGAGGGCGTAGCCGCAGGACGTCAAGACCCGCCTGCCGGAGCCGACTAGTCGATCGTGGCGTGCGCGATCTCCTCCGGCTCCTCGTACCATTGCGAGCGGTCGCCGACCTTTGCGCGGCTGCGCCAGCGCAGGCCCTTGGGCTCGGACTCCACTCGCTCCCAGAGCCGAGCGAGTCGCTCGTCCAGCATCGCCCTGTCGGCCTCCGCGAGCGGCACAGCAGCGAGCCGCTTGCGTGCCGCCTCGACCGTCTGCCGACTCGTCCGCCACAGCCCCCAGTCGCCCGCGAGCAGGCGGGCCACATACGCGCTGTTGACCGCGTCCTCGTCGTGCTCGGCGACCTCGTGCTCGTATAGGACCGCCCAGATATCGCGCAGGTCCTTCTCGTTCAGGTGCACGATCTGGAGCTTCGTCAGAAGCAACTCGGCGAGCGGAACGGTCTCCTCGTCGAGATGGAGACGGTCGGCGATCGGAATCGCGTGGCACATGCGAAACTCGCCGACGAAGACGTCGACCTGCCGTCCGTGCTCGACGTCGTAGAACACGAGGCGCGTCGAGCCGTTCATCGCGTTGAACCGCTCGTTGGGCTGGTAGCCGAGCTCCTGCAACAACTGTGCGGCCACCCTGCCGTGTTTCCGCGTCGTCACGAGATCGATGTCCCGGTAGGGCCGCGCCAGCTCGGGGTGCACCTCGCCGGCGGTGTGCAGATGGACGGCGACCCCGCCGAGGACGCGCAACGTCACCTGCTCCCGGTGCGCCTCGGCTACCACCCGGCGCGCCTCCTCGACAATGTCCAGTCGGATCGACGTCACAACGCAAACGTTAGCTCAGCCGGACTCCGACCACTATCATCGCGGTCGCGCATGGCCGACCGCGCCCGACCCGCCCGCCTCGACGACGTCGCCCGTGCGGCGGGCGTCCACGTCTCTACCGTGTCACGGGTGATCAACGGCCGCGGCGAGGTCTCGGTGCGACCGGAGACGCGCGAGCGGATCCTGACGGCCGCGCAGGAACTGCAGTACCGGCCGAACGCGATCGCCCGTGGTCTCCGGCTCGCGACGACGGGAACGCTCGGCCTGCTCGTACCGTCGCTTCGCAACCCCGTCAACTCGCCGATCATCCGGGGGGCCTTCGACCGGGCGTGGGAGCGCAACTTCGTGCTCGTCCTCGCCGAGGACACGGGCGAGAGCGAGACGGCCGAGGACGCCTACGAGCGCCTGGTCGAGGAGGGCCGAATCGACGGGCTGCTAATCCAGAGCGCCCGCATCGGCAACCCGCACCTCGATGCCTTCGCCTCCGGCCCCGTCCCGTGCGTCTTCATGGATCGCGCCCATCCGGGTAGCGGCCGGAACGTCACGATGCGCGACGCTGACGCCGGACGGATGGTCGCCGAGCACTTCCTCGGCCTCGGCCACCGCTTCCTCGCCCACCTCGCGGGGCCGGTCGATCTCGACACGGTCGCCCGTCGCCGCGACGGTTTCGTAGAAGGCGCCCGCGCCCGAAACACCGAGCCCCTGGTCGTTCAAGCCGCGCTGAGCGAGGAGGCCGGCTACGGTGCGATGCGCGGTCTGCTCGACCAGGCTGCCGCGCCGACGGCGGTCTTCATCGCGAACATCAACCAGGCGCTTGGCGCAGTCGCTGCCGTCCGCGAGGCGCGCGTGCGAGTGCCGGAGGAGCTCTCGCTCGTGTGCCACGACGACGATCCCGTCTGCGACTTCCTCGACACGCCGATCACAGCAGTGCGCATGCCCCTGCACGAGCTCGGGTCGACAGCCGTCGACGTCCTGCTCGATCAAGTCGGGGGTGGAGCGCCACGCAATGTCGTGGTCGAGGCCGAGCCGGAGCTCGTCGTCCGGCGCTCGACGGGGCCTGCGCCACCATGAGGATCTCGGCAGCGATTCTCGAGGCTGTTGGCCACCCACTCCGGGTCGACGAGCTGGAGCTCGAGCCGCCCAGACGCGACGAGGTACTCGTCAGGCTCCGCGCGTCGGGCATCTGCCGCAGCGACCTCTCGCTCCTGGACGGCAAGTGGCCTGCGCCGCTGCCGATGGTTCTCGGCCACGAGGGCGCCGGCATCATCGAGGAGGCCGGCGAGGGCGTCGACCCAGGCCGGATCGGCGAGCCCGTCGTCCTGACGTTCACTCCAGCCTGCGGACGCTGCCGCTTCTGCTTGCAGGGGCGCGTCAACTTGTGCACGGCAGCGGCGCAGGCGATGAACGACGGCGCGCTGCCGGACGGAACGACACGTCTCAGCCGCGATGGCGCACGGGTGCACCACCTCGCCCTGGTCTCCTCCTTCGCCACGCACGCGGTCGTCCCCGCCAACGGCGCGATCCCCGTGCCCGCCGACCTCGATCCGGCGCTCGCCTGCCTGCTCGGCTGCGGTGTGCTGACCGGGGTCGTGTCGGTCACCCGCCGCGCGAACGTCCGACCGGGGGAGTCCGTCGCCGTGCTCGCCTGCGGCGGCGTGGGCCTGTCCGCCGTGCTCGGCGCCGCACTCGTCTCCGCGCACCCGATCATCGCAGTGGATCCGATGGCCTCCAAGCGGGAGCTCGCGCTCCAGCTCGGGGCGACCCATGCGGTCGATGCGGCCGACGAAGATCCCGTCGCGGCGATCAGGCGGATCGCGCCGGGCGGCGTCGACCACGCCTTCGAGGCGGTCGGTATCCCGGCGGTCGTGGAGCAGGCGTTCGCAGCGACCCGCACCGGCGGGACGACCGTCCTGATCGGCCAGCCCGCGCTCGGCGTCACGGCCGAGTTCCCGGTGTACGACCTGACGCAATTCGAGCACGACATTCTCGGTACGCACATCGGTGGCGCCACGCCCGCCCTCGATATCCCGCTGCTGGCGTCACTCGTCGTCGCGGGGAAGCTCGACCTCGCGCCGCTCGTCACCCACCGCTACCGACTGGACGACATCAACGAGGCGATCGAGACGACGCGCTCAGGGACGGCCGGGCGGGTCGTGCTGGAGCTCGGATGATCGTGCTCCGCTCCGACGGCGTGCTCGCACGCCTCGATCCCGTCCACGGCGGCGAGATCCTCGACCTCGTCGACCTCGAGACCGGGCGCCAGCTCCTCGGCCGTCCACCGTTCCCGTCGCTCGATCCCCTACCGGGAGCCCTGGACGAAGATGCTTGGACCGACCGGTACCGGGGTGGTTGGCAGACGGTGACCCCGAACGCGGGCAGCGCGTGCACCGTGGGCGGCGAGCGATACGGGTTCCACGGCCGCGCGTCGAACGACCCCTGGCAGGTGGTCGAGCTCGGTGGCGCCTCGGCGACTCTGCGCTGGACCGGCCACGGGCTCGAGGTGACGCGATGCGTTGCCGCGAGCGGCGACCTGCTCTCGGTGGAAACCGAGTGGTTGGCGCTGCGCGACGACGCGGCGTTCCTGGACGTCGAGCATCTCGTCGTGGGGACGGAGCTGATCTCACCGGCTGCGACCGTGCGCCTTCCGGGCGGTCGCGCCTTCGAGCTGTCGGAGACGACCGGGCCGGTCCGGGCTCCCGCCTCGGCCACAGGCTGGCCCGACGTCCTGCTCCTCGACGGCTCGACAGAGCGCGCCAACAGGATCTCGGTGGACGAGCCCAATGGCCGTTTCCTCGCCGTCGAAGAACTGCCGGAGGGGTGGTACGAGGTCGTGAACGAGCACACGGGCCAGGGGTTGCGGGTGGAGTGGGACATCGCCGCCCTCCCGCACCTCTGGCTGTGGCGAGAGGTGCGCGCAAGCGGCGGACGCTGGCGTGGCCAGGCCGAGCTCGTCGGGCTCGAGCTGGCCTCGGTGCAGCACTCGCTCGGTCTCGAGCGGGCGCTCGCCGAGGAGCAGGCGGTCGTGCTCGCGGCAGGCAAGCGCTTCGTGAGCCGGGTTTCCGCCCACCCCTTCAGCTAGGCCATCCCCTTGACGCCGTCCGAGCCACGGTTTACGGTCGCTATGCAAACGATTTCGGAACGGACTGTGGGGCGTGCAATGGTGCTTGGGCGGACAGGGAGACGGTCGGGCGGCTCGACTGCCGCCGACACGCTGTCGCTCTACTACGCCTCCGACGTCCACGGCTCCGACATCTGCTGGCGGAAGTTTCTCGGCGCCGGTCGCTTCTACGGGGTCGAAGCGCTGATCATGGGTGGCGATCTCACCGGGAAGGCGATCGTGCCGATCGCAATCGATAATGCTGGTGCTTTCACGACGACCTTCATCGGCGAGACCCGGGCGGGCACGACGCAGGCGCAGCTCGACGATCTTGTGTCCGCGATCCGCTTCAACGGCATGTACCCCTGGGTCGCCTCGGCGGAGGAGATCGCGCGCCTGCGCGAAGACGACGCGGGCCGCCACTCGCTATTCGAGGAGACGCTGCTCGCCGAGCTGCGCAGTTGGGTGGCGCTCGCCGACGAACGCATGGAGGCGTACGGCATCGACATCTACGTCATGCCAGGGAACGACGATCCATGGTCGTGCGACGCGGTGCTCGAGGACGCGAGGCACCTTCAGGCCTGCGACGGACGCGTCGTTCGAATCGGCCCGCACGAGATGGTCTCGTGCGGCTACGCGAACCCAACGCCGTGGCACACGCCGCGCGAGCTGGACGAGGACGCGCTCTACGCCCTCGTCAAGGAGCTCGCCGACCAGCTCGAGGACCCTGCGACCGCGATCTTCAACCTGCACGTCCCGCCGTACGACTCCGGGCTCGACACGGCGAACGAGATGAACCCGGATCTCACCCTGCGCTACGTCGGGGGCCAGCCGAATCCCATTCCGGTCGGCAGCAAGGCGGTGCGCCAACTCATCGAGGAGTTCCAGCCGCTGCTGGCACTCCACGGCCACATCCACGAGTCGCGAGGGGAGGCACGGATCGGCAGAACGCTCGCGATCAACACGGGCTCCGAGTACAACAGCGGCCACATCCACGGGGCCGTCGTCACCCTCGCGGGCTCCGACGTGCGCAAGCACCAGTTCGTCACCGGCTAGGTAGCCCATCCCGAACGGAGGTCTCCTGTGAGTCAAGCGGAAGGAACACCGGCGGTCGGCAAATCAGGGTTGTTCGCCCGTACGGCGACCGGCCTCGTACGCGGGGTGCCACCCCGCTCGTCGCTGATCATCAACTTCATTCCCGGGCACCCAACCCAGACGATGGCGGCCGTGCTCTTCTTCGCCCTCGCAGTCGGACCCGGTGGAAACCCGTTCCTGGCGATCCTCCTGGTCGTCCCGATGAGCCTCGCATTCTCGTATGCATTCGGGCTTCTGACGCAGATGATTCCCCGCTCTGGTGGGGACTACATGCTGGTCAGCCGCGTGATCCACCCGGCGGTCGGCTACGTCTCCGTCTTCTGCATGACCACAGCGGGGCTGCTCTCTAACGCCTTCTTCGGGCTCGCCGTCGTTACCGCGGGAATCGGCCCACTGTGCGTCGCCGTCGGCCTGATCGGTCATCACCCTGGCCTCGTGAGCTGGGGCAACCACATCACGACGAGCAAGGGCTGGATGATCTTCTTCGGCCTCCTGATGTTCGCCTTCGCCGGCGTGATGCAGCTGTGGGGCTGGCGATGGATCCTCCGACTTCAGAACATCTTCTTCTGGATGGTCACCGCGGCGCTCGGCGTCTGCGGCGTGATCGCGCTCTTCCAGTCGAAAGACCATTTCGTCTCGAAGTTCAACTCCTTTGCGGAAGGGATCACGCACAAGCCGGATGCGTACGCGACGACGATCGCAACAGCAGTCAAGAACGGTGTCGCCGTGCACCCGAGCTTCTCGTTCAGCCTCACGATCCCGATCATCGCCGTGTTCGCGACGACGGCGATCTTCAGCTACTGGTCGAGCTTCGTCGGCGGCGAACTTCGGCAGGCCTCGACATTGAAGACTGCGAACAACATGGCTCTCGGCGGTGTGATTCCGCTGGTGCTCGTCGCCATCTTCACCGCGATCTTCTTCCATTCCTTCGGAAGCGACTTCCTTCGCGCCGCAAACGGCGGTGGGCTGCCCAGCGAGATCGCCGTGCCGGGCACGCCGTTCTTCTACTTGAGCTCGATCTCTGTCGGCTCGACAGCCTTCGCGATCGTCATCTTCGTCCTGTACATCGTGTTCTGGCCGTTGATCACGTACATCTCGACGTTGCAGCAGACACGGGCGATCTTCGCAATGTCCTTCGACGGTGTGCTGCCGAAGGGCGTCACGCGCGTCAACCGCCACGGCTGCCCCGACCTGGCGCTCCTCATCTCGCTGCTCGCCTCCGCGGCGGTGTTCGTGTGGGCTGTGTACAACTCGACCGGCTTCTTCCAAGTGCTCGTCTACGCGCTACTCGTCCAGCTCATAGCAATGGCTCTGGTCGGACTCGCGGGCGTGCTTGCACCGATGCTGCGGCCAGAGCTCTACCGGGCGTCCACCTCGCAAAAGTCGTTCCTCGGCGTGCAGCTCGTGCAGATCGCAGGCGCCGGGGCGATCCTCACAGGCGCCTTCGTCTGGTGGGCCTACCTCCACTACGACCAACTCGGAACGAACTCGAACCTCGGCAAGCTGTTCGTCTGGACGATCGGGCCGGCGGTGCTAGGGGCCGTGTTCTACGTCGTCGTGGCGGCTGTGAAGAGGAGCCGCGGCACGGACATCACGCTCGTCTACCGGGAGATCCCGCCGGAGTAGTCAGGAATCCAACCGCGCGGGCGGCACCGTGCCGCCCGCGCTACCGGCCGAGAAGGAGCCAGGGGTGAAGGCAGCCGTCGTCACAGGCGCAGCGATGGGTATCGGGCGCGCGATCGCAGCGCGGCTGATCGCCGACGACATCCTCGTCGTCGCCGTCGACCGTGACGAGACGGCCCTGCAGGTCGCCGCCGCCGAGCTCGGCGAGCGCTGCGAGCCGCTCGTCGGCGATGTGGGCGACTGGGCGACGCACGAGCGCGCCGCAGACGCCGCGCAAGCCGCCGGCGACCTGCGCTACTGGGTGAACAACGCAGGCGTCGACTGGGTCGGCGGCGCACACGAGATCGACGTCGAGCACATCGAGCGCGGTCTGAGCGTCCTGCAGCTGGGCCCGATGTACGGCTCGTGCGTCGCTGTGCGGCGCATGATTCCCGCGCGCGCCGGGTCTATTGTCAACATCTCGTCGATCCAGGGCATCACCGCCTTCCCGCGCTACTTCGTCTACGACGTGGCCAAAGCGGCGGTCCTGATGATCACCAAGTCGATCGCGGTCGACTACGGCCCGTTCGGAATCCGCTGCAACTCGGTTCTGCCGGGCTGCATCGAAACGCCGATGACCTACACGACGCTTCCTTCGGATCTCGAGCAAGCCGAAGCGTTGCGGAGAGAGGGGCTGCTTGCGCCGATGCTGCGCGTCGGACAGCCGGAGGAGATGGCGGAGGTGGTGTCGTTCCTGCTCTCCGATCGCGCCTCGTACGTGAACGGCGCAGAGATCGTGGCGGACGGCGGCGCGACAGCCCGCTGTTTCGCCTACCCGCCACTCGAGCTGGAGGGAAACTGATGGGACGGTTGGACGGGAAGCGCGTTCTGGTCACGGGGGCGTCGAGCGGCATCGGCCGCGAGGTGGCGAACCGTTTCGCCCGCGAGGGGGCGAAGGTAGCTGTCGGTGGAAGGGATCCTGAGCGGACGAAGCGCACGGTCGACGAGATCGGCGGCGCGGCCGTCGTGGTTCTCGGCGACGTGTCCGAGCCCGGGAGCGCTCAAGCCGTCGTCGACGGCGCAGCGGCCGCCCTCGGCGGCCTCGACTGCCTGATCAACAACGCGGGCATCGATGTCGCCGACTGGGTGCCCGTCCACGAATGGGACGTCGCCGCGTTCGACGAGATCCTGCGCGTCAACCTGCGCGGCCCGTTCCTCGTAGCGAAGTACGCGATCCCGCATCTACTCGCAGCCGGTGGAGGCTCGATCCTAAACATGAGCTCGGTCTGCGCGATCACCGTCTGGGCCGGCGACTGCGGCTACGACATCTCCAAGGCCGGCCTCAACATGCTGTCCGACCACATCGCCGTCGAGTACGGACCGCAGGGCATCCGCTCGAACACACTGATGCCCGGCGTGATCGAGACTGAGCTGCACCGCTCGGTGATGGACTCCATGGAAGGCGGCGCCGAGATGGAAGCAGCACTCCTGACCAAGCATCCGATCGGCCGCTTCGGCCGTGTCGAGGAGGTCGCGGACGCCTGCGTGCTTCTGTGCGCAGACGAGGCCGGTTTCATGACAGGGGCGAACATCTCGATCGACGGCGCCTACAGCCGGGTGTGACGTGAAGGTCGTCGACGTCCGCACGCACGTCCTGCTCGATCCCGGCTTCGACGTCGGCGCAACGAGCTCGGCACAGGACACGATCGTCGTCGAGGTCGTGACGGACGAGGGAATCGTCGGGATCGGCGAGACCGACCTGAACGCGTGGATAGCCCGCGCATGCATCGAAGCCCCGGGAACACACACCATGGATCGCGGGCTCAAGCAGATGCTGCTCGGCAAGGACCCCCGCGACCCGCAGCGCGTGTGGCAAGAACTCTATGTCGGAAGCGCGATGTCGGGCCGTCGCGGTGCCGTGGTACATGCCCTCGGCGCGCTCGACATCGCGCTCTGGGACATCTGCGGCAAGGCGAAGGGTGTCCCGTGCTGGCAACTCTGGGGCGAGGCGGCGCGCGACGAGCTGACGCCCTACGCGTCGCTCCAGCCCGAGGTCGACTCGTTCGACGCCTACGTCGAGTCGATGGTGACCTGGGGACGGCGCGCAAAGGAGCTCGGCTTCCGCGCGGCGAAGTGCGAGGCGACGTTCTCTGGACCGTACGCCCACAAGGGGCTGAACGAACCCGATGAGCGGATCGTCGAGGTCGTCGCCGCAGTCCGCGCCGCCGTCGGCGCCGAGATGAACCTGATGGTCGACGTGCAGTACGCGTTCGACTCGGTCGAGCGGGCCGTGCGCTGCGCCGACGCGCTCGCCGAACTTGACGTCTACTTCCTCGAGACACCGCTGTGGGTCGACGACCTCGACGGCTACGCAGAGCTCCAGCAACGCACTGCGGTTCGTATCGCTCAGGGGGAATGGCTCTCGACGAGGCACGAGTTCGCAGCCCTCATCGCGACGGGGATTGCGGTGCTGCAGCCCGACATCGGCCGTGTCGGTGGGCTCACGGAGGCCCGGCGGGTGTGCGACATGGCGGCCGACGCCGGCCGGTTGGTCGTCCCGCACGCCTGGAAGACCGGAATCTCGGTCGCCGTCGCGGCGCAGCTTGCGATGGTGACCCCGCACATGCCGTTCTTCGAGTTCCTCCCCGCAGAACTCTGCGAGTCAAGGCTTCGAAAAGACCTGACCCGGGACGAGCTCGTCTTCGACGCCGGCACGCTACGTCCACCCGCGCGACCCGGCCTCGGAGTCGAACTCGACCGCGACGCGCTTGCCGAGTTCGCCGTGACGTGACCCCCTGAAATCGGTCCGCCTGTGACGTGGTGCGCCACCTGTGTGATCGGACATATCATGTTCGGCCATGACGCTTGCCCCGGTTGCATCACACGGCTTGTTACGGGTTCTCGCTGAGCCGCTCGACCACGTCGAAGGGGTTGCCGAGACATCCGACGGGGCCTTGTGGGCCGGCGGCGAGGCAGGGCAGCTGTACCGTCTCGAGGCGGACGTATCGGGAGCGTGGTCATGGGAACAGGTCGCAGACACCCGGGCTGGGATGCTGCTCGGCCTCGCGGTAGACGACTCGGATCGCGTCTACATCTGCGCACCCGAACAGACCGCCGTGCTCCGCTACGACCACCGCACCTCTGAGCTCGTGACCTACGCCGATGGGATCCGCACCCCGAATGTCGCGGTCTTCGAGTCGAACGGCGATCTCATCGTCTCGGACTCAGGCTCGCCGGTGCTGGAGAAGGTCGACGGGACGATCGTCCGGATCCGGACTGGCGGCGGCGACCCCGACATCATCGAGCTCCGACCGCTCCATTTTCCGAACGGACTCGCGTTCCTCCGAGACGGCCGGCTCGCCGTTGCCGAGAGCTTTGCGCCGGGAATCATCGTGATCGACCTCACTACTGGAAGTGTCGAACCGCTCGTGGAGCTCCATCGGGCGATCCCCGACGGACTCGCGGCGGACGACGAGGGCGGCCTTCTGATCTCGTGCTTCCAGCCGAACGTGATCTACCGGCACCACCCGGAGTCCGGGCTCGAAACCGTCATCGAGGACTGGACGGGGCAGAGACTTCTCAGTCCGACCAACGTCGCCTACGTGGGGACTGAGCGCCGAACGATCGCGATCGCGTCCCTGCTCGGCTGGTCGCTCCTTGCGCTCGATGTGCCCTGGACCGGAACGCCACTCACGCGGCCCCATGTCCCGTAACCCTCTGACCGTGTTCGCGACCGGCGCTGCGTCGGGCATCGGAGCGGCGACCGTTTGCGCACTTTGCGCGCGCGGCGACACGGTCTTCGTGGCCGATCGCGACGAAGCCGGGGCCAAACGCGTGGCAGAGGAGCTCGGCAGCGGAGCCCATGCCATCACGATGGATGTGCGCGATGCGTCGTCGGTTGCGCAGGCGTTTGCTGCCGCCGCGAGCATCGCCGGGAAACTTGACGCGATCTGTGCCAACGCAGGCGTCACCGTCCAGGAGCGACCGCTCGAGGAGCTGCCCGAGGAGGACCTCCGGCTCGTAATCGACATCAACCTGGCCGGCGCGATTCGGACGCTCAGCGCGGGGTTGCCTCACCTCCGCGACGGCGGCGCAATCGTTCTGACGTCTTCGACCTCGGGGATCGTTGCCCATCCGCTCGCCGGTGCGTATGCAGCGACGAAGCTCGGCCTCGTCGGGTTGCAGCGCTCGCTTGTCGCCGAGCTCGCTCCGCGCCGGATCCGGGTGAACGCAGTCTGTCCTGGGGCGGTCGACACGCCGCTGGTTCGTTCCACGTACCCCGTCGACACCGACCAGGTGATCGCCGATGCCGCTGCGGCGAACCCGCTCGGTCGAATCGCACAGCCTGAGGACGTTGCCGAGGCGATCTGCTTCCTGATCGACGCCCGTCACGTCAACGGCGTGGCGCTGCGCGTCGACGGGGGCGAATCGGTCTGCGTGTTTCCGTAACGGGGGCCGGGGAATGCGTATCCGCGAGATCACCACCAAGATCGTCAATGCCGGAGACCGGAACTGGGTCTTCGTGAAGGTGACGACCGACGAGCCCGGCCTCTACGGCTGGGGCGAGGCGTCGGTTGCTTGGCAAGAGAAGACCGTTAGCGGTCAGGTCGCCGAGCTCGGAGCGCTCGTCATCGGCGAGGATCCGACACGGATCGAGCACATCTGGCAGGCGCTCTACCGCCAGCCGTTCTACCGCGGCGGGATCGTGATGATGAGCGCCATAGCCGGCATCGACCAGGCACTCTGGGACATCCGCGGCAAGGTGCTCGACCAGCCGCTGCACACCCTGCTCGGCGGTCGCGTACGCGACTCGGTGCGAGCTTACGACCACCTCTACCGCTGGGAGCTGGGGTTGGATTGGGACGACCTCGACCAGCTCGCACTGGCGGCGGAAAAATCGGTCGAGGACGGGTTCGATGCCCTCAAGCTCTACCCGATTCCCGTCGGCCGCCCCCTGGAGGGCACGAGAGCGCTGGCCGAGGCCGAGGCCTACGTGGGCACGATCCGCGACGCTGTCGGGCCCGACGTCGACCTGATGATCGACATGCACGGGCGCACCACCCCCGCAATGGCGATCCAGTACGCCCATCTGCTCGCACAGTTCAGGCCGCTGTTCATCGAGGAGCCGTGCCTGCCCGGGAACGTGCCGGCACTCGCGGAGGTCGCTCGCGCGGTGACGATCCCCGTGGCAACCGGCGAGAGGCTTACGAGTCGCTGGGAGTTCCGAGAGCTGCTGGAACAGCGGGCCTGCGCGGTGATCCAGCCCGACGCGTCCCACTGCGGAGGGGTATCCGAATTCCGGCGCGTGGCGGCGATGGCCGAGACGTACTTCGTTGCTGTCGCCCCGCACTGCCCCGTTGGGCCGATCGGTGCAGCCGTGACAGCTCATCTGTCGCTCGTGACCCCGAACTTCCTGATCATGGAGCAGCTCCGCCAGGACGTGCCCTGGAGAAACACGATCGTCGACACACCACTTCAGCTCGAGGGCGGCCGGGTCATGGTCGGCGACCGGCCCGGGATCGGACTCGAGCTCATCGAGGAGGAGGCAGACGCTCATGCAGAGATCGTCCCGCTCAACTACCGCTCGTACGCCCCAGACGGCTCCGTCGTCGACGACTAGGACGCATGTCGATGGCCCTTGAGACCACCGCGGCAGTTCTGCGCACCTTCTCCGCGCCGCAATCGATCGAGACCGTCGACCTGCGCGACCCCGGCCTGGGCGAGATTCGCGTCCGCATGGTCGCTGCCGGCGTGTGCCACAGCGACGTCGGGCAAGCCGACGGCGAGTGGCCGCACCCCCTGCCGGTCGTCCTCGGACACGAGGGCTCGGGGGTCGTCGAGTCGATCGGGCCGGGAGTGCGCGGCCTGCGCGTGGGACAGCGTGTCGTCCTGAGCCTCGCACCGGGCTGCGGCGCCTGCCCGCACTGTGCCGACGGCCGGCCGATCCTCTGTCAGGACTCGCTCGCGGCGATGGGCGAGGGCTCGCTGACAACCGGCTCGACGCCGATCTCCCAGGCCGGCACAGCGGTCGCAACGTATGCCCTGCTCGGGTGCTTCGCCGGCCTTACGGTCGTCGCGGCGGGCAGCGCGATTCCGCTTCCCGACCGTGTTCCTCCGGACGTGGCCGCGATCGTCGGCTGCGCGGTCATCACCGGGTTCGGCGCAGCGGCAGAGACGATCGCTATCACGGCAGGCTCGCGCGGCGCCGTGATCGGCTGCGGCGGCGTGGGGCAGAGCGCTATCCAGGGTGCACGTCTTCGGGGCGGCGCTGAAGTCGTCGCACTCGATCCGTCGGAGGGGCGCCGCAGCGGCGCAGAGCGTTTCGGTGCTACCTCCTCTGGCGACCCCACAGACGAGGCCCTCGTCGGCGAGTTGCGTGAGCGTGCGGCTCGCGCCGGGTTCGACTGGACGATAGTCACCGTCGGGAGCCCTTCGGCGATGCGGCTCGGCGTTGATGTTCTGCGCCCCGGCGGCACAGCCGTGATGGTCGGGCTGACGCCTGCGGATTCCCCCACGCAGATCGACATGCTCGACGTCGTCACCTACGAGCGCCGGATCATCGGCTCCGCCTACGGCTCCCGCAACCCGCTCGTCCTGATGCCGCGGATCCTCGAGCTCTACCGGCGAGGCCTGCTCCACCTCGACGACCTACTCGGCGAGCGGTACCCGCTCGAGGGCGTGAACGAGGCCTTCTCTGCCTCCCGTTCGGCGGCCGGCGGACGGCCCGTTCTCGAGCTGGCCGGCGACGGTCGCGGTTGGCCCGCATGAGCGATCGGGCGCAGTTATCGCCTACCCGAGCCGCCATCGTGACGGGCGCGAGTCGCGGCATCGGCCGGGCGATCGCTCTGCGGCTCGGCGCCGACGGGACCGACCTTGCGCTCCTGCAGCGCGGTGACGCTGCAGAGACGCTGCGGGATCTCGGCCGTCACGCTCTCGTCGAGCAGTGCGACCTCGGACGTGCCGAGGATGCCGAGCAGGCGGTCGAGCGCGCCGCCGACCGCCTCGGGCGACTCGACATCTGCGTCTGCAACGCAGGGGCGATCGTGCGAGAACCCGCGCTCGACGTCTCCCTGGCCGACTTCCGGCGCGTCGTGGAGCTGAACCTGGTCTCGACTTTTGCAGTCGCCCGTGCCGCGGCACGCAGGATGACCGCCGGTGGTTCGATCGTGCTGATCGGATCGGTGCTCTCGTTCCAGGGCGGCCTGCGCGTGCCGGCATACGCAGCGAGCAAGGCCGGCGTGGCGAACCTCGCCCACGCGCTCGCGAACGAATGGGCATCGCTGGGCATCCGCGTCAACGCCGTGGCACCGGGCTACATCGAGAACGAGCAGACGGAGCCCGTGCGCTCCGACCCCGAGCGAATGCGGCAGATCACCGACCGGATCCCGGCCGGCCACTGGGGTCGCGACGAGGATGTGGCGGAAGCGGTGGCGTGGCTCGTCTCACCTGCCGCCGGCTACGTCCACGGCCACGTGCTCGCCGTCGACGGCGGCTGGCTCGGCCGCTGATGCCGCGACACCGCTCAGGGTAGAGCGCCGGCTATCGCCAGCGCGGGTTGTCGCTGCGGTAGTCGACGCCGTGCACCGATGGTGAGTCTGGCGCCTGGATGCCGAAGAGCTGACGCAGGAGCGGCGAAGCCTCAGAGCGGGTGATCGAGTCCGGCAGGGGCGTCTCGTAGTAGGCGTCCATTCGCTTCATCCAGTAGCGCCCGAAGTACGCGAAGACCGCGCGGCGCGGGCGGTCAGTCTCGTTGCGCGACCCCGTGTGCCAGAGCTGCGCGTCGAAGACGACGGCGTCACCCGCGGTCAGCGGCACTTTCCGCTCGCCTTCGATCGGCTCGTGTCGCTGCACCTCGGTCGGACCGCTGTCCCATCGGTGGCTGCCCGGAACGACATGGAGTAGCCCAACGTCGTCGGTCATGTCCTGCAGGTAGAGGCCGACGTTCGCAGACAGTGTCACCGGCACCCGAAACCCGAAATCGGCGTGCCAGTCACGTAGCCGCCCGCCGTGGGGCGCTGTCTCCAGCGAGTCATAGGAGAGCAGCTGGAGATCGTCGCCGAAGACCGGCTCGAGCGCCGCGTGCAGACGTGGCCGCGTGAGGGCGTCGAGCATGAGCGGGACACGGGTTAGAGCTCGCTCGTTCCCGGACTCCCGCTCCCCAGAAACCCCCACGGCCGAGATCTCGTCGAACGACGCGTAGGCGCCATCTGCCTCCGACGGGGTGAGAATCCCTCTGACAACGACGTAGCCCTCGGTTTCGAATGCAGCGGGGTCGGTGTTCAGCTCCGGAGTCGTGGACGTGGTCATGTTGCTCCTTCGGTCGGTGTTGACGAACCCGCGGATGCCACGCCGCTGCCGGTCACGCTCGGTGCCGCGGCAACGAGGGTCTTGGTGTACTCCTGTCGGGGTGCGCCGAGGAGCTCGGCCACCGAGCCCGCCTCGCAGACCACGCCACGGTCGAGCACGAGAACCTGGTCGGCGATGCTGGCCACGACACCGAGGTCGTGCGTGATGAACAGCAGCGCCAGGCCGAGCTCCCGGCGGAGCTCGGCGAGCAGGTCGAGGACGGCGGCCTGGACGCTCACGTCGAGGGCCGATGTCACCTCGTCGCAGACGATCAGGTCCGGGCGAACCGCGAGGGCCCGCGCGATCGCAACTCGCTGACGCTCGCCGCCCGACAGCTCGCTGGGGTAGCGCCTTGCGGCGCGCTTTGGGAGTCGGACACGCTCGAGCAGTTCGACCGCCTGTGCGGTCGCTTCGGCCCGCGAAAGGCCGGCCAGCCGCTGGGCCGGCCACGCCAGCGTCGACTGCACGGTGTGGCGCGGATTGAGAGACTCGTACGGATTCTGGAAGACGATCTGCAGGCGGCGCCGCTGCTCGCGTGTCCGCGAGTGGGCGAGTGGCGCGAGCTCGACCCCTTCGAGCGCGACACGCCCGCCGGAGCGGGCGTGGAGACCGGCGACACAGCGGGCTATGGTGGTCTTGCCGCTGCCGGACTCACCGACGAGCGCGACACAAGCGCCGCGACCGACCGCGAAGCTGACCTCGGCCGCGGCCACGACGACGCCGTCGCGGATGCGGTGCTGGGCATGAAGCGCTTCGACCGCGAGAAGTGGTTGCGCCAACGGCTCGGCCGCAGGCGGAAAACGGCGGTCTTCGAAGCTGACGCCCGGCGTCGCCCGCCACGCGAAACAGCGAACCGCTCGGTCGCCCGCGAGCGTCTCGAGTTCCGGCATCGTTACCTCGCACGCCGCGATCGCCTGATCACAACGGGGAGCGAATGCACACCCGACAGGGCGGTCGCCGACTCCCACGGCGACTCCGGGGATGCCCCGCAGGACCCTGGGCACGATGTGATCGGGCACGCTCGCAACGAGCCCGCGCGTGTAGGGGTGGTGCGGCGTGTTGATGATCGCCGCCGCCGTGCCCTGCTCGACGATGCGGCCTGCGTACATGACGGCGATCCGGTCGGCTACCGTCGAGATCACCGCGAGATCGTGAGAGACATAGACGAGCGCGACGCCACGCTCATCACGGATGCGCCCGATCTCCTCGAGAATCCGCGCCTGCGTTACGACGTCGAGGCCGGTGGTCGGCTCGTCGAGGACCGTGGCAACCGGATGACAGACGATCGCGATCGCGATCGCAACGCGTTGCTGCTGCCCGCCCGACAACTGATGCGGGTAGCGCCGCTGAAAGGAGCGGTCACCTGGCAACTGCACGCTTGCGAGTGCGTGTGCAACCTCCGCGTCCGTGGCGCGCTGCGGAGCGTGGAACCGCAGCACCTCGCGGATCTGCTCCCCGATCCGGATCGACGGATTGAGCGAGGTTGCAGGATCCTGCGGCACGTAGGAGACGATCCGGCCGCGGATCCGACGGAGCTCATCGTCCGTTCGACCGACGAGCTCCTCACCGGCAACGCGCACGCTTCCACCTCGGATTCGTACACCCTCGTTCGCATAGCCCAGGAGCGCGAGCGCCACGGTGGTCTTCCCGCTCCCGGACTCGCCAACCAGGCCGAGCACCTCGCCGGGTCGAATGCGCAGCGAGACGTCCTCGACGATGTTCGCTCCACCCTCGAGTCCCACAGTGAGGTTCTCGACGACGACCGTCGCATCGCCGCTCATCTGCGCAAGCCCCCGATGTCGATCGAACGGCCCTGGGCCCGCGCCACCCCGTCGGCAACGACGTTGAGCGAGATCGTCAAGACGGCGATGAGAAGCGCCGGGACGACGACGGCCCAGGGTTGGATCGTGATCGCCGTACGGTTCTCACTGATCATGATCGCCCAGTCAGCCGCCGGTGGTGCCAGCCCGAGACCGAGGAAGTTCACTGCCGCCACGAGCAGGATCGAGATCGTGAAGCGAGGCCCGGCGTCGGCCGCAACCGTTCCGCCGATGTTCGGCAGGATCTCCCGCCGGAGAATCGCGAACGTCGAGTCGCCCCGCGCGAGCGCAGCCTCGACGTAGCCGCGGTGGGCCACGTCCAGGGTTGCGGTGCGGATGATCCTGGCGACGGACGGGACCTGGACGATCGCTATGCCGAGGATCAGGACGGTCACGCTCGGCCCGGCTCCGGTTGCGAGGAGAAGCAGGAACAGGATCGGTGGAAACGCCAGCAGAACGTCCATCGAGCGCATCAGCAGGTTGTCGGCGAGCCCTCGGCTGAAGCCCGTGAAGAGGCCTATCGAGCCGCCGGCCAGATACGCCAGGCCCGTCGCCAGGGCGGCGAACACGATCACGCTGCGCCCACCCCAGAGCACCCGGCTCAAGACGTCCTCTCCCAGGTAGTCAGTTCCCAACGGGAAGGCACTGGACGGCTGGGCGAACGCTTGGCCGGCGAGCTCGCTGGGCGAGTGAGGTGCGAAGAACGGTCCCAGGAACGCGACCGCGCCGACAGCAGACAGGATCAGCAGAGCGATTCGGGTCGGCCAGCTGCGAGCGAAGCGCAGCCGACGCCTGACATCGAGTCGCTCCGCGAACGCGCTCACGCCTGGGTCCGCAGCTTCGGGATTAGCAACACGACCACGACGTCAGCGATCACGTTGATCACGATGTACAACGCCGCGACGAGCATCGCGATCGCCTGCACGACCGGGATGTCACGCCCGCTCACCGACTGCACCAGGGCCTGCCCCATCCCGGGGTAGGCGAAGACCGTCTCGACGACGACCACGCCACCCACAAGCCACAGGACCGTCAGCGCGATCACCTGCACCGTCGGCGCGAGGGCGTTGCGTAGCACGTGGTGTCGGATGACCCGGCCTTCGGGGATCCCGTTCAGGCGGGCCATGCGGACGTAGTCGGAGGACATCGCCTCAGCGACGCCGGCCCGCACCATACGGATGTTGAACGCCAGGCTGACGAGCAGGAGCGTCGCAACAGGCAGCATTAGGCTCGCGGGATCGGCGAGAGGGTTCGCTCCCGGCGGTACAACCGAGATGGCGGGCAGCCATTGCCAGGTGACCGCGAACAGGGCAACGAGCAGGGTCGCGACAACGAACTCCGGTAGCGCGATCGCGCCCAGTGTGAGACCGGAGATCACGTGGTCGCTCGCCCGGCCTCGGCGGATACCCGCCCACACCCCGAGCAGGAGCGAGAGAGGGATCATGAGCACCAGGGTCACGCCTGCGAGCACGAGCGTGTTGACGACCCGGTCCGACAGGAACTGGGCGACGGGCTGGCCGCTGGCCAGGGTCGTTCCGAGATCACCGTGCAAGAGACCGCTCGCCCAGTTCCAGTACTGCTGCGGGATCGGCTTGTTCAGGCCGAGCTCCTCACGCAGTAGAGCCTTAGCCTGTGGTGTGGCACCCCGTCCGAGAATGGCGCTGGCTGCGTCGCCCGGGAGAACCTGGGTCGCCGCGAAGACGAGCATCGAGACCAGGACAACGAGCACCACCCCGATCCCGATCCGTCGAACGACGAAACCCGCTAGTGGCGGGGTCCGGCGGCGCCTGGTGGCTGACGAGCTCGGAGCCGGGGCGGTGCTCATAGCTGGGCTAGCTGCTCAGCCAGGCGTCCTTGAACGAGAACTGCCCGAGCGGGAACGCCGGGTTCGGCTTCAGACCGTTCACCTTCGAGGAGAGGGCATCGACGATGCTCGACGCGCCCCAGATAAGGTAGCCATCCTCCTTGTAGAGCGGCACTTGCAGAGCCTTGTAGGCCGCGTTGCGCCTGGCGTCGTCGGGGATCCCCTGCGCCTTGCGGAAGGCCTTCACCCACGCGGGGTTCTTCCACGCAGTCTCGTTGTAGGGGGAGTTGGTGAAGAAGCCGTCCTGCGCGACCGACTCGAACGACGCCCCCCAGCTCGATTGGTACATCGGCACCTTCAGGTACTTATCGTTGGAGAAATACGTGTCCGACGGCAGCTTCACGAGGTCGACCGTGATGCCGGCAGCCTTCGCCTGCTCCTTGTACGCGGTCGCCGATTCGAGCATCCCGGGCACCGATGACGACGTGTACAGCGTCACCTTGACGCCTTCTTGGCCGGCGGCCTTGAGCAGGGACTTCGCCTTCTCCGGATCGTAGTGCCGCTGCGGCAGCGCGCTGTTGTAGGAGGGGTAGCCCTTCCCGAACAGGTCGTTCATGATCTGGCCGAACTCGCCGAAGACAGCCGACACCATCTTGGGACGGTCGACGGCGAGCTTGAACGCCGTGCGGGTGCGGGCGTCCTTGAACGGATCCAGGTCCATCCGCATGGTGATCGGGACCGTCTGGGGCGCCTTCGCTACCAGGAGCTTGAGCTTCTTGTTGCCCTTCTGCGCGGCAGCCTGCGCGAAGTCGATGAAGATCATCGCCTGCGCCTGCCCAGAGAGAACGGCGTTGAGCCGTGCTGCGGGATCGGAGATCGTAAGGAACACGAGTTCGTCGAGGTACGTGTTGCCCCAGTAGCCGTCGAACTTGCCGAGCCGTGTCCGCACCCCGGACTTCCACTCGAGCAGCGTGTAGGGACCCGTCCCGATCGGCTTGGTGAAGGTCTTCGTGCCGTCCTGGATGATCATGCCGGTCTTCTGCCCGAGAACGCGCTTGAAGTCACCGATCGGGCGCTTGAGGTGGAACACGATCTCGGTCGGTGAGACTTTGCGAGAGGCCTTGATATCGATCGGCTCGGCCTGCGCGACGCCTTCCGACTTCGTCTTCGGGTCGAGCACGTAGCGAATCGAATAGAGGACATCGTCCGCCGTGAAGGGCTTGCCGTCATGCCACTTGACGCCCTTGCGAAGCTTCACCTGCCACCGCGTCGCGTCATGATTCGGCGTGGCCGAAACAGCCAGGCGCGGGCCCATCGACAGGTTCGGCAGCGGGTCAAAGAGCCGTTCGTAGAGTTGGTACGACCGACCCACATCGATATAGAGCGGTTGTTGCAACGGGTTCAGGTTCTCTCCCCCGCCGCCGTCGTTGAATGCCACGGTCAAAGTGCCGCCCCGTCGCGGCGCCTGGAGCGCCCCGAAGGCGGAATCCGCGAACACTCCCGAGAACGCAACTGCAGCGGCACCCGCGGCGCCGCGCTCGACCAACTCGCGGCGCGTCAGTCCTCGTTCCACGACCTCACCTCCTGGAGCAATGACAACTGCCTTGCTCGTCAGTCATAATATGACTGCGCTGTAGTACCATGCACGAGGCCCTAATGTCAACGTCAGGACACCCCAAACCCCGGGACGGAGACGTGTCCGAGCCACTGCCATTCGTCGGAAAGTCCGGCCTTCTCTCCGACACGGTGGGCGAAACGCTCGAACGGCGCATCCTTAGCGGCGAGTGGGCTCCGGGGCAGCGGGTGCCGTCAGAGCCCGAGTTGTCCCAACAGCTCGGCGTGAGCAGGAGTGTCGTACGGGACGCCGTTCGGACGCTGGCGGCTAGAGGTCTACTCGACGTGCGGCAGGGATTCGGCACCTCCGTTCGCCACCCCGCCGACGACACCTACACGGACGCGATATCGGTCATGCTTACTCGCTCCAATCTCACCGTCGGCGATCTCGCTCGCGCCCGGGAGGCGCTCGATCTGCGGCTCAGCGAGCTTGCAGCCATCAATCACCTGGACGCGGATCTCGTGACGCTGGAGCGCCATCATGCCGAGATCCTTTCGGCGTGCGACGACGGTGATTGGGCTCGAGTCGAGGCCGCCCATCTCGCCTTCCATCTTGCGATCCTCGAGGCCGCGAGGCTGCCGGCGCTCGCGATTCTCCTGCGACCGCTCCAACGAATCATCCTCGCGACCTGTCTCCCGCCACGTCTCGACGACCCGGCGAGTTGGGGCGTGCCGCTCGAAACCGCCGTCCTCGAAGGCATTCGCTCGCACAACCCGCAGCTCGCGCGACAGGCGATGGAAGCGCACTACTGGTTCATCCGCGACCCCTCCTATGCCGAACTGCACGCCACGCCGCTGAGCGTCGCCCTCTCGCTGCCGTAGCCTCCAGGGTCGCTTGCCGCGGCACCACCACTCGCGTATCCTGTGAGTCATCATATGAGCGATGACCTTTCCTTGGATTTGATCGCAGGCCCGCAGGGGGTAGCGATAGCTTGTCCGGTTGTCGATGTGCGTGCGCATGTGTTGCGTGCGAACAATGACGTGGAGGATGTCGACGGTTCGACCGAGACGCTGCTGGTCGAGGTCGAGGATGCGGAAGGGCGGGTCGGTATCGGTGAGGCCGACACTGCGTCGGCTGCCGCTCGCGCTCTTGTCCTGATGGACGACATTCACCTCTGGTGCCGCGGGCTGCGAAACACCCTCATCGGCGCTGACCCGGTGCAGGTGGGTGCAACCTGGCACGCTCTCGCCCAGGCGACATTCCTGGCCGGCCCCTCGGGGATCGCACGGCATGCGCTCGCCGCGGTCGACATCGCCCTCTACGACCTGGCTGGCAAGCAGCTTCGGCGGCCCGCATTCCACCTGCTGGGCGGAGCACGGCGCCCGCACCTCACGCCGTACGCGACCTGCTACGCGGGGCCAGTGGGTGAACGCACGTTGAGCGAGATGCTGGAGGCAACCTGCGGGTTGCTGGAGCAGGCCCTTAGGCTCGGCTTCCGGGCGATCAAGATGGAGGTGCTCTACGAGGGAGTCGCACGCGACCGCGACATCGTCGACTGCATCCGAGAGGGGCGGCGGGTCGTCGGCGACGAGGTCGAGCTCCTGGTCGACTTCGGCTACCGCTGGAGCGACTGGCGCGATGCGCTCTGGACACTGAGCCAGGTCGAAGACTGCCGCATCTACCTCGCCGAAGCAACACTCCCCCACGACGATCTGCGAAGCCACGCCAAACTCGCCCAACGGGTCGAGACCCGGATCGGTGGAGGGGAGTTCGCCGCAACCTGGCAGGAGTGCCTGGCCTGGCTCGACCTGGGTCGAGTCGACGTCCTGCAGCCCGATGTCGCCCGCGCCGGCGGGCTCACCGAACTGCGTCGCATCACCCAGTCCGCACTGGAAAGGGGCGCAATGGTCGTCCCGCACTGCTGGAAGACGGGAATCAACGCGGCCGCCGCCCGACACTTGCAGGCCGCGACCCTAAACGTGCCGTTCGTCGAGATGCTCGTACCCTCCCTCTGGCGCACACCCCTGCGCCATGAGCTCGTCGTACCCGAGCCAGAGCTCCGGGACGGGCACATCGCTCTGCCCGTGGCTCCCGGTCTCGGCATTACGCTCGCGCAATCAGCTCTGCTCGACTACGCCGTTCCTCTCGGCGCCACGGGGTAGTTCGGGCCGCGTGCAGTTCGTCCCCGGAGAACCGGCCCGATGAACATCACGGCGCTCGAGGCCTACCTCGTCGAGGAGCCGGTGCCGGCCCACGGTTGGCGGGAGGGGCTACCTGTCTCGCAGGCGACGAGCGACAGCCTCTGGATCCGGGTCGTCACCGAGGACGGGCTCGACGGTTGGAGCAACCTGGCGTTCTGGGGAACCGTCGGTCTCGACCTGATCGACCGCCGGCTACGCGACCTCTTCGTCGGGCGGGACGCCCTCCTGAAGGAGGATCTGTGGCATCGGGTCTGGGAGCTTGATCGCATCGAGGAGCTCCCGATCTACCTGCTTGGTGCCGTCGACGTTGCCCTCTGGGACCTCACTGCCAAGTACGCCGGCCTCCCCCTCTACCAAGTCCTGGGCGGAGCCCGGACAAGTGTTCCCTGCTATGCGAGCACCGCGACATTCGCCTCGATCGAGGAGTTCCTCGAAGTGGCCGACCAGTGCCTCGAGCTTGGCTTCACCGCGATCAAGCTCCACGCCTGGGGAGACGTCCGGAAGGACGGCGAGCTCTGCACGCGCCTACGGGAGCACGTCGGCGATGATGTCGACCTCCTCTACGACGGTTCCGCAGCCTTCGACCCCTACGAGGCGCTCGCCCTGGGCAGAGTGCTCGAGGACGCTAACTACGCCTGGTACGAGGAGCCGATGCGCGAGTTCCAGATCGACGCCTACGTACGCCTGGCCGACGCACTCGACATCCCCATCCTTGCCGGGGAAACCTCCGACGGAGTCCATCACACCGCCGCGGAGTTGCTGCGCCTCGGCGCGGCGGACATGGTGCGGACGGGTTGGTACTTCAAGGGCGGGATCACGGGGTCGATCAGGATTTCTCATCTGGCTGATTCCTTCGGTCGCACGGCGGAAGTCCACGGGGGTGATCTACCCAATCTCCACCTGTGCTGTGCCATCCGAAACACGACCTGGTACGAGTCGATGGCGCTCACCAACCCTGTTGTGAAGGAAGCGGGGATCGACGACCAAGGCTTGATTCACGCCCCCACCGCGCCCGGGATCGGGTGGGACGTCGACCTCGAGGCCCTCAAAGCACGAGCCGTCAGGATCAGCCGGTGAAGTCCCTGGGCTGCCGCAGACCGCGGCCCGTGCCCGGGTGAGCCTCCGCCGCCGGCGTCCGTTCGGGCTTGGGATCGGCCTGGTCGTGTTTGCGTGCGTGGTCGCGCTCCTTGATTCGAGCCTGATATCGGTCTTGCCGCCGCTGCTTCCGGCATATGTCCGCCAGTTCGGGATCGGGTCGGGCCTGGCCGGTGTGCTCTCGGCCTCCTACAGCGTCGGTCTCCTGTTCGGGGCTTTGCCGGCAGGGCTTCTTATCGCCCGCATCGGCCAGCGAGCGGTTGTCGCTCTCGCTCTCCTGGTGCTCGCGGTCTCGAGCGTGGTCTTTGGTTTCGCCGGCTCGTTCGAGGCTGTTGTCGCGGCTCGGACGGTGGAGGGTGTGGCGAGCGCTTTCGCCTGGACCGCAACCCTCGCCTGGCTGGCGAGCGTCTCATTGCCAGTACAGCGGGCCCGCCTGTTCGGGCTTGTGTTCGGCACGGCGTTCGCCGGCTTTACTCTCGGCCCTGTTCTGGGCGCGATCGCCGCACGCGTCGGGACCGATGTCGTGTTCAGCGTGTTCGCGCTGGTCGCGGCTTGCGCTGCCGTACTTGCCTTCACCTTCGTCGCTGCGGGGCGCCCACAGCAGCGACCTTTGGCGGCCTATCGTTCACTCGTCGTCCAGCCCGGTATCCCATACGCACTCTGGCTCCAGGCCATGCCCGGTTTCCTCGCGGGTTCAATCGGTGTGGTGGCGGCCCTCCGCCTCTCCGGCCTCGGCGCGTCGACCAGCACGATCGCGGCCGTGTTCCTAGTCGGCGGTGCCGTCCAGGCCGCCGTCAGCCCCCTCGCCGGAGGCTGGACCGACCGTGTCGGACCGCTCCGCCCGATACGGGGCGGGTTCCTCGCAGCTGCGCTCCTCATAGCCGCAACAGGGCTGCTCGAGCGCCTGGTCTTACTCGGCGCTAGCGTCGCCCTCGCCCTGGGCGCAACCGCCTGGGTGCTGACCCCCGCCACGGCAGCGCTCACCACCGGGGTCGAGCGCGCCGGCGAGGACAGCTCGCTCGGGTTCGCCCTCATGAACCTCGCTTTCGCTCCCGGCGCGATCCTCGGCGCAGTTTTGGCCGGAGTGCTCCGCGACACGGCAGGTGACGGGACTGCCCTGGGCGTGGTCGCGCTCGTCTGTGTCGGTACCGCCCTCGTTCCAGCCCGACTGGCGCTCCCCGTCGAGCACGCGAAGCAACTATCTGCAGTCGAATCGGGCTCGCAACCGTGAGCGAGCGCACTGCTCAGAAACGCCCTCATCCACGGCCGTCGCGTCATAGTCTCGACACCGGAAGGCACACACGGCGACGATCTCGAATAGCGACCCCTCGGCCATTCCTTTCAGGTTCGGGAACCGTCCGATCCAAGGGTGCACCAAGGGTGCATGAGAACGCAGAACGCGGTGGCCGGCGACTACCCGCGACACACCCAAACAGGCATGGTTGCTAGAAAACCAGTATAGATAGACCCCCTCCTGACCTACATGGTAAGGAGGGGGTCGCCGGTTCGAGTCCGGCAGAGGGCTTTCGATTTCCTCCTGCTTAGCGCGTGTTTCTGTTGGCTGCATAGGCGACGGCTTGCTGGTGAAGTGTCCACGCGATGTCCACGCGGTGGACACCGGCC
>JBBQLT010000027.1:0-38148 GCA_038328165.1 Gaiellales bacterium
TGACGATGCGTCCACAGCCCTTTCGGGATCGGTGTGCCGTGGGCATCATCGAGCTCGAGGTCGTCAAGCCTCGGTGCCAGGCACCGTTACGAAACGCATCGTGACGGTTGGGCGCCGGTTGTAGGCGCCACTCCGGCGGGACGCCGGCGCTCCTCGACGAGCAGCGGGCACGGGCCTCGGATGCACCACGATGTGAGTTTTCACCGACCGGGAGAAGGAGGACGCCGGCACGAGCCGTACCGCACCAAGCTGCGGAATCGACCGCGGGAACCGCGCGCGGCGCGGCGGACAGAGCGCCGCTCACGACGCCGCAAACACGGATCGCCCTTCGGCGACGCGGTCAGCGGCGGCGAACCTGCTCGCAGTTACGCGCCACGCGGTCGAGGCGATCAGCCACGACGATGTCCCGGCCGGCGCCGCAGCTGATCGTGTCGCGCACCCCGTCTCGCGCGCGCAGCGTGTCGTTGCCTGGCCCGCCGATCAAGACGTCGTTGCCGGAGCCGCCGCTCAGGATGTCGTTACCCCTGCCGCCGCTCAAGAAGTCGTTGCCACCGAAGCCGTTCAGGACGTCGGCGAAGGCCGTGCCCATCAGGCGGTTTGCGTGCGCGTCGCCGTTCAGCGTCTTCCCGTGTCCGGGCGCCCGAGGACGAGGTGAGGGCGGCGGCAGGGTTGGCGGAGACGAGCTTCCAACCTGCACCGTCAACGTGGCAGAGTTGTTCGCAAGATCCGAGTCTCGGTCGGAGGACGCGGTCGCCGAGATCGTCTGTGCGCCGTCTGCGGTCGCGCGCACTTCGAAGATCACGCGCGTCGTCTCACCGTTCGGGATGTAGTCGAGGAAGCAGTCGATCGTCGCTCGGCCGGTGCACCCGGAGCCGCGTTCGAAGAACGGAGGCCCGAGCAATGCGATCGCCGGCGGCAGCCGGACGACGAGATGCGTCTGAAGTGAGCCGCCCGAGCCCGCATTCTTGACGTAAGCGATTACCTCGTCTGCGTCCCCGGTTCCGATCGTTGCGAGGCGCGGCACGAGCGTCACGCTCAGGTCCGGAACCGACGAGCCGCCGCCACCACCGCCACCGCCACCACCGCCACCACCGGTGGTGGGTGGCGGCGGGGTCGAAACGGTGAACCGCGTCGAGCTCGACGCGGTGCCGGCGGGCGTCGTCACGACGATTGGGGCCGTCGATGCGCCAACCGGCACGGTCGCGTCGATCTCGGCCGCCGAGGCGACGGAGAACGAAGCGGGGACTGCGCCGAAGGTGACTGCGGTCGCGTCGGCGAGATTCGCTCCCCGGATCGAGACCGCAGACCCTGGTGATCCCGAGGCGGGCGCGACGGCGGTGATGCTCGGCAACGGCCCCTCTGCCGGAATGAAGTGGTAGACGTGAACCGCCCATTGGGAGAACTCATCCGTGAACGCGCCGTTCACGACGGCGATCGAGCGCCCCTCGGTGTAGACCGTCCCGCTTGAGAAGCCCGCCGGTAACCCGCTCACCGCGACTGATGCCGTACCGCTTCCTCCGCGCGCGGCGAGCAGCCAGAGGTCGTGGCCGGCACCCGCGCGAGTGATCGCCTGGGTCGACGGGTCGCTCGTCGTCACTGCTTGCGTCGTCGCGCCGTTCACGAGCACCGGCGCGAGCGGGCTCAGTGAGTTCAGCTCGCCGAGCAGCGGCTTCAGCACGGAGCCCCAAAACGTCCAGTTCCAGCCGGCCGCGCGATCGGCGGAGCCGAAGCAGCCAGGGATGTTCCCACCGTAGAAGGCCAAGCTCCGAGCTCCGTTGATGATCGCGTCGTACGCCATGTAGCGCTCTTGCAGGAATGTCGGCAGGACGTAGGTTCCAGACGCGTTGTCGGAGCTGCCGCTGGCGCAGATCTGGATCGTCGTCCACACAGCGCGATCCGGCGTGATCGACGCGAGCGTGCTCGTCCAGCGGCCAACGGCGTGGAGATCGGGCGCGGGATTGGCCAGCGTGACGGGATACACGTCGACGCCGTGTATGTCGGTGACGGTGCTGTACGGCGCGAGCTGGCTCGCCGTCCCGCGCGGCGCCTCGACTGTCACCCAGGCATGGTCGGAGTCGAGGACGGGCTCGCCGCCACACCATGACGGGTCGCCTCGACCCGTCGCGCGGCAGTAAGCGAATTGCAGCGCTGCCGGAGCGATGCCGCTGAAGAGCGGTTCGTCGACCCCCTTCCAGAGCGCGATCGCCGCGGCGCCCGGGTCGGCCTTCAGCGATGAGATGACCTGCGCGAGCACCGCGTCGCTTGTCGAGCCCGCGGTCGCCTGCGCTTCCGTGCTCAGGTTCACCCAGGTGGAGAGCCCGTGTGTCACCGCGGCACGATTTTGACGTTCCGCGTCCGCGATGTCGGCGGTGGTCCAGGCGGTCGTCGCAGGGCCGATCTTCAACGTTGTCGCGCCGGCCGATGCCACCTCGGTCAAAGCATCAGTCCCGCCGGGCGTCGCGGTTCCGGCGTTCGGCCCCTTCGCAAGCACGAGCGGGAAGACCTTCGCACCGTCCGCCACGACGGTTCCCGAAGCATCCGTTCTCGTGACCGCCGCGCCCGCACCGGCGGCACTCACGGCCGCAAGCGTGACGGCAAGAGCAAGGAAACGGCTGTCCATTGACCCTCTGACCCCCCCTTCCACCCTCGTCACGACCGCGGCGCGGGGCAGGGTAGCGCGACGCCTCTCCGACGGTCCGATCCGGCTCGCTGTAACGCCCGGCGGGATGTGGAAGTCAGTGCCACGTGCCGCTTTTCGTCCTCTCGCGGATCCATCATCGCGGTCGCCATTTCTTTGCGGTGCTTTCGGCGTTCTGCATGTTCACCGTCGGCTGAACAGTCGACCGAGCTCCCGTGAGGAGCGGACAAGCACTGGCAGCCGCCCCCGGCGGACGTCGCAGATCTCGACCCGTCGACTGAGTCGCGCTGCGAACCGGTCAGGATCCCGAGGCCAGAAGGTCGTACGATCGCAAGCGAGCAGCGTGGTCGTGAATGGCAGAGGCGACGATGAGCTCGTCAGCACCGGTCTCGGCAACGAACCGCTCGAGACCGTCGCGCACCGTCTGGGGCGAGCCGACGAACGAGCGGTGGAGCATTGCCGAGGCTCGCTCATTCTCAGCCGGTGTCCAGAACGCATCGATCTCCTCGATCGCGGGCGGCAGCCCCCCGCGGCGGCCCCGCAAGATGTTCACGAACGACTGCTGCACCGACGTGAAGAGCCTCGTTGCCGTGTCGTCGTCGTCGGCGACGATCACGTTCGCGGCGACCATGGCGTAGGGTCGCTGCAGCTGCTCGGACGGCCGAAACGTCGTCCGGTAGATGTCAAGCGCAGGCAGGAGCGCGTCCGGCGCGAAGTGCGAGGCGAATGCGTATGGCAGCCCGAGCATCGCGGCGAGCTGGGCGCCGAAGAGACTCGAACCGAGGATCCATAGCGGCACGCGCGCCCCGGCACCAGGCGTCGCCTGCACCGCCTGTGCAGGCTGCGACTCAGCGAGGTAGTGCTGCAACTCGAGGACGTCCTGGGGAAAGGTGTCGGCGCCTGCGGGATCGCGGCGAAGGGCACGCACCGTGAGCTGATCGGTGCCGGGGGCCCGGCCGAGCCCCAGGTCGATGCGCCCCGGATGCAGCGCCTCCAGCGTGCCGAATTGCTCGGCGATCACGATCGGCGGATGGTTTGGCAGCATGATCCCGCCGGCGCCCACTCGAATCGTCCGTGTCCCGGCCGCGACGTGCGCGATCACGACGGCAGTCGCTGCGCTCGCGATCCCGATCGCGTTGTGATGCTCCGCGAGCCAGAAGCGGTTATAGCCCCATCGTTCGACGTGCCGCGCGAGGTCGAGACTGTTTCGCAGCGCATCACCGGGCGACCCGCCTTCGACGATCGGGGCGAGATCGAGGACGGAGAGAGGGGGCAACGGCACGAGGCGAAGAGTGCCCGTCGCGTCGTTCGCTCGCTCGGCGTGCGTCTCGTCTACGCCGCGAGCTCGGTACGAGCATCGTCGAGCGCCAGCCGGAGCGCCGTGACGGCGTCGTGCCACAGCTTGCCGGCATCGGCCTCGCGCGCCAGGATCGCAAGCGCCTCATCGTGTCCGAGCGCAACCCGGTAGGGCCGTTCCGCGGTCAGCGCCTCGTAGATGTCAGCGGCAGCAAGGATGCGCGCGGCCGTCGAGATATCGCTACCCGACACGCCCCGCCAGTAGCCGCTGCCGTCGAGCTTCTCGTGGTGGGCGCCCGCGACGGCGGCGATGCTCTTAAACGACGCCACCCTGCTGAGAACTTCCTCCGACAACCGGGGGTGCGACTCCACGCGCCGCCGCTCGTCCTCCGTCAGCTTGCCCGGTTTGTCGAGGATCGAATTCGGAACGCCGAGCTTGCCGATGTCGTGGAGGAGCCCCGCACGCCGCAGGTCGCGAAGCGCGATGGCATCGAAGCCGAGCTCACGCGCCGTGGCGACAGAGATCGCCGCCACCCGCGTCGAGTGGCGGTACGTATACGGCGACTTCGCGTCGATGACGAGCGCGAACGCTTCTGCGACCCGGTCGAGGCGGTCGTCATCCGCGACGAGCTGCTGATCGACGGGCTCGAATGCATCAAGGCGCGACGCCAGGTCGTCGTCGGACAGTGACTCCCAGAAGCGCCGATCGTTGCGAAGCGTAAGCAGGAGGTCGACGAGGTCGGGATCGAACCACCTGCCGCGACGCGCAGATGCCATCTCACACGCGGCGTCGACTCCGAACTCGCGCACGAACACCTCGACGGTCTGCGCGAGCAGGAAGATCCGGGCGAGGAGCGGAATCTCGGTGCGGCTGAGTCCCAGCGGGTGTCCGCGGCCGTCCCAGTGCTCACCGAGAGAGGCGATTGCGCCCGATGTCCCGGCCGGCAGCTCGAGCATGGTCGCGATCGCAGCCCCTCGTTCGCAGCGTGTTGCCGTCATCTGCTTCGCGACTTCCTTGCCCGAGCGAGCCACGCGCAGCAGGTGCCGGGGACCGCTGACGTTGCGGAAGACGTAGATGCAAGCCTCGGACAGCTTTGAGTAGTTGACGGTTCGAAGCGCCCGCTTCGCGGCGATGTCGTCGCCACCGTAGAGCGCGGAGACAGCGGCGGCGTTCGACGAGCACCCGGCGTCCTTCATCAGGAGGCCGTAGAAGGCCGCGCCGTGCTCCTCCGGGCTGAGACCGAGAGCGTGCACCATTCGCATGCCGATCATGCAACTGCGCATGGCATGCCCGGCCGGCTGGCCGTCGGTGACGTCGAGCGCGTACGAGAGCGCGCCGATGACCTCGGACATCCGCAGATCCGTCAATCCCTGCATCTCTGGACGGCATCGGGATCCAGGCGCCGAACGCGCATCACCCGTTTGGGCGTGGAGTGTCCTCAGCTGACGGGCGAGGCGAGCGAGGCGTAGTCCAACTCGAGGAAGTCCGACACCTCCGGCACCCACCGCTCCGACACGAAGCGCACATGCTCCGGATGCTCGTTGTAGCCGTCGTAGGCGCCCTGGTTCGCGAACTCCATCGAGATGCCGAACCGGAAATCGCTCTTCGTGCCGACCTGGCGAAGCAGCTCGAAGGCTTCCACCCCGTCGATCGCTTCGAGGCGCCGCGCGGCGTCGACGAAGGAGGACTCTTCGGGCGACCCGGCGGCGTGGCGCAAGGTGAAGCTGACGGTGTGACGAATGCGGCCCGGGCTCACGGAGGGTCGATCGTACTCCCTGTGACCGCGTTCGCGGGCCGACGCCCCTCGACCAGCAGCGAGCGGAGCGCGCTGACAGCCGACAGCCCCATCGCCTCACGCGTCGTCCGCGTTGCACTTCCGAGATGCGGCGTCAAGACCACGTTCTCCAAGGAGAGGAGTTCCTCTGCGACCGCCGGCTCGCGCTCGAACACGTCGAGGGCGGCTCCGGCCAGCCTGCCGTTTCGCAACGCGTGGACGAGCGCACGCTCGTCCACGATCGCACCGCGCGCCGTATTCACGAGGACTGCGGTCGGGCGTAGCAGCGACAGGGCTCGCGCGTCGATCAGGTGGCGCGTCTCCGGCGTCAGCGGACAGTGGATGCTCACGATGTCGGCGAGGGGGAGGACGCGCTCCAACTCACCGCGTCCCGCAAAGATGGGCTCGGCACCGAACGCCTTCGCAAGCCGTGCCGTCGCGCGGCCGATGCGCCCGGCCCCCACGATCGCGAACTGCTTTCCGCCCAGGCCCGCACCGAGCATGAACTCGAGTCCAAAGCCCCACGGGCGTCGTGCGCGCAGAAACCGGTCGCCCTCCGTGACTCGCCGCAACAGTGACAAGGTCAACGCGATCGCGAGCTCGGCGGTCGTCTCGGTCAGGACGTCCGGTGTGTTGGTAACGAGAATCCCGCGCCGCGCCGCGGCTTCGAGGTCGATGTTGTCGACGCCGACGCCGTAGTTCGCGATGATCCGCAGTTGCGGCCCTGCGGCCGCCAGATAGGCATCGTCGATGCGTGAGGTGATCAATGCAAGCACGCCGTCGGCCTCGCTCGCTTCGCGAACGAGAGCGAAGCTCTCGGCGATCGCAGCCTCGACGGCGGCCGGAACCGCGCCCGTGACGTGCACGCGCGGGCGGGACACTCAGCCTGAGAGTTGCTGCAAGCGAGGTCGTAGGAACGCCGCGCCGTCGCGTGCCAGCTGCTCTTCACTCGCGAACGTGCGCCGCCAGACCTTCGTTGCTGCGGCGAGGTCGGGCAGGGAGTCCCCGAAAGCCTCGATCACCACCCAGCCGTCGTAGCCGATCTCCGCAAGCGCGTCGAATGTCCGGTCCCAGTCGACCTGGCCGCTGCCCGGGGTGCCGCGATGATTCTCGGAAGCGTGGAAATGGACGAGTACGTCGGCACACGACTGCAACGCCGCGCGCGGATCGGTCTCCTCGATGTGCGCGTGGAACGTGTCGTACATGAGCCTGCAATTCGGGTGGTCGACTTCGCGCACGAGTGCAGCGGCATCTGCGGCGGAGTTGACGAGGTACATCTCGAAGCGGTTCAGGTATTCGACAACGAGCGTGACGTCGCGCGTCGCCGCGTATTCCGCCGCAGCGCGCAAGCTCTCGACCGACCGGTCTTTCTCCTCGCGTGTCGGCCCGCTGCCGCTGAATTCACCAAGCGGCGCTTCGATCGGCCCGCACAAGGTGCGCGCGCCGAGCGCAGCGCAGGCATCCACCGCAGCCTTCGTCGCCTCGAGACCGCGGGCCCGCACCGCCGCGTCGGCACTGATCGGGCTCGTTTCTCCCGAGCGGGCGGTGACACCGAGCGTTGCGAGGCCGAGCTCGTCGAGACGCTTTCCGAGGCGTCCGTACTTGTCGACCTCGGAATCGAAAATCGGGATCTCGACTCCCTCGTAGCCGATCTCGTGGAGGAGCTCGAACGTCGAGTCGTGCTCGGCACCCGTCACGTCTGTCGACCAGAGCAACATGTTCATGCCGAGTCTCGGCGGTCGTTTCCCGGCTGTCGCCACGCATCGATCCTAACCCGAATCCTTGGATACATTCGGCCACATGAGCTTCGCGCCGCTGAGCGGCATCCGCGTCGTCGATGTGACCTCGTCGCTCGCGGGGCCTACCTGCACCGAGATTCTCGGTGGACTCGGCGCCGAGGTCGTGAAGGTCGAGCACCCGGGGCGCGGCGACGAGGCGCGGGCGTGGGGGCCGTCGTTCTTCGACGGCGGTAGCGTGATGTTTTTCGCTGCCAACCGTTCGAAGCGCTCGCTCGCGCTCGACTTCAAGGCCGACCAGGGTCACGAAGCGCTGTTGCGACTCGTTGACAGCGCCGACGTTTTCGTGCAGTCGCTGCGCACGGGTGCCGCGGAGCGCCTCGGCCTCGGCAGCGATGCGTTGCGCGCGCGCAACGACCGGCTCGTCTACTGCTCGATCCATGCGTTCGGCCAGCGGGGGCCGCTGGCCGGCGAGCCCGGATACGACCCGTTGATGCAGGCGTTTGCCGGCCTCGTCAGCATCACCGGCGAGGCAGACCGACCGGGAGTCCGTGTGGGTGCCTCGGTCGTCGATATCGGGACCGGGGTCTGGGCCGCGCTCGGCGTCGTCGCGGCGCTGCTCGAGCGCGCGTCGACCGGTCGCGGCCGCGACGTGGGCGTGGCGTTGTATGACACCGCGCTCTCCCTCGTCGGCTACCAGCTGGCCGGCGTGCTGAGATCGGGCGTGGTCCCCGGGCGGCACGGCACCGCCTTCCCTCTGATTGCGCCGTACGAGGTCTTCGCCACCTCCGACGGGGAGCTGATGGTCGCCGCCGCGAACGATCGCCTCTTCCGCGTGCTCTGCGAGCGCATCGGGCGACCGGAGCTCGCCGACGACCCGCGCTTCTTCACGAACCCCGACCGGCTGGTGAATCGCGAGCTTCTGCTGCCCGAGATCCGCGCCCGGCTTTCGGGCGACACCTCCGCTCATTGGTTGGAGGCGCTCGCGGGGATCCCCGTCGCGCCCGTCCAGGATCTGGCCGAAGTCGCTGCGCATCCCCAAACGCGTGCGAACGGGATGCTGCAGCAGGTCGACGGCCTCGACGTCGTGGCCGCACCGCTCCAGGTCGACGGTGAGCGCCTCACACATCGGCTGCCTCCGCCACTGCTCGGCGAGCACTCGGCCGATGTGCTGCGCGAGCTCGGCTATGCCGATGACCACATCGACGCGCTCGTACGGGGCGGGATAGTAGGCTCGCCGACGTGATCGGCCTCCCCCAGAAGATCGTCTGCGTCGGCCTCAACTACCGCGACCACGCGGAGGAGCAAGGCGTCGCGCTCCCGGAGCGCCCGCTGCTCTTTGCGAAGTGGCCGAACACGCTGATCGGAAGCGGCGACGCGATCCGCATCCCGGCGATCTCACGCCAGGTCGACTACGAGGCCGAGCTCGGCGTCGTGATCGGACGGCGTGCAAGCGGCGTCGGTATCGACGACGCGCTCGACTTCGTGCAGGGCTACGTAGTTGCGAACGATGTCTCGGGCCGTGACCTTCAGTTCGCCGACGGCCAGTGGGTGCGCGGCAAGTCGCTGGACACGTTTCTGCCCGTCGGCGACCTCGTCCCGGCGAGCGAGGTGCCCGACCCCCAAGCGCTACCGATCCGCGCGATCCTGAACGGTGAGGTGATGCAGGACTCGAACACCTCGAACCAGATCTTCGGCGTGCGCGAGGTCGTCTCCTTCGTCTCGCAAGCGATCACGCTCGAGCCGGGTGACCTGATCATCACCGGCACGCCCGCCGGCGTCGGCGCGTTCCGCGATCCGCCCGTCTGGCTGAAGGCCGGCGACGAGATCACGATCGAGATCGACGCCGTCGGCTCGATCACGAACCCGGTCACCGGGTAGATCACTCGAAACCCATCGGAAAGAGAGGCGATATGTCGTTCGTTCTCGTCGTGCGGATGAAGGCGAAGGCAGGAGAGGAGGACCGCGCGGCAACGCTTGCAGGTGAGCTCGCTGCCGCCAGCCGCGAGGAAGCAGGCTGCGAGGCCTACGTCCCGTGCCGCGACCCCGAGGATGCGGGATCGTTCCTCTTCTACGAGCAGTACCGAGACAAGGCAGCCTTTGAGGAGCACGGCGCGAGCGAGCATTTCCAGCGGCTCGCACTCGGCGGCCTCTTCGAGCTGATGGAGTTGCGCGAGCGCACGTTCTACGAGACGATCTAGCATTCGGTGAGGCGTGCGCCGCTGCTCGTCGCGCTCTTTCTGGCCGCGATGGCGCTGCGGCCGCAACTGGTCGGCATCGGGCCGCTGCTACCGCTCGTCCGGTCGAACCTCGACGTCACGCATGCGATTGCCGGCCTGCTCGGGACGATTCCCGTGCTCTGCATGGGGCTCTTCGCCCCGCCGGCATCCTTTCTCTCCGGCCGAATCGGGTCGCGCAGGGCGGTCGCGGTCGCACTTGCGCTCATCGGTGTCTTCGGAGTCGCGCGTGCGGTGGCCCCGGGTGCGATCGCCGTCATCCTCCTGACCTTCCCGATCGGCGTCGGGATGGGCCTCGCGGGCGCGATGCTGCCGGTGGCGGTGAAGGAGCGCTTCGCCGACCGGCCGGGATTCGCCACCGGCGTCTACACGGCCGGAATCACGATCGGCTCGGCGATCGCGGCGGCGACCGCGGTTCCACTCGCGCACCTCGTCGGCGGCTGGCGCACACCGCTTCTTGTCTTCGGCGCGGTCTCGACCGCGCTCGCATTGCTCTGGCTCTGGCTGACGCGGACCGAGCCGACGCACGTGCGCGTGGAGGTTCGGCCACTGCGGCTGCCGATTCGCCGGCTGCTCGCCTGGCGCCTCGTTGCAGCGTTCTTCTTCATGTCATCGGTTTTCTACGGGCTGAACGCATGGTTGCCCGATGCCTATGTGGAGCGAGGCTGGAGCCAGGCCTCGGCCGGTGGGCTCCTTGCAGTGCTGAACACGGTGACGATCCCGTGCGGGTTCTTTGTCGCCTGGGCGGCAGATCACTGGGGATCGCGACGACTCTGGCTCGCGGGAGCCGCGTCGTTGCAGTTCGTCGCGCTTCTCGGAATCGTCCTGTGGCCGGCCGGGGGTTGGGGTTGGGCCGTGCTCCTCGGAATTGCGATCGGCCCGCTCTTCCCCCTGACGATGACGCTTCCGCTCGACGCGGCCGAGCGTCCCGCCGAAGTCGCTGCGCTTGCAGGGATGATGCTCGGCATCGGTTACACCCTGTCGGCGAGCTCCCCACTTCTCCTGGGAGCGCTGCGCGACGTGACAGGCGGTTTCGATGCGGTGTTGTGGGCGCTCGCAGGTGCTGCTGCGCTGCTGATCGTCGTCGACGCGTCGTTCAGCCCGGCGCGTCTCGCAGCCGATCGATCGTCTGGCGAACACCCTCTGCGAGCGGAGTCCAGCTGATCGGCCCGATCACGTCCTCGAGCGGGCCGTTGTCGAACTCGGCCGGGAACGGCAGCAGGGTCTCCTCGTCGACGGTGCACGAGACGTTCGCCGCTTCCTCGATCGTCCGAGCAGCGTCGGCAATGGCGACCGCCGGGCCGCCGAGATTGAAAACGCGCGCACCTTGCGTCGCGGCCCGCGCGGCGGCCACGAAGACGCGTGCTGCGTCGGGCGCGTAGTGCAACTGGGTCCGGCCGCCGAAGGTGATCTGCGAGCTCTCGCCGCGAGCGGCGGCGGCCATGGCGAGCGTGGGGGAGGCAGTTAGCCCTGAGTCACGCCCCGGCCCGTAGACGATGAACGGGCGGATGCCGATCGAGGCGACGTGCTCCTCCTGCCAGAAGATGCGGGCGAGACCTTCGCACGCCTGCTTGTGCACACCGTAGAAGGTGGTCGGATGGCCGGCGGCGTCGTTTCGCACGGGGCCGCCCGAGTCGTCGACCTGCGAATAGACCGCCGCGGAGCTGGCATACGCAACGCGGATTCCACGGCTCTTTGCGGCATCGAGCACGTTCACCGTCCCGCCGACATTGATCGCCGTCCCGAGGGGCGGGTTGGCCTTGATCTGCGGTATCAGGAGGGCTGCGAGGTGGATCACGTGCGTGATGGCGTGCTCGTCGAGCACGCGATCGAGCGCCGCCCGGTCGGTGATGTCGCCGTGGGTCACGTGCACCCCACCGGCGCCGGCGAGGCGGAGACGCCGATCATCGGTGCCCAGGTCGAAGCCGACCACCGAGGCGTCGGCCTGTGTGAGGACCGCGCAGGTCCAGGCGCCGACGCAGCCGAGCGCGCCCGTAACCAGGAATCGCTCCGCGCTCGCGCTCATGGATCGACGTAGACGGTGACCGTCTCCGTGTAGAACTCGATCGCCGCGCGACCTTGCTCGTGGGGGCCGAAGCCGCTCGCCTTGATGCCGCCGAACGGCACGTGCACCTCGGCACCGGCGGTCTGCGAGTTGACGTGGATGAGGCCCGCTTGCGCATCGTCGGTGAATCGAGTCGCACTCGCGAGGCTCGACGTGAAGATCGCCGTCGAGAGCCCGAACTCAACCGCATTTGCGCGCTTCAGTGCTTCGTCGAGGCTCGCAAAGCGGTAGAGCGAGACGACCGGTCCGAACACCTCCTCGCACGACAGGAACGCGGTGTCACCGACCCCTTCGAAGACGGTCGGGGGGATCAGGAAGCCGTGCGCGTCGGCGCGCTCGCCTCCTGCGATCACGGTGCCGCCGTCACTCCGCCCGCGTGCGATTGCCGCGACGATCTCGTCGAACTGCGCCTCGTTGACGATCGGCCCGACTTCGACCTCGGGGTCGAGAGGGTCGCCGACCCGGCCGCGGCCGATACGTGCGAGGAACTGGTCGCGGAACGCGTCGTAGACCGTGTCCTGCACGTAGATGCGCCGCGTCGCCGTGCACTTCTGGCCCGCCGACCAGAAGGCGCCCGCGTACGCGGCCTCGACGGCCCGTCCGAGTTCGGCGTCATCCATCACGATCATCGGGTTGTGGCCGCCGAGCTCCAACTGCACTCGCTTCCCGGCTTTCGTGGCGCGGTCACGCACGCCGTGACCGGTGGTGACCGAGCCGGTGAATGAGATCGCGCGCACACGCGGATCCTCGACGAGAGCTGCGCCGACAGTCGAACCCCGACCGGTGAGTACGTTCAGCACGCCCGGAGGGAGCTCGGCCTCCGCGAATGCCTCGGCGATATGCAAACCCGTCACCGGGGACTCGTAGGCGAGCTTCAGCACGACCGTATTGCCGTAGACGAGGGCCGGTGCGAGCTTCCAGATGGGGATCGCGATCGGGAAGTTCCAGGGCGTGATCAGCCCGACGACGCCCACTGCGCGGCGCCGCGTCGACACCTGGGCGCCTGTGAGCGACTGTTCGAAATGCTCGCCAACCGGGCGGTACGCCTCGCTCGCCGCGAAGCGCAGGATCTGCGACGCGCGCGCCGTCTCGCCGCGAGCCTCCCGCAGCGGTTTCCCCATCTCGGTCGACATGTCGCGCGCGATCTCCTCGGCGCGGGCCTCGAGCGCGGCAGCCGCCGCGTTCAGATAGGCGCCCCGCTTTGCGGCGGGCAGCCTCGACCAGCCGGCGAAGGCGGCCACGGCAGCGCAAACCGCAGCGTCCGCGTCGGCCTCCGTCGAGGACGAGAACTCGCCGACAGACTCGTCGGGGCGCATCGGATTGACGCGCGTGTAGGTCGCCCCGGAGGCCGACGGCACCCAGGCTCCGTCGACGTAGTTGAGCCGCGCGGTACTCGTTGGTGCGTCGAGGACGTCGCTCACGTCAGGTCACCTTTCGTCGGTCGGGCGGGTTGCGTGCTCACGGTAGCGGCCACCGTGTTCGTGAGCACGCCGATGCCTTCGATCTCGATCTCGACGACGTGGCCGGGCTCGAGCGTGTAGTCGTCGGGTGGCACGAGGCCGGTGCCGGTCAAGAGCACCGAGCCCGGCGGAACGGGGTTGTCACGCACGAGCCACTCCGCGAGCTCGCGCGGGCTGCGCTTCATGTTTGCGGTCGAGGTCTCGCCGGTGAAGAGCTCCGAGCCGTCGGCGGCAGTGATCCGCAGGCGAATAGAGAGCGGCGCCTCCCAGTCCTCGGGCACCGCGAGGGCGGGACCGATTGCACAAGCGCCCGCAAAGATCTTCGCCTGTGGGATGTAGAGCGGGTTCGCACCTTCGATGTCCCGGCTCGAGACGTCGTTACCGATCGTCATGGCGACCGGGGTGCGCTCCGCGCCGAGCACGAGGCCGAGCTCGGGCTCGGGCACGCTCCAACTTGCGTCGGCGCGCACGCGGATCGCTCCTCCGGGGCCGACGGTGCGACGCATCGCTGCATCCTTCAGGAAGAGCTCGGGCCGGTCGGCGTCGTAGACGAGCGCGTAGACATCGCGCGCGTCGGTCTGGGCCTCTTCGACGCGCGCGTCCCGACTGCGCTCGTACGTGACGCCCGCGCACCAGATCTCGGGCGCCTCGACCGGTGCGAGCAACTCGAGAGAGGCGAGCGGAAAGACGTTTTCCACCGTGCCTTCGCCCCGCAAGGCGGCGAGCGGGTCGTCGTGGTCGAGCAGGTGGACGCGGTCCCCCTCGAGGCGCCCGGTGCGCGCAGGTCCTTCGTGCGTTCGAGCGCGGACGAAACGAATCAATACGTCGCCCGTCCGCCGGAGATGTCGTAGCAGGCGGCCGTCGAGAACGACATCTCCTCGCTCGCGAGCCAGCTGACGAGCGCGGCCACCTCGGCCGGCTCACCGACGCGACCGAGCGGGATACGGGCGGTCATGTAGGCAATGTGCGCCGGGGAGATCTGTCCCAGGATCGGCGTGTTGATGACGGCGGGTGCGACGCAATTGACGAGAATGCCGGAATCCGCGACGTCCTTGCCGATCGCCTTCGTGAGTGCGATCACGGCGCCCTTGGACGAGGAGTAGGCGCCCGCCATCGGATTGCCCTCCTTGCCTGCGATCGACGCGATGTTGACGATCCGTCCGTAACCGCCGGCCTTCATCTTAGGAATCGCAGCGCGGTTCGCGTAGAACACCCCGTTCAGGTTGATCGCGTGAACACGCTGCCACTCCTCGTCGCTCACGTCCTCCGTGTGCAGCGAGTCTCCGCCGACACCGGCGGCGCAGACGAGCACATCGAGACGAGGGAGGCGCGCGACCGCAGCCGTGAGTTGAGCGGAGTCGCGCACGTCGTCACCGTTCGCGAGGTCGAACACGTGAACCTCGGCGCCGCCGCTTCTCAGTCGCTCGACGCTCGCGGCGCCGATCCCGCTCGCCCCGCCGGTGACCAGGGCGACACGTCCCTCGAAATCGTAGTGGTTGCTCATGGAGCATTTGTATACCGTTTTCCTTCGTGACCTTCGACCCGCGCCGGGACTACCCCCTCGGGTCCGAGCGGCCGGATCTCGTGTCGACGCCCGGCGGTCGACCACTCGCGGAACTGACACTCGACGCCGGGCTCGACGCATCCGAGTTGCGCGCGACGCCGGCCACGCTCCGAATGCAGGGAGAGGTGGCGGACGCGGCGGGCCGCTCGCAGCTTGCGGACAACCTGCGGCGTGCGGCGGAGCTCGCCCCGCTCCCCGACGAGACGATCCTCGAGATCTACACCGCGCTTCGCCCCCGACGCTCCACGGCCTCGGACCTCGAAGCGTGGGCAGGGCGCCTCGAGCTGCTCGGCGCGCCGTTGACGGCTGCGTTCGTTCGCGACGCGATTCGCGTCTATGCCACGCGAGGGCTGCTCCTTGCGTCCTGACGAGCGCTCGGCCCGCTATCTGGCGCGCGAGGAGCGCCCGCTTCGGCGTGAGGTCCTGATCGAGCCGCTCGCCGAGCTCGGCCTCGTCGCGATGAACGGGCCGAACGACCCCGAGCCCTCACTCGTCATCACGGACGGGCAAATCGTCGAGATCGACGGACGTCGCAGCGAGACCTGGGATGCGCTCGACCACTTCGTCGCGAAGTACGGGCTCGATCACGAGGTCGTGGGCGAGGCGGCCGAGCTGACCGACGCCGAGATCGCGCGGAAGCTCGTCGATGTGGCTGTCGGCCGCAGCGAGCTCGTCCGCCTCTCGCGTGGCCTCACGCCGGCGCGACTCGCCCGGGTGATCGGGATGCTCGACCCGGTCGAGTTGATGTTCGCGTTGAAGAAGCTACGGGCCCGGCGCGCGCCCGCGAACCAGGCCCACGTCACGAACCTCAAGGAGAACCCCGCGCTTCTTGCCGCCGACGCCGCGGAGGCGGCGGCGCGAGGCTTCGCCGAGCTCGAGACCACCGTCGGAGTCTCGCGGTACGCGCCGCTGAACGCGATCGCGCTGCTCGTCGGGTCGCAGACCGGCCGTCCCGGCGTGATGACCCAGTGCGCGGTCGAGGAGCGCCTGAACCTTCGGCTCGCGATTCAGGGGCTCGTCACGTACGCCGAGACGCTTTCGGTGTACGGAACGGAACCGGTCTTCGTCGACGGAGACGATACGCCCTGGTCGAAGGCGTTCCTCGCCTCTGCGTATGCGTCGCGTGGGGTGAAGGTGCGCTTCACCTCGGGCGCAGGGTCCGAGGCGCTGATGGGGGAGTCCGAGGGAAAATCGATGTTGTATCTCGAGGCGCGGTGTCTCTCGCTGATCCGGGCCGCCGGCTCACAGGGCGTGCAGAACGGCTCGATCTCCTGCATCGCGCTCGCGCTCTCGGTGCCGGGCGGCACACGCGAGGTGCTCGCCGAAAACGTGCTTGCCGCCTGGCTCGACCTCGAGGTCGCCTCGGGAAACGACGCGATCGCGAGCCACTCCGAGATCCGCAAGACCGCCAAGCTGATGGGGCAGTTCCTGCCCGGCACGGATTTCATCACGTCGGGCTATTCGTCAATGCCGCGTTACGACAACATGTTCGGCGGCGGTAACTACGATTCGCACGACTACGACGAGTGGCTCACTCTGCAGCGCGACTGGCAGGTGGATGCGGGGCTCGAACCACTTGCCGAAGCCGACGCGTTGGCCGTGCGCGAACGCGGCGCCCGTGCCGTGCAGGTCGTGTTCGAGGAGCTGGGGTTTCCGGCGATACGCGACGAAGAGGTGCGACTTGCGACGACGTGCCTCGACTCGCGCGACCTGCCGGACCGGGATCGCGCCGCCGACGTGATTGCAGCCGACCGCGTGCTCGCGGAGGGGATCAGCGGGCTCGAGATTGCAAGGGCGCTCGAGCGCCGTGGCTTCCCGGAGGTCGCAGCTGCCGTGTTCGGGATGCAACGCCAGCGTGTCTCGGCCGACTACCTTCAAACTGCAGCGATCATCGGCTCGGGCGGCGCCGTCGTATCGGCCGTCAACGACCCGAACCTCTACACCGGCCCCGGCACCGGCTACCGGCTCGAGGGCGAGCGCTGGGAGCGGCTGCGCCGCCTGCCCTACGCAGTCGACGCGCGACTGCTCGGGGGTGCGCCGCCGGCGGAGGCGATCGTTTCGGTGACCGGCCTCGCGACCGCGGGCAAGCAAGCCGACGAGGTCATCGTCGCCGTCGGTCCCGCGTTCGGCGATGCCCTCGGCGCGACGATCAACGGCCTCCTCCATGCCGACGTGCTGGACGCGATCATCGACGGGGTGCGCGGCGCGGGCGGGACGCCGCGACTCGTGCGGATTCTCCGCTCGGCGGACGTTGCGTTCATCGGCCATGACGGCGCTCGGCTCTCGGGATCGGGCATCGCGGTCGGCTTGCAATCGAAGGGGACTGCGCTGATCCGCCGAGCCGACCTGGAGCCGCTCGACAACCTCGAGTTGTTCGGCATGGCACCGTCGCTGACGCTCGCCTCATACCGCCAGATCGGAGCAAACGCGGCCGGCTACGCGCTCGGTCAGCCGGTGGCGCCGGTGCCGACGGTGCTCGACAACTACGCCCGCGCGAAGCTGATCGTGCGGACGACGCTCCTGCACGCGCGCGAAGCGGCCGAGGTGGTCCCCGGCGCCGCGCCGGTCGAGCTCGCCATGGTCGCAGCGCCGGCGCGCGTCTGACCGGCCGCTCGCGACGGACGAACCGAGAGGCGGAGCCCGTGCTACCCCGTGCCGCGACGGTTGGTTCGCAGCCGCCGCGCTTCGGTGCCGCCTTCGGTGCCTGCCGCCTTCGGTGCCAGGCACCGTTGCGGGAGTGTGACGATTCGCGCACAGCCCTTTCGGAACCGTGCAGCCACCGGCATCATCGGGAACGAGGTCAGACAGCGTCGGTGCCAGGCACTGTTACGAGGACGTTACGAGGAGGCACCGGCCTGCAGCGCCACTCCGGCGGGATGCCGGCACCTGCTCGAAGAAGCGACGAACGAGCAAGCGGGTCAGGACCTCGGTGCACGATCGACGACCGGCCCGCGGCGACGTCGAGCCACCCTGATCGAGAGTCAACCTGAGGAGGAAGAGGCCGAGCAAAACCGAGGGAACGAGCAGCGCACGCGGCTCAGGAGCCTGCCGCTTCGTCCCACGGCTTGCCGGCGCGGCCCCAGCGATGGGCGTCGTGGCCCTCGACGATCACCCATGTGTGGTCACGAAGCTCCGGCGCCTCGAGGGTCTCGAGGAGCGTCTCGGTCAGCCGGTCGATGAGCCGTGACTCGAGCTCCGGCGTCAACCGCCGCTCGAACAGCTCGACACGAACGAGGGGCATCGGCCCTACCTTTCGACGTGCGAGGAGCCGCCGTCCGGCCCGAGCACGAGGTCGAGTGCCCGGTCGGGCACGTGGTCGAGCGGTACGGGCGCGAGCGCCTCCATGAAGGTAACTCCGTGCTCGGAGAAGAGCTTGTGGTGCAGGCCGCGGTTGACGACGACAACGTCGCCCGCACGCAGCATCGTCGACTCCTTCTCGATCGTCATCTCCACTTCGCCCTCGAGCACGAACATCACCTGCTCGGTGTCTCGGTGGGAGTGCCACGGCACTTGCTTGCCCGGCGCGTACTGGACGCGGCAGAGGAGCACCTGCTCGCCGCCGATCGCATGCAGCGAAACCCCGTCGACGAACTCCCAGGAGTCGCGGCCGTTCCAGGTGCGAAACGGCCGCAACTCAGAGGTTGGCTCAGTCATCGGTACCGAAGAACGCGGCGCCGCCGTCGGACGACAGGGCCTTGATCGACAGCTGCTCGTCGAAGACGACGCGCTTGCCGTCGCGCGTCGGCTCGCGCTTCTCCGCGAGCGCGGCGAGGATGCGGTCGGGCGTCGCCGGCATCTCGGTCACCCATACTCCGATCGCATCGTGGATCGCGTTCGTGATCGCCGGCGGCTGGGCGTTGTTGGCCATCTCGCCGATCGCCTTCGCACCGAACGGGCCGTCGGCAGAGGGATTCTCGATGATGACGTTGTCGAGCTCGGGCAGGTCGCGCAGCGCTGGGCCGAGGTAGGCGCCGAACTGCCCGCCACGGTGCTCGACCGAGGGGTAGTAGGGATAGCTCGATTCGAGCAGCGCCAAGCCGAGCCCCATGATCGCACCGCCTTCGATCTGCCCCTCGACGAGCGTCGGGTTGATCGCGCGCCCGACATCGTAGACCTGCACCATCTTCTCGACGACGACCTCGCCGGTCTCGTCATCGACCTCGACCTCCGCGACGCACGCGGCATACGAGATCGCCGAATGCGGCTCGATCTCCACCTGGCCGGTCGCGTCGTCGACTTCTGCGAACGGCTTCAGCGCGGTCGACGAGCCGCTGATCAGCTCGCCGTAGTTGTAGGTCGCGGCCCCGGCAACGTCGGCGACATTGATCCTCTTCTGGGGCGCGCCTCGTGCGATCACCTCGCCGTCGGAGATGTCGAGGTCGGCCGGGTCGATCTCGAGCTCCTTCGACGCGATGTCGAGGATGCGCTCGCGTACCTTCTCGGCGGCAAGACGAACGGCGTTGCCGCCGATGAACGTGCCACGCGAGGCGAACGTGCCCGTGCAGACCGCCGACGAGTCGGTGTTCGTGTTGTCCATCGTCACCCAGTCGTAGGGGACCCCGAGCGCGTCAGCGACGATCTGGGTGTGCACGGTCTTCGAGCCCTGGCCGATGTCGACCGTGCCCGAGAACACATCGACACGACCGTCCGGCTTCAGCTTGATCCAGGCCTGGCTCGGGTCGCCGTTCTGGTTCATGCCGGTCGGATACTCGATCGTCGCGAAACCGCGACCGTGGTGCTTCGCCATCAGGCTTCCCCTCCGCTGCGGTTCTGCTGGTCGACGAGGTGCTGGGGCAGGAGCTCGCCACGCCGCGGCTCCGGCGTCATGGCGCGGTAGGACGCGGGCAGCTCGATGCCGACCCGCTCGGCGGCCGCGAGCGTCACCGGCACGGTCGAGGGATCCTGGAGAACGACGCCGTTGCCGCTCGTGTCGCCGATCCGGTTCGCGTTCTTCAACCGCAGCTCCCATGGGTCGATCCCGAGCTCGACGGCGATCCGGTTCATATGTGTCTCGACCGCGAACGACACCGAGGTGACTCCAAAGCCTCGCATCGCGGTCGTCGGCACGCGGTTGGAGAAGACGACGAAGCCGTCGAACCTGAGGTTGGGAATCGTGTATGCGCCCGAGTGATGGAACGCGTGCTTCGTCAGACCGTAGGGCGAGAAACGCGCATAGGCACCGGAGTCGTGCAGGGTCAGGGTCCTGCGGCCGAGGATCCAGCCCTCCTTCGTCACCGCGTCGGCAAGTTCGATGTGCCACGGCGCGCGGGTCGACGAGGCGAGGAACTCCTCCTCGCGCGTCCAGCGCCACTTCACGGGCCGGTGGGACTTCAGTGCCAGCAGCGCGCAGATCGTCTCGGCAGCTGTGTCAACCTTGCCGCCGAAGCCGCCACCGACGGTCCCGCCGACGAACTTCAGCTTGTTCAACGGCACCTGGAGATGCGCCGCGACGACGCCCATCGAGAAGTACATCGCCTGCGTGCACGAGTAGATCGTCAACCGTCCGCTCGCCTCGGGCACGACGAGCGCGACCTGTGTCTCGAGCGGCATCTGCTCGATCGCCTGCGGGCGGTAGACACCTTCGACGATCACATCGGCATCGTCGAAGGCCCGGTCGATGTTGCCCTTGCGCACGCGCCGGTGGTTGTAGGGGCCGTAGTGCGGATACACGTTGCCCCACTGGTGGATCTGTGGCGCATCCGGGTCGAGCGCCTGGCGGATGTCGAAGAGCGCGGGGCGCTCATCGAAGGTGATCTCGATCGCCTCGACGGCTGCCATCGCGGCAGCCTCCGAGTCGGCGGCGACGGCTGCGATCGGCTGGCCCCTGTACCGCACCTCACCGTCCGCGAGTAGTGGCTCGTCTGCGGGGACGCCGAGGCCCTCGAGGTGCCCGTAGACGTTCTTCGGCACGTCGGAGTGCGTCACGATCGTCCGCACGCCCGTCAATGCCTCGGCTTTGCTCGTGTCCAACGACGTGATGGTCGCGTGATGGTGCGGCGAGCGAAGGGCCTTCACCCAGAGGGTCTTGCCGACGCGAACGTCGTCGACGTACTGGGTGCGCCCGGTGACGTGGCCGACGCCGTCATAGCGCGGAAGGCGTGCGCCGACGGCCTTCATGCCGGGCTTCCCTTCGGCATGACCTCGGGCTCGCCCGCGACCGAGACCGGCACGTCCTCGACGGCGTGAGTCTCACCGCGTGAAGCCCCGATCACGGCGTCGACGATTTTCACGTAGCCCGTGCAGCGGCAGTAGTGGCCGCCGAGCGCCTCGAGCACCTCGTCGCGGTCGACCTCACCGCCTTTTCGCTCGATCAATGCGGTCGCCGCGATCACCATGCCGGGGGTGCAGAATCCGCACTGTGCTGCGTAGTGGTTGTAGAAGGCTGCCTGGACCGTCGACAGTGTCCCGTCGTCACCGAGGCCCTCGACCGTCGTGATCGTGGCGCCGTCGACCGAGCAGACCGCTGTCAGGCACGACCGGCGCGGCTCGCCGTCGACGAGGACGGTGCACGTGCCGCAGCCGCCCTGCTGGCAGCCGGCCTTCGGGCTCGTGATGTCGAGCTCGTCGCGCAGGACATGCAGGAGCGGCGTCAGGGGCGGGCTGACAATTGCCTCCTCGACGCCGTTGACGATCAGCTTCATGCGAGCTCCAATTGGTCGAGGGCTTCACGGACGAGCTTGGGCAGGACCGCGCGGCGGTAGGCAGCGGACGCGACCGCGTCGTCGACCGGCTCCACATCGCGCAGCACGTCGGCCGGCTCGCGGCTTGCCTCCACGGCCCGGCAGCGCGTCGCAGCCGGACCGACACCGCTCACGGCGACGCGAAGGTCGGTGCCGTCCGGGCGCGCGCACGCGACGACGCCGGCGATCGAGTACGAATGGGCGTGGCGGCGACGGAGCCCAGTCGTGCCCGTTCTGCGTTCGAACCGGTCGTACTCGATCTCGAGCACGAGCCGGCGGCCGCGGTCGCCGGCCAGGAAGTCCTCGACCGGCTCGAGTCGTTCGCCACCGGCGCCGGTCGACCGGACGCGCGCGCCGAGTGCGATCAGCGGCGCGCCGAGGTCGCCGCGCTGCGAGTCTAAAGCAGGGGGCGCCGCGAGGTTGCCCCCGATGGTTGCGCCCTGTCGCACCTCGCGGTCGGCCACGTATGGCGCCACCCTGGAGAGGGCCTCGTCGGGCGCGTCAAGGAGCGCTGCGAGCGGGAGCATCGCTCCGATCACGACGCGATCTCCGTCGACCTGCAGGGTGTCGAGGCCCGCGCGGTGGAGCATCAGCGCCCGCTCCGGCCGCACCCTCCCCGCGGCGATCTCGGGCAGCAAGATCGTTCCTCCGCCGAAGACGATGATGTCCGTCCCGTCGCCGTAGAGGGATGTCGCCTCATCGGCGGATGTCGGAAAGAGCACGTCGGCTGTCATGCGGCGATTCTAAGCAGCAGAGAACGTGCGCGCGGAAAGGGACCGACTACTGTGTAGGTCAATGGCCTTCGCGACCATCGACGAGCTCGATGCGGCTCTCGCGGGAGCGTCGTACCTCGCCGACCGCGGTCTTGCGACCGCGCTGTACCTCGCGCTCACGCTCGAGAAGCCACTGCTACTCGAGGGAGAGGCGGGCGTCGGCAAGACGGAGGCGGCGAAAGCGATCGCGAGCGCCCTCGGCGCGCCGCTGATCCGGCTGCAGTGCTACGAGGGGCTCGACATCGCTCACGCGGTCTACGAGTGGAACTACGCGCGGCAGCTGCTGCACATTCGTGCCGCGCAGGCGGGCACGGTTCACGAAGCCGAGCTCTTCGGGCGCGAATTCTTGATTCGGAGGCCGGTGCTCGAGGCGATCGAGTCCGAGGAGCGCGTCCTGCTGTTGATCGACGAGATCGACCGAGCGGACGAGGAGTTCGAGGCGTTTCTGCTCGAGGTGCTCTCCGACTTCCAGGTGACCGTTCCCGAGCTCGGGACGATCGAGGCGAAGCAGCGGCCCTATGTGATCCTGACGTCGAACCGAACGCGCGAGCTGCACGACGCGCTCAAGCGCCGCTGCCTCTACCACTGGATCGACCATCCGTCGGTCGCCCGCGAGATCAAGATCGTCGAGCTGCGTGTGCCCGGCGTGCCCGAGCGGCTCGCCGAGGAGGCTGCGCGGTTCGCGGCGGAGTTGCGCTCGCTTGACCTGCAGAAGCCGCCCGGTCTCGCGGAGACGATCGACTGGGTGCGCGCGCTGACGGCTCTCGGCCAGCAGGAGCTCGACGTCGACAACGTCCAGGCGACGCTCGGATCGCTGCTGAAGTACCACGACGATCTGTTGTCGATCCGCGACGAGGCGCTCGCCGGCCTCGTCGTCACCGCGCGTGGCTGAGCAGCTCGAGGAGAGCGCTCCGCCGCACGCAGTCGTGCGTCACGTCGTCGTCTTCGGGCGTGTGCTGCGCGAAGGCGGGCTCGAGATCGGTCCGCGCCGCGTCGCCGACGCGCTTCGTGGGCTCGACGCGATCGACCTCGCCCGTCAGGAGGACGTCTACTGGACGCTTCGGCAAACACTCGTGACCCGGCGCGAGGAGCTCGAGATCTTCGATCGGGCCTTCAACGCCTGGTTTCTGCGTACCCCGGCTCGGCCGCGCGCACGTGAGGCCGAGCCGCCTCCGCGCGCCGGGCAGCGGCGAAAGGGAGGCGCGCCCGGCCTCGGCCCGGAGCTCGACGGCGGCGAGATCGAGGTGGGAGCGTGGAGCTACGACGAGCTCCTGCGCACGCGCGATTTCGCGGCCATGTCACCCGAGGAGTTCTCCCGTGCGCGCACCCTGATCCGCGAGATCGCCGTCGGGCGCCCAAGCCGTCGCACGCACCGCCTGCGCAGCGACCGCCGCGGGCAGGTGCTCGACGTGCGCGCGCTCGTCCGTGCGTCTCTTGCCACCGGCGGAGACCCTGTGAAACGCGCGTACCGCAGCCGGGCGCGCGGCCCTCGCAAGCTCGTCTTGCTCCTCGACATCTCCGGCTCGATGGACGCCTATGCGCGCGCCCTCCTGCTCTATCTGCACGCGGCGCGCGGCTCCGGGCGGGGCGTCGAGACATTTGCGTTCGGCACGCGTCTCTCGCGCCTCACCCCCGAGCTTTCGGTTCGCGACCCGGAGGCCGCGCTCGCCGCGGCAGCCAAGCGCGTAGTCGACTGGTCGGGAGGCACGCGCATCGGCGAGTCCTTGAAGGCCTACAACGACGAGTGGGGCCGCCGGGCACTCACGCGCGGCGCCGTCGTCGTCGTGCTCTCCGACGGCTGCGAGCGCGGCGACCCTGCGCTCATCGCCGAGCAGATGGAGCGCCTTGCGCGCCAGGCGTTCGCCGTCGTCTGGGTGAACCCGCTGAAGGGCCACCCCGACTACGAGCCTCTCACGGGCGGGATGCGGGCTGCGTACGCCCACGTCGACCGGCTCGTCTCGGGGCACGACCTGGCGAGCCTCGAGTCGCTCGGTACAGTCCTCGCCGGGATCGAACGGAGGCACGCGGCATGAAGGAGATCGTCGATGAGGTCGAGCGCTGGCGTAAGCGCGGCGAGAAGGTCGCGGTTGCGACTGTCGTCGCGACGCGCCGCTCCGCACCGCGTCCGGTGGGCGCGAAGTTCGCGGTCTCGGAGCACGGCGAGATGTGCGGCTCCGTCTCCGGCGGCTGCGTCGAGTCGGACGTCGCCGTCCAGGCGCGCGAGGTGATGGCAACGGGCGAGCCGAGGCTGCTCAGCTACGGCATCAGCGATGACCAGGCGCTCGGCGTCGGTCTCCCGTGCGGCGGCGAGATCGACGTCTTCCTCGAGCGGCTGGATTGACACTCACCGAGCGCCTGCTCGAGTTGGCGCACGGCGACGAGCGTGCGGTGCTGTTCACCGTCGTCGCGGGCGAGCGCGAGCTCGGTCGCAAGATCCTCGTGCTGCTCGATCGCGACGAGGTGGTCGGCGAGGACCTGCTCGGAATCGCCGAGCTTGCGGCAGACCAACGGCGCAGCGGCCTCTTCGAGCACCGTGGGCTGCAGGTCTTCGCGGAGGTCTTCGGGCCGTCGCCCCGGCTCGTCGTCGTCGGCGCCGTCGATACGGGCGAAGCGCTGTGCGCCGCCGCGAAGCGCGTGGGCTGGCGCACGATCTGTGTCGACGCGCGCCCGCAGTACGCGACCTCCGAGCGCGTGCCAAGCGCCGACGAGATCGTCGTCGAGTGGCCGGAGCCGGCGTTCGAGCACATTCGACCCGACCGGGACACGGCGGTCGTCGTCCTCACTCACGACGACAAGTTCGACCTCCCGGCCCTGACGGTCGCGTTGCGTTCCGAGGCGTTCTATGTCGGGGCGCTCGGCAGTCGCCGCGCGCAGTCGAAGCGGCGTGAACGCCTGCTCGACGCCGGTGTCACCATGGAGCAACTCGACCGGCTGCGTGGTCCTGCAGGGCTCGACATCGGCGCCGAGACCCCGGCCGAGACGGCCCTGTCGATCCTCGCCGAGGCACTCGCGCTCCGTGCGGGCAGGCTCGGTGGCCCGCTGCGCGAGTCGCCGGGCCGCATCCACGTCGAGCGCTAGCTGGTGGACGCGCCTCGGTGCGGCTGTTAGCTTCGCTCACGGGCCGTGAGGCCCGGCCACGACGAGGTAAAGGAGCAAGAGTGCCGGTTTCGGTGCAGTCCGACAGGGTGCGCGAGGTGGTCGACGAGAACGCAGAGGTCGAGCGGATCGCGACAGGGTTCATGTTCACGGAAGGACCGATCTGGATGGCCGACGGGTCGCTTCACTTCAGCGACATGCCGGGCGACAAGCGACGCCGCTGGCATCCATCCCAAGGCGTCGAGGTCCTGCGCGACCCGAGCAACAAGTGCAACGGGATGACGCGTGACAACGACGGCAACCTGATCGTCTGCGAGCACGTCACGAGCTCGGTGGTCCGCGAGTCTCCCGACGGGACGCGCGAGACGATCGCCACGCACTGGGGCGCGCTCGAGTTGAACAGCCCGAACGACGTGATCGTCGCGTCGGACGGCTCGATCATCTTCACCGACCCGACCTACGGGCGAATGCCCGGGTTCGGTCTCGAGCGAGAGCAGGAGCTCGATTTCCAGGGCGTCTACCGGATCCCGGCAGGCGGCGGCGAGCTGCAACTCCTCGTCGACGACTTCGCACAGCCGAACGGCCTCTGCTTGACCGCCGACGAGTCGCTCCTCTACATCAACGACACCGTGCACGCGCACATCCGCGTCTTCGACGTCGGAGCCGATCACGCGCTCTCGAGCGGTCGTGTCTTTGCGGAAGGAATCGGCACCGGCGACCTTTCAAGCGGTGAGCTCGTCGACGGGATGAAGCTCGACGAACGCGGTAACGTCTACGTAACGGGCCCGAAGGGGGTGTGGATCTTCGCGCCCGACGGCGAGCAGCTCGGCGTCATCGAGGTTCCGGAGAACGTCGGCAACGTGAACTGGGGCGATGATGACTGGCGCACGCTGTACATCCCGGCCTCGACCTCGGTCTACCGCGTGCGGATGAAGGTCGCTGGCAACACGCTCGGCTACATGCGGTAGGAGAGCGAGAACATGGACAAGCTCGACCCAAGGACGTCGGCTCTCGTGATCCAGGATCTGCAGAACGACGTGGTCAGTGACGGTGGCGCGTTCGCCGACTCCGGCGCCCCGGCGCACGCGACGAGCCAGAACGTTGTCGAGAACGTCAAGGGGCTCGCCGCCGCCTGCCGCGGCGCCGGGGTACCGGTGATCCACGTCTGGTACATCGTCGAGGAGGGGGCGCCGGGCTTGAAGCAGAACGCACCACTCTTCGCGGGCGTCAAGGAAGCAAACGCGCTCGTCCGCGGCACCTGGGGAGCCGCTCCGGTCGACGGGCTCGAGCCCGAGGCGCGCGACCACGTGGTCGAGAAGATGCGGATGAACGGCTTCTACGACACCCGCCTCGACATCCTCCTGCGGGGCCTTGGCGTCGAGAATCTGATCATTACGGGCGCGTGGACGAACATGTCGATCGAGCACACGGCGCGCCACGCAGCAGACGCCGGGTACCGCGCGATCGTCGCCTCCGACGGCACCTCGACGGTGAACGACGAATGGCAGAACGCCGCTCTCGCCTACGCGATGCAGAACGTTGCCGTCGTCGAGTCGTGCGCCGGCATCGCGGCGGCGCTGCGCGGCTGACCCTGCCTATGATCCGAGGGTGACCTCGGTAGCAGACCTGCCCCTGCTCGAGCTCGTCGGCGACTCGGGCGAGACGTTTCCGGTCGACAACCCCGCGACCGGCGAGACGCTGCGCGACGTGCCACGCATGGGCGCAGCGGAGACCGCCAGGGCCCTTCATGACGCAGAGGAGGCGCTGCCCGCGTGGCGCGGGCTCCTGGCCAAGGAGCGGGCGCAGATCATGCGTCGCTGGTCGGATCTGATGCTCGAGAACACCGAGCCGCTCGCGCGTCTGATGACGGCCGAGCAGGGAAAGCCGCTCGCCGAGGCTCGAGCCGAGATCGAATATGCCGCGTCGTTCCTCGAGTGGTTCGGCGAGGAGGCGAAGCGCGTCTACGGCGACACGATCCCGACCTACATGCGCGACCGCCGCATCGTCATCACCAAACAACCGATCGGGGTCACCGCAGGCATCACTCCGTGGAACTTTCCGGCGGCGATGGTCACGCGAAAAGCTGCCCCCGCGCTCGCCGCCGGTTGCACGATGGTGTTGAAGCCGGCCGAGCAGACACCGCTCTCGGCGCTGGCGGTCGCGCAGCTCGGTCTCGAGGCGGGGCTGCCGCCCGGCGTGCTCGGCATCGTCACGGGCAGCTCTCAGGATGCGCCTGAGATCGGGCAGGCGATGACGTCGAGCGCGCTCGTGCGCAAGCTCGGATTCACGGGCTCGACGGAGATCGGCAAGCTCCTGATGGCCCAATGCGCAGGTCAGGTCAAGAAGGTGTCGCTCGAGCTCGGGGGCAACGCGCCCTTCATCGTCTTCGACGATGCAGATCTCGACGAGGCTGTCGCGGGAGCGCTCACGTGCAAGTTCCGCAATTCCGGGCAGACCTGTATCTCGGCGAACCGGATCCTCGTTCACGCGCCCATCTACGACGAGTTCGTGCAGCGGCTCACGGAGGCCGCCTCGACGCTGCCGGTCGGCTCGGGGCTCGAGCCCGAGACGCGGATCGGGCCGTTGATCGAGCAGCAGGCGATCGACAAGGTCTCTCGACACGTTGCCGACGCGCTCGAGCGCGGCGGTGAGCTTCTCACCGGCGGCGAGCACATGGGCGGGCTCTTCTACCGTCCGACCGTGATCGCAGGGGTACCGCCGGACGCTGCAATGGCGGTGGAGGAGACGTTCGGCCCCGTCGCGGGCATCGCGAGGTTCACGAGCGAGGACGAGGCGATCAGGCAGGCAAACGATACGCCGTACGGCCTCGCCGCCTACTTCTACAGCGGCGGCATGGGGCGCATCTGGCGGGTCTCGGAGGCACTCGAGTACGGCATCGTCGGCATCAACACCGGCATCATCTCGACGGAAGTCGCGCCGTTCGGAGGCGTCAAGGAGTCCGGCATCGGCCGCGAGGGCTCGAAGTACGGGATCGAGGAGTGGCTCGAGCTGAAGTACCTCTGCATGGCGGGCATCGACGCGTGATCGTCGAGCAACGCGACTACCACGTGCTCACCGGCAAGTTGAACGAGGTCGTTCGCCTGTACGAGACCGAGGGCATCGAGCTCCAGCGACGTCACCTCGGCAATCTGATCGGCGTCTTCACGACCGACGTGGGCGCGCTCTCGACGTACACGTCGATGTGGGGTTATGCGAGCTACGCGGAGCGGGAGGAGCGCCGGGCGAGCCTGCAGGCCGACGAAGCCTGGCGCGACTTCCTGGCACGGCTCCAGCCGCTCCTGCACACACAGCAGAACCGGATCCTGATTCCGACGTCGTTCTCGCCCATCCGCTGATGCAGGGCAAGGTCGCGATCGTCACGGGCGCTTCCCAGGGCATCGGCCGCGCCATCGCCGAGGGGCTCGCGGCCGCCGGTGCACGCATCGTCGTCGCGGACCTGCACGGCGCGGAAGAGGCCGCGGCGTCGTTCGAAGGTGGCGTCGGCGTCACCGCCGACGTTGCGAACGAGGAGGACGTGCAGCGCCTCGTCGAGGTCGCCCGCGACGAGTGCGGGACGGTCGACATCCTGGTCAACAACGCGGGCCTCTACGCCTCGCTCGAGATGCGGCCCTTCGAGCAGATCCCGCTCGAGGAGTGGCGCAAGGTGATGGATGTCAACGTGGCCTCCATGTTTCTCACGTGCCGCGCAGTCGTCCCCGTGATGCGGGCGGGCGGCGGCGGCAAGATCGTCAATATCTCGTCGGGGACGCCGTTTCGCGGCGTGCCGTTCCTGCTCCATTACGTCACCTCGAAAGGTGCGATCGTCGCCTTCACCCGTGCGCTCGCGAAAGAGCTCGGTCGCGACAACGTGCTCGTCAACTGCGTCGCGCCCGGCTTCACGATGTCGGCGGGCGTCGCTGCACATCCGGAGGTCGTCGAGAAGCTGCGCGATGTCTCCGTCTCGGCGCGAACGCTGCAGCGCGACCAGGTACCCGACGACGTCGTCGGCGCGGTCGTTTTCCTCTGCAGCCCGGGATCGGATTTCATCACCGGCCAGTCGATCGTCGTCGACGGGGGCCAGACCTTCCATTGATCCTCGAGCTCTCGGACCATCCCGACGGCGTCGAGACCGGCCCGGGGGACCACATCGTCTACGACGTCGTAGCCGACCGCGCGGCGTTCGGTGCGGCGCAGGTCGACGGGCACGCGCTCGTGTGGAGGTTGACCGAGCGGCCCCCGGGCGACACGCTCGTGCGTTGTGACCGCGTCGAATTCCCGCCGGGCAGCGTTGCGCATCTGCACACGCACCCGGGACCAGGCCTGCGCGTGCTCCTCAAGGGCCGGATCCGGATCGACACCGAGGGCTCCTCCCGCGAGTATGGCCCGTTCGAGTGGTGGTACGAGACCGGCCACGATCCGGTCTTCGCCGCCGCGTCCGAGAGCGAGGAGACAGCCTTCGTCCGCGTGCTCGTGTTGCCACGCGAGTGGGAGGGGAGGCGGACGATCAGCTATGTCGACCCGGCCGACGACGACAAGCCGAAGCTTCAGCGGGCACACGTCTACTTCGAGCGCGCACTGTGAGCCGCGCCGGCGGCAAGCTGCTCGCAGACCAGCTCGCCGTCCACGGCACCGAGGTCGCCTTCTGCGTCCCCGGCGAGAGCTACCTCGATCTGCTCGACGGCCTGCACTCCTCACCGATCCGCTTGATCACGTGCCGACACGAGGCGGGCGCGGCCAACATGGCGGAGGCCTATGGGAAGCTCACCGGCCGGCCGGGCGTGTGCATGGTCACGCGCGGGCCGGGCGCGACGCACGCCGCGGTCGGCGTGCACACAGCGTTCCAGGACTCGACACCGCTGATCCTGCTCGTCGGGCAGGTGTCGTCGGCGCAAGAGGAGCGCGAGGCCTTCCAGGAGGTCGACTACCGCCGGATGTTCGGCCCGCTTGCGAAGTGGGTCGCGCAGATCGACCGGGTCGACCGCATTCCCGAGTTGATCGCGCGCGCGTACACGACCGCGTGCGCCGGGCGTCCCGGGCCGGTCGTGCTGGCGCTGCCCGAGGACATGCTCTCCGCGACGAGCGAGGTCGCCGATGCGCCGCGGTTCCACCACGTGCAGCCGAGCGCGGCCCCAGCGGACATCGTCGCGCTACGCGGGCTGCTCGACGCCGCCGAGCGCCCATTCGCGATCATCGGCGGCGGTGGCTGGACGCCGGTCGCCGCGGCGGGTATCCGCAGTTTCCTCGAGGCGAACGAGCTTCCCGCCGGTGCCGCGTTCCGGCGCCAGGATGCGATCGAGAACGACTCGCCGAGCTATGCAGGCGATGTCGGAATCGGGATCAACCCGGCACTCGCCGAGCGCGTGCGCCGCGCAGACCTGTTGCTCGTCCTGGGTCCCCGTCTCGGCGAGATGACGACCTCCGGCTACACGCTCCTCGACGTGCCGCGCCCGCAACAGACGCTCGTGCACGTCCACCCCGGCGCCGAGGAGCTCGGGCGCGTCTACCAGGCCGATCTGCCCATCCTCGCCGGGATGGAGCAGTTCGCTGCAGCGGTCTCGGCCCTACGGGTCGAGCCCCGCTGGAGCGCCGCGACCCTCGAGGCGCGAAGCGACTACGAGGCGTGGCAGCGTCACGACCCGATGCCGGGCCCCGTCGACCTCGGTGACTGCGTGAAGACGCTGCGCGCGCGCGTGCCGGACGCGATCGTCTGCAACGGCGCCGGGAACCACACGGTCTGGATGCACCGGTTCTGGCGCTTTCACGACTATCCGAGCCAGCTTGCACCGACGAGCGGCGCGATGGGCTACGGGGTTCCCGCCGCCGTCGCTGCGAAGGCGTTGTGCCCTGACCGTGAGGTGATCTGCTTCTCGGGTGACGGCGATTTCCTGATGTCGGGGCAGGAGCTCGCGACAGCGGTGCAGTACGACCTGCCGATCGTGATCATCGTCGTCGACAACGGCATGTACGGCACGATCCGGATGCACCAGGAACGGCAGTTCCCCGGCCGGGTCGTCGGGACCGACCTCGTGAACCCCGACTTCGCCGCCTACGCGCGAGCCTTCGGCGCGCACGGCGAGACGGTCGAGCGCACCGAGGAGTTTCCCGACGCGCTCGAGCGCGCGCTCGGCGCGGGCATCCCGGCTGTGATCGCGGTGCGCATCGACCCGGAGGCGATCACGCCGCGCACAACGTTGAGTGCGATCCGCGCGGCGGCCGAAGGGGCGCGGTGAAGGGACGCAGCGAGCTGCGCGTGCCTGGCCTCGCCGAGCCGATCAGCCACTACACCGACGCGGTGCGGGCAGACGACCTGCTCTTCGTCTCGGGTTGTGTGCCGGTCGACAGTGACGGCAGCCTCGTTCCCGGGGATATCGAGGCGCAGGCGCGTCAGGTGTTCGCGACGATCGGCGCGGTGCTCGACGCGGCCGGTGCGAGCTTCGCCGATGTCGTGAAGGTGACCGTCTTCCTCGTCGACGTCGATGACCGGCAGGCGGTGAACCGCGTCCGGCAGGAGGTCTTCGGCGAGACGCGCCCCGCGAGCACGCTGGTCGAGGTGCGTCGTCTCGCGATCCCGGGCGCGCGCATCGAGGTCGAAGCCATTGCACTCGTCAAGGAGCGGTTGATCCCGTGAGCGACCTGTTCAACGCCATCATCACGGAGGTCGAGCCGGCACCCGCGCTCCCAGGCCCGCTGCACGGCAGGCGTCTGCTCGTGAAGGATCTGATCGACACAGCCGGTATCCGAACGACCTACGGCTCGCGTGTGTACTCGGACCACGTGCCGGCGCGAACGGCGAGCTCGGTCGAGCGACTCGTGGCGGCGGGTGCCGTCGTCGTCGGCAAGGCGAACCTGCACGAGTTCGCATGGGGCGTCACGAGCCAGAATCCCTGGTACGGGACCGTGCAGAATCCGCGTCACCCCGGTCGAACGACGGGCGGCTCCTCGGGCGGCAACGCTGCCGCGCTCGCAGCCGGGTTGTGCGACATCGGGATCGGAACCGACACGGGCTGCTCGATTCGCCTGCCGGCCTCGTGCTGTGACGTCGTGGGGCTGAAACCGAGTTGGGGGCGCATCCCGGTCGACGGTGTCTTCCCGCTCTGTCCCACCTTCGACACGGTCGGCCCGCTGGGGCAGACGGTGGCCGAGGTGGCGATGATGTGGTCCGTTCTCGCGCAGTCGCCGGTACCCGCGCCGCGCCTCGACGGGCTAGTGGTCGGACTGCTCACGCGGCCGCCGTCGGTCGGCGGCCCCGCACTGCCCGAGAACCGCGCCGCGGAGCAGTACGTCGCCCGGCTCGAGGAACTCGGTGCCCGGGTGGTTGCTGCATCGATTCCCGAGCCTCCCGGCGACACGTGGCCGCTCTTCTTCCACGAGGCCGCAACTGCCCATCGTGCGACGTTCCCCGAACGGGCCGACGAGTACGGCACGAACGTCCGTGCGAAGCTCGAGCTCGCCCAGGAGCTCGACCCGGCCGAGGTCGATCGCGCGCGCGACGCGGTGCGCGCCTGGCGCGGCCTCGAGCCGGACGTGGATCTCTACGTCGCACCGGTGCTCGGCGTGGAGCTTCCTCCGGTCGATTGTGAAGAGCTCGACATCCGAATCCCGGCGACGGCCTTCCTGCGGCCGTTCAACGTTCTCGGCTGGGCGGCGATCGCGATCGGGGACCTTCAGCTCATCGCGCCGAGCGACGAGGTCGTGCTGGCCGCCGCGCTCGCGTGGGAGCGGGAGGCTCGCGCTACGGGCTGATGTCTTCGATATCGCCCGCAGCGGGCAGCGTGACGTTGATCTTCGACCCGAAGCCGGAGTACGATGTGTCGACCGTGATTCGCGTCCTCTGCGCCGTCCGGTAGTCGACGCGCACGCGGCGAACCCGGCCCCGACCGTCAAGCCAGAAGGTCGCCGGGAACGGCTTCGTCTGGTAGTCGTTTCGCACCGCCGCCAGGACCGACGCCCGGGCGGCGGCGGGCACGTTGCGGGCAAGGAGCGATGGATCTACGAGCCCGGTGAATCGCGTTTCGCCGTCCGGTGCCCTGCCCGCCGGGGTCGCTCGTGCAACGCCGTCCGAGAGATACGCGGGCGCGACGACGTGGGCGAGCTCGTCGGGCTGATTTCGTCGTTGCTTCGCCGCCAGACGCCGTGTGTCGAGCTTCGTCCACGGCTTGACCGTTGGGTCGGAGAGCGCCGCCTGAACGTTTCCGTTCGTGTAGGTGAACGGGCCGAGTAGCACCAGTTCCTGTGGAACCGGAGAGCCCGGGATCTGCTTGTAGAGGTGCGCGCGCCGCTCGCGGAACGAGAACAGGCCGGTCTCCTCCGACTCGACGGTCGCCGCGCCGATGTGGGCTCTGATCTTCAGCGTGAACTCGACAGTGCGCGCGGCGGTCGAAGCCGCCCGGGCCGACGAGAAGCTCGGCACCCGGCCGCTGCCTGCCGTGGATGTTCGGACAGTGGATGTTGCCGTGACATGCGAGCCTCCGCCGCAGCCGGCAAGGGCGACGGTGGCGAGCACGACGAGACCCGAGAAGCGCACGCGGCGCATGGTAGAGGTCACCTCAGAGCTCGATCGAGACGGCGTCCCTCGGGCGCGGGCGCGGGTTCGAGCGCAGAACGTCCACGAACGCCGCGGCGGTCGGCGACCAGTCGCTCCGCGCGTAGACCGCGACGTCACGAATCAGGCGAGGCCTGAAGCGCAGCACCGCGCAGTCGATCCCCGGGCTGACGATGTTGTCCGGGACGAGTGCGATCCCCACGCCGACGGCCGCAAGCCGTACGGCACCCTCGGCCTGTGAGGTGCGAACCGTGCCGCGCGGCCGGAAGCCGGCGCGGAGGCAGACGTCATCGACGATTCCGGCAAGGCCGTGGTCCGGGTGGTAGAGCACCCACTCGCGTTCGCTCAGGGCGTCGAGCGCGACCGCCCTCTCGGTCGCGAGCGGGTCGGAGCTCGCGACGACGAGGACGAACTCCTCCCACGCCACGGTCTCGAGCGGCCCCTCCCACCGGCGCAAGGGGCGCGGCCCGACGGCGAAGTCGGCGACGCCCTGCTCGACTGCGTCCTCGAGGAGCGTGCGGTGACGGAACTCGTGGATCCGGATGGCCACGTTCGGATGGCGCTCGTGCCAGATGCCGATGTGCGCGGGCAGCACTCCGACGGCCATCGAGAGCACGGTCGCGATCTCGAGCTCCCCGAGCTCGAGCGCGAGCGCGGAGCGCGCGCGTTGCCGGCCACGCTCGAGGGCCCGCACCGCAAGCCGAGCCTCGGGCAAGAGGGCTCGGCCTGCCGGCGTGAGGGAGACGCCCCGCGGTAGCCGGTCGAGCAACGAGCCCTCGAGCTCGTCCTCGAGCGCTCTGATGTGCTGCGAGAGCGACGGCTGCGCGATGCCCACTCGGCGGGCTGCGCGTGTGAACGAGCCCTCGTCGACGACCGCGATGAAGCACTCGAGCTGGCGGAAGTTCATAGAAAGAACCTATAGCACCCAGTGGCCTTATACCCACTTGACCTATTCGGTCCGACCGGTGAGACTCGCACTGTGCGTGCAACCGGGATCAACCACGTCAGCATCTCGGCGCTCGATCTCGAAGAGTCGGCCCGTTTCTACGAAACGGTCTTCGGGATGGAGCGGATCGCGACCCCGATCTTCGAGACCCCGGTGCAGTGGCTTCGCGTGGGTGATTTGCAACTGCACCTCTTCCTGGACCCGGACAGCGCGGCGCCCGCCCGCCACCACCTCGGGCTGACGGTCGACGATTTCGGCGAGGCCTACGACGCAATCTCCGCCTCGACATCCGCCGAGTGGGGCGCCGAGCTCGTCGAGCTTCCCTCGGGCCAGGTGCAGCTGTATTTCCGTGATCCGGCCGGAAACCTGATCGAGCTGAACTGGCCGGATGCCGGAACACTCGACCGGTCGCGCTACCCGGAGCTCCGGCGTCTCGCGGAGGTCGTGCCGCAGACGGCGGAGTCGCGGCTCGCGGTGCTCTTTCTCGAGCGGAGCCTCGCGTGAGCGTCAGCGCGCCGCAGCTCCGCGCCGCCGGCGGGCGAGCCCGCTCGCTTGCGCTGCAAGCCCGGATCGTCAAAGTCGCGGGCTGGAGCCTGCTCGCCATCGTCGTCGTCGCGCCGGCCGCGTGGATTCTGTTCTTCGCCCCGACAACCGGGAAGTGGGCGACGGCGTTCGGATCCGCGGTGCACGACCCGAAAGACTTCCTGATCACCGTGCTGAACGGGGTCACGGCCGCCGCGCTCTACTTCGTCGTCGCGAGTGGCTTCACGTTGATTTTCGGCCTCATGCGTGTGGTCAACATGGCGCACGGCGCGTTCTTCCTCTTCGGCGGCTACGTCGCGCTGAAGCTGCAGCGAAACCTCGTCGGCGAAGGCGGCTCTTTTGGGCTGACGAGCGCCCAGGTCAACCTGACGCACTGGATCCTGCCGGCGATTCTCGGGACCGTGGTCATCGCCGCCATGGGCGTTGCCATGCAGCAGGTCTTCCTGCGCTGGAACCAGGGGCAGGATCTCCGTCAGGCCCTGATCACGATCGCGATCTCGATCATCCTCGCCGACCAGATGCTCGCCCACTTCGGCGGCGTCGCCGAGGACATCGCGTGGCCGCGCAACTTCGACAAGTTCGTCAATGTCCGGGTGCAGGGGATCCAGTACACGGAGACGCGGCTCGTCATCCTCGGGATCGCAATCGGGATCGGGCTCCTCCTCTGGCTGTGGCTGAAGCGCACGCGCACCGGCATGGTGATCCGGGCCGGCGTCGACGACCGCGCGATGGTCTCGGCGCTCGGGATCAACATCCAGCTGACCTTTGCGCTCGCGTTCGGGGTCGGCTCGGCGCTTGCCGGCCTCGGCGGCGTGATCGGCGGCTCGTTTGCAAGCCTCGCGCCCGGCGTCGATGCCAACTGGTTGCTCTATTCACTCGTCGTAGTGATCATCGGAGGGATGGGGTCACTCGGCGGAGCCGCGATCGGCTCCCTGCTGCTCGGGCTGACGAGTAACTTTTCGGCGGCCTACCTGCCGTCGAGCTACACGTACTACTCGATCATCTTCACGTTCGTGCTCGTCGCGATCGTGCTCGCCGTTCGTCCGCTCGGTCTCTTCGGGAGACCGGCGTGAAAGCCGTCACCCCCGATCGGATCGTCGGCGTGCTGGCGCTCGCGCTTGCGGTCGCAGCGCCCTTCTACGTCTCGTCGTACTGGGTCGGAACGCTCCTGACGCAGATGCTCTTCCTCGGCATCGTGGCCGCGAGCCTCATCTTCCTCTCGGCCTACGGCGGCATGGTCTCGCTCGCGCAGGTGTCGGTCTACGGCGTCGCCGGCTTCGTCGTCGGCAACGCGACCACCTCGAGTTCGAAAGGGCTCAATCTCGGCTGGAGCCCGTGGTGGGGCGTCGCCGCCGGTGTTCTCATCGCCGTCGCCGCCGGCCTGCTCTTCGGCGCACTGGCGAGCAGGAGTGTCGGGATCTACTTCCTGATGATCACCCTCACCTACTCGGTGATTGCGAACCTCGTCTTCGGCCAGGTGACCGACATCTCGGGCTTCGGAGGGATCAGCGGCATCTCGGCGCCACGCGGCATCGGCCCCGTCAACGCGCACGCGAACCGGCTGTATTACGTCACGCTCGTGCTGGCGCTCGCGGTGTACCTCCTGCTGCGTTACGTCTCGCGAACGCCGTTCGGACTGACGCTGCAGGGGGTGCGCGACGATCCCATCCGTATGGCGTCGCTCGGATACAACGTCGTGCTGCATCGGACGGTAGCGTTCGGGTTCGCGTCGTTCATCGCCGCGATCGGCGGCGTCCTCTTCGTCTGGTGGAACGGGCACATCGACCCCGCGTCGATCGACCTCGGTTCCACGATCGACGTGCTGGTGATCGCCGTCGTCGGCGGTCTCTACCGGCTCGAGGGTGCGTGGGTAGGCGCGCTCTTCTTCGTCATCGTCAACAACTACTCGCAGCAGATCTCGTTCATCGGACCGCGCTTCCACACGCTCATCGGGGCGATCTTCCTCGTGATCGTGCTCGTGTCTCCCGGAGGGCTCGTTGGCCTTTGGGAGCGCGCGGTGACATTCTCCTTCGGGCGACGCCGGAACCCGAACGATCGAACGCCGATCGATCTGGGCCGCGCAGAGCCGAGCGTCTGAAAGGAGGCCTCGACGGAACAGGCGTCAGGGCACGGTCACTAACCCCCCGTAAAAAGCACAACCCCCCAGGCACAAACCACGTCAACAGTTCGAAAGGAGGAGGGCATACGTATGAATGCTCTCAAGCGCAGGTGGAAGCTCGTCCCGCTCGCAGCTCTCGTAGTTGTGGCGGCCGCACTCGTTGCGGCGACGGCGACCGCTCGCAGCAACGCCTCAACGATCAAGGTCGCCGTCCTGTCCGACTGTCAGGGCGCGTTCGGCGTGTTCGACAACCAGGACCTGGCAGGTGTCGTCACCGCGATGTCGCAGTTCGCGGGCGGTCACGCCAAGAACAAGAACAAGCCGCGTGACGGCTGGGTCGGTGCGTCGATCAACGGCCACCCGTTGAAGCTCGTGGGTGTCGGTTGCTCGAACGACCGGGCAGACACGGCGATCAAGGAAACGAAGCGCCTCATGGAACAGCTCGGCGCGGACATCCTGATCGGGCCGCTTTCGGGCGATGAGTCGATCGCGGTCGCGCAGTACGCCAAGCAGCATCCAGGCAAGACGTTCGTCGATGGATCTGCAGGCGCGCAGGACACGACGCTGAAGGTCCGGGCGCCGAACTTCTATCGCTTCAACGGAGACGGCGCGATGTGGAACGCCGGACTCGGTGACCTTGCGTACAACACGCTGCACTGGAAGACGGCGGCCGTCGTG
>JBBQLT010000028.1:0-36766 GCA_038328165.1 Gaiellales bacterium
CGACCTTCCTGACACAGGTCTCGAAGTCCACGGCTGTGGAGTCGGTGCGGCCGCGGTCAGGGCTCTACCGCCTCCGCACCGGCTAGCTGCAGGCGAAAACGCACCGGCATCGTCCGGCCCCACTGGTACACCGGTAGCTACGCGTAGGTAGATGCGGCCACCAGGTGTCTGCCGATTTTCCATCGGCGTGCAGCGCCGGGGAGGGAGCTGACAGCGGAATGGACATCGACAAGGCTTTCGACGATTTACAGAAGGCCGTGAACGCCTCCCCGGAGGCAGTCAAAGAGGCACGACGGCGCCGGGACCTGTTCCGCGACGCGTTCGGCGGCGAGGCCGACGTCAACGAGACGATCGCGTCGGGATCGCTCGCACGGGGTAGCCAGAAGGACCCGATCCACGATGTTGACGTGATCGTGGTCTTCGATCCCGATGAGCACCGGGACTGGGGTGCGCGTGGCGCTTCGGCTGGTGCTGCCCTGGAGCACGTGCAGAGTCGCGTCACCGCTCTGCTCGGCGTCAGCGAGGGGACATTCGCCAAGGAGGTACGTCTGGCGCAGACGCGCAACCATTCGGTCAAGTGCTGGCTCGATGATCCTGAAGACGAGAACGCGTTTACCGTCGACGTGACACCGGCGCTGCGGCAGGAGGGGCAGACGCTGTCGATCCCGGAGGAGCAGTCGAGCGCGTGGGTGCCGACCGCCCCCGAGCTGTTGATCCGCCTCGTCGCGGACCGCCACGCGAGCTGGAACCGGTTCGTGCCTCTCGTCCGAGATCTGAAGCGCTGGGGAGCCGACCAGCAGACGGAGATGAAGTCGCTGCTGCTCGAGGTGCTCGCCCTCGAGCACTTGCCGGAGGGGGAACGACCGGAGTCGCTCGCGCGGTTCTTCACGGCGGCGGCGCTGGCGGTCTTGCCGCCCGTCGTCGACCCGGCTGGCCTCTGCGGTGAGATCCAGCCCGACCTCGATCGCGCCGCTGCCGCACAGCACTTCACCAAAGCTGCCGAGGCGGCTTGGCGTGCCGTGGAGGCGGAAGGTCGCGACGACACCGACCATGCCGCGTGCCTGTGGCGGACGGTGTTCGGTGACATTTTCCCCGAGCCCGAGGGAGGCTGCGGCAACGGCGCCGGCGCGGCCGCCGGGGCTGCCGCAGCCGCGGTCAGCATTCCGCGGCCGCGCCGACCGGTACGCGAGGCTCCGCAGGGGTAGCGATGGCGGATTGGCCACGGCAGAGCTGGCTCGAGGCAGAGCCGAAGCGGGCCAAGCGTGAACGCGAAGAGATGGACCGCGTCGCGCCGGAGATGGTCTGGCTCGACGCCCCAGCCGGCGGGTGGGAAGGCCTGACGCCTCGCTGGCCGTTCCCGCGTCGGGAGCCGAGCCGGCTGGACGAGCTGCTCGAAGGAAAGCAGCTCCGCCTCGCCATCCAGTACTCACAAGGGTTCCCGATGGTCGAGCCCAAGCTCATTCCCCTCGAACCCGAGCCGCCGGTCGATCGGCGGGTGCTCCACTCCTGGCACCTGATGGGGGACGGCAGTCTCTGTCTCCTGCAAACCGCTGACCTCTGGACTGGTCGTGACACCGCAGCGGACCTCGTCGTGAAGGCATCCGGTTGGTTCATCGAGTACCGCCTGATGGAACTCGAGCTGGTGGACAGGATGACTGAGAGCGGGATCTACGCGGACGTCACGCTCGACCAGTTGATCGAGGAGCGGTGATGCACGTCCTCCTTCCGAGCTCGATCGCCAAGAGCATCCGCATGAGCGGCGCGAAGTGGGGCACGATCGATCTACGTTGGGACAAGACCGAAGACCTGGTCGTCGTCGACGGTTACTCGAAGGGCGAGCGCGTGCGAATTCGGCCGGCTGTCGACTGGCTCAAGGAGCACTACAGCAACTACGTGACCACCACGGCCAGTTCTGGATGGTGGTACCGCGGAGATGCCGAGTTGCACGAGGTTGGCTTTCAAGCTGGCATCCGAAGAAGCGGCGTGACGATCGACTACTTCCGTGAGCACGTTCCCTTGATGCGCCTGCCTGACCGCAACGGGGCACGCCTTGTCATCACGGTCGTCATCGATGGCGACCACGCGCAGTTCGCCGCTTGGTCGGTCAGCGCCGAAGGGGCAACGCGCTTCCCGCTCGAGCAGGTGAGAGAGGACGAGGATCTCTTCGCGCCGCTCGGCGCCGACTGGCCGCGCACGGCGCTCGCCGACAAGCTGGTCACCGTCATCGGGCTCGGCAGCATCGGCAGCGCGGCGGCCGAGGCTCTAAGCGGATACGCCGTTCGTGATTTTGCCTTCGTCGACCCTGACCGACTCGCGGGGCACAACTTCGCACGTCATCGCGTTAGCCGTCGCGAGCTTGGGCGGATGAAGGTCAACGCCGTCGAGCAGATGCTCACGACGCGTGATCCGGAGGCGCGCGTCGAGCGCTATCCGCTCGACGTCGCCGACGACGCCGACGTGATGCGCCCGTTGTTTGCGCGCAGCTCGGCGATCCTCGTCTGCTCTGATGGGGTCGAGTCCCGTCGCGTCGCGAACCATTTGGCCTGCCGTGCCGGTGTGCCGGTGACGTTGGCCTGCGTGCTCGAGGACGGAGCCATCGGCGAGGTGATCTGCGTGCGACCCGGTGTGACTGCGTGTCTGCTCTGCGCCCGCGAGCGGCTGCGCGACAGCGGCGTCGTCGACCCGGAGCCGATGCTCGACCACGGCTACGGGACGGGGTTCAGACATCTGCCGATGACTGCCGTCGGTGGCGATCTCGACCTCGTCGGAAAGTTCGCAGCGCGTGCACTCGTGTCGACGCTCCTCGTGGCTGCGGGGTACCTGCGAGAACGTCTTCCCGGCGAGCACGCCGTTCTCGGGCTCCGCCCCCAACTCGACCGCGAGCCGGAAGCGCCGTTCGAGGTGGAGCGCGCGCTGGAGATCTCGTGGCATCCGCTCGGCAATCCCAAGGGTGACTGCCCGAGCTGCGGAGTCGCGTCGTAAACGGCCGGGTACGCCTCAGTCAAGGCGCGTTGGCGACGATCGTCCGCGAAGCGCCAGCCTCGAGCGACGGTCGCGAAACCGGGGGCATCCTCCTCGGCTTCGACGCCGACCTCGCAATGGAGGCCCTGGTGATGGAGGCCGGCGACCCAGGCCCTCGGGCGGAGCGACGGCCCGACTTCTTCCGGCGCGACCTCGAGCATGCGCAACAGCTCGCCGACCAGGCGTTTGCGCGAACGACATCGCGTTGGATTGGCGAGTGGCACACACACCCGCACGGCCACCTCGCTCCGAGCCGCAAGGATCTCCGGACCTACCGCGGGTTCCTCCGCGATACGGAGCTGGGCTTTGACAGCTTCGTCGCCGTGATCGTCGGGCCGGGTGCTCACGGTTGGACGAAACCGCGTGCCGCAGCGTGGCTGATCGAACCTCGCGCGATCCTGCCGGCACTGCTACTACCGCATGTGGAACGACTGGAGATTGTCCTCGAAGATCCGCCTGAGGATGTGCCCGATGAGTGATCACGGACTACCGAGCCCGAGTGGCGCGCGTATCGCTGGCGATGACTACCAACATCTCTTCACCTGGCTGCAGGCGCTCAGGCTGCGCCGCGAGGTTGAGGGGGTGACGCATGTCGAGATCGAGGTCGGTGGCAACCACAACGTTGACGACGTTGTCGTGCATCGTCAGGACGGACCAGCGCTCTACCACCAGGTGAAGTTCGTCATGGCGCAACGCGAGCCGCTGAGCCACGACTGGTTCACCGATCCTGGCGATGCGCGGCGGAGTCCGTTACAACGGTTCCACGACAGCTTCGTGAAGCTCACGAAGGACGGTAGCCGACCAGAGATGGTCCTCGAGACCAACCGCTGGCCGGTCGACGGCGATCCGATCCTCATCCACGTTGACGGTCGGACACACAAGCTCGTACCGCGGCTTCCGCTAGCGGCGCCTGGCTCCGAGTCGGGGCGCGTGCGGCGGGAATGGGCAGAGCACGTTGAGATCGGCGAGGACGAGTTGTTCGAGATGCTTGACCACCTTGAGATCCGCGCCGGGCGCAGCTCATTCGAGGAACTCAGAGAGCACTGCTGTTGGCTCATGGGGGCAGTCGGCCTGCTCGACGATGTCGACGCCGTCGACGTCGGCATGGGCGAGATCCGCCGACTGGTGCGGGAGGGGGTTCGTCGCCTCGACGCCGCGGCCCTTGACGAGATCATCGCCGACAAGCGCCTCGAGCGCGGCCAGTCACGCGCGACACTTCTTGTGCAACAGATTGCGCACGATCCACTGCCGGAGTTGTCTACGGCAGCGGTCGACTGGGTCGAGCTGTTCGAGGGCGACGAACCGGCGGCGCGGCGACAGCTGCGTGACCCGAATGGGTGGAACGACGTCTTGCGTCCGCAGCTGCGCGAGGCCGTCGGTCAGATCAGGGAACAAGGTCACCGTGACGTAGCCGTCACCGGGGCGATGCGCCTGTCGACGGCGATGGCGATTGGCGTCGAGATGCCGGACGTCGGTGGCTTCACCGTCGCGGTTCGCCAGCGTGACCGTGAGTGGTCGTCCTCGGGCGACCCTGCCGAAGTCACGCTCGAGCGGAGCGAACACGAGGTGGGGCAGGGTGACGAGATCGCCATTGCGATCAGCATCGCCGTCGACATCAGCGCGGACGTCATCACCTACCTCGAGCAGGAGAAGATCCCGGTGGCGAAGCTGGTCAACCTGCGCTCGGCGCGCGGTGTCGGCCGCAACGCGATCGAGAGCCCTGACGAGGCGCGTGGGCTGGCGCAGGCGCTCCTTGATGAGATCCGCCGCGAGGTAGGCGGTTTCGAGCCGCCGCTCCATCTCTTCGCCGCCGGGCCGCTCGGCCTCTCGCTGCTCCTCGGCCACGTGTGGAACCGCATGCCTGCGACCCAGCTCTACGACGATCTCGGGCCTGGCCGCGGCTATGCCGCGACCTTTCGGTTCGCCGGCTGAGGCCGACGAGCCGTGCGGCGTCCGGGCCGGTTGCTACACGTACCTAGACGCACCTACGTCCGAATGTCGAGAAGGGCGCGCCGACGCCGGGGCCGAGGCTACGATAGGAACGTATGTTCGATGACGACAAGGCGAAGAAGGTCGACCTACGCAAAATCCTGCTCCACCACGAACAGGGTCTGCTGACCGAGCTCGGAGCCCGTGAGTTGTTCGACCACGCAACGCCGAAAGGCGATCTTGGCGAGGGCGCGTGGGTTCGGCTGCTCGGCAAGTTCCTGCCAGGCCGGTATCAGGTCTCGAAGGCGTTCGTGCTCGACGCACACGGCGATACAAGCGAACAGATCGACCTCGTGATCCACGATCAGCACTTCTGCCCGTTGCTGTTCGAGGAGGACGGCCACCGCTATATCCCGGCTGAAAGCGTGTTCGCGGTCTTCGAGGTACGGCCGAAGCTCGACCGCGGGGTGATCCAGTACGCGGCGAAGAAGGCGCGTTCCGTGCGGCGGCTTCACAGGACGGACAGGCCGGTCGTCGACCGAGGCGTGGAGAAGGGGCCAAGAGGTCCGTTCCCGATCATTGCGGGCGTGTTGGCTGTCCAGAGCGACTGGTCTCCGCCCTTCGGGGACAAGCTCGAGGCCGCCCTCACCACCGATGCCGTCGATTCACAGCTGCAGCTCGGTTGCGCCCCGAAGGACGGCGCCTTCGAGGCGGTCTACGACGAGACCGGGCGGCCCCGGCTCGAGGACAGTGGAGAGGAAGGCGCGCTCACCTTCTTCTTGCTTCGACTTTTCCACCAACTCCAGGTGATCGGTAGCCCGATGGGGATCGACTTGCGCGAGTACGCGCGTCCGCTCGAAGGTGCTCCGATCGGCACGCGCGAGAGGGACGTAGTTACATGAGTGCCGTCCGCCAGCTCGTCGAGGGCATCGGCGTTACCAGCTCGCGGGCGCTTCCCGCCCCGGACTTCGCCGTGGCCTGGGACGCGATCATCCTGCCGGAAGACGCCAAGCACAGGCTCGCGCGGCAGTCTGTTGCGACCCTGAGGTTGCGCGCCGCCGGCATCCCGTTCGAGGCGATGCCCCTGCACGGCATCACCCTCCTGCTCGGACCCCCAGGCACCGGGAAGACGACCTTGGCTCGCGGACTGGCGAACCGCATCGCCGCGACGGCGAAGTCGCTCGGCTCATTCCTCTACATCGAGGTCGATCCTCACAGCCTGATGAGCTCTTCGCACGGACGCAGCCAGAAGGCGGTCGAGCAGTTGTTCAGTGAGTCCATCGCCGAAGCAGCGATGCACGGCCCGACGATCGTCCTGCTCGACGAGGTCGAGGCGATCGCGGCCGACCGCGGCAAGCTCTCGCTCGAAGCCAACCCGATCGATGTGCATCGCTCCGTCGACGCCGTGCTGACGAGCGTCGATCGCCTGGCCCGCGACTACCCGAACCTCCTCTTCATCGCGACGAGCAACGTGCCCGACGTGGTCGACGTGGCGTTCACCTCGCGCGCTGATGTCGTCTACACGTTCCCGCTTCCGGATGTCGTCGCCCGAGAGCAGATCCTGCGCGGCACTGTCGAGGCCGTCGCCGAGAAGTTCCCTGGTGTGCAACGAGTCCTCGACGACGGGTCGATGCAGCAGGCGGCGGAAGCCGCCGAGGGGCTCGACGGACGCAGACTGCGGAAGCTCGTGGCGACGGCCTGCGCGATGCGCGCCGAAGCCCAGACCGACCCCAACGAACTCACAGGCGCCGACCTGATGGCGGCCGTCGCAGCAGCGGAGGTCAATCAACGGTGACTGTCGTCGTGCGTCGAATCGCATCGGTGCCGCGGCGGACTTCCGTCGAGAGCTGGCAGCGGATCGTCGAGCTCGTGACGTCGGCGCAGTCCGAAGCGCGCACCGAACTGGAGTCGATCACCGCGGCGGCCTCGATGCTGATCGCCGAGGAGTATGCGAAGTCGACGCCGATCACTGTCTCGGGTGGCGGTCCGCTGGCGCGCGTCTACACCGTGCACGGGACGGACGCGGTCGAGCACGACATCGACGACGAGTCGGACCTCGCCTTCGATCCCACGGCCGGCGACTCGTGGACGCTGACGCTTCCCGCTGAAGGTGCCGACGTTGAGGTTGCCCGCATTGCCGTCGCCGCCTGTGCTCACGTCGAGATCCGCGACATCGCCGACACCGCGGTAGCCGAGCGGGCCGCCGTAGGCTCGGGGGGCCGGCCGGTGTTGGTCCTCGATCTCGAGGAGCTTGAACGGCCGTGACTGCCGTCAGCGTCAGCACCGCCACGTACTCCGCGACCCACGTCGCGACGAATATGTTGCGCGGCCTCAAGAAGGTCGTCGCCGGTTGCGGGCTCGATACGACGAAGCTCACGCAGCAGTGGCATGTTCTCGACAACGGCATCACCGCCTGGGTCAACTCGCGCCACCTCGAGGAACTCGTCCTCGAGGTCTGGGATCCAAAGGACCCAGATCGCCTGGTCGGCCGCTTCGACTTTACGATCGACTACAACTACTACGGCAGCGGCGACGGCGACCTCTGGCTCGATCCCGACACGGTCGCCTGGGCGATTCGCAAGAACGGCTCGTACCCCTCGAGCTGTGACTACCGGATCGTCGCTGACACGGCTTCGGGCGCGCCGGCGGTGGCGGGCTGGTCGGACACGACGATGCGTGCGACGGACGGTCTACGCCGCCACTCCGTCGGCACGGCAGTCGGCGGTGGCTCGATGGGAGCGGGCCTCTCTTACTGGAAGTGATGCGATGCTGACCGTCCCCGAAGCCTTCGAGAAGTTCCGCAGCCGGCTCAAGATTTCTGCGAGTGAACAGCAAGATGCGAGCAAGCACCAACAGAAGATCCGCGAGCAGGTCCGCGCAGGGCTCGCCGTCGAGACCGACTTCCTGACCGGCTCCTACGGCCGTAACACCAAGACGAGGCCGCTGAAGGACGTCGACATCTTCGTCGTGCTCAAGGACTCCGAGTCCGACTATCTGGACAAGCAGCCCGGTGCGATCCTCGATCGTCTGAGCGAGATCCTCACGCCGCACTATCTCGGCCGCGTCAGCCAAGGAAACCGCGCCGTCAAGATCGACTTCGGCGACGTCGCCACGTTCGACGAGCAGGTCACGAGCTTCGACATCGTCCCGGCCTTCGCTGCGAACGGCGGATACAAGATCCCAGACCGGCGACAGAACGACTGGATCGAGAGCAATCCGCGCATCCACGCCGAGAAGGCGACGGAGGCCAACGAGGCGTTCGACAAGAGGTGGAAGCCGACGGTGAAGATGATCAAGAAGTGGAACGATCACAACGATAAGCCGGTCAAGCCATCATTCCTGCTCGAGGTGATGGCTCTCGAGCTCCTGTCGGCGCCGTGGGGCAGTTCCTATCCTCGCGAGCTACGGCAGTTCTTCGCCTCCGCGGCAGCGAGCATCGATGACGAGTGGCCAGAGCCGGCCCACCTCGGGCCACCGGTGACAGCCCGCCTTGATGAGAACCCCTGGGAGCGGAGCCAGGCAAAGCAGGCCCTTCGTGACGCTGAGTCAGCGAGCACCGAGGCTTTGCAGCTCGAACAGAAAGGCCGCACCGGCGCCGCTCTCGATGCCTGGCAAGAACTCTTCGGCCCGCGATTCGCGAAGTCGTAGAGCCGTTCCGAGCGGAAATCGGCCGGAGGGGAAGCTGGCCGCTGGCCTCCTCGAACCGGTAGACGGCGCGCACGTCTACGACCCGACATGTGGTTCGGGCGGTCTCCTACTCCAATGCCTCGTCCTCGCGATGCTCAAAACCGAGCAGCTGTCCCCAAAACCTGTCCCCAAGCCCGGACCTCAGTTGGCGCACGACGATGTAGTCTTAAATGAAGGCCAACGTTTTGCAGGCTATTTCGTGAAGCCCTCTGACGGACTCGAACCGTCGACCCCCTCCTTACCATGGAGGTGCTCTACCAACTGAGCTAAGAGGGCAAGCGCAGGAAGGTTAGCGCGAACCTGACAGTCAAATCGGGCCTCGCCGGCGCTTGCCGCAGCGTTGGCCCCTAGCAGGGAGCAGCGTTTCGAAGCGCGATTGAATCGGTCAGGCGGTAGCTTCGGCCGGGGTGCTTGATCGGGGCTTCGTTGATTCGCAGGTCGACGGAGACGGTTGGGAAGCGACCGCTCCCGGCGACGCAGGTGAGTGTCGGCCACGCTGCCGCGCTCGTCAGGTAGTCCGCTCGGCGGAGAGCGTTCGCATCGCACGGGCCGCTCGGTGGTGTCGCCGCGTTTGCGCCGATGCTGCGGCGAAGCGCGTATCTCAGAGATCCGTCGGGCGTTGTCACTTGCGTCGTGCACCACGTCACCCACCCTGTCGACGTCACGATCGGACAGGGATTCTGGTTCTCGTTGAGCGTGAGCTTGTCGCTACCGACCGAGCGGTACGCGAACGAGGCGCAATGAATGTCCCGACGCATCTGATCGAGCGCTGTACGCGCGTCCTGCTGTGTCGCGGCGCGAGCCGTTTGATCAACCTCCGCGTTCGTTGCACTGACGAAGGTAACGACGACCGCAGAAAGGACGACGAGCAGAATCGAAATCACGACGAGCAACTCGACGAGCGTGTACCCCGCTTCGCCGGAACACCCACGGTCGTGTTGCTTGCCGGTCATCGCGCCTCAACGTAGCGCGGCGAGGATTGAGTTCCAGTCGCAGTCGACGTTCTCGACGGAAGACTAGACTTTCGTAGCGGAATCGTCGAGGTGCAGCGGGTTATGCTCAGCGCGCTGGCCGACAGGGGGATGGGGGTTCCGGTTTGATCGCGCGGTCCTTTTTGCAGAGAGGCGCTTGGAACGGCCGGGATGAGCCCGGCCAGGCGCTCGTGCTCACTCTCGTCGTTCTGTCTGCGCTGTCGATCTCCGTCGCCGCGATCGTCGAGCTGACGACGTCGAACGAGAAGGCGTTCGGGCGTGACCAGCAGTCGAATCGAGCCCTGTATGTCGCCGAGGCCGGCCTGAACGAAGGCGTCTCGAACGTCGCCGTCAAAGATTTCGCAGACACGAGACCGGACGGAGCGCAGCCAGGAGGAAACCTCTCGGGCCTCGTGCCGCTCGACGGGCTACAGGCCACCTGGACTGCGAAGAAGACCTTCAGGTCGGGCAACGTCCCGAGCAAGTGGGTCGTGACCGCAACTGCCACCTCGAAGACGGGTGTGACACGGCAACTGCGGTCGGTCTTGACTGCGGGAACCCCGGGCGCCTTGACCTACGCGGTGTATTTCTCCGGCGACTATGACGCCAACGGGACCAATGCGAAGATCCTGAATCTCGATCCGAACAACCGGATCAGCGTGTACATCGGCGGGACCTTCGACCCGAGCGGTGGTGCGTCGATCGGCATCCCCACGGACAAAGTCCTGAGCGCCGTGATCCGCGGTGGGTGCCCGGACGCTGCGCACCTTTGCTCGAGCAGCACGAACGTCTACGCGGACAACTGCGCGCCGACCTGTCCGACGGGGACGACCGTCGTGACGAAGCCCGTCATCTATCCCGACGAGCTCTACAACCAGGTGAACTGGGCGAACTTGGTCGGAACGAATTGCACCGCCTCGGGAAAGCCCCGCTTCGATCCCATTGCCGCCGGTCGGTCGCTGACCCTGCCGGGGAATGTGTCGTCCTACATCATCGGCGCCAACTACGACTGCACCGAGAACGACGTCAACGGGAACTATCTCGGGCGGATGAGCTATGTGTCGAGCACCAAGACGTTGACCGTTAACGGGGCCGTGTTCGTCGACGGATCGATCGACGCGACGCAGGACCTGAATATCCGGGGCACCGGGACGATGTACGTCAACGGCAATGTCATGGGCGGGCAGAACAAGAGATGGTCGGACGGCGGCACGGCGATGGTCACGCTCGCCGTCGTGAACCAGGGCGGCTCGCCGACGAGCGTCGCATTCGACGCCGGGAACGGCGAGTACGACGTGAGCGTCTACGCCGTCGGGGGCGTCGTGATCAGCGGAAACGGGGAGATCCACGGACGCATCACCGCAGACGACGGTGCGATCAACGGTAACCCAGCCGCGTTCGTTCCGTCGACGGTGACCACCGGGCTGCCCACGCAATGGTCGTACGGGGCCGGCGCCTGGTCGCAGTTGAAGTAGGGAGGAGCGTCGTGCACATTCGCTTTCCGAGGGCTGGGTCTGACGACGGCCAGGGCCTGATCGAGCTGATCGCGGCGCTGACCATGCTCGCGATTGCGGTCGGCGCGCTCCTGAGCATCCTCGTCGGCGGCGCGCTCGCCGTTCAGCGCGCCTCGCAGCGCGGGACCGCTTTCACCCTTGCCGAGAAGCAGCTCGAGGTGTATCGCACGTTGGGCTTCAACAACATCCGGCTCGACTCGGGCTGCATCAACGCGCTCTACAACAGCACGAGCACCGTTGCCGCATGCGGGATCGCGAGCTCGGACTCGAGCCTCAAGGCGCCGGGGAACACCGACCCGTACTTCACGGCCGCGGGCATGGTCACGGGTAACGCGATCACAACCGCCCAGGCTCAGCAGGTCGTCGGCCTCGCCGCCGGGACGCCTTCCCTCTGCAGCCCTACGAATCCGGTTCCGGTCGAGTGCAGACCCGTTCAGCTCGTGAGTGCGGGCTCGAGCCCTGATCATCGCCCCTACCGGATCGACACGTACATCGCATCGCTCTCGACGAGCGGGCGCCAGACCAAGCAGGTGTGGGTCGTCGTGCGGGATCCGAGCAAGGTGACGAGGCCGATTCTCGCCCAGAATGCTTCGAGCTTCGACCAGTCCGTGAGCGCGACCGGCTGAACCCGGCGCCGCCGTATGATCGTCGGCCGAGATGGGCGAGCGGCGCACGATCACGGTCGTCGGCTGCCATGCCGGCGGCGAGGTCGGGAACGTCGTCGTCGCGGGTGTCGAGCCGCCTGCGGGCGCGACCGTCTTTGACCAGATGCAGTCGCTTCGCGCCGACGACTCGCTGCGGCGCTTTCTCCTGCGCGAGCCACGCGGGTCAGTTGCGACGCACGCGAACTTGATCGTTCCGGCGACTCGCGACGACTGCGACGCCGGGTACATCATCATGGAGCCGACCGAGTACCCCGCCATGTCGGGGTCGAACACGATGTGCGTCGCGACCGTTCTGCTCGAGACCGGGATAATCGAGCTGCGCGAGCCGGAGACGACACTCCGGCTCGAGGCACCCGCGGGACTCGTCGAGGTGACTGCCCGTTGCCGCAACGGTCGCGTCGAAAGCGTCGAGCTGACGAACGTTCCGTGCTTCATCGACCGCCTCGACGCGCCGCTCGACGTCGAGGGCCTCGGCACGATCGGCGTCGACGTTGCGTTCGGCGGCATGTGGTACGCGATCGCCGACGCCCGCGCGCTTGGTTTCGCGATCGAGCCGAGTGAGGCGCGTGATCTCTGCGATGCCGGCGAAGCGATTCGGGTCGCGGCGCGCGACCAGCTTCCGTGCGTTCATCCGGAGAGTGCCGGCATCACCGGGGTCTCGATCGTCCAGATCGCCGAGCCCTGGCGTGGGATCGGCACGGTGACGAAGAACGCCGTGGTCGTCGCACCGGGACGGCTCGACCGCTCGGCGACCGGCACCGGGCTCTCCGCACGGATGGCCACACTGCACGCGCGCGGGCTGATGGGCGTTGGCGACGCGATGACGCACGCGTCGCCGATCGGCTCGACCTTCGAAGGACGGATCGTGTCGGAGACGAGCGTCGGCGGCCGCCCCGCGATCATCCCCGCGATTCGTGGGAGCGCGTGGATCACGGGGGTCAACCAGCTCTACCTCGACGCGGACGACCCGTTCCCCGAGGGGTATCTGCTCTCGGACACCTGGCCGGGCGCCGACCTTCAGTGAGCCGTCAGGCGCGCCTCGACACGCTCCAGCGCCTGAGCGACCGTCGCGCCGTGCGTCGGGTCACCGAGGAGCATCGACGCGATCTCGTGCGCTTCGCGGATCACGCGCTCGCGCCGAGCGTCCACCTGCCCTGCGGCGACGAAGAGGTCGGCGTGCTCGCGGGATGCCCAGTCGATCAGCCCGCGCGCCCCCGTCACCTGTGCGTTCGCCCGACGCTCGAGCTCCGCGAGCTCGTCGGGCAGTGCAGAAGCCTTCTGCTCGAGCGACGTGACGTCGGCTTCCGCGCGCCGCATGCTCGCCTCCGCCACAGCGATGTGGTCACGCGCGCGATCCACCGAGTGTTGCGCGTGGATGCGCGCGTCCTCGTCACGCGAGCGCGCAAGCGCCGCCGATGCGCTCTCGAGCTCGGCGTTCCGCCGCGCGAGCTCCTCACGCGCAACGGCAACGGTTGCCCGCCGGGCCTCATCGGTCAGCGAATACGTCGCGAAGAAGGCGTCGATCGCCTCGGCCCGCGCCCGGATGTCGCTCACGTCGAGGTCGCGCTGCCGCAGGCGCGCCGATTCGGCGCCGAGCTCGGCGTCGCGCCGGGCCAGGTCGCGCAACTCCGAAAGCGCCCTGTCGTTCACGCTCGCAGTGTTGCAAGCCTGCGCACCTCCGTCCGGAACATCCTTACCGCCGCGGTGACGTGCCGCCGCGCGCGTGCGCGGCGATTGCGGAAGAGAAGCGCGGGACGAGCGTCATCGCCCCCGCGACGCTCAGATGCTCGCTGTCCACGTAGGCGCGTGCTCCCCCTGGCAGGCTCCGGGCATCACACGATGTCACAGAGCAGAGCTCGTTTTCGAGGTCGAGGGTCCACGCCGCGGGTAGGCCGCCGACTGCGCGGTCTTCGGACTCGACCGCACGCCGAAGTTGCTGGTCGACGTGTGCGCGAGACACACGGCTCCGGCAGCGGCCCGTCCAGAGCAGCAACGGCGCGCACGACTGCTCGTTGATCGTGAGCCCGGGAATCGGTCGAACCACGACGACGGGAATTCCGGCGCGATTCAGAGTCGCGATCTCGCTGCGGAGCCCCGCACTCCAGAGTCGCGCTTTCCGTGCCGAGTTGTGCGTGACCCGGCCACCAGTCAGCGAACCGAGGGCAGCCCGTGACCCGTCGATGTACTCGTTGTCGCGGCCCGCGATGAAGACCAGGCTCGGATGCTCGCGAACAAGGGCCGGCAACGATTTCCGATCGAAGGCGGGGCAACCTGCATCGAGTCGCCAGCTGACGCGAAGCTGAACGAACGGGCAGCCGTGGAGCGTCGCAACCTTCACGGTGAAGCCAGCCCGGTTTCCCGCCGTGACCACCGGCTCGGTGAAATGGCCCGCGTTCGAGTCCCCGATCAGGACGATGACGCCGCGCGGCTTCCGTGCCGGCCAGACACACCGGGGCCGGCCGGGAGCGCCGAAGGGCGCCGGAATGTCACAGCCGCGCGCACGGTCGGCATGAAGTTCGGCCGGGTAGGTCAGATCTGGCAGGGCACTCTCCACCCAGATCACCGCGGCAGCCGCAGCGGTCGGAAATGCAACCGCTGCGAGCGCAACGGCGAGCGCCCGGCGTCCGCGAATGGCCGGCGCAAACCGGATCGGGTTCTCGACGTATCGGTAGGAGAGCCACGCGGGAACGAGGGAGAGCGCGGCCGCGATTGCCGGCGCCGACCCGACGCCGGGGAATGTTGCCCGGGCAAAGACGATGAGCGGCCAGTGCCACAGATAGATGCTGTACGACCGGTCGCCGACTGCGACCAGAGCTCGGCTCCCGAGCAGTCGCGAGACGACTCCGCGTGATGCCTGGCCGGCGACGATCACCGCGGCGGTGCTGACGCAGGCAAGGACGATCGCTGCAATCGAGGGGCCGTCGCCGCTCGCGTTCAGAAGGCCGCCTGCGGCTGCAGCGACGCCGCCCGCGCCGAGAAGTCCGAGCGCGGACGCGGCGCGGCATGGAATGCGCATGGCGAGCGAACCGCCGAGCGCGAGCAGCGCGCCGAGGCCGAACTCCCAGCCCCGTGCCAGTGAGCTGTAGTAGGCGAGCTGCGTCGGGTTGTTGGCCCAGCCGAGCTCGAAGCCGTGCCACCAGAGCAGCGAGACGAGCAGTGAGGCTGCGCTCAACGCGGCGATCGACGTTGCGGCAAACCTCGGTGCCGCCCGCGGCTTCCCCGCCGTCGTGGCTCGCAGCCATGCCCCGACGAGCAGGAGCGGAAAGACGAGATAGAACTGCTCCTCCACCCCGAGCGTCCATGTATGGAGCAACGGATTCAACTGCTGGTCGACGGCGAAGTAGCCGGTCGGAAGGAACGTCAGGTAGATGTTGGAGCCGAAGAACGGGGCGAAGAGGCCCGTCAGCGACGCCTCGTGCCCGATGCCTGCCGGCGCGAGTGCGACCGATGCGACGAGGACCGTCGTAAGCATCACCGCGAGTGCAGGCAGCAAGCGCTTCGCGCGCCGGACGTAGAACCGGGCCAGGTCGACGGTCGAGTCCTTCCCGAGCTCGCGCAGAAGCGTGCTTGCGATCACGAAGCCAGAGATGACGAAGAACATGTCGACTCCGAGGAAGCCGCCGTGAATCGGCAAGCCCGCATGGAAGAGCACGACGAGGAGGACGGCTGCCGCACGCAGCCCCTGGATGTCGTCGCGCTTGCGCGTGTGAGCCGGGATCCCAGGCAACGCGCCCGGGCGACGGGAAGCCGTGACGGCCGTCACGCGGAGGATAGGTGCCGAGGAATGAGCGTTCGCCCGGTTTCGAGGAGCGCGGCGACTCTCCTCGATCCATCGACTGCCGAGGATCCTCGGCGACAGACGATCCCGATTGGAACTGTCCCGATTGGAACTGTCCCGATGGGGGCGGGAGGATTCGAACCTCCGTAGGCTGAGCCGACGGGTTTACAGCCCGTTCCCTTTGGCCGCTCGGGCACACCCCCTTGACGCGCGCCGGATTGTAGCTTTAGACCGTGCAACGCTTCGACGTGCTCGTCGTGGGCGGCGGGCCTGCCGGCTCTGCAACCGCCCACGAGCTCGCCCGGGCGGGCGCATCCGTCCTGCTCGCGGACCGCGCCACGTTCCCGCGCGACAAGCCGTGCGGCGGGGGACTGACGGCGCGGGCGTTTCACCGCTGCCCGGTCGACCCGACCCCGGTGGTCGAGGAAGAGGTCGATCGCGTCGAACTGCGATTTCGCTACGGCAACCAGGTCGAGCGCTCGGCGCGCGCGCCCGTCATCTACATGACGCAGCGCAGGCGCCTCGACGCGTTTCTCCTCGACGCGGCACGGGCCGAGGGTGTGGAGGTTCGCGAAGGCGCGCAGGTCTCGCTCGGGAATGCGATCCGCATCGACGGCACGCCGATCGACGCTGATGTCGTCGTCGGCGCGGACGGCGCCAACGGGACGACCGCCCGTGCGCTCGGTCTCGGCGAGGGCATCGTTCATGGTGTCGCTCTCGAAGGCAACGTTCCGTACACCCGGGTTTCGCGCGACCGCTACCGGAGGCGCGCCGTCGTCGAGCTCGCCGACATCCCGGGCGGCTACGGCTGGGTCTTCCCGAAGGGCAATCACGTCAACGTCGGCGTTGGTGGGTGGAAGGAAGAAGGGCCGCGCCTGCGCGAGCACCTCGCGCGTACCTGCGAAGCACACGGTCTTCGGCTCGACGAGCTCGAGCAGCTGCGCGGGCACCGCCTGCCGCTTCGGCGACCCGGCACGTCGATTGCCTCGGAGCGGGCTCTGCTCGTGGGCGATGCAGCAGGCCTGATCGATCCGGTCTCGGGCGACGGAATGTATGAGTGCTTCGTCTCGGCCTCGCTCGCCGCGGTCGCGATCGGCGATCTTCTCGCCGGTCGCGCAGCGTCGCTCAGCCCGTACGGCTCGGCCGTCGACGAAGCGCTCGGCCCGCTGCACCGGGCTTCGTGGAAGCTGAAGCAGGCGCTTGATCGGTGGCCTCGTCTCGCGTGGCGCATCGCGCGAACCGAGCTTCTCTGGCGCTCGATCGAACCACTCCTCCTGGGTGAGCTCAGTGCGCCTGGAGAAGCGCGCGGTGCGGCGCGCGTGCCGCTGCGGATGCTTTCTGCCCTGTCGCGGCTTGGCGCCTGAGCGACGAGCCTCGACGCAGAGGAGTGGCGGCGCAGCTTTCGCCCGCGCGGCCTGCGGGCGTGGCTGTTTGCGCGAGCTTCCGGAGCTGCACCGTCAGTGGTCGGTTGGCACCATCGAGCAGCACATCTCGCGACGTGGAGAGTATGTCGAGCGGCCCGGCTGCGTTCCAGCAGACGATCTCGCGCCTCGATCCCGGGTTGATGGCGAAGGCTGCTTCTCCAATCTTCATGTGCGCGGTCCTCGGCCAATCGCGCGGGAGCGAGAGCGTAAACGCGACTGCTGCACCCCGTTCCTTCGGCTGCGAATGCCGTGGCCAGGCACGGATCCGTGCCGATTCGTTCAACCAATCGTCGGCGTACTGCCCGACGACGAGCGTTTGGATCCGGGGAGCTCCATGTGGGTGCCACAGCGTCAGACCGGTCTCGTGTGCGATCACCGACGCGTTCCAGAACGACGCCGACGCCACGGTCCGGTCGATCAGCAAGTCGCCAGTCGTGTTGAGCATTCGCCCGTCGCGCCCGATCCTGAGGTCGGGCGCAGAGAAGTTGTCGCTCGGCACGGCACGGTCGAGCGCGACCTCGCGCGTGATCGACGTATTCCAGTAGAGGGCGAAGAACACGAAGGCTCGCGACGAGTACGGAGTTGCGACCACTGTGACCGGCCCCTTGCTCGCTGCGTCGATCCAGGTGAGGTTCGACGGCAGCAGCGCGCGCGCCGTGCGCGTGTAGCCAAGGTCGACCTTCACGGCGCCGATCGTTGCTGCGAGCGCGACCAGGATCGCTGCCGTCAGGGCGAACATCCGGTCGCCCTTGAACGCGATCCAGACGGCGCATGCCCCGCCCGCGGTCGCGAGCAGCGCAATCACGAGGGCTGCAGTGCCGTAGCCGAGCTCGCGCTCGAGCCAGCTGACGCCGTACAGCAGCTCCGAGTCAGTGCGCAGCGTCGAGATCGCGTAGGCGGAGAGCGGCAGGCGCGAGACGGCGACGACAATTGCGAGGGCCAACGCGACGACGGCGTAACGATGCGGCCGGCCGCGCTTCAGGTAGAGGCCGTAGGCCAGCGGGACGAGCGGCATCAGCGCGAAGAGGTAGCGCTCCTTGAAGTGATCCGAGTTCGCTGCGTAAACGGCGGACTCGCAGAACAGGAAAACGATGAACGCTCCGCCGAAGAGCGCGAAGACGGCTTCGCGGCGATGCGCCGGTCGGACGAGCGCGATCACGGCGCCGGGCACGATCGCCACCCCTGCCTCGACGGTCAGCAAGAACGACTGCAGGCCCAACCAGTGGAAGAACTGCCCATTGAGGTGCGTCGTCGAGAGGACGCCGGAGTAGAAGCCGAGGACTGCGACGGCGATCGCGATCGACACGGGAATCAGTGCGAACGCCGCCACCTTGTGGCGGCGGAACATCCGCCCGCGCTCGAGGAGCAGCGCCGCGAGGATGTACGCCGGGACGAGCACGAAGTATTGCGTCCGTGCGAGTGTGGCGAGCGTCGCGAAGGCGAGGAATCCAAGTTGTCGTTTGGGCGAGGGCGCGTCGAGCGCGCGCACCCCCATTGCGAGCGCCGCGAGGACGAGCGGGTAGGCGACGAGGTCGGCGATATTGTTCGAGGCCAGGGCGAGCTCGGGGATCACGAGCCCGTACGCGGCGCACAGATAGCTGTAGCCACGAGAGAGCCCCAGCCACCGGCCGAGCCCGAAGATCGGAATCGCGACGAGCGACGCGGCTAGCGCGTTCTGGGCCTGCACGAGTTGATACGCCGTCCCGGTCGAGAAGAATCGCCAGATCGGGGCGGCGACGAGTGGCTCGAGGATCGCCGGGAAGTGCGCGAGATGCCCCCGGATCTCGTAGTGGCCGTGCGCGAGCGACCGACCGAGCGCGGCGTAGATGTACTCGTCGGGAAAGTAACGCGGTGTCTGGTGCAGCCAGGCGACCACCGTGCGCGTCACGGTCGAAAGAGCGATCAACGAGGCGAGCACCACTGTCGGCCGTGCGAGCAAGCGGGCAGCGACCGCCTCGCGTGCGGCGAGAAGGGTTGGGGCAGGCAGGGTCTCGAGCTTCAACATCGTCTCCATGGTGTGTTCGCCGGTCGGTCGGCCGCGCCTGCGCGCCGACGCAGAGTGGTCATCGGCAACCGCCGAACCGAGCTTGACCGCTCTTCGCGCAGGAAGCTCGTTCGCGCGGGCTTTTGCCGACCTGTTCGCGTTCGGACGGCTCAGCCGCCGGCTGAGGTGCCCGCGCTCGAGAAGTCGCTCGTCTCTTTCGCGAGAATCGGCCCGCCCGAGTTGAGCGCGACCGTGACGGAGATCTCGGTGGTGCTACCGGCGACGTTCGAGACGGCGGTCGTCACCGTGTAGATCCGGTGATCGGGCGATTCGGCGGCCGAGGTGACCTGCGTTGCGAGATACGGATTGGGGAAGCCGCTCGGGGTCAGGCAGCCGGCGGGGGGGGACACAGGCGGGAAGGTGGCCGCGACCGGGATGCAGTTGAACGGCATCGACCGGAAGGTCTCGAGCTGCCGGTCGGCGAGGCTGACGGCGGTTCCTTCCTGGCCCGTATGGCGAAGGCCGATGATCGAGCTCGAGAACACGCTCAAGGTCGCAGCGACGCCGATCACGAGGATCGTCAGCGCGATCAGGAGTTCGATCAGCCCGATTCCCTGCTCGGAGCAAGCCCGAACGAGCCGAGCACGCATGGTCAGGAGCATCCGGAGAGCGGGCACTGACGCCACGTCCGTGGCGCGACCGCCCACCCAGTCGTCGTCGACTGGCTTCCCAGCGAGCCTTGAGGTGGAGAACTGCTGACCCCGAAGGCGCCTGCACCTTCCACGTCACCGAAGTCCGCGAAGATCGCCCCGGCGAACGACGCGCCGGCGTTCAGCTGGAAACCGCCGTTCGCATACGCGTCACCCTCGAACTTGCCGTTGCCGGGCTGCGGGAAGTCGAAGCCGAAGCGTGCGTTGGCCCGGTTGTAGGCCGCGACGAAGACGAACGGCCCCGCTGAGGGAGTCCAGCCGTCACCAGTCGGGTTACACGTGGAGCCCGAGGCGATCGCGCAGATGAAGGAGCCGTTCAGGAACGTGATCGTCCCATCCACGTAGAGGCTGCCGTTGCTCGCCGGGTCCCACTTGATGTAGTCGGCGCCGCTCATCGTGAGGCTGGCGTCGATGAAGACCGTGCCTGCGACCTTGAGGATGCCGAGCGAACCGGGCGTCCACTTCAGCTCGCCGGTCGACGTGACGCAGTCGAATGCTGTTGCTCCAAGCAGGGTGACGAAATCGCGCGACCCGAGGCTCGTGTCCGGTGCCGCGGTCGATCCTGCGTTGCTGTCGAACAGGTTCGCCGGGGGTGTGCCGGTCGAGCCGGCGCCGCAGCCGTTCTTCGGCCCGGGCGACGCGGTCGCCCAGAGGTTGTCCTCCATGGCAGAGGTGAGCACGGGCTTGGTCGGCTTGGGCGTGGGCTCCGTCGGCGTGAAGGTCGATGCATAGACGCCGGAGCCGCCGTTGTTGGCGTTGACCGAGTTCGCGTCACACGGGACGTTGGCGCCCGCCGCGAAGTCCCAGCAGATGTTGATGAACGCCGACGCCACCTGATTCGTGTTCGTCCCCACGACGTAGGTGGGGCCTTTCATCGCGAACATGGTCCCGCTGATGTGGACCGGGACGGCGCACGCCGGCACCGGATTGGTGCCAACCGGGTTGTTGCAGCCGGTGGGGTTGCCGATCGCCGGGTTCGACCCGCCGCTGTCGCAGAAGTCGCCGTCGATCCACGCGGGCACGGTGATCGCTCCGGAGCCGCCGAAGAAGGTCGTCGTCGTCGGAAGCGGCGAGGTCTCGCAGGCCGCGGTCTCGGTCGACGGAGTCGCTGGGGCTCCTTTGCCCATCACGAACCCGTAACCCCAGATCGTCGCCGCGCTTCCCGGCACGCTCGTCGACTCCATCTCCTCCTGCAACTTCCTGACCGCGTTACCGGTCGGCGAGGTCGTCGTCGAGTTGAGCTGCCACTGTGAGGTCGCGACCTTTTTTGCCGTCCAGGTGACAGAATTGCCAGCGACGGTGGCGGTGCCGGTGTACTGCTGGTTCACGGCGGTGCCTCCACCGGTGTCGACCGCAAGTACCTTGTTGGCGGCAAGATCGAGCCCGGCCTCGCCGCCGCTGAACGCCTGCGCGCCTTGACGCTCGTTGGACGACGCACTCTGGTGAGAGGTCATCAACTGGGCGGCGGCGCCCGCCGAAATCGCGAGCGCGAACATGACGACGAGGGCCAGGACGAGCGTCTGACCTCCTTCGCACGCGAGCGAACGATCGAGTCGAATGTAGCGCCGCAGTGGGTTTTGAATCACGGTCATCGCAGGTCGAAGGTGGCAGCGATCGCGAACGTCGGCGGACTGCCTTAGCCTCACGCATATCTACGCCGGGAAACGCGGTCCGCCATATCCCCCTTTCGGCTATTTCTCGCGTCAAACGAGGGATTTTTCATTGAGTTCGCTGCGGCCCGTGTCATGCTCAAGTACCACGTGCCTGCGGCCGATAGACGACCCATGCCTTGGTCTCTCAGACGCGTGCTCGCTCGCGTCCATGCAGAGGCCGGCCTCACTCTGGTCGAGCTGATCATCTCGATGGTCTTGATGATCACGGTGCTCACCGCCGTTTCGACGACCTTCGTCTCCGGCACGCACGCGGAGTCGAGTTTCTCGACCCGCGTCCAGACGCAGTCCGACGCGCGCCTTGCACTCACCGAGCTTCGCAACGATCTCCATTGCTCCTACGCGGTGCAGTCGGTCCGTCAGAACCCGGTGTCCGTCGGCAATCCCTCCGGTTACGGATTCACGCTCTCGCTCACCGAGTTCTACAACGCGTGTGCCGCCACCGTCTCGAGCTCCGCCGGCAGTTCCAAGGTGTTCCTGGCGTGGTGCACGCTGCCGAGCGCAGCCAACGCAAGCGTGTTCAACCTCTTTCGTGCCAAGGGCACGTGTGACGCGACGGGCCAACTCGTCGCAAGCGACATCGTCGCTCCGCCGACCGGTTGGCCGCAGAACACCGCAGCGACCGATTCGGCCGGGACAGGCACCCCGTCGAGCTGGAACGGAAACATCTTCTCGACGACCCCGACCTGTCAGCTCGGCTACCTGCAGACTTTGAACGTCGACCTGGCCGTGAATCGCGACGTCACGCACGCGCCAAATCAGACGTACGAGCTGAAGGATCAGATCGCGTTGCGCAACTCGACGCGGTGTGGCACCGGCACCGGCGCACTCGCGACCGTGGCTCTGTCGGTCTCAGCCGCGCCTGGCGACTTCACCGGCTCCCCGGTTACCCCGTCTGCGACCGTCATCGGAAGCTCGAACGAGACCTCGCCCATCAACTTCGTCGTCTTCGGCCCGCAGGTTTCCGCGCCGACCGACTGCTCGACCGGCGGGACATCGGTTGGGACCTCGAGCACGTCGGGCGACGGCGCGTACCCATCGAGTCTCAGCTTCACGCCGAGCACGGCCGGCAACTACTGGTGGTTTGCGTCGATGCCCGCCGACTCGAACAACGTCGCGGTGTCGAGTGTCTGCGGATCCTCGATGGCCAAGACGACGGCGCTCGTCTCGAAAGCGTCGCCCACTCTTGCGATGGCTGCGCCCGGAGCGAGCGCGGTCGGCGCGGCGATCTCGGCGGCGTCAATCGGCGCAACTCTCGCCAGCAGCTCGGGGATCACAACCGGCGCGATCTCGTTCACCGTGTTCGGCCCGCAGGCAACCGCTCCCTCCCCGTGCACCTCCGGTGGAACGTCCCTCGGAACAGTGCTTCCGAGCGGAGACGGGACCTGGAACCCGAGCGCGAGCTACACCCCTTCGACCGCCGGGACGTACTGGTGGTACGCCTCGTTCGCCGGCGACACCTATGACAATGCCGCGACGAGCAAGTGTGGCGCCGGGATCGGCATGGCCTCGACCGTCGTTGCGAAGGCGTCGCCGACGCTCGTCACGGCCGGTCCCGCGACGGGGTTTGTCGGAACGGCCATTCCCGCTTCGGCGATCAGCGTGGCCATGGCCTCCAGTTCCGGCGCGGGCGCTAACGGCGTGATCACGTTCAAGGTCTTCGGCCCGCAAGCGAGTGCCCCGGTCTCGTGCGCCGCGGGGACGACCGTCGGAACCGCGACGCCGGCCGGCAACGGCACGTACAACCCGAGCGCCGGCTACACCCCGGCGGGTGCCGGAACGTACTGGTGGTATGCGTCCTTCGCCGGCGACACGAACGACAACGCGGCAACGAGCGCCTGCAACGGGACGATGGCCTCCACCGTGGTCACGGTTCCGGATACCTTCGCGATCACGAACCCGGGCCTCCAGACTGCAGGTGGAGCCTTCAACGTCACGATCACCGCCAAGCTCAGCGGTGGCGCGACCGACACCGGCTACACCGGCGTGCAGGCGATCACCTTCACGGGTCCGGCGAACGGCCCGAACGGAACGGCACCGGTCTATCCGGCAACCGTCGCCTTCTCGAACGGCGTCGGGACGGCGTCGATCACGCTCTACAAGGCGGCCTCGACGACCCTGACCGCCACCCAGGGACTGATCACCGGGACCTCGACGGCGTTCACCGTGAAAGCTGCCGCGCAGAACAAGCTGCAGTACGTCACGACCGCTGCCGGAACGATCGACGCTTGCCCGGGCGGCTCGCGGCCCGGCCTTGGCAACGGCGGATCCATCACGGTCTTCGTGGCTGTCCTCGACACCTACGGCAACCTGACGACGAACGGCGCATCGCTGCTGACGATCACGCTGGCGAGAACGCCGACCTCGGGCGGCGGCAACGCTCCGCTTCCGGCGAGCCTCACCGTCGCCGGCTCGGCGAACCCCGCGGTCACGTTGGCCTCGTCGCTCTTCAAGCTTCCGAGCGGAACCCCGGCGGCGACCACGTACACCGCCACGTCGGGCGCGCTCGCGAGCGTGTCCTGCATCATCTCGAAGTAACAGCGACGCGAGCCTCAGCGATCGTCGGCAAGACGTCGCGCCGACGACTCGGTGGGGTGACTAGAGCTCGACCGACGGTGACGCGGGCACGTCGAGTGCGAGGAAAGCGTCGGCCACGTCAGGATCGAAGTCGATGCCGGCCTTCGAGCCGATCTCGGCCCGTGCCGCCTCGTGCGTCATCGCGTCGCGGTACGGCTGGTCGTTCGTAATCGCGTCGAATGCGTCGACGACCGCGAAGATGCGGGCGGCGAGCGGAATCTCCGCGCCGCGGAGACCGCGGGGGTAACCCGAGCCGTCCCAGCGCTCATGGTGGCCGGCGATCACGAGGCGTGCGAGGCCGCCGAGCGCCGGCACGGGCGCGACGATGCGCTCGCCGAGCCAGGGATGCTCGCGGATCTCGTCGAGCTCGGCGGGAGTGAGCGGGCCAGGCTTCAAAAGTGTCGCGTTCGAGACGCCGATCATGCCGATGTCGTGCAGCCGGAACCCGTAGGCCAGTTGCGGATCGAGAGCGAGCTCGGGCGCAACATGGTCTGTGAGCATTAAGGCGTACTGAGTCACACGGGCTGCATGGGCTGCGGTCTCGCCGAACCGGCCGCGCCGGTAGTCGTGCAGCTCGAGCGCGCGTGCGAGCGCCTCGACCGTCGCGGCCGCGTCAGACGTTTGTTGTGGCGTTGGGGTCGGAGTCTCGTACACGATGTGATCAGCGGTACAACGCAGAGCTTCGGCACGTGCCTCCGCCCGGTCAATGCCTCATTGAAGGGGTTGGATCGGACGGCGGCCGAGTGGAACCCGCCTGCCGATCGTCCGAGGCTCGGACGATCAAACTAACCCTTTCGGGGGTCTGCAAGGCGCCTTTGTTACCGATGCTTGAGTACGGCAGCACGTCCGCGTGTGCCCTCCTGCAGCCGCGGCCAGAAGGAGGATCGCACGGATTTTCGAGGAAGGAGTTCGAACTGTGAGCGATTTGACCCTCAGCGATTCTGTTTCGCCCCCCGACGGAGCCCGTGTCGACATCCAGTCGATTCTCGGAGTCGCCGTGGAGCGTGGCGCGAGCGACATCCACCTCAAGGTCGGCCGGTCGCCGGTCATCCGGTTCGACGGTGACCTTCAGACGCTGAAGGAATTCCCCAAGATGGATTCGGAGGAGCTCGAGAAGGTGCTCGCCGAAGTCGGCGCGACGGCTCCGCGCCGCGTGTCGCAGTTCCACGAGACCGGCGAGCTCGATACGGCCTACCAGCGCCCCGGGCTCCCGCGCTTCCGCGTGAATGCATTCCGCCAGCGCGGCGACATCTCGTTCGCATTTCGCGTGATCCCGCGCCAGGTGCCGGACTTTGCAAGCCTTCATCTGCCGCATGGAGTCGAGGCGCTCTCGGAGGAGCATCGCGGCCTGATCCTCGTCACCGGCGCCACGGGCTCGGGCAAGACGACGACGCTTGCTGCCGTGCTCGGCCACATCAACCGCACGCGGCGCCAGCACATCGTCACGATCGAGGACCCGATCGAGATCCTCCACGAAGACGCGCTCTGCATCGTCAACCAACGCGAGGTGGGGCTCGATACCGATTCGTTCAACGAGGCGCTCCGGCGCGTTCTACGCCAGGACCCCGACGTGATCCTGATCGGCGAGCTCCGCGATGCTGAGACCGCCGAGACCGCGCTGCAAGCGGCAGAATCCGGGCATCTTGTCCTCTCGACGATGCACACCGTCGATGCGGCGGAGACCGTCGGCCGCCTCGTCGAGTTTTTCCCGGCGATCAAGCAGCCCGCGGTTCGCGCGATTCTCGCCGGTGTGCTCAAGGGCGTCGTCTCGCAGCGGCTTCTACCGCGCATCGACGGGGGCCGGGTGGCGGCCGTCGAGGTGATGGTGTCGAACAGTCGCATCCAGGAATTGATCCGCGAGAACAAGGCCGAGTTCGTGCCCGAGGCGATTGCCGAAGGCTCATTCTTCGAGATGCAGACGCTGACAGCGGCCCTGATCGAGCTCGTCGTCGACGGTCAGATCGACCAGGAGATCGCCGCTTCGGCAGCGCCGAACCGGCACGACTTCACGATCGCCCTCGGCCGGGCCCTCAAGGAGCACGAGCTCGCGCAGGCGCAAGCGGCCAATTCGAGCGCCGAGGCTGCCGATCGCGCGCGAAACGGAGTCGATGACACCGTGGGGCTTGCGTCGAATGAGCTTCGGCTCGGCTAACGCGAAGAAGCGAAGCGGGCAGTGAACATCGGGCTTGCTGCCGCCGCGTTCGCGCCGGGTCTCGCGATCGGCAGCTTCCTCAACGTCGTCGCCGCGCGGGTGCCCTTGCACCGCTCTGTCGTCTCCCCGGGGTCGGCCTGCATGTCCTGCGGGGCGAGCCTTGCCTGGTATGACAACGTGCCGCTCGTCTCGTGGCTCCTTCTGCGCGGACGCTGCCGGCATTGCGGCGCCAGCATCTCGTGGCGCTACCCGGCCGTCGAGGGGCTCACGGGGGTCCTCATCGCAGGCTGCGTCCTGAAGTTCGGCTTGACCTTCGACGCAGCGATCGCCGCCGTCTTTTGCGCGACGCTCGTCGCGGTCTCGGCCACCGACTACGAACGGCGGATCATCCCGAACCGTCTCGTCCTGCCGGCCGCCGCCATCCTCCTCGCGGCCAACACGATCGTTCACCCGTCGGTCGAGTGGATCGCGGCCGGCCTTGGCGCGAGTGGGTTCCTGCTGCTCGCCGCCCTCGCGTACCCCGCAGGGATGGGCATGGGCGACGTGAAGCTTGCACTGCTGCTGGGGGTCGCGCTCGGCCGCACCGTGCCGGTCGCGCTGATGGTCGGGATGATCTCCGCCCTCGTGCCATCCGCGGTCCTCCTCGCGAAGCACGGCAGCGCGGCGCGCAAAATGGCGATTCCGTTCGGCCCGTTCCTGTCCCTCGGGGGCGTCGTCGCCTTGTTTGCCGGGCACGCCCTCCTCCATGCGTATCTAGGCCTGCTCTAATGGCGGCTTCGATGGACTCCGACAATCAGCCCGACCTTCGGCTCGTCGGGAGCAACGACAAACCTCCGACCGACGACGAGGAGAGGACAACCGGCAAGCCCGGCGACCTCGTCGCGGACGTGATCCGTGAGACCGGCCTGCTCCCGTCGGAAAAGGTCGAGCTCGTGCGCAACCGTGCGGGCGGAGGGTCGTTCTCGCAGGCGCTCGTCGACGAAGGCCTCGCGAGCGCTCTCGGTGTGGCGCGCAGGCTGGCCGAGCAGTATCAGCTTCCGCTCGTCGACCTCGCGGTCGCGGGCGTCGACGGTGAGGCGGCAAAGACGATTGCGCTGCCGGTGCTCGAACGGGCGTGCGCAATCCCGTTCGCGTCCGACGGCACCAACCTCAAGCTCGCGATCACCGATCCGCAAGACGTTCGTGGGCTCGACGAGCTGCGACTCGCGACGCGTCTTTCGGTCGAGTTCTTCATCGCCGCCAAGAACGATGTGCTCACCGAGCTGAGGCGCCTGTCGAGGGCGGCCGGTGCGATGAACGCAGCCTTCATCGGTGACGTCTCCGACGTCGGCGAAGTCGAGGACCAGGACGACCTCGAGGCCGACGACGGGATCTCGGATGCGCCGCTCGTGCGGCTCGTCAACACGCTGATCTTCCAGGCAGCCGAGGAGGGAGCAAGCGACATCCACGTCGAGCCGGGCGAGGAGCAACTCGTGATCCGCTACCGGATCGACGGCGTGCTCCATGTCGCCCACACGATCCCCAAGCGTCTCGCCGCAGGTGTCACCACCCGGTTGAAGGTGCTTGCGAAACTCGACATCGCCGAGCGCCGTAAGCCACAGGACGGCCGGATCACCCTTGCCGCCGCGGCCGCGGGCCGGATGCTCGACATCCGCGTCGCGACCCTCCCGACCGTCGAGGGCGAGTCGGTCACGATGCGCCTCCTCGACAAGTCGAGGGAAGTCCCGACGCTCGCGATCCTCGGCCTCTCCGATCAGATGCAGACGCGCATGAACAAGATCCTCGCGCGGCCGACTGGAGCGCTCCTCGTCACCGGCCCGACAGGCTCGGGCAAGTCGACCTCGCTGTACGCCGGCCTCGCCGAGATCAGCCGGCCCGAGATCAACATCATCACGGTCGAGGATCCGGTCGAGTACCGCCTCAACACGATCACGCAGGTGCAGATCAATCCGCGCGCCGGGCTGACATTCGCGACGGCGCTGCGTTCGATCCTGCGCTCCGACCCCGATGTGGTGATGGTCGGGGAGATTCGCGACGGCGAGACGGCGAAGATCTCGATCGAGGCTGCCCTCACCGGTCACTTCGTCCTCTCGACGCTGCACACGAACGACGCGCCCTCGGCGCTGACCCGCCTGAACGAGATGGGCGTCGAGCCGTTCATCACCGGTGCGGCCGTGTCCGCCGTTCTCGCACAGCGGCTCGCCCGCAAGTTGTGCCCGCACTGCGCCGAGCCCTACGAGGCGACGCCTGAGGAGCTGCATCTCCTGCACGTCGGCGAGGAGCTCGTGCAATCGCTTGTCGGCACGACGTTTCATCGCAAGCGCGGCTGCGCGCGCTGCGGCCAGACCGGCTACCGGGGGCGCATCGGCGTCTTCCAGTTGCTCGAGATGACCGCGGAGCTCGAGCAACTCGCCGCCGAGAAGGCCCCGCGCGATGAGATCAACCGGGCTGCGACCGCGAACGGCATGCGGTCGATGTGGGACGACGGCATTGCGAAGGTCGCTCTCGGCGTCACGACGACCGAAGAGCTCGCGCGCGTCTGCACCACCTGACGCTCCGGCGCCTCGCCGGAGCGCGGAGATCCGGAGACCACTTTAGGTGCGCGCGACGTCGCAGCCGAGAAAGGCGAACGAGGTCATCAGGTCTTCGATGAACGCGCTTGCAGCCTGCAGCGTGTCGAAGTGATGCGGGCTAACGCCGTCGACCGCGGTCGCGACGATCACTTCGCCGCCCTCGTGCCGGACGTCGACGACTGCTACGACCGTCCCGTCACGCGAGACGCGCCACGACGAGTCGACGGCCGCGTCTTGTAGAGGAGCAGTCGCGTGCATGTCGTACGGGTATCGGCCATGGCTGCCCGCCGTGCCCTCCCCCGGACGGGTGATCCAGCCGTTCGACGGAGCTGTGCCCTCACCTCGGTCCGGGTCGACTCCCCCACCTATCCCCAAGCGCGAGGGGGCGCAAATACCCCGAATGGGGGGTGAAAGAGTCGCCTCGCTGAACGATACGTAGGGAAGGTTCGGTCAATTTAGGATCAAGCAAAGGAGAAGGAATGACCAAGTTGCGGCAGCGGCTCGCGCGTGAGGAAGGCTTCACGCTGATCGAGCTCCTGGTTGTCATTGTGATCATCGGCATTCTGCTTGCGATCGCGGTTCCGTCGTATCTCGGCTTCAAGGATCGTGCCAACCAGAAGGCGGCCGATTCCGATGTCCGGGCGGCGATTCCGTCGGCTGAGGCGTTCTACGCCGACAACGGCAGCTACAACGCCATCACCCTCTCGGCCCTTGCCGGCTACGACCAGGGCATCAAGGTCGACAGCGTCAAGATCGAGGTCAACTCCGCGACCTACTGCATCGCGAAGAAGGTCGGTAACAAGGAAGCCCACGCGACGCGCGGGGCGTCCGCTCTCTTGTCAGGGAACGTGGTTGAAGGCGGCGGCTGCGCGTAGCACGCACGCCTTTGATTTCCTCGGGTGCAAGACGAGGGGTGGGGCCAACGCCTCACCCCTCGCTATTTCTTGGAGTCGGCGGCTTGCTCTGGCATACGCAAGCCTTCGCACGAGGTTCATCGAAACCAAGGCAGAGGAGTTGAGAATGCGGAACTTGCGGCGAATGCTCGCGTCCGAGGAGGGCTTTACGCTTGTCGAGATGCTGGTGGTGATCGTGATCATCGGCGTTCTGCTTGCGATCGCGGTCCCGTCGTATCTCGGCTTCAAGAATCGTGCCAACCAGAAGGCGGCCGATTCGGATGTCCGGGCAGCGATTCCGTCGGCTGAAGCTTACTACGCCGACAACGGCAGCTACAGCGGGATAAGCCTCTCGGCGCTCGCCGTCAACGACCAGGGGATCAAGATCGACAGCGTCAAGATCGAGATCAACTCGGCCACGTACTGCCTCGCAAAGACTGTCGGCAGCAAGGAAGCCCACGTGACAAGGGGCGGGGCCCAGGTGGCGTCGGGGAACGTCGTCGAAGGCGGTGGTTGCGCGTAACGCCGGTAAGCCCCGACTATGGGGGGAAGAAACGCGCCGAATGGGGGGGGAAAGCTCCCGCGCGTTGAGTGATACCTAGCCAGAGGTTCACTTAACGAGGCAGAGGAGCTAGGAATGAGCAAGTTTCGGCAGCGGCTCGCGCGTGAGGGAGGGTTCACGCTGATCGAGCTCCTGGTTGTCATCGTGATCATCGGCATTCTGCTTGCGATCGCGGTTCCGTCGTATCTCGGCTTCAAGGATCGTGCCAACCAGAAGGCGGCCGATTCCGATGTCCGGGCGGGGATTCCGTCGGCGGAGGCGTACTACGCCGACAACGGCAGCTACAACGCCATCACGATCTCGGCCCTTGCCGGCTACGACCAGGGCATCAAGGTCGACAGCGTCAAGATCGAGGGCAACTCCGCGACGTACTGCATCGCGAAGACGGTCGGTAACAAGGAAGCGCATGCGACCCGCGGCACGGTTGCGATCTCGTCGGGGAGCGTCATCGAAGGCGGCTCCTGCGCCTAACGGCGCCCAGGTCGTTCGAACCATCCTGTGCGGCGGAGGGTGAGGCGCAGGCCTCATCCTCCGCCACACACTCGACCGGTATCAGGCCTCGCAGGATTCTCGAGCCGGTCGCTGAAAGTACGGCTGTAGGCGCTCGTTGCCTTGCGTCGATTCTTCTCTAAAGGTTTCTCCCCCTCTGGCCGAAAGAGAACACTGTCTTGGCTGAAGCGCTTCATTCCGTTGACGACGTGCTCTCGATCATGGTCGAGCACAAAGCGTCAGACCTGCATCTGACCGCCGGCTCGCCGCCGGTCATCCGTGTGAACGGGCAACTGCAGTCACTCATGCAGTACGAGAAGCTGACCCCGGAGGAGACGCGAGCGATCATCTATCGCATCCTCTCGACTGAGCAGCAGAAGAATCTCGAGACGCGTCGGCACATCGACTTTTCCCACTCGATTCCCGGGCTCGCGCGCTTCCGCGTCAACGCCTATTTCCAGCGCAGTGCGGTCGGCGCGGCGTTCCGCCTCATTCCGGCGGAGATCAAGACTCTCGAAGAGCTGAACATGCCGGCGCGCCTCTACGAGTTCGCCGAGAAGCCGCGCGGCCTCGTCCTCGTCACGGGACCGACTGGTTCCGGTAAGTCGACGACCCTCGCCTCGATTCTCGATCGCATCAACCGGACGCGCCACGAGCACATCCTGACGATCGAGGATCCGATCGAGTTCCTTCACTGGCACCGCTCGTGCATCGTCAACCAGCGGGAGATCGGCCCCGACGCACCGTCGTTCGCCGAGGCTCTCCGTGCAGCGCTCCGTCAGGATCCCGACGTGATCCTGGTCGGCGAGATGCGCGACCTGGAGACGATCGCAACGGCACTCACCGCGGCGGAGACCGGTCATCTCGTCTTTGCCACGCTGCACACGCAGAGTGCGCCGTCGACGATCGACCGCATCATCGATGTGTTCCCGTCGGAGCAGCAGGACCAGGTGCGCGTGCAACTCGCTGCAACTCTGCAGGGTGTGGTTACGCAGAACCTTGTGCCGACCGCGGACGGAAACGGACGCGTTGCTGCGATCGAGATCCTCATCCCGGACGACGCCGTCCGCAACCTGATCCGTCAGGCGAAGATCGAGCAGATCTATTCCGTCATGCAGACCTCGACATCGCGGGGAATGATGACGATGGAGCAGTCGCTTGCAGACCTCGTGCTGCGTCGCGTCATCACGTCGGACACGGCATTCACGCGTTCGTCGCGGCCCGACCAGCTTCTGACGATGCTCGAGCGCGCCGGCCACACCGAGCTTCCCATGATGTCGATCAACCCGGTGTCGATCGACCCGTTGGCCGCGGTTGAAGTCGCGGCCGGTGGGCTTCGCCTGGCCGGAGAGGCATAGAAAGCCATGGTTGACTTCAAGAAGGAGATCAAGCTCTCGGACCTCCGTCGCAAGCCGAAAGGCGCAGCAGCCGGTGCTCCGAAAGCGCTCAGGAAGACAGCGCCGAAGCCGCGTAAGGGCAGGAAGCAGGAGATCGTGGGGCTCAAGATCGGCGCCTCGCAGCTCGCGGCCGCGCGCGTCGTCAACAACGGCTCGAGCAAGCTCGTGCAGGTTGCTCGCGGGCCGCTCGCGCCAGGCATCGTCGTCGGCGGTGAGGTGCGCGACGTCTCCGCACTCGCAACCGCCATCGACGCGTTCTTCACGGAGCACAACTTGCCGCGCAAGGGCGTCCGGATCGGGATCGGAACGAATCGGGTGGGAGTGCGCGCGCTCGACGTGGAGGGAATCGAGGATCCGAAGCAGCTCGGGAACGCCGTGCGCTTCCGTGCCCATGAGGCACTCTCGATCCCGATGGACCAGGCGGTGCTCGACTACCACGTGGTCAGTGAGACTGCAGACAGTGTCGGCGCGGTCACGCGGCGCGTGGTGCTGGCGGCGGCGTATCGCGAGCCGGTCGACCACTTCGTCGCTGCCTGCCGGACCGGTGGGCTCGAGCTGATGGGCATCGATGTCGAGGCATTCGCGCTTCTTCGCGCCGTCGGGCCGAAGCACGCGCCGACAGACGAAGAGTCGACGGCAATCGTCGCCGTTTCGCTTGGCCACGACCGCTCGACGCTTGCAATCTCCAACGGAACGATCTGCGACTTCACGCGCGTGCTCGAATGGGGTGGCGCGAAGCTCGAGACCGCGATTGGCCGTGACCAGGGACTGACGGTGGACGAAGCGGCTGAGCTGAAGGTCGAGCTCTCGCTGACCGCCGACGAGGAAGGCGCCGACACGGACCCACGCCTCGTACGTGCGCGAGCCAGCGTCCGGCGCGAGCTGACCGCGCTCGCGCGCGAGCTCGTCGCCTCGCTTCAGTTTTACCAGAGCCAGCCCGACTCACTTGCGATCGGCGAGATCCTCGTCACGGGCGGCACCACCCGGATGCCCGGTCTCGTCGAAGAGCTCGAGCGCCTCGTCAGGGCACGGGTTCGGATCGCCGATCCACTCGCCTCGGTCGAGGCGTCAGGCTCGGTCGCGGGCCGCGACGATCTGGGTTCCTTCGCGGTGGCGATTGGCTTGGGGGTTGAGCGCTGATGCAGGCCGTCAATCTTCTCCCGCTCGAGTACAGGCCGGCCGGTCGCTGGACCGCGCTCGGCACAGGCCTCTCGCCGGAACGGGTGATCCCGATCGGTGCGGCCGTCGCTGGAGTGATCGCGCTTGCCCTCGCGGGCGTCTACGTGCGCGAGCGCTCCGTCGTCAATGACAAGCAGAGCTCGCTTGCCAAGGAACAGGCTCGTCTCGTCGCCGTCAACTCACAGGCGCAGGCGGTCCGGGATGCACAGACGCAGGCAGCGGCGATGACGACGGCGGTCGACTCGGTCGTCGCCGGGAGAATGCTCTGGGACTCGACGCTCGGCGATCTCGCTCGCGTGCTTCCCTCTGAAGTCGCCCTGACCGCGCTCCAGGCATCGGCGCCCGTAGCATCCGTGCCGACAGCCCCCGTCGCCACCGACACGACCGCTACGTCGTCGACGACGACTCCGGTCACACCGACGGCGCCCACCCCGCCTGCGACGACCTTCACGATCACCGGGAACGCTCCGTCGCACGTGCGAGTCGCCCTGATCCTCGACAGGCTTGCGCTGCTGCCGTGGCTCTCCGACATTGCCTTGCAAACGACATCGAGGCTCGCGTCCGGTTCCGTGCAGTTCACGGTCGTGGCCGCCGTCGCGAACAACGGAGGCCACTGATGATGAAGCGAATCAGCGGACGCGTCGCCTTCCTCATCATCGGTGCAGCGGTGCTCGTCACCGTCCTGCTCGGATGGTTCGCGTTCATCGCGCCCCAGCGGTCGAAGGTCGCCGAGTTCGACAGTCAAGTTCAGAGCACGCAAACCCAGATCGCAGACGCGCAACGCCTGCTCACCGGGCCGACCCGGCGTGACAGCCTCGCCTCGCTGCACAAGCTTCAGGGTGTGCTGCCCGACCAGGTGAAGATGTCTCAGATCCTCCGTCAGCTCAGTAGCGTTGCGACGACGAGCGAGATCGAGCTCGACACGATCACGCCTCAGACTCCGACGGCTGTCGGCGGCGAAGAGGCAGTCCCGATGACGGTCGCGGTCGTGGGGCACTACTTCGCGATTCAGCGCTTTCTCCGGCTGCTGCGCGCGAGCGCCGATGTCCGCAACGGGCATGTGATCGGCACTGGGCGCCTGTACAGCGTCGACAACATCCAGTTCACGGGTGGCCAGCCCGGCGGCGTCATCAGCGCGAGCCTGACGGTCAACGGCTTCGTCTATACGTCCGTTCCGGCCGTCGCGCCGGCGACGACGGCTCCTTCCAGCACGGGCGCGACGGCCGTCGGTAACTGATGGCCAGCGTCAGCGTTTCTCAGCGACGCAGGACGGCGTATGCGAACGCCGCTGCTGCAAAGCAGCGACGACAGAAGATTCTCGTGATCGTCGGCCTGGTGATTCTTGCCGCGATCCTCGCGTACGAGGTCCCGCACACGCTCAAGCTGCTGAAGGGCTCGAGCAGCACCGCGGCGGCCCTTGCTCCGACGACGGCGGTTGTACCGTCCGGCGGCGCGCAAACACGCGCGACTGCTGCGCTTCACGGCCTCCGGCGACACCTGCCGGTCGATCTCTTCGCCGTGACTCGGGTGTCCGCAGGCGTCACGACCTTCGGCCAGGCTGCGAATCCGCCAGGGCTGCACGATCCCTTTGCGTCCGCCGGGTCTTCGACCTCCTCGGCGCCACCGGCCCAGACGACGGGGACGGGCGGCACGACCTCTCCTCCTATCCACATCCTGCCGAAGCAGATCGTGATCGGCCAGCCGGGAGCGGGGCGCGTGGCGACGCACGGTTGGATCCTCATTCTCGCGTCGATCCCGACGGGCCAGGGGCGTTCGAGCGCCGCGACGATCGCGGAACGCGCCCGCAATCACGGACTTACCTTCGTCTCGATTCTCAACTCGTCGAACCGCCGTCCCTTGCGAGGCGGGTACTGGGTCGTCTACACCGGCCCGTATCCCTCCCTGGGGTCGGTCAACAGCGCTTCGACGCACGTTCACGCGAGCGGCTTCGGTGACGCCTACATCCGTCAGCTGATCGTCTACAAGGCCAAGGCCAAGTAGCGATGGCCGAGTTCGCCTACAGCGCGATCAACGCCCAGGGCCTCGAGCTCTCGGGGACGATCAGCGCGCCCGACGTCGGCACGGCCCGCGAGCAACTGCAGTCGCGCGGTCTCCTGCCGAACGCGCTGAACGAGCGCGCAGCCGCCGGTGAGCAGGGATTCGGAAGCGCGTTCAAGAAGGTGAAGCCGAAGTCGTTGCAGGTGTTCTCCCGCCAGCTTGCGACGATGATCGAGGCGGGCGTCAGCGTCGTGGGGGCCCTCGTCGTCCTCGAAGAGCAGGTCGACGACAAGTACCTGAAGGAGGTCGTCATCGAGGTTCGGTCGGACGTCGAGTCCGGCCTCATCCTGTCGCGGGCACTTGGGCGGCATCCAAAGGTCTTCAACCGCCTGTTCGTCGCGATGGTCGCGGCCGGCGAGTCGTCGGGCACCCTGGACACCGTGCTCGACCGCGTCGCGGTTCAGATCGAGAGCGAGACGAAGATCAAGCGCCGCGTCAAGGGCGCGATGATCTATCCGGCGGTCGTGCTCACGTTCGCCACGCTCGTGCTCACGTTCATGCTCCTCTTCATCGTGCCGGTTTTCCAGAACGTCTTCGACTCGCTGGGCGGCCAGCTGCCGACTCCGACCAAGATCGTCATCGGCATGTCGAACATCATGCGGAACTGGTGGTTCGTGATCTTCCCGATGCTCGGGCTCGTCATCTACGGCTTGCGACGCTTCAAGAACACGGAGCAAGGGCGGCAGCGCTGGGATGCGTTCACGCTGAAGATCCCGATGAAGATCGGCGACGTCGTCCAGAAGATCGCGCTTGCGCGCTTCTCGCGGACGCTCTCGACCCTCGTCGCAGCCGGTGTCGACATCATCACCGCCCTCGAGATCACGGGCGGAACGGCGGGCAACTGGGTGATCGAGAAATCGCTCATCAATACGCGAGAGCGCGTGCACGAGGGCGTGCCGCTGAGCCAGCCGCTCCAGGACGATCCGATCTTCCCGCCGATGGTCAGCCAGATGGTGAAGATCGGCGAAGAGACCGGCGAGCTCGACAAGATGCTCGGGAAGATCGCCGATTTCTACGAGGACGAGGTCGACGCGAGCATCCAGTCGCTCACCTCGATCATCGAGCCGATCCTGATGATCGGCGTCGGCGTGATGGTCGGGACGATCGTCATCTCGATGTACCTGCCGATGTTCAAGCTCCTGACGCTGATCAAGTAGCGCGCGCCGCTACTGCGCCCAGTGTCAATTCGCCGCGGCGGCGATGTCGGCGACGTGCGCAAGGGCGGCGGGGCGGCGGCGTCGGGTAGCTGCTGTCGCGTCTGGCCGGGCCGCTTCGAGCCATGGCCCTTGGTCAGACCAAGTGTGGCGTCTCTGTGACCGGCGAGAGCCGACGGCGATCGCGGCTTGCGGCGGATCGGGCCCCGACCGGCCAGCTCCTCTCGAGCCAGGCCCTGACGCCAAACGATCGCAACGACCGTGCGACGTTTCGTCTACGGGCCTGTGCTTTTCCCCGGCGGCTGCACGTTTCGAGCGGCGCCTGCAGGGCTGTGTCCCTTCGCCAAACGACCAGCACGTCGGCGTCTTGTTCCGTCCA
>JBBQLT010000029.1:0-29919 GCA_038328165.1 Gaiellales bacterium
GAAGTTGAGGATCGCGACATCGCTCGCCGCAACCCCTGCACTCGCGATCGCCGGAATCGCGCCCGCAAAGGCACCACCGGCAACGACCGCACCCGCACCGATGCCGGCTTTCCTCAGAAAGACGGCACGCGTCGCGCCGTCAAACTTCGACGCCGCCTCCTGAAGGGCACCGTCAACGTCAAGCTCTTCCAACTTCGGAAACATGGACATGCAGACTCCTTTCGCGGCGGCATAGAGTAGGGAACAACGGCAAAGCCGATCTTTCGCGCACCGACCGCTTCACATGCTTCGCCTAGCCGTTGAAAACGGTTCGATCCACAAACCAGAACGACGGCCTGGGCACGTCCGGGCACTTCCCACCGCCGAGCCCTGACACACGAAACAAGGGGATCGAGCATTGACGTCATCCCGCGGCATGCTGAGCAGGGCGAGTCTTGAGGAGCGAGAAGCGCGGCTTTTCGAGACACGGCTAGGTCGGCGGTATCCCCTGGCCGCAGCCTGGCTCCTCTTGATGTCTTCCGTCAGGAGTCTCGAGTAAGAACCGTCTGAGTCTATTGTGGCTTGAGGGCGGCTCGACCGCTTTCGTGATTGTTGGAGGATCGGGTCGATGTCGCGACCGAAGCCGGGTCGGAACGATTACTGCTCGTAGCCACGTATCCGGACGGAAAGAGCCCGCGAGACGGACGGGCCGCGTTGACCCCCCGGTCGGACGTCTACGCCACGCCGTGAGACACCGGCAGCCTAGGTTGACGATTTCGGCTATGTCCAGTTGTGGGAGGGTAATTGGGTGGTTCGTTGAACTGGGTCTGGTAGCCGCAGACCGCAACGGGGGCCGGCGCCGCAGCCGGCCCCCATTTGTTCAGACGGTCGACTGCTCCTCGCCGGCCTTCGCGTAGCGACGATTGTGGTTTCGCGCGATGGGCGCCGCGGGCACGTTCGGACTTGTGGCTGACGGTTCACGTCGTTTTTCCAGGGTGGAGCGCGAGACCATCCGCCGCCAAATCGACGAGGCGCAGCGGCAAGCCCACCGGCTGCGCTACGGGCGTCCGGCTGCCGGTTCGAAGGGATTAGCTGTGGAGGAGGTGGCCGGGGTTCTTGGCGCGCATCCGAACCGTCTCTTCTCACGGGCGGAGATCGCGCGGGCGCTCGGCTTCAACGACCCTCGTGTCCTTCGTGCTCTGTTGATCCTTCAGCGCGAGGGGCGGGCGGAGATGAGGGGGGTCAGCGGCAAACAGCGCTGGGTCGCGAGCCAAGCGAAAAATTAGAACGCCAGCCGAACCGCCGAAAAGCACAACGCGAACCCCCTAATGGTCTAGCTGACAGAGCCGCCGGCCGGAGAGATGGTAGAGGAACGATGACATCGCGTGTGGCCCTTGCCGCTGTTCTCTGCTCTGCGACGTCCTTCGCCGCCGCTGCGTTGGCTGTCCTGTGGCGAGCCTAGGGGGAACGCAGCCGGATCCGGCCGACACGGTGGAGCGGATTCGCCTGGTTCTGAACTCGTTAGTTCGCGAACGGCAGGCACTTAGCCACGCCGGAGATGATCGCGCCGCGCTCGAAGCCAACAGGAACGCGATCGTCTCCTGGCAGCAGGAACTCTCGAAGCGCCTCATCGAGTCAAGCGTTCGTCAACCGCCGACTCCGCGTGGTGGCGTATAGGGCCCACTGATCAGTCCGGTTGTTCGAATTTTTGCAATCTTGCAAATCGGGTGGGAGGTTCAGGTGGGCATCTCGGGAACCTCCCGGAGCCGACCTGGAAACTGAGGGCGGAGAAACTGTTGCCGCCCACGGCGGCAACGAGGCCAAGCGCAGGGCGCCTCTTGTTTCGTCGTCGTGCAGACCGTGAGAGCTCCGCCAGGAACGCGTATCACTCTCACCGTGTCCTCAGCCTAGGTGATCTTCAGATCGCTCTGGTGCGCCAACCATTCGGTTCGTCATGGTGCGATCCGTGAAGCCGAGCGTTGTTAGGACGTTCGACCGAACCACGCGACTCATGGCCGTTCGGTCGAAATCAAGTCGCGGACGATCGAAAGGGCGGCGGTGGCGGGCCGAGCCAAAGGAGAAAGAACCCTGCAGGTCATTGCTCGGCGCCTCGCGGAGGCCGTGCTGCGATTCGGACAGTGTTTTCTGTCGGGTTTGCGCACGCGGTTGGTTTGATGATTTAAATGTCTGGAACCGTGCAGGAGGGGTGAGGTAATCACCACAAACAGGAATGCTCGAGGGAGGTTGTTGATGGTCAGTAAGGAGATGCTCACCGATCGGGTGCGGGGGGCGGCGGGTCGGGTTCGCGAGATCGGGGCGCGCAAGGCGCGGAAGGAGGCGCAGCGTCGCCGTCGGCGGAGGCTGATCGGCTCGGTCGCGGGTGTTGGGGGTGTTGGGGTGGCGGCGGGAGCGGTGGCTTTGCGCTCTCGGGGCACGATCGAGGAGTCGGTCGAGGTCGAGGTGCCTGTCGGTACCGCCTACAACCAGTGGACGCAGTTTGAGGAGTTCCCGCAGTTCATGAGCGGGATCGATTCGGTGCGCCAGATGGATGAGACGCATCTGCATTGGGTTGCCTCGGTTGGCGGTAAGAGTCAGGAGTGGGATGCCGAGATCTGCGAGCAGCGCCCGGACGAGCGGGTCGCGTGGAGGGCGACGAGCGGGAAGCGAAACGGCGGTGTTGTTACCTTTCACCGTCTCTCCGACAGCCGAAGCAGGGTGATGGTTCAGCTTGACTATCAGCCTGAGGGCGTTGTCGAGCGGGTTGGGAATCTCGTTGGGGTTGATCAGCGGCGTGTCCGCGGGGATCTTCAGAGGTTCAAGGGCCTGATCGAGGCGCGCGGCGCCTCTTCGGGTGGCTGGCGGGGCGAGGTCGAGCACGGAGAAACCGTCGAGTAACGAGCCAGTTACGGTCAAGGGGTCGCGGGCGCCGGCTGCCTAGGACTTTTCGAGAAGCGGGGTACGGTGCTGGGGTGCGGCGGTTGCGGACACTTCGGAGTCGTTTGCAGCGTCTTCTCGGTCGTGGTGGGTTGACGCCGGAGCAGGTCCGGCTTCGGCGGGTGCTCAAGCCGGTGGATCGCCGCAGGCGCAGGCGGTGAGGGTGCGCGACGGGTCGGGCTTGGTGACTGGAGAGGATTGAGAGGGTCAGATGCCTTGGTGGGTGTGGATCGCAATTGTCGGTGGCGCGGTGGTCGTTTTTGCTGTCGTTGTTTGGCGGGGGTTGGCTTCGCGCCGCTCGTCGGTGTTGCGTGAGCGCTTCGGCCCGGAGTACGACAGAACCGTCAAGTCGGTGGGCAGTCGCCGCAAGGCTGAGGCGGAGCTCGTCGAGCGACAAGAGCGACATGGAACGCTTCAGCTTGTTCCGTTGTCTTTCGAGGCGCAGCAGCGCTACCGAACCCAGTGGGAGGCTGTGCAGGCACGGTTTCGCGAAGCAGCGATGCCTGCTGTGGCGGCCGCAGAGGCGCTGATCGTATCTGTGATGTCTGATCGCGGCTACCCGATGCTCGACGGGTTCGAGCGGCGCTTAGCTGATGCCTCCGTTGACTATCCCGATGCTGTCGGTGAGTACCGGCAGGCACACGATCTCTACCGCCGCTCTGATCAGGGAAAGACAAAACCCGACGACCTACGGCGGGCGATGCAGCACTACCACAGCTTCGTCGAAAGGCTCTTGCAAAATGACCTGGGCGCGCCTGCCGGCGGCGAACTTGACAACGCGGGACTGGAAAAAGGCAGCCCGCCGAAAACCGAACACGCAGCCGACGCGGGCCAAGGAACATAAATCAGGAAGGCGGATCACCTATGGCAATGAGAAAACAAAATATTGATGGCCAAAGCCGGCACGCCTCTCGGCAAAGAAAGCAACAGCGCGAAGAAGGCGAAAGCGAAGGTGAAGAAGACTTCCCATGGCAAGTAGAGGTAAACGGCAGCTAGCCGAAGAGGCTCGCAAAGACGCGCTGGACGCATACCTCGCAGCGCGCATCGCCGAAGGGTGGCGCATCGAATCGCGAACCCCGGTGGAAGCCATCATCGTCTCCCGAGGAGGGTTGCTTGGCCGCTCCGCAAACCGTCAACAGAACGCGCACGCCAAGTGATCGTTGTAGACGAGCACGGCGAGGTAACAACGACACCAGCCCAACCGCTCCGGTCATAGCCCAGGTCGGCGGGGCGCCCATGTCCCTGAGCTCACCAGCCAGGGCCAGGGCCTGGGGCTTAGTCACGACCTCCGAGCAGAGGGTTACCGGGCCGAGCACGGGCGCGGCGCACCGCCTCGCGCGCCTCCTCGGGATCCCAGAATTTGGAGCAGGCAGACGACACGATCGAGTTGCGCTGGTTTGCGGGACAATTTGGCGTTATCAACGCTTCGCAGTCGACGAGTGTCAGATAGCGGTACCGCATTTGTTGTGTTGGTCACAACTCGAAGTGGAACGGGTGGTTCCTTAGGCCGCTGTCGAGCGGGGTTGATGCATTCAGAGTGGCGAAAGTTTTCGGTTTGGCGCACCGGGGTTGGCCTCCTGGTCGTCAGCCAAGAGGATGTCCCGAGCGCCATGGATCTCATGACGGGCGGTTCTGGTGTGATGGTTACACCTGGCAAACGTCTGCAGTTCGACATTCAACGAGTGACTCCAAATTGTTCCTTAGCATGACGTTTGGCGAGAAATCGGACTTGCCCCCAAGGTGTCTCGTGCGAGACCAGGGGGGCGCGGAGGATTCGGAGTCGGCCAGAGGATTGCCGTAGTTCTCGACTAGGAGTACCGCGGCCGCCCGGCGTTCTGTGCGATCACTACCGTCGCAAGTTCCAGCGACGGCCGGGCCGTTTTGGCCGGGGCGGCAGTTCGCCGTCGGCGACGATCGCCGCGGGCACCTCGTCGGTGAGCCAGCGCGCGAGCGCTTCGTCGCCGATCGTGCGCGAGGCGGCCGACATGCCGACTTGCCGCACGGTCGGGGCGTGCGCGTCGCTTGCGAGCAGATGCGCGAGCTCGAGCTCGAGGAGGCGGAGCGCGGTCTTTTGAGCGCGCGGCCCGAGCCGTCCGTCGACCGATGCGGCGGTCAGCTGGATGAGGGTTCCCATCTCGACGAGGCGCTCGAGCCGCTCGGGCATCTCCTGCACGGTGTCGTTCCGCTCCGGGTGGCCGAGCACGACCGAGAAGCCGCGCAGCTGGAGCTCGAACACCGTCTGCTCGAGGCCGAGCGGCCAGCCGCGGTAGGGGGGCTCGAGCAGCAGGTACCGAGGATTTCCGCCGAGGCCGAAGCGGCGGAGGGCCGCGTCGCTGAGCTGCGGAAGCATGTCGAGGGCGATCTCACCGCCTGTGAGAAGCTCGAGCGGGATCGAGTGCTCGGCGAGCGCGGCGCGCACCGTGCCGACGACGTGCTCCATCTCGTCAGCGTCGGTCGGGTAGTCGTCGCGCACATGCGGTGTTGCGGCGACCGCGCGAATCCCGTCGTCGACCGCCGAGCGCGCCATCTCGAGTGCGTCCTCGACTGTCTCCGATCCGTCGTCGAGCCCCGGGAGGATGTGCGAGTGCAGATCGATCAAGGGCGTCTAGCTGCGAACGCGCTTGACCAGCCTCTTGGCCGCGGCAGTGACGACTTCCGTCGGCTGCGGGCTCTCGGTGGAGGCGGCGAGCCGAGAACCCGGCGTCTCCGCCTCGAGCCGCGCGAGCGCCGCTTGCAACGTCGCACGCAGCGCGGCTGCCGCCTCGCTCACGGCGGCCGTGGCGGCGCCGTCACGCTCGGCCTCCCGCCCGATCTCCTCCGCGCGGGCCCGTGCTTTCTTGAGCGCCCGCTCGGAGTCCTCGCGCGCCGACTCCCGCATGTCACGCGCCGCCTTATGAGCTGCCGTGAGGAGCGAGCGTGCGACCTCGTCGAGGTCGCCCGTCGCCTGTCTGGGTGCAGCGCCGGCAGGCGGTGCGTCGGATCGGGCAAGCAGCCCTTGCATCTCGTTCTTGAGCTTTCGGTGCTCGCCGACCAGCAATCCGTACTCCCACGCGACGCGCCTGAACAACTCTTCGGTCGCCTGGCAGTCGTAACCGCGAAACGAAAGTGGGAGAGAAGTCGGATCCGCGTCGATGAACTCAGGCGGCATACGAGAGCGGAAGTGTAGACCTATTGGCGTTTGCAGGCAATTATCCGTTCGGTGCCGCCGGGAATCAGTTGGACTTGGCCCGCAAGATCGTGCACAATCCTCGAACGGTGACGACCCCGCTTACCCCACAGCAGATCCGCGGCGTAGAGCTGCCGCGCGGGCGGCGCGGCTTCGACGAGGAGGCGACGCGCAAGTTCCTCGCGGAAGCCGCCGGTGCCCTGACCGCGATGATCCGCGAGCGGGATGCCCTGCAGAAGCAGGTTCAGGAGCTGGGCGAGAACGTCTCGCCGGCCCAGACGGACGCTGAGGCGCTCGGGACTGTTCTTCTGACGGCGAACCGCGTGGCCGAAGAGGTCGTCGCCGAGGCAACCCAGGAAGCAGCGGCAATCAAAGCGGACGCCGTAAGGCAGCGCGACGATCTCCTCGACCAGGCGCAGGGTCGGGCAGACGCAATGGTGACCGATGCGGCCGCGAACATGACCTCCCTGCGCCAACAGGATGACGCGCTGCGTCAGTCGATCGCGCTGCACCGCCAGGAGCTCGTCATCTTCCTGCGCTCGGCACTCGCACAGCTCGAGTCGGTCGAGGCATTGACCCCGGCGACCGCTGCGTCGGCGGGGCTCGACGGCGACCTCATCTCGCGCCTGCCTTCCGAGTAACGCGCACGGCTCTCAGTAGGCAGGGAGGGCAGGCGGCAAGGGCCGGCCCGACGTCTCGCGCGAATCGGCGCGCGCGTGCCAGAGGTCGATGTTCAGGCGCTCGATCTCCTCGACGAGCATCGTGATCGCGCGGCCCGCGGCGCGAACCTCGTCACGTGGATCGGTCCGGAGGCCCTCGCCCCACGCACGCAGCGTTTCCACCTTGGCCTCGTCGAGACGTTGCGGCGCGCTCACGAAGCTTTCAACGGGTTTTCCACAGCCGATTCAGGTCATCCTCAGCGAATGGAGGTAGGACGAACGAGCATTGTGGATAACCGCGCTCCTTGTCACACGCGCAGAGGCCGCCAGCGCGCCAGGGCAAAAATTCACCGAGCCGGTGGCGTTTTCGTCCACCGTTCCAACGAACCTTCGGCTTGCGCCTACCGTCCTTCGGAACAGCTTCGGTCTACTCACGCTCCGTGCTCGGTGCAAGACCAACCTAACGGCGGCGCCCCGAGGGTGCAAGGAAAACCCGGCGGCGCAGACGCACTTTGCGGGGATTTACGACCTGCGGCTAATCCGACGCGGCAGGAACGACGACCGTGTTGCTCCACTTCCCGCCCGCATCGACGAGGTGTGCACGGAGCGAGCCGACGGTGGACTGCCGGGCCGACGTCGACACCAGCCAGGTCTCGGTGCGAATGGCGCAGCCCTTGAGCTCTGACATCGGCTCGACGAGCGTGCGGGTACTGCGCCTTCCGTGCCGGAGCAGCCGCTCGCGCACGACGAGCCGCAGCTTGCCCACGCTCGTGTCGTCGCACACGCGCACCTTGAAGCGCGCGACCGTTCGCTCGCTGCCGTGGGAGACGGTGAAATCGACCCACGCGAGTGTCGGTGCCTTGTTGACTCGCCGGGCCGGTGGCACCGGGGGTTGCGGTGGCGGGGTGAACGACGTCGTTGTCTCCGGGGTGGTCGTCGTGACCGCGGTCGTCGTCACTTCAGAGGTGGTCGTCGGCGGCGGCGGCGGAGGAGGCGACGTCGACACGGTCACGCTGAGCACGTTCGACCAGCCGTCGCAGCCGCAGTCCGGGTCGAAGTCCAGGACGTGCGCGTAGTAGACGCCGTCGGGGAGCGAACCCGAGGTGAAGGCGTGGGCGTCGTGAGCGACATTCTCGCTCACGACGACGTTGCCGGTGAACGCCCCGTTCGGCCCGGTTGACGAGCTGGTGGAGATGCCGACGTGCACCGACTGGGTTCGGTCGGGGAGCGACCACCCGAGCGCGATCTCGCCGCCGTTCGCGGCGGCGCTCAGAAGCTGTGGAGGCCGGGCGGGCGCCACGAGGCTGATCGCCTGCTCGCCGCGCTCGGTCTCGCAGTCTCCGGGCGCACTCGTGCAAACGGGCGCCGACGTGCAGTACGTCGTGTAGCCCCCGCTGCCCTCGGATGCCTGCTCGACGCACCCCGATGCGGTCGCGCCGCCGGAGGTGAAGTGCGAGCTCGGGAAGTCGATCGAGTACGTGTGCGGGGATCCGTCGCAGACGAGCGTCTGTCCGTTGACGCGGTCGAACTGCGCCTGGTCGAACGTCAGCGCTTCGGTGCTCGAGCCCTGGGAGAGCCAGAACTTGACCGCATAGCTGTACCCGGTTCCCGTGCCAGATGCCCCACAGCCGTGGTTCTCCGGCGCGGGCGAGTCGAGTGCAAACGTAAACGGCACCGTCACCGTGCTGGCGACGATGCGCCCGTTAGCGGCGGTCGGCCCGGACGAGGCGGCGGACCCGGGGCCTGCCGAACTGCCAAGGAGGAGCAGTGCGCTCGCGACGAGGAGCGAGCAAATGCTGCGCCGCTTCAAAAGCCTACAAGGAGCCCGCGGCGAGGATCCCTACGGCCATCGCAACAGCGGCAGCGGCCAGGATGGTGCGGTGCTCAGGCAGCAACTTGACGCGCGAGTATCGGGCAACGAGCCGAGTGGGGATGAAGGCGATCGCGAAGACAAGCAGCGCAATCACCCAGAGGAGATCTCGCATGAGCTGCCGCGAGCCGCTGCCGGCGGTGGAGGCCGTGATGCCTACTGTCGCGGTGGTAGGCGAGACGCGAGGCGCGACGGGGCGCGTTTTCGCCGGAGCCGGCTGACGGGAGGCGTGGCGCGGCGTGCCGGCCGCAGTCGCATGTTCTTTGTGGGCGATCGCAACGCGCGTCGCGGGCTTACGAACCGCCATGACGCCGGTCGAGGCATGGATGGCCCGGTGCTCGATCAGTGAGACGCCGGCCGGGTGGCGCGCAGCCCACACCGAGTATGCGATGCCGCGCTCCCTCAGCCACGCCTCCAGCCCGGCGCGATTCGGGAAGACGTGGGCGCCCCAGGCAACCGCCTTCGGCTGGCCGACGATGGGCGCCGGCGGGACGGTCTTCGTCAGTGTCTTTGCCACCTGCAGCCACACGAGGCCGACGAGCGCGACCACGACGGCGAACAGCACGACGTTGAGAAGGCCTCGCATCGAGAGCGTGCGCTGGGTCGAGTTGTGCGTCACCACACGCCCAATTCTTCCACGTCTCGAACGATATGCAAAGGGTGGGCTCTGAGAGAGCCCGGTCGCCTCAGCGGAACGGCGCGATTGCGCGGATGACGAACAGCATCATCCAGCCGCAGGCGAGGAAGATGAAGATCGCCGACGGCAGTGCCACGAGCAGAGCGGCGGGGACGGCGCCGAGCGCAAGACCGACCGGCGTGACCGCGAAGGGGCCGCCCACGAAGCACACGATTGCGGCTGCGAGCCAAAGCGACACGCCTCTCGCCGAGAGCGGCGTCAGTCGCGGGAACCGAACGATGATCCAGCCGGCCAGTGCGACCGCGCAGCCCGCCAGCACAAGCATGAAGCCGTGAATCGACACCCCTCCTTTATCGGCAGAAAGATAGAGGTTCTTTAGGGGCCGGCGAAGCCGAAGCCGTTCGAGAGGCCGTGCGCCAGTGAATAGACCGCCGGCCCCAGGATCACGATCATCATCGCCGGGAGAATCAGGAACGTCAGCGGGAAGAGCAGCTTGACCGGTGCCTTCTGCGCACGCTCCTCCGCCCACTGGCGGCGCCGCTTGCGCATGTCGATCGCGAGATCGCGCAGGATCTTGCCGATCGACACTCCGAGCGTCTCACCCTGGATGATCGCCTGGACGAACGCGCGCATCGAGACGCTGGCGTTGCAGCGGGTGAGCATGTTCTCGAGCGCCTCCTCCATCGTGAGCCCCATCGACTGCTCGCGCAGCGTGAGGCGCAGCTCGGCGCCGAGCGGCTCACGCACGCGTTTGGCACTCAGCTGGAGGGCGCTGCCGAATCCCACACCGGCTTCGACGGTGGTGACGAGCAGGTCGACGAGCTCCGGCATCTCGAGGTCGATCGCCTCGCTGCGCATACGGATGCGGCGGGCGAGGTAGAAGGGCGGAAACGACCAGCCGAAGCCTCCCATGGTCACGGCGGCGACGATGGTGAGGATCCCGATGCCGCCGCTCGCCACGGCAAGCAGGACGAGGACGAGAGGGATGCCGAGGGCTGAGAGCATCCGATAACCGAGGTAGCGCGGCACCGTCGTCCGGTAGAGACCTGCCGCGTTCAGCTTCATGCGCAGGTCACGCAACTTGGCGGCCGGCATTCGTCCCTCGAGTCGGGCCCCGATTCGCTGCGCGAGCGCCGCTGAGGTGAGGCGGTTCGACCGCCGCTCGCGGCTGGCGGGCAAACTCGACCCGAAACCGTAGGAGCCCACCTGGGCGAGCATCTCGCGGTTGCGGGCGCGGCCCTGGGTGGCGGCACGCAGCGCCAGTGCCGCCGAGAAGCCCAACATGACGATCGCGAGCAGCAGCAGGAGAATCATGTCAGACCTCGATTTCGACGATGCGCTGGATGACCAGTGACCCGAGCCCGATGAGGACCGCCGCGACTACGAACGCGACTTGTCCGCCGCCCGAGTGGGCGAAGGGCGAGAAGAGATTGGGCTGGATCGCCCAGAAACCAAGCCCGGTGAGCACGGGCAATGCGGTCAGGATGATGCGGGCCATTCGGCCCTGGGCCGTGAGCGTCCTGACGAGTCGGCGGATGTCCGCGCGCTCGCGCAGGGTGCCGACGACAACATCCAGGACCTCGGCGGCGTTGCCGCCGGTCGTGAGCTGCAGCTCGGCGAGCAGGGCGACCTGCTCGAGGTCTCGGCTCGCCATGCGGACCGAGACACGGCGGATCGCGTCATCCATCTGCATGCCGAGCTGTTCGTCGGAGATCGCCCGGCCGAGCTCGCTCTTCGACGGCTCCTGCGCGTGGGAGACACACGAGCTGAATGCACCGATGAAGCTGTGACCGGCACGCATCGCCGATGCGAGCACCTGCAGGTTCGGAGGCAGCTGGTCGGCGAATACGGCCCGCACCTTGCGCACCTTGCGGCGAATGAGGGCACGCGAGGCGAGCGGCGTCGCGAGCGCGAGCAACGCGACGATGCTCGAGACGAGCGACAACACGAAGAAGGCGACGACTGTCGCCGCGAGCGTCAGCCAGATCACCGTCAGTGGGGAGATGTCGATACGCCCGATGTCGAGCTGCTCTGCGATCCGCCCACGAAGGCGCCCGAAGAGGAACGCCCCTTGCTCCGTGCCTCGCCGGGTTCGCCGTTTCCAGTCCTTCGGCTCCTCCGCCGGCTCCTGGGTGCTCGTGCCGACGAACGACATCATCCGCTCGACGACCCTCGACCGGGCCGAGTCGAGCACGGCGCGAATCACGAACATTGCGAGCGCCGCCGCGACCACGGCCAGCAGCAAGAGCGAGAAGCCGGAGAGCAGGAAACGCGACACGAACGAGCGGTGGAACGGAGGGAGGCCGGCCGGGGTCGGCGCCGTGTACGACTGCGTCGCACGACCCACCCCGTCGATCGAGATCACGACATGGACGGGCGCCTTCGCAGCGGCAGCCGAGCGGTACTGCACGACATACTCGCCGGCCAGGCGGCTGCCGAGCGACTTGTAGATCGGCTCGAGGTCCTTCGTCGAGGCGGCCTCTGCATAGCTGCCACCCGTCTCGGTGGCGATTGATTTGAGCGTCGCCCCGTTGAATGCACCTGAACGGAGGCCCACCGTGAAGACGCGCACCTGCTGGGTCCGCGCCTCTGCGACAACCCGGGCAAGCGCAATCCGGCTGCCGACATCGGCGCCGTCGGAGAGCAGGATGATCGACCCGGACTTCAGCTTCTGGGCGGCCAGCACCGTGAGCGCACGGTCGAGAGCGTCGTAGATCCTCGTGCCGTAGGCGACCCGCGGCGCCTTCGCGGTCGCGCGCCGCAGGTTCCGGGCGACGACCGTCGGCTCCTGCACGACCGTGACCCGGCTGTTGAACGCCACGAGGCCGATCGCTTCGTTCAGGGCCCGGCGCGCGACGAAGGTCCGCGCCGCGCTCTGGGCGGCCGCCTCGGGCGCACCGCGCATGCTGTCCGATGTGTCGATCGCGAGGATCGCCCCGTAGCGGAGGCCGCTCGAGGAGAGCGCGTCGAACGCGAAGTCGCCGACCGGCTGCCCGTTCTCCTCGACCGAGACCTGATCCCGGCCGACGACCGCGGCCGAGGGAAGGTCGATCACGTAGCCCCGTTCCGGGAACGGGAAGCGGCTCATCGGCGCTGCGCGCAGCGACGTCGGCCCGGTGGCTGCCGAGGCGGCCACCACGAGCACGAGGGCGGTGAGCGCCGCCGAGGCCAGAACGACGCGTCTCACCGCGGCGTCCTGCCGACCCAGTTCCCGTGCGCCCGGCCGTTCCCGTGGGCGGTGTTCCCCATCGAGCCGAACACCTCCGTCGGCAGCTCGATTCCGTGACGCTGGAACTTCGTGAGGAACGACGGGCGCAGGCCCGTCGATCGAACGTCTCCGACGACACCGCCGTCGGGATCGATGTGATCGATCTTGTACTCGTACAAGGCCTGCAGGGTGATCATCTCGCCCTCCATCCGCTGCACCTCGCTGATCGCAACCACGGCGCGCCGGCCGTCATCGAGCCGCTCGAGCTGGACGAGCAGGTCGATTGCGGAGGAGACGTGATGCCGGATCGCGCGCAGCGGCAGATCGAAGCCCGCCATCATCACCATCGTCTCGAGCCGGCTCAGCGCGTCTCGCGGCGAGTTGGCGTGGATCGTCGAGAGCGAGCCTTCGTGGCCGGTGTTCATCGCCTGGAGCATGTCGAGCGCCTCGGCGCCGCGAACCTCGCCGACGATGATGCGATCAGGCCGCATACGCAGGGCGTTTCGCACGAGGTCACGAATCGTGATCTCGCCTTCGCCCTCGATGTTCTTCGGACGCGACTCGAGGCGCAGGGTGTGCTCCTGCTTGAGCTGCAGCTCGGCCGCGTCCTCGATCGTCACGATGCGGTCTGCCTCGGGAATCGCCCCGGAGAGCGCGTTCAGTAGCGTCGTCTTGCCGGTTCCGGTTCCTCCCGCAACGAGGATGTTGAGCTCGGCCTCGACGCACTTGCAGAGGAAGGATTTCATCTCCTCGTTCAGCGTCCCGACCCGTACGAGCTCGTCGAGGTCGAACCGCTCGGCTTCGAATCGCCTGATCGTGAGGAGCGCGCCCGACAGCGAGAGCGGAGCGATGATGGCGTTCACGCGCGAGCCGTCGGGCAGCCGCGCGTCCACCATCGGAGAGCTCTCGTCGAGCCGCCGGCCGACCTGACCGACCATCTTCGTGATGATCCGGCGGAGCTGCGCCTCGTCGGCAAACCGCAGCGGCGTCCGCGAGATCTTGCCTTCGCGCTCGATCCAGATCTGATCGAACCCGTTGACCATGATCTCCGAGATCGACGCATCGCCGATCAGCTGCTCGAGCGGCCCGTACCCGAAAACGTCGTCGGCGATCTCGCGCGCCAGGCGCGTGCGGTCGCCGTGCGAGAGTTGCGGCTCGAGGATGAGCATCTCCTGGATCTCCGTCGTCACCCTCGCTCTGGCCTCGTGCGAGTCGGCGACGTCGAAGAGCTGCGGCCCGAGCTCGCTGACGAGTGTGAGATGAATGCGGTTCTTCACCTCGACGAACGGATCGCGTCCGCCCTGTATCGCGTGCTGCGTGCCGACCCCTGAGATCCGCTCGTGCAGATCCATGGCTAGTTCCCCCTCCTGAGTAGCACGCGCCGGCGGCGCGAAGGCAGACCGGGTGCGATCCCCATGGGAACGCCGACCTCCGTCCCGAGGTAGATCTCCGCCAGATCGGCGAAGGCGCGGGCCGCTCCCGAACGTGGATCGGCCTCGGTGATCGTCGTGCCGCTCGTGGTTGCCCGCGGGATCGAGCGATCGCTCGGTACGAGCACCTCCGGCGTCTTGCCGAGCAACCGCCGAACGTCGTCCATCGTGATGCCGACATCCGAGTCGGCGCGGTTCAGGACGAGCGTGGTCTCTGCCGGCGGATACCCCATCTGCTGCAGGGTCTCGAAGCCGATCTTCGTGTCCTTCAGCGAGAGCGCGTCGAGCATGCCCACCATGCACAGGTCGGAGGCCATGTCGATCGCGGTGATCACCTCCGGCGAGAACGCCGGCGGCGTGTCGACGATGACGAAGTCGTAGCTCGTACGGAGGAGCTCGAAGAGCTGCCGTAGGAAGCTCGTCTTGATCGCCGCCGCCTGGTCCGGCCGAGTCGGAGCGAGCAACGCCCGAGTCCCCGACTCGTGCTGGAGGATGTAGCTGTCGACCTTCTCGGCATCGAGGGTCCCGCCGGCCGTCGCCAGATCGAAGATCGTCTTCTCGGGCCGCAGGCCGAGCGCCAGGCCGACGTCACCGAACTGCAGGTCGATGTCGACGATGACGGCGCGCCGGCCGGCGCGCGCGAACGCGACGGCGAGGTTGCACGACGTGAGCGTCTTCCCCGTTCCGCCTTTCGGGCCGAGCACCGTGATCATCGGGGCGGGCTCTCCCCCGGCGGGGCCCCTGCGACGGGCGATCGCCTTTTGCAACTGGAACCGGAGCTGGTCGACCGGCTGCGGCAGAACGATCAGGTCCTCGGCACCGGCCTTGAACGCCGGGTCCATGAACCCGTTCGGGTTGCCTTCGTAGAGAACGATGATCGGTGTGTCCGGGCGCTCGAGGCCGATCTGGGAGAGCACGTGCAGTGCAGCCGTCGAGTGGGCGGCGCACCCGACGAGCACGATGTCCGGGGCCGATTCCTCGAGGAGCCCCCGCCCGCGCGACGTCGCGTCGCGCAGCGACGTCACGTAGACCTGGGCACCGGCAGGCAGCGCCTGCCTGATCGCCGCGTCGGTGACGTGGTCATCGAGCAGGACCAGGAAGCGATACGCGTCAAGGCTCACCGGCGCACCCCGAACGAGTGGAGCTCCGTCACCGGGGGGACTCCCAGCAGCAGCGTTTCGAGGGTGACGATGGCCGGGGCCGTTGCCTTGGCCTTCGCGCTCGGCCGAACGGCGACCCAGAGCTTGCCGTTGTCGGAGGCGAATGCCAGCTGCGCCGCCTGCGTGTCGTTGACCTTGAAGGCGACATTCGCGCCGCCGCCCGTGCTCTGCTTCGCAATGTCAGCGACGAGGACGTTGCCCATGATCAGCTTCGTGACCGGGCGCGCCTGGCCGCCCGAGAGCGGTGCGCCGTCCGTCCCGAGCGGGATGACGTTGAAGCCCGCGTAGATGTCCACGCGGTCACCGACGACAAGGTTGTGGAGCATCCCGTGTGCCGCATCGAGCGGCAGCGAGATGACTCGCTGGCGATCGGTCAGAGACGAGGCGATGTTCGTCTGCGCAGCGGCAAAGTCCGACGCGGACAGCTGGGCGCCGGGATAGATGTCGTGTGTCGTGACCTTGTCGCGCAGGTACGCGGCGTTACTCAGCGAGCCGTTCGCGAGCTGGCTCTGGCGGATCGTCGTCGCCGAGTACAAACCGGTCGTTGCGATCACGGTTCCCGAGGTTCCCTTCGGGATCGTCTGCCGGGCGATCAGCACCGTGACGGGTGCCCCCTCGGCCTTGACGCTGTTGCGGTAGCGGTTGACGTAGACGAGGACGAGCACGCCTGCTACGACCGCGGCCGTCGCCGAGATGATTGTCATGCCCCACCGCGTCGCTATGAGTTTCTGTGCGTATGCCATCGTTCGTATCTCTCCTCTTCGGTTCTAGCGCACCAAAACAGGGACGCATGGTGTGATCTGATTGGGATCGCAAACGACGCCGTTCGGAATCTGCGTCAGCGAGACGTACTTGATGAAGTAGCCCCAGATGTTCCCGCCGTTCGGCTCGCTGCCGGGGAACGGCCACGGGCTTTTGCACGGATCGCCCGTCCAGCCAATCATGTAGAAGGCCGCGAAGTTCACGACGGGGACCTGCGTCTTCCCTGCACCGTTCAAGGCCGAGAAGTCGGTGAGCATCATCACGACAACGCGCAGATCGCCCGTCTTTGTGTAGTCGGGCCAGTTGTTCGGTAGGCAACTGTTCCCAAAACGCTTGTCGAGGGCCTTCGTGACGGTGACGCCAAGGTTCCCTTGCTTCGTCGGGACGCAGTCGGCAGGGCCTGCCGGCGGGGCCGGGTCGGGACAGATCTGAGAGCTGTTGATCTGGTAGGGCGTCTGGCAGCCGTTGATGATCGAGTTGTCGAACGCGGCGTTGCCGGGGCCGTCGCACTCGACGGCGGTGGTCCGACCGCCGCCGTTACTCGTCAGGCGCAGCGCCTGCAGCACGGGCGGGTTCGTGACGCCGAGCGAGCTCTGGATGCGGATCTCGAGGTTGACCGTCTTCGTTCCCGGCGTCAGCGAGTAGGCGGCGACGCCGCCCTGGGTGACCGACATCAGCTTGATCGGGCCCTCGTCGTTGCTCGTCGCGCTCGTGATCCGTCCCACGGCTGCGCCCCCGTCGAAGTTGCCCTTGCACTTGTTGCTGCCGGCGGTCGTGCAGGTGTTGCCGGCTTCCGTCCCGTCTTGCTCCTGCCAGGACATCGTGATCGGGTAGGCGCTCGTCGAGCCGGCATCGCTGACGGGAACCGTCGCGCTGCCAGATGACGGCGTCCACAGCCACGTGGTCGTCGCCGCGTCGTAGGAGCCCGCCGCCGGCGAGAGCGTGATCGTCGACCCGTTGATCGTCGCCGTGACCTTCGCCTTCACGCCGCCCGATGCCTTCGCGAGCGTCGGGTTCGTCGCGCCCGTGCCGAAGTCGACGCGGGCGCTCGCGCCGACGCTGCACGTCGTCGCGCCGCCGGCGTCGCTCACGAAGGGCGAGGTGCCGAACTGGGGCGCGAAGCCGGGCGCGCAGCTGTTGGACGGCGAGACGGATCGCAGGATCGGCGCCGCTGGCTGCGCGGCTCCTCCGGAGCCGGCCGCGTAGTCGCGGAGCATCAGCGCACCCTGGCTGTTCGTCGAGGCGTCGAAGCAAGCCCAGTTGTCGTTGCCACCGGTGCCGGCGCACGTGCCCGGCTGGGCTCCCATGCCGATGCGCACGCCGATTCGCTTGCCGAGCGTCGCCGAGACGGCGGGCAGGTTCGGCGAGGCGGTGACCGTCCACGGAGTGAGGTTGTTCCCGGTCGCGCCCTTCGCGAGCAGGTACGTGCAGTTCGTGCCGGTGACGCGGCCGGTTGCCCCGCAGCCCGACAGCTCGCCTCCCGCCTCGTCGACGAACGTCGCGGCCACGAACTTAGGCTCGACCTCGGGAATCGCCAGCGGGAACGAGCCCTTGAAAATCTGGATCGCCTGAAGTTGCACGCGCGCGAACGAGTGAATCGTCGTGCGCGGGAAGAACGACATCAGCGCCGGGATGTTCGAGTCGGTGAGCGAGACGTCGAGCGTCAGGTTGCTGCACTCGTTGCTCGCGAAGGTCGGTTGCGTGACGGAGCCGCCGCCGAACTGTGGGTTGAACGGCGCGCCCGGAACGGCGCTCGAGTAGCCGGAGAAGTGCTTGGCCATCTCGTGGATGTTCGTCACGGCCTGGCCGGCGGTGAACTTGCTCGTATCGAGGCATTGGCCGAGCAACTGGCCGCCGGCGAACGCGCCTGCGTCAGCACGCACCTGGGCGCTGCGGCGGTGCTGCAGCCAGTCGCCGACCTGCAGGACGACGCCGGAGAGCATTGCGAGCGAGACGACGATGATTCCGGCGACGACGATCATGCTGCCTTCCTCGCGCGAGGCTCGCCTCAGGATTCGCGAGAGGACTAGCACGACGCCGTGCCCGCGCTGTACGTGGGCGGCTGTTCGAGCCGCATCGACGCGCCGGTCGAGATCGGGATGGTCGCCCCGCTGAAGAAGGGAATGAGCTTGTAGCTCTCGGAGACGGTGACCGTGACGGCGTCGCCGGCGGTCGGCGATCCCGGGCTCACCGCGGTGAACGCCACAACGACCTTCTTGCCGGTCATCCCGCTGTCCGAGAGCTTCGGGCAGAGGTATGCGCTGGGACTCGTCGAGCCACCGGGGAACTTGTTGACCGCCCCGTAGCGTGCGCCTTCGTTCGCGAGGTGGGTGAGGTCGATGTAGGAGTAGATGACCTTGCCGAACTGGAGCAGGACGACGACGAGCGCCGCCACGAGGGGCAGCACCATCGCGAACTCCACGACCGACTGGCCGGCCTCGTCACGCACGGGCGCCAAGGCGCGAGGAGAGGCGCGGCGCAGCCGCGAAACCTCTCCCCGCGCCTCGGTCACCGATTGCTCGGGACCGCGGCCGCACTCCACCGCTCTCAACCGCGTCCCTCCCCGTGCTGTGCTTGTTTAGAACGAACCGGGCAGGGCGGCGAGATCCGACCCTACCTTGCCGATGAAGGTCGTGATCGCGCCGTGCAGCGCTACCAGCACCGCCGCGAGTGCGACGGCGACGAACGCGAGCACGATGCCGTACTCGGTGACGCCCTGGCCCTCTTCACGCTTGACGAGATCCTTGAGCGGGGTCGTCATGACCCTCCCGATGAGCAGCGAGATCGCCGCAGACATGCTTGTACCTCCCGTTGATAGTTGCGACGCCGCCGTTGCGGCGCCGCGTTGATCCCAGATCAACTGAGAACGTATCCCTATTCCGCCCGCATATACAAGGGGTCGGACAGTATTTGCCTGCTCAAGGCTCGGGCTGAGAATTGGCGCAGGGCTACGACAGTTCCGGCGCGTGGCCGCCGGTGCGCAGCCTCGTTCGGCGCCGCGCTGCTTCCTGGACGACCTCGACGCCGAGCGGGCCGACGTGCACCCACACGATCCAGCCGAGCTTGTGCGAGCCGGAGGCCCACGTCGCCGCGAGGCCCGCAGCGTTCTCGGCGCGAACGTAGCCGCGGATCTCGGCGTACCCCCGCCTGCCGAGGTGGCGTGCGGTATGCGGCGCGCGTGCCTTCACGAGGCCGCGATTGCGATCGGCCCGAGCGGTGTAGGAGTCGTAGCCGTAGGCCGTGCCGGGTGGCAGGGGGATGACGTCGTGGAGCTCCGGGAGCCACATGACGTCAAACCGCAGCCAGACCGCCGAGACGATCTCGCCGGCCTCCCAGACACACATGCATTCGTGGCCCGCAGCCAGCCGCCGCTCGATCAGGTCGCGTCGCGAACCGGGACGGAAGGCAACGAAGTCGTCGAGCTCCTGGGGAGTGAGCAGCCGAACATCGTCGCCCGGCCGGACCGGGCGGGCTGCGAGCTCGTCCACGCGCACCGTCGTCAACACGAGCCGGGTGTAGACGAGCCGGCGAACGCCGCGGAGCGCGCGGCCGGGCAGAGCGAAGGCGCGAGGCGGATCTGGCACCGTCGAAGTATGCGCCTGTCCCCTGTTAGGGGGATTCGAGTCAAGCCGCGGCAAGCCCGAGCCGAAGCAAGGTGTGCGGCAAATCGACCGTCGAGGAGGCGAAAAGGTTATGCCGCAACACCGTTCGATCCGCGTGCTGGTCATCGATGACGACCGGCCCTTGTGCGAGATGCTTCGAATGACCCTTGACCTCGAGGGGCTCGAGGTCGTCGAAGCGCACCACGTGATTCAGGCAGAAAAGCTGCTGGCAGATGCCGCGCCCGATGCGATCGTGCTCGACATCGGCCTGCCCGGCATCGACGGCGTCTTCTACTGCGACCGGCTGCGGGCGAGCCCGCGGACGAAGAACATCCCGATCGTCGCGATCAGCGGCTCCGAGGATGCCGGGCGCCAGGCTCTCGCGGCGGGGGCGAACGCGTTCCTGCACAAGCCGCTCGACCCGGTGCAGCTCCTCGCGACGGTGGAGCGGCTCGTCGGGCTCACCCCCTTCGAGCAGCACGAGGCCGGGATGGCGGGTGAGTTGCGCAGGCTGATCGATATCGGGCAACGCCAGCACGATCTCCTTGCCGCCGCCTATCGCCAGACACTCGAGGCCCTGTCGGATGCGCTGGAATCGCGCGACTTCGGAACGAGCGCCCACTCGCAACGCGTCACGAGCTATGCGACCCGGCTGACGCTCGAGGTGGCACCGTCCCTGCTCGACGACCCGACCCTCGAGTGGGGCTTCCTGCTTCACGACGTCGGCAAGATCGGTATCCCGGACAGAGTGCTTCTCAAGCCGGGCTCGCTCACCAAGCCGGAACGGCGATGCATCCAGAACCACACGCTGATCGGCGAGCGGCTCGTGGGACACGTCCCGCTCCTGCAGGGCGCAGGCCTCGAGGTGATCCGCTCACACCATGAGCACTGGGACGGAGGCGGCTACCCGAACGGCAGCACCGCGGATGAGACCCCGGTCGCCGCGAGGATCTTCGCCGCCGCCGACGCGCTCGACGCGATGACCGACGAGAGGCCGTATCGCTCGCCGTTCTCCTGGGACCAGGCGCTCACCGAGTTGACCCAGCAGCGCGCAAGGCAGTTCGACCCGTTCGTGATCGACGCCATCGCCGCCTGCGAGAGCGACCTCCGCCGGACCTATCTGGCCAAGCGACCGAACCGTGTCGCGGCCTGAACCGCCGATGATTCCCGCAAACTGCGTCAGCTCTGCCGGGTTGTTCTTGAAACCGCGGTGCGGTCGGCGCTAGGTTCGCTCTTGCACCGAGCACGGAGCGTGAGTAGGCCGAAGCTGCTCCCAAGGACGGTAGGCGCAAGCCGAAGGTTCGTGGGAACGGTGGACGAAAACGCTACCGGCTCGGTGAATTTTTGCCCGGCGCGCAGGCAGCCTCCGTGCGTCTGAGAATGCGGTTATCCACCCAGGGCGTCGGTTACCGCCGTTTTCTTCCGCGAGGTTGACCTGAATCGCTTGTGGAAAACCCGTTGAACGCTTCGTGAGCGCGTCGCAACGCCTCGACGAGGTAGAGGTCGAAACGCTGCGTGGGTGGGGCGAAGGCCTGCGGACGGATCCACGTGACGAGATTCGGGCCGCCGGCCGGGCGATCACGCTCCTCGTCGAGGAGGTCGAGCGGCTGAACATCGACCTCTGGCACGCGCGCGCCCAGGTCCGCGCCGCGGTCTCAGGCGGCGAGCGCGTCGTCGACGGAGTCGTGCACCGGTAGGTGCCGGTCGAGGCCGCTGATCTGCAGCGTCCGGCGTGTCTCGAGCTGCGGCGCAGCGAGGTGCAGCCCGTCCTGCCCCAGTTGGGAACGCGCTTCGATCAGCACGCCGAGCGCCGTCGAGTCGATGAACTCGACCGCTGCCATGTCGACGATGATTCGCCGGGGCTTCGTGCGGATCGTCTCTGCGAGCGCCGTGCGGATCTCCTCGGCGTTGTAGAGGTCGAGCTCGCCTGCAAGCCGCACGACCACGGCTCCATCGCGGCTCTCCACGCCGATCACCGGGTGCTTGCGCAGTGGTGAGACCAGATCGTCGTCGCCGCCATCGCTCATCTCGCCTCCTCGCTCATCGAGGGCCTCGCCCGTGCGGAGAGAATTGAAGCACCCCGTGCGGACCGGTGCGAAATCGACCCGAGGCAAGGGCCGCGGAGTATCATCGGGAGACGATGCCGGCGCTCCTTCGCAGGAGAGGGCTCGCGACGTTCGCGCTTCTCGTTGCCGTCACCGAGGTGACGGGACGGAGCTTGACGGCGCGGGTCGACCGCGCCCTGCACGTCGCGCCGCTTGCGAACTCGATCGCGAACAACTACCCGTTCCTGCTCGTCGCAGTCAAGTTCGTGGCGGCCGTCGCCCTCGCCGCGCTCCTCGCGCGTGCAATGCGGGCGCGGGCCACCGCCGAAGCGGGCGGGCGGCTTCTGCGGGCGGTCGATCACCGGCACGAGTTCAACGCGCCGCGCCTGGGCGCGACTCTCTCGCCGCGTATCTGGCTCGCCTCGTTCGTCGCGTCGTCTTTCATCTACCTCGCGCAGGCCGATATCGAAGGGGCAGCGGCGGGGCGCTGGCCGCTTCTCTCCCCGCTTCTGCACACCTATGCCCTGCCGATCTTCGCGGCGCTCGCCGTTCTCGGTGCGTTCGCGTGGCGGTTCGCACGCTGGATCTATGACGTCGAGGACTTCGCCGACCGCACGCTCCAGCGCGTCCGGCAGATCCTGACGGCCGTCACCCGCGCTCGTCCGCTCCACGCGCGGACGAGTGACGACGCGGCGCCAAGGCGCCGCTTCGGCCTCGCATTCGAGTCGCGTCCTCCTCCGCTCGCCCTCTGATTCGCGGCCGTCACCGCCCGCGGGCCGTGACGGCGTCGTCGTCAGAGGATCGTGAGAAGGAGGAGAGTGGAAAGCTCGTACACACATGACGTCGCCGCGGAACGCACCCGCAGTTCCTGGCGCGTACAGGCCGTCACCATGCTCGGCCCGGTGACCGTGGCGGCCGGCCTGATCTGGGTCTTCCTGCAGCCCTACCGACTCACGTTGCTGCACCCGCGTGGGCAGGGTTTCTGGTGGCTCGTGCTCGAGCCGCAACTGCTCGTGATGCTTGCCGGCATCGCCTTCGCGCTCGTCGTCGCGCGGCCGCTCCTTGCAGACCTCGAAGGCCGTGATGCAACCGCAAGCTGAGATGGTGCACTGGCTGTTCGCGGCGGGGATCCTCCTTGTCGGCCTTTGCCTTGCCTGCGAGGCGATCGTCGGCTCGGAGGTCTGGGGAATGCGTCGGTGGCGCGCCTATCTCTGGCCGGGGCTCGCGTTCGCGCTCGGCGTCGCCCTCTGGCCGGTGATGGCGCTCTTCACCAACTCGGCGATTCACATGTACGCGCACGGATCGTGGGCCGAGGTGCTGATGCTCGCGGGCGCTGCCGAGCTCGGCCTCGTCCACGGCAGGCTTCATTCGCCGCTCTGGCGGCTGACGTGGCCACTCGCCTTCGCGGTCACCGGAGCGGCTTTCATCATCCACGAGCAGAACCCGTGGTTCTTCGCCCGCTCTGCCTTCCTCCATCACCTGCTCGGCTGGACGTTCCTCGTCTCGGCGCTTGTGCCGCTCGCACTCGTGTGGCGGCCGCGGTCGCTCGCCCTGCGCTCGGGCTTCGCTGCCGTGATGGTCGTCGTGTCGGTGATGCTCTTCGCCGACCGCGACGTTGCGCCCGTGTTCGGGCACCTTTCGCCCCAGGCAGGAGTGCAACACAGGTGAGACGCGCGCTCGTCGTTGTGCTCGGCGCGCTCGCGCTTCCTGCCGCGGCATCCGCACACGCGACGCTGCGGTCGACGACGCCGCACTTCGGCACGGAGATGCAGTCGGCGCCACGCGAGGTTCGGCTTCGCTTCGACCAGCGCGTGACGATCCTGCCGGGGGCGATTCGCGTGCTGAACGGCGTGGGCACGAATCTGGCCGGCCCCGCGCGGGTCGAGGGGTCTTCGGTAGTCGCATCGGTTCGTGCCGGCAAGCTCGGCGCCTACACCGTCCGCTGGACCGCGGTCTCGGCGGACTCGCACGTCGTCTCTGGGGTATGGACGTATGGCGTACGCATTCCGGCGCCCTCGGTGAACGCCGCATTCGGCGCGGGCGGGCCGACGGCGACGGAGCATTTCGTTCGGTGGCTCTGGTTCCTCGGGATGGCGCTCGCGGTTGGGGCGCTCGGCTTCCGTCTCGTGTGCCTGCGCGGGCTCGAGGTGCCGCGCGCGCTCGAGCGCCGGATCACCGCCGCCGCAGGCCTCGGCGCAATAGTCAGCCTCCAGGCCGGGATCGCAGCGTTCTCGCTCCGCTCCGAGGATGCGCTGCAGCTGCCCTTCGACCGGTTTCTGTACGGCGACCTGTCGCCGATGGCGGCGACACGCTTCGGGCACGCGTTCGTCGTGATGACCCTTGGCTTCGCGTTCGTGCTGGCGCTCATCTTTCTCTCGTGGCTGCTCGACCGGGTCGATCTCCTCGTGCCCGCGTTCGTGCTCGCGCTGGGGCTGCTCGCGGGGCTCTCCTTCTCGGGCCACGACGCGTTCGACGCGGGCTCGTCCTGGCTGACCGAGATGGCCGACTGGGTGCACCTCGCGGCGGCGTCGCTCTGGATCGGTGGTCTTGCCACGATGGCGTTGCTGCTCTGGTCGGGCGCGCCGCAGCTGCGGCGCCAGGCATTCGCCCGCTTCTCACGTTTCGCAACCGTGCTCGTCGCGCTCGTGCTCGTCGCGGGGACGTACCTCGCGATCGTCCGGCTGCCAGAGCTGCGCGACCTGTGGTCGCAGGGCTACGGGCAGGTGCTGCTCGTGAAGCTCGGGCTCGTGTCGTTCGCGCTCCTCTGGGGTGCGTTCCACAACTTCGTCGTGAAGCCCGCGCTCACGCGGGGCGATGAGGGCTTCCTGAAGCGGATCGGACGCAGCCTCGTCGGCGAGAGCCTCGTCGGGATGGCGGTGCTGCTCGCAGCGGCGGTGCTCGTCGACTCGAAGCCGCCGCCGCAGCCGGCACCGCAGCCGACGAGCGCCGCCCTGGTGCGGTGATCGCATGGGAGATACTGTCTCGATGGAGCTGATCGCTTACCGCGACCGCTTCCCGATCCTTGCGTCGAGCACATACCTGATCAACCACTCGCTCGGCGCGATGCCGAGCGAGGCGGCGCGACGGCTCGAGCGCTTCGCGCATGAATGGGCCACGCGCGGCGCACGAGCCTGGGGCGAGGGGTGGTGGGACTCGCCGCTGCGGGTCGGCGACCTCGTCGGCTCGATCATCGGCGCCCCGCCCGGCAGCACGGTCATGCATCAGAACGTGACCGTCGCCGAAGCGATCGTGCTCTCCTGCTTCGACCTCGAGCCGCCGCGCAACCGGATTGTCTTCGAAGCGGGGCTCTTCCCGTCGGTGCGCTACGTGCAGCAGGCGTGGTCGCGGTTCGGCGCGGACGTCGTCGTCTGCGACGACGCCGAGGCGGTGATCGAGGCAATCGACGAGCGCACGCTCCTTGTGCCGATCTCGCACGTGCTCTACAAGACCGCCGAGATTCAGCCGATCGAGCGCATCGTCGAGCGCGCCCACGCGGTCGGCGCGCACGTGTGCCTCGACGCGTACCAGTCAGCGGGCGCTGTGCCGCTCGACGTGACCGATCTGGGCATCGCCTTTTGCGTCGGAGGATCCGTGAAATGGCTGTGTGGTGGGCCGGGCGCCGGCTGGCTCTATGTCCGGCCCGACCTTGCCGAGGAGCTCGAGCCTGCCTTCGCCGGCTGGCAGGGCCACGCGCGCCCGTTCGCGTTCGAGGACGTGATGGAACCTGCGCCCGGGGCCGCGCGGTTCCTCACAGGCACCCCCGTCGTCGCTGCGAACTACGCCGCAAGCGCGGGCTACGAGATCATCAGGGAGATCGGAGTCGATCGCATCCGCGCGAACTCGATGCGCCAGACCGCACTGCTCGTCGACCTTGTCGACGAAGCCGGCTTCGAGCTGACCTCACCGCGCGAGCCCGCCATTCGCGGCGGCTCGGTCGTGTTTCGGGTGCCGGACTTCCAGTCCGTCCATGCCGAGCTGGCCGCGCGGGACATCATCTGCGACTACCGGCCCGACGCGGGCCTGCGCTTCGGCCCTCACTTCTTCACGACCGACGACGAGATCCGCTACGCGGTCGATCAGGTCGCGGAGATCCTGGCATCCGGTGCGCACAAGGCCAGGGCCGGGGCAGCAGCCGGGTACTAGAGAAAGAGGCCGACGGCAAGCAGCGCGAGGCCCGCACCGCCGAGGACCGCGCCCGGCGTCAGCGTCGGATCCTCGGGATTGCGCTTCAGTGTCGAGACGCCGGGAATGCGCCCCCACGCAGCCTCGGTGATCCCTGCGTCGAGGCGTCGCTCGAAGTTGTTGTTGCGGCCCACCGCTCCCATCAGGAAGAGGAGCGCACCGAGGATCAGGCACGACACCTTGAACCCATGCCAGGTGTCGCCGCCGATTGCGAGCGCCCGGATCTCCGCAATCACGAGCGCGACGATGAACGCGATCGCGATTCGCTCGACGAGACGCAAAAGCTCACGCACGAGCCACATGGCTCTACTGTATGAGCTCTTTCAGACGGGTCGCGGTCGCCGGCGCTGTCGGCTCGTCCTCGTGGCGGACATACAGATAGGTCGGGTCGGTGATCGCGGCGGCGATCGTGCGTAGATCCTCGTCGGAGTAGGGAGGTTCGCGCAGGCGGAGGTACTGGAAGGGCTTCGCCGAGGCGTCGTTCACGCGCACGATCCCTTCGATCCCTGCCCACGACTCGTGGCGGAGATCCCATGCGAGCTCGAACTCCGGCGGCACCGAGCCTTCGACGAACGAGATGAGACCCTCGTCGCGCGCGGCCTCCGAGACGATGCGCACCGGTCCGAGCCGGTCGCCGAGCGCGAGCACCCGCTCGAGGAACGGCGCCACCCGGTCGAGCCGCGTGAGCGGCAGCTTCACCGAGAAGCGGAAGCCGTCGGGAACCGCCGTCGCCCAGCGGCTGAACTGATCTTCGCTCGGCAGCCGGTAGCCCGTGGAGTTCAGCTCGACCGTGTCGAAGCGCCGCGCATAGAACGCGAGGAAGTCTGCCGGTTGCATCGTGTCGGGATAGAACCCCGGCCGCCAGCTCGGGTACGACCAGCCCGAGGTGCCGATGCGAATAGCCATGTCCAAACCGTACGTGTCCAGGGGACAGTCCCCAAGACATGTCTCGGCGAGGCATCGGTCGAATGGGCACGGGACTCTCACCGTCCGAAATGCGAGCTAGGATCCGCGATCCGCGACCGTGAGCACCGACGACACTTCCGATACCGTCATCCGCGTCCTCGACCACGGCTTTGTCCGCCTCGAGGACGCGATGGCCGACGACCTGTCGGTCGTCAACGGCGCCCGCGTCTCGTTCGCCCGCCACAAGTCCGAGCTGGACGCCTCCGACGAGGGGCTGATCCGGTTCCTGATGCGCGATCGGCACGGCTCGCCGTTCGAGCACAACGCCTTCCGGTTCCACATCCGCTGCCCGATCTTCGTCGCACGAGAATGGTTCAGGCATCGCATCGGCTGCTTGACCGGCGATACCGAGATCACGTTCGTCGACATCAACGGGCACGCGCACATGCGAAAGACGATCGACGAAATCGCCGAGACATGGCACAACGGTGAAACAGACGGTCACGCGTTGACGGTCAGTCAGCGTGAGCAGGTACGCGCGTTTGCGGGACAGGGAAAGAGCCAGCGGGCCATCGCGCGCGAGCTCGGAGTCGGACGGCGCAGTGTCCGGTCGTGTCTCGCCGGAGCCGATGGACGGCGCGACGGCCGTTGGCGCGTGAGGTGGATGCGTGTCAGAGTCCTGGACGAGTCGACCGGCGAATTCTCGACCGGGCGGATTAGTGACGTGCTCGACAAGGGCATCCAGCCCGTCTATCGCCTGACACTGGCGGATGGCAAAGAGCTCACCCTGACCGAGAATCACCGACTCCTTACGGATCTCGGCTGGGCGACAATGCGCGATGCCGTCGGTTTAGGCGGAGATCGTGCCCAGGCGCGAATGGGTCGCGAATGCCGACTCCTCGTGAACGGGATGCCTGCCCATCAGGACGCCAACTGGCTTCGCGCGCAGCGAGAAGCGGGGCGGCGCGTTCAGGAGATCGCGGCGGAGGCAGGGTGCAGCCATCACACAGTTCGCAAGTGGCTAAAGAGGCACGACCTGTCGTTCACCCCCGGCGAGACCGGTCATCCAGCGTGGAACAAGGGCAAGAGCGGCTACCGGACAAATCTTCGTCATACCCAGGGCCATCTCGACGCAATTCGCCGGGCGCGGAGCGGAAAGTCAAGCAACTTCTGGCGCGGCGGCACGAGCTCCGAGCGGGCCATGATCGCCGCGTGGACGACGAGCCAAGCGCCGAAAGTGCACCGCCACTATGACTACGTCTGTCAGAGCTGTCGGCGCCGTGGCGGCTCGTTGCACGCACACCACATCGCACCTGTCTGGCTGGAGCCTGAGCGCTCGCGCGACCTCGGCAACCTGATTTCTGTCTGCAGCGATTGCCATCGGTCGATCCACCGAACTCGCGATACTGAGGTCGCTTTCCTGCACGAATTCGGCGATCGAATTGATGTTGTCGAAGACGCAGAGACCGGAGCCCCATCGCGTCGCGGGTTCAAGCTGACTGCGCATCCCGTTCGCGTCGTGGCGATCCAGTACGTGGGCCTCCGCCAGACGTACGACTTGAGCATCGAAGGGCCTTGGCACAACTTCGTCGCGAACGGCGTTGTTGTCCACAACTCGTTCAACGAGTTCAGCATGAGATATGCGAAAGCGACCGACGACTTTTACGTCCCGGACGCGGCCGACGTTCGCAGCCAGGTGGGGAAGCCCGGCGCCTACAGCTTCGAGCCTGTCTCCGACGAGCTCGCCGAGCAGACGCGCACGGAGCTTCAGGCCGTGTACGACCAGGCATTTGCGACGTATGAGCGGCTCGTCGAGGCGGGCGTCGCGCGGGAGCTCGCCCGGGCGGTCATGCCGGTCGGGGCCTACACGCAGTTCTACTGGACGCTCAACGCCCGGGCACTGATGAACTTCGTCTCCCTGCGGAACTCGGAATTCGCCCAGCTCGAGATCCGGCGCTACGCCGAGGCAGTCGAGTCCCTCTTTGCGGAGCGGATGCCCGTGACGCATGCGGCGTTCGTTGCCAACGACCGACGCAGTCCCTAAGCTTTCAGAGAACGCTCAGACGCTCTTAATGCGCTTTCGCGGGCAGTCCTAACAAGCTTGTAACACTTTGCAACTAAGTTCTGTCTACCCGGGAACTGGGTAGACGGGAATAAACCCTGCTTTTGAGGCGTTTTCGAACTCGACGGCAGATGCGCTAACGCCCGCGCGCCCGTCCATCCTCGAAGAAGTGAAGGAGTTCGTTGACTGAAATCAGCATGACCGCGGCCGTAGCCGAAGCGCTTGAGGCGCTCCTTACCCTGCGTGGCGAGCATGGGGCGTTGTCCCCTGCCGACGTCGCCGACGCCGTGATCACCCACGATCTCGACGATGCAGAGGCAGAGGCCCTCTCGCTCGAGCTCGAAGGGCATGGCGCCGCCCCCGAAGAGGAGGAGGAGCTGGAGCTCGACTTGAGCATCGGCACGTCGCTCTACACAACCGATTCGTTCCAGATGTTCCTGAACGAGGCCGGCCGCTACCCGCTGCTCACCGCGGCGGAGGAGGTCGAGCTGGCCAAGCGCATCGAGAAGGGCGACATGGTCGCGAAGGAGCGCATGATCAACTGCAACCTGCGCCTCGTCGTCTCGATCGCCAAGCGCTACCAGACGCAGGGAATCACCCTCGGCGACCTCGTGCAGGAGGGTGTCCTCGGACTGATCCGCGCGGCGGAGAAGTTCGACTGGCGGAAGGGCTTCAAGTTCTCCACGTATGCGACCTGGTGGATTCGCCAGGCCGTGCAGCGTGGCGTCGCCAACAAGGCGCGCACCATCCGCATCCCGGTGCACGTCGTCGAGCGCGAGCAGAAGGTCGCACGCGCGCGGCGCGAGTTGACGGCGACGCTCGAGCGCGACCCGACGCCCGAGGAGCTCGCGCACCATTCGAAGCTCCCGATCACCCACGTTCGTGAAGTGATGGAGGCGGCACGCGCCGTTGCGTCGACCGACATGCCTGTCGGCGACGACGGTGACGCATCCTTCGGCGATCTGATCGCCGGCACCGGCCCGTCGACCGAGGAAGAGGCGTCAGCCTCTCTCCGCGACCTGGCGGTTCGCCAGGCGGTCGCGACGCTCCCGGATCGGGAGCGCGACGTGATCGAGCTTCGCTTCGGTCTCGTCGGTGATGGTCCAGCCTCGCTCGAGGCGATCGGCAAGCAGCTCGGACTGACGCGGGAGCGCGTGCGCCAGATCGAGACAGAGGCCCTGCGCAAGCTTGCGCAGAACGAAGACCTCGCCGACGCTGCGTAGGCCCTAGCACTGGATATCGTCGTGGGGGGGGGGGTGGAACAGCCCCCCCCCGGCGGAGCGCGAAGCGCGCGGGGGCGCCCCGGCCCCGCGGGGC
>JBBQLT010000030.1:0-29230 GCA_038328165.1 Gaiellales bacterium
TGCGTCGAGCGAGCAAGAGCAGTCGCAGAGCCTCTTGCCGCTCGCCCGAGCGCGGCAGCGCGCGTGCCGTGCTCGCGAGCGCCGAGCGTGCAACGCTTATCGCATCGATCAGGTCGTCCTTGCCCCGCAGCCGCCGCTCGCTACGAGCAGTAGAACCGACCTCGTGCACCGTCTCGCCGCCAACACTCAGGTAGCGAGCGAAACCGGCGCCGTAGCGGCCAGCCCCTTCGACGCCGTGCCAGCTCGGACGATTCATTCGCAAGGCACGAAACAACGGCCTGACGCCTGATGAGTCACAAGACAGCACGAACGACACAAGCTGGCAACGGCCCCCGACAGACCGACCACACGAGTCTCACAGACGCCAGAGCGTGAACCGGCGAAGGCGTAGCCGCCCGGCATCCGGGAGCGGGCCGAGCATCCATTTTAGTCTTCCGTGATGCTGCCGAGCTCGGAGAGGAGGTCGCGCAGTTGCTGCGGTGCTTTCCCGATCGACGAGAGACCGCTCGCGCCCGTTCGAGACGCGCCTGGCGGACCGGGCGGTAGACCCGGTCCGCCTCCGCCCTTACATCTGGGGTCTAGTTGATCCCGTTGACTTGCGTGGCCGTGAGCGTGCTGTCTTGGGTTTGCACGCCTGCGTCGGTGGTCCCGCAGTCGATCGTGACGGTCGTGGGAGTGCTGAGTGTGACCGCGCCGACGAGCGTGAGGGATGCATTCGAATTGGTTGCGCTGAGACCGAGACTTTCTGTCGCGGCGACCTGGTCGGCCAGGGCATTTGTGTGATTCGCACCGCCGTACAGGATGCAACCTGTGATCGCGTTGTGGTCTGGGTCATAGATCGCCTCGGACCCCATCAGCGCATAGCTACCGGCAGGAAGAGAGAGCGAAGCGACATCATTCTCCTGTGACCCAATGATTCCCTGAGCGCCACTATTATGGAACGTCCACGCATGCGGTAGCTGCGGGGTCTCGCTCGCACATGCCCAAGCAGTACCGTCCCACTTGATGATCTGCGACGTGGCGCAGGTCTGCGGCAACTGGTATCCAGACGCGACGCTGAACGTTGTTCCGCTCAGGGCGAGGCCCGTTCCGTTGTCGTAAGTCGTGTTGTTATCGTCTGCGCACGACCAACCGGTGCCATTCCACTTCGAGACTTGGCCGTTCGTGCAGGTCTGCGGCAAAGATTGCCCTGCCGCCAACGACAATGCTGCAGCGCCACTCTGGCTACCGCCAATCAACCCGTTTCCGGCTGTGACCGACGTAATGTCACCGCCGCTCAGGTGAGCGATCACCTGGCCACTGCCGCAGGGCTTCCCCGGTGTTTCGCCGACCGCCACGTTCGTGAACGTTCCGCCCGGACTCCCGTTCGTGTTCAAGCATCCGGTGAAGTGTGTGACGCTGTCGGCCGGGAAGACAGCCAGCGCGCCCCCGGCCAGAGCAAGCGCGAATCCGACCGCAGCGGCCCCAACCATCAGCTTCTTGCCGTGCCCTCCGAACATTCTCTCCAGTCGACGCATGTTCCTCCCCTTTTGTCCCAGCGAGTCCATTGGCACGACAGTAGGCCCGAGTCACCTTCGGCGCATCAGGTGTTTCCCTACATAACCCCTAGGCGGTTGCACTCTTCGCACGCCCTCGTCCTGCGGCCATCGAGTGGGCCGATTTGCGCAAAGGCCCTGCGCGTTCCTAGACTCGGTGGGTGTCCGGTGTCGTTCTTGGCCGAGACAGCGAGCAGCACCGTCTCAGCTGTTTCCTCGAATCCGTGAAGCACGGGCCAGGCCGCCTGCGTACTGGAAGGTGGGGCCGGGATTGGGTAGACCGAGCTGTGGCGTGATGCGGTTGCCCGGGCACGGTAGGTAGTCCTTTTACGCGGCAGACAGCAAGCCCCGCGTCACATCGTCGTGGCAGTACTCCACGTCGAGCGCGAGCGATTACTCCACGATTGCTCCCACGGTCAGGTCTGCGAGCGTGCGCGTGTCACGCAAACCCGCATGAATCCTGAAGCCGACGGGGAGACTCGAACTCCCGACCCCTTCATTACGAGTGAAGTGCTCTACCAGCTGAGCTACGTCGGCGCGGTGCTTGCTCGAGGAGCGCGCCCAGTGTAGCCACGGGGCTTTCCTTACTTCGGGGGGCGCCTGCTGCTGGCGATCGTCGCGACCGCCTCTACCGCCGCCGCAAGGCCGAGCGGCGTCACGCGCACGGGAGACGCACGCCGCTCGCCTCGCCTCCGCGCCGAGGCGGGGGGAACCGGCGTCGCCTCGTCGGTCAGCGCGCTCACGAGCGAACGGCGCGCGCGGAAGAGAAGCGTCTCGACCGCCGCCTGCGACAGGCCGATCTCCTCGGCGATCTCCTTGTAGGAGAGCCCCTGCCATTCGCGCAGGAGCAAGGCCCGCCGCTGCTGCGCCGGCATTCCCTCGAGAGCCTCGCGCAACCGGATCAGCTCGTCGCTCGAGGACTCGTGCGCGGGCAGGACGTCCTGCAGCGCGTCGAGGTCGCCGGGCGACTCGATGCGACGGCGACGGGACGACGACCGCCGCCGCGTGAGGCAGACGTTGCCGGCGATCTTGTAGAGCCAGGCCGACTCGAACTCCGGGTCGATGCCGCGCTTCAGACCGCGGAAAGCGTTCAGGAACGTCGACTGGACGGCATCCTCGGCCTCCTCGCGGCTGCCGAGCTGGTGCAGGCAGAACGCATGGATCTGCCGTGCGTAGCGCTCGTAGAGATCACGGGTCGCGACAGCTTCGGGCGCCCCGCGATGCGGGGTGACCTCGGTTGCGCGGCCTTCGGACGGTACTGCGACCAACGAACTCTCCCTCGAATAGGACGCGCCGTCCGCCCAACGGCACCCCCTTCAGCTTGTGCGCTCCGACGAAAAAAGCAAGCCTCCAAAGGGTTAGGCGCGAAGCTCGCCCGCGATGCGGATGAAGAGCGCCTCGAAGGCAAGCTGCGGAGCGAGGTTGAACTCCTCGAGCCGCCGCCAGGTCTCGCGGACAACCTCGGCGGCGCGCTCAGCGCCGACGAGACGCTCGCGGTTGGAATCGGCGCGAAGGGCCTCGAGCTCGTCCAGGTGGATCGCCGCGCCCTCGGCACCGACGGCGACCGCGACAAGGTCGCGGTACCAGGCGGCGAGCTCCTCGAGTTGCGCGAGCAGCTCCTCGCGCTCGGCGCCGCGGCCTGCGCGCTTCACGCGCTGGTCCAGCTCGCGTGCCGTCAGGTCGAGATCCTTGCTGCGCGCGAGCTCGCCGTCGCGCGCCTCCGCACCGCGCGACTGGGCGGCCGCGACCAGAGCCGAAGCAGCAGCGGCGGGCTCGAAGGCCGGGTCGCGATACGCCGCCCGGGCTTGCTCGATCAACACGCGGCGCCGCTCGATCGAGCTCGGATCGAGCAGCCGTTCGAGCCGGTCGAGGCGTCCCGCGGCCACGCGGGCGAGCGCCGCGCGGCCCGCTTCATCGAGCTCCGGTGCGCGGGCGTCGACGAGCTCGCGGATCGCCCGCTCGGACAGCCGGTGGAACGGCACGAGCTGGCAGCGCGAGCGCAGCGTCTCGGGTATCGACCCGAGGTCGTCGGCGATCAGCACGATCACGGCGTAGGACGGCGGCTCTTCGAGATCCTTCAGGAGCGCGTCTGCGGCGTCCTCGTTCATCAGGTGCGCACGCAGGATCAGGTAGACGCGGCGATCGGCTTCAAACGGCCGCATGTGCAGGTCGCGGCGCAACTCGCGGATCGCATCGATCCGGATCATCTCGCCGAGGGCATCGAGCTCGTAGAGGTCCGAGTGGAACTCCCGCTCGGTCCCGAGCAGCGAACGCGCGAACGCACGCGCGACCTCGCGCTTGCCCACCCCCGGCGGCCCGTGGAAGAGATAGGCGTGCGCAGGCCCCTCGCGGAGCGCGGCGTCGAGCATGCGTCCGGCCTCGGCGTGCTCAGAGGAGCGCGCGAACGTGGTCACGTACCTCCTTCGCGATCTCATCGGGGGCGCGCGCACCGTCGACTGCGACGATCCGCTCGGGGAAGCGGGCGGCAAGCGCCCGATAGGACTCCTCGACCCGCCGCATGAACCCCTCGCCCTCGCGCTCGATTCGGTCGGGATCACCGCCGCCGCGACGTCGCGCTTCCTCGGGGTCGAGCAGCACGAGAAACGTTCGATCGGGCTGTAACCCTCGCGTGACGGTGAGGTTGAGCTCGAGAACGCTCGCTTCGCCGAGGCCGCGCGCGCCGCCCTGGTAGGCGACCGATGAGTCGATGTAGCGGTCGCAGACGACATCCTCGCCACGCTCGAGCGCCGGCCTGATCGCCCGTTCGACGTGCTCGGCCCGCGCGGCGGCGTAGAGCGCGGCCTCGGCCCACGGTGACATGTGCTCGCCGTGCAGCACGACCTGGCGCACCGCTTCGCCGACGGGCGTACCGCCCGGCTCGCGGGTCGAGAGGACAGAGCGCCCCTGCTCGAGCAGCCACGCGGCGAGCAGCTCCGCCTGCGTGCTCTTGCCGGACCAGTCGACACCTTCAAACGTCACGAACATCCGCCACCTAATCTACGGGCTCGATGCGGGCGGTCGTCACCGGGGGTGCAGGCTTCATCGGGTCCAACCTCGTGGACTCGCTGGTCGCGCGTGGCGACGACGTCACCGTCGTCGACAACTTCGCGTCCGGGAAGCGGCAGAACCTGAACCCGGCCGCCAACCTGGTCGAGCACGACATCCGCGAGCCATTCTCGGTCGAGGCAGACCTGATCTTCCACCTCGCCGCCCAGGCCGACGTGCAGACCTCGATGAAGCGGCCCGAGTACGACGCGGCCGTCAACGTCGTCGGGACCGTGAACGCCCTCCAGGCGGCGGTCGGCGGGCAGGTGATCTTCGCGTCGTCGGGCGGCGCAGGGTACGGCGAATGCGCCGGGCCGGCCGACGAGAGCGCGCCCTTCCTGCCCGAGTCGCCGTACGGGATCGCCAAGCTCTGCGGCGAGAACTACCTCGCGGGCTGGAACCGCATCCACGGAACGACGCACGTCTCCCTGCGGCTCGGAAACGTCTACGGGCCGCGGCAGGACGCCGGGCTCGAGGGCGGTGTCGTCGCAATTTTCCTCGAGCGCCTTGCGCGCGGCGACGAGACGCTGATCTTCGGCGCCGGGACGCAGAGCCGCGACTTCGTCTACGTCGACGACGTCATCGCCGCACTGCTCGCGGTGACCGGCAAGGGCGGCGGACCTTACAACGTCGGAACCGGCGTCGACACGACGGTGAGCGAGCTGCACCGCGCCTGCGCGGCAGTGGCGGGAGTGGCATCGGAGCCGCGGCACGAGGCGGCACGCCTGGGCGACATCCAGCGCTCGGTGCTCGATGCCTCGCGGATCGAGCGCAAACGGGGTTGGCAGGCGCGGGTCTCGCTCGAGGACGGACTTGCACGAACATGGGCGTGGATGCAGGAGCCGCAACCGGCGTAGCGAAAATGGGCAGCCTTGGATGCGCCGCTCCCAGCTCCCGAAGCCCTGATCCGCCCGTGGCGGACCGCGACCCTCGTCGCGAGCCTCGTCGCCGCCGTCGAGTTGATCCTGCTGCTCGGCGCGGGCGTTCTGATCCTCGCAAAGCCCCTCTCGCGCGTCGTGCGCCGGCACGCGGAGGCCGCGGCGTTCGCGCCGGCGAAGAAGCACGCCGAGGTCGCGCAGAAATCCGTCGTCGCGCTACCGAAGCTGACCCGCACCGAGACGGGCGTCTACGTCCTGAACGGCAACGGCCGCTCCGGCGCCGCGGCCAGCGAAGCGCGGAAGCTCTCGGCGTTCGGCTACCGCGTCCCCGGCACCGGCAACGCGAAGCGCCAGGACTACGCAACGACCGTCGTCATGTTCAAACGCGGGTACGAAGCCGAAGGCCGGCGGCTCGCACGCGACCTGCACGTGAAGATCGTCGGCCCACTCGACGGGCTGAAGCCGGCTGCCTTGCACGGCGGCCAGGTCGCGATCCTGCTCGGCGCGCGCTAACAGGCACCCTTCCCGGCGTTCACGCGGTCGCGCGCCGCGTTGTAGTCGTCGCCGCCCTCGCTCGGCTTCGCCTTCTGGTCGAGCTCGGTGTAGCGCTCGAGGTAGGTGTAGGCGCTCTGGTAGCAGCCCACGCCGAAGGCATATTCGCCCGCCGAGAGCCACGTCGCCGGATTCGCAGGCTGCCGGTGGACTGCCTGGACGTAGTACGCGAACACGGTTCGCGGCGGTTCGTTCCGCTGCTCGGCGGCGAGCGCCTTCGCCCAGTACGGCTCGACGAGCAGTGGGTCGACGGAGCGCGCACGGTTCGCGAGTCGCACCGCGCGCGCGGGTGGTGACGCGCCGAGCGCCTCGTTCGCCCAGCGCGCGCCGAGCCACGGCAGGAGCAGCACGCCGAAGGCAAGCAGCGCGACGCCGACGGCGGCGAGCTGAGCGAACGGCGCGGTCTTGCCCCTCGGTGCGCTGCTCGCCAGCGCACCGGCGACGAGGAAGGCCGGAGCGGAGACGGCGGCGAAATCCCAGTCGACATCCACGAGGCCGTGGACGAGATAGGCGGGGAAGACGAGCGCGAGCGCAAGCTCGTGCCCATGCGGCCGGCGCCAGAGCGGGCGCATGAGCGAGCCGCAGGTGAGCACGAAGAGCAACAGGCCTACGAGCCCGGCCTCGGTCAGGAACTGCAGCGGCAGGTTGTGCGGCTCGATCGTCTTGTCGAGATAGGTGAGCCGGTAGCGCAGGTTCGTCAGCTCGAACGAGCCCGCGCCCGTCCCTGCGAGGCGGTGATGCTGCCAGCCGTCGAGCGCCTGACGCCACCAGACGAAGCGGAAGTTCGAGCTCGTGTTCCCGAGTCGACCGCCGCCGTTTCCCACCGACCCCGAGCCGCCGCCCTTGAAGACGACGACGGCCGCGAGGGCGACGACGACCGCGGCGCCGGCCGTCACGAGGACCTGGCGCGAGACGCGGGGCAAGGGCACCCGGCGGAGGAGGACAGTCGCAACGGCGCCGGCGACGAGCAGGGCGCCGAAGATCAGGCCGTCGCGCCAGCGGACGTGCGACGACTGCCCGTCGCTCGTGATGCCGGGCAGGGCGAAGGCGATCCCGACGACTGCTGCTGCGGGCAGCGCGCCGGAGAGGAGCGTGCGGGCGCTCTCCAGGCGCTCACCCTCGAGTGCGAACCACGCGGCAACGAGGAGCACCGCCGTGAGCAAGCCGCCGCGCGAGTACGTGAGGAGGAGCGCCGCGAGCGCCGCGTAGGCAAGCAGCGCGCCTTCCAGACGCCGGCGCCAGAGCGCGAGGACAAGCGCGAAGTCGGTGAGGAGCGCGAGCTGGTTCCACAGGCCCACCGGCCCGCGGAGTCGGCCCACGCCCGGCGGGCCGTAGTCGTAGAGAAACGGCAGCACCTTGCCGGCGAGCGACCAGACGACCAGCGCGCCGAGCAGCGCCATCAGGCCGAGGGCAAGCTCCCGTCTGCGGGTCGCAAGCGACAGGCCGAGCGCCGCGAAGAGCAGGTAGACGAGGGCGCGGTTCGCCGTCTCCCACGAGCGGTCGGGCAAGACGGACCACGAGATCGAGAGGGCGAGCCACCCAGCGAGCAACGCGAGCGGGAGCAGGAAGCGGAAGCCGACAGGCGCACCGTCGAGGGCGAGCGAGGCGAGGATCGCAAGGAGCGCGCCGCCGCCGAGCCACGGCAGCGAGCCATAGCCCGGGCCGCCACCGAAGAAGAGCGCCGCGGCGGCGAGGGCGAGCGATCCGACGAGGGGCAGGTCCCTGATCGCCCGCATCCCGAGCGAAGCTACCATCCGCCGCCAGCGTGTCTGCAGGACTCACAAAAGCCTTACAGCGAGGTCGTAGCGTCACGCAGGAGCAACCCCGGTACCCGCAAGCCCCCACTCGGCGTTCTACCTAGATGACTTCCGTCGCCAAGACGATCTTCGCCGTTGCGCTCGTGTTCGTAGCGCTCCTCGCAGCCGCCGCGCGGCCCGCCGCCGCCGCCGCGCCGTGCTGGAAGGCGCTCCTGAACGACTGGTACGACGGCCGCATCGACCAGACCTATGCGAGCCACTGCTACACGGAGGCGATCAGTCACCTCCCGTCCGACGTTCAGACCTACTCGAGCGCGAAGGAAGACATCCTGCGGGCGCTCCAGAGCGCGAAGGCGCGGGCTCGCAAATCCGGGCGAAAGCTCGGGCCCAACACGCTCCTCGGGCCGGCGTCAGGGGGCGGAACGGGCGGCACCGGGAGTGGCGGAGGGGGCAGCGGCTCGGGCGGCGGCAGTAGCGGCAGTTCGACCCTGCCGGCCGGCACGGATGCGAACAAGCGCAAGGGCCTTGCGAAGGTGGCCGACAAGCTGAATCCCGGCAGCGCCTCGTCGCTCCCGGTGCCGCTCCTCGTCCTCGGGGGGCTCGCGACCCTGCTCGTCGCCGCGGGCGGCGTCGGCCTCGCGGTCAAGCGCGTGCAGGCGCGGCGGCCCGGCCCGTAGGCCCTCCCCGTACGGCCCGCCGGCCGGTTTCACGGCACCGTCAGGTCCCCTCCCTATGGTTCCCAAGCTCGCCCATCGGGGACTTTGCGCCCGCTGCGGCAGACGGTCCCCGGAAACTAGAATTCGAGGTTGGAGGAAGAGGAAATGGCGTCGCTAGAGCAGGACAACACAGTGCAAGTTCACCCGGACGAGCTCGTCAACCACGTCGTCGACGAGGACGCCACCCTTGCGGTCCGCCGCCTCTTCACGATCGAGGGGCGCGATCCCTTCGACGAGGTCGAATGGGAAGTCCGCGATGCGTTCATCCCCGGCAAGAACGGGCCGACGTTCGAGCAGCGCGACGTCGAGTTCCCGAAGTTCTGGACGCAGACTGCGACGAACATCGTCGCGCAGAAGTACTTCCGCGGCCGCATGACGAGCCCCGAGCGCGAGCGCTCGGTGAAGACGATGATTGGGCGCATCGTCAACACCGTCGGCATGTGGGGCCGCGACGGCGGCTACTTCGCGTCGGAGGACGAAGCGCAGACGTTCGAGGATGAGCTGAAGGCGATCCTCGTCAACCAGCTCGCGGCGTTCAACTCGCCGGTCTGGTTCAACGTCGGGTTCGAGGAGAAGCCGCAGTGCTCGGCCTGCTTCATCCTCTCGATCGAGGACAACATGGACGCGATCCTCGACTGGATCCGCCGTGAAGGCGTCATCTTCCGCGGCGGCTCCGGGTCGGGCGTCAACCTCTCGCGCCTGCGCTCCTCGAAAGAGCAGCTCTCGAAGGGCGGCTACGCCTCCGGCCCCGTGTCGTTCATGCGTGGCGCCGATGCATCCGCCGGCACGATCAAGTCGGGGGGCAAGACGCGCCGCGCCGCGAAGATGGTCGTGCTCGACATCGACCATCCCGACATCGTCGAGTTCATCTGGTGCAAGTCGCACGAGGAGGAGAAGGCTCGCGTGCTCGAGGCGGCAGGGTACGACATGTCGCTCGACTCGCCCGACTGGGCGTCGATCCAGTACCAGAACGCCAACAACTCCGTGCGCGTCTCCGACTCGTTCATGGAGGCCGTGGAGTCCGACGCCGACTGGAACCTGACCGCGCGCTCCGACGGGACGGTCGTCGAGACGATGAAGGCTCGCAAGCTCCTGCACGACATCTCCGAGGCTGCGTGGCGCTGCGCCGATCCGGGCGTGCAGTACGACACGACGATCAACGCGTGGCACACGCTGCCACGCAGCGGTCGCATCAACGCGTCGAACCCGTGCTCGGAGTACATGTCGATCGACGACTCGGCATGCAACCTCGCGTCGCTGAACCTGATGAAGTTCCGTCGCGACGATGGCGAGCTTGACGTCGAGGCGTTCGAGCACGCGTGCGACGTGATGTTCCTCGCGCAGGAGATCCTCGTCGGCAACTCGTCGTACCCGACGCCCGAGATCGAGCGTAACGCGAAGGCGTACCGCCAGCTCGGTCTCGGCTACGCGAACCTCGGCGCACTGCTGATGGCGCGCGGGCTCGCCTACGACTCCGACGAAGGTCGCGCGTATGCGGCGGCGATCACGGCGCTGATGACGGGACGCGCGTACCGCAAGTCGTCCGAGATCGCCGGGCGGATGGGGGCGTTTGCGGGGTACCGGCCGAACGCCGCAGCCATGCTCGGCGTGATCGCGAAGCATCGCGCGTCGGTGGGCAACATCGCGAACGCGGAGACGGTGCCGGCAGACCTGCTCGGAGCGGCTCGCAAGTCGTGGGACGAGGCGCTCGACCTCGGCGAGGTGAACGGCTACCGAAACGCGCAGTCGACCGTGCTCGCGCCCACCGGGACGATCAGCTTCATGATGGATTGCGACACGACCGGCGTCGAGCCCGATTTCTCGCTCGTCAAGTCGAAGAAGCTCGTCGGCGGCGGCGAGATCACGATCGTCAACAAGACGGTCGCGGGCGGCCTCGAGAAGCTCGGGTACGCCCCGAACGAGGTCGACGAGATCGTTGCGTTCGTCGACGAGCGCAACACGGTGGTCGGTGCGCCGTACGTGAAGAGCGAGCACTATCCGGTGTTCGACTGCGCCGTCGGCGACCGCGCGATTCACTACCGCGGTCACGTGAAGATGATGGGCTCGATCCAGCCGTTCATCTCGGGCGCCATCTCGAAGACGGTCAACCTGCCCGAGACGGCGACGATCGAGGACGTCTCGCAGCTGTACGTCGACGCGTGGCGGCTCGGCGTGAAGGCGGTCGCGATCTACCGCGACAACTGCAAGGTCGCCCAGCCGCTCTCGGGGAAGGGCGACAAGGGTGCGCAGGCGACGATCGGCGCGCCCGCCGGTGCGTTCGCGGCCCCGAAGCGCCGCCGGCTACCGGACGACCGCAACGAGATCGGGCGCAAGTTCCGTGTCGGCGAGTACGAGGGCTACATCCATGTCGGCGTCTTCGACGACGGCAGCCCGGGCGACATCTTCGTCGACATCGCGAAGGATGGAACGACACTGCAGGGCCTGATGAACTCGTTGATGATCGCGGTGTCCATGGGCCTCCAGTACGGCGTGCCGCCGGAGGTGTATGTCTCGAAGCTGTCGCACCTGCGCTTCGAGCCGTCCGGGCTCACGAACGACGCAGACATCCGTGCGGCGAAGTCGATCCCGGATTACATCTTCCGCTGGTTCGGCAAGAAGTTCCTCGACGTCGACCAGCAGGAAGAGGCGGGAATCCTTTCGATGGAGGTACGGGCGCAGATGGCCGAGCGCGTTGCGAACGGCGAGCCGCATCCGGTCGCCGAGGCGCCTGCACCCGGGCAGACCGCGCTCTTCAATCCGCACGAGGACGCGATCGAGTGCAACCGCTGCGGCGGCCGGATGGTGCGGGCCGGCACCTGCTACACGTGCCGCGACTGCGGCACGTCGACCGGCTGCGGCTGAGCGGCGACCACCATCCACGATCGATCGGCGAGGCCCCGGCAACGGGGCCTCGCTCCGCTTCGACCGGGGAGTCTCTGCGCGTGTTCGCCGTTTCGCGAACAGGCGCCGACGATCGTTCCGCGATCAGCCGTTCCATGTCGACGGCAGCTCGTTACCTGACGAAGGCGCACTCCTAGGAAGCGCCACTTCTTGGCCGGCGAACTGCTTGGCGGCAGCCGTCGTCACGAGGGTGCAACAACATCGCAACGAATCTCACCGCGGACCGTGCGGATCGGGACGGTGACGTGCAAGCTGTCGATCGCAATCCGCTTCGGATGAACATCCCCGGCGGCCGTCGGCCCCTGCCCGCCGCGAGAGCCTGCCCGCCCACCGACCACCGATGCTTGCGGCAGCCGTTGCGACGAGACTGCAACGAACCGGGTGCCGCTCGCTACGTCCGCCCAGCACGGCGGCACCGAGTCGCACACACTTCCGGCGCACTCTGGTATGCGTTTCGTGGCTGTGGCTGACACCGGCCTGGCCCGCAGGGACGCGCGGGCAACATGTGGAAAACGCCGGCTCGGCCCGCCGCCGGCCGGGTCGCGGCACACCGTCATGGCAAAGCGGTGGCGCTTCCGTGAGCCGAGCTGACACCGGACGTGTCGCGACCCGGCCGCGGCTAATAGAGACCGTCGCCGCGGGCGTACCGTGCTGCGCGCTCGCGGTCGTATTGCTCGAGGTCGAGCGTCGGGTCGCTCACCGCCTTCAAGATCTCGCCGCTCGAGGGTAGCTCCGACCGATCGACGTGACGCTCCGGGTTCCACAGGTCGGAACGGATGAGGGCCTTCGAGCACTGCGTGAAGGCCTCCTCGACGGTGACGAGAATGCCGAGCTTCGGGACCCTGCCGTCGACGGCGCTACCCGCAAGCAGCTCCGGATCGTCGACGATGACGGCGCGGCCGTTTACACGCAGGCTGTCACCGACCCCCGGGATCAGAAAGAGCAGGCCGATACGCGAGTCGTGCAGAAGGTTCGTGAGCGTGTCGGCGATGCGGTTGCCCGGCCGCTCCGGCAGCAGCAGCGTACGCTCGTCGATGATGCGCGCGAAGCCCGCCGGATCGCCTCGCGGCGACACGTCGAGGCCGCCGTCGGGACGCGTCGTCGCAACACAGACAAATGGCGAACGCTCGACGAACTGGCGGATGAGGTGATTCAGCCGGTCGGCAATCTTGCCGGCGACGAGCGCCGAGGGCTCACCGATAACGGCGCGCAGGTCACGCTCGTCGGTAATCGTCCGGCTCGCCACACGGCGAGCATAGCCTCGCGCCACCCGCGGCTAGAACGCCTCGAGCGTCGCGGAGCGTCGTCCCTGATACTCGAGCACGCGCAACATGACGACGCCGATCGCGAGGTACACGCCACCGACGAGCGCCTCCGTGCCGAGCAGCCCGCTGACCGCGCCGAGGGACTCCCCCGCCCCGAGCTCGCGGCCCGCAGCGATCCCGTGCGTCAGCGGCAGCAGCCGACCCACGGCCTGGACGACGCCCGGAAGCCTGTCGAACGGAACATTGGCACCCGAGACAAGCAGCATCGACCCGCCGATCATGTCCGCGAAGAGCGACACGCTTCGGCCTCGCAGCCCGAGCGCGCCGAGGCAGAGACCGAAGGCTGTGCAGGCGAACGACGCCACGAGCGCCGCGATGGCGAGCCCGCCGAGCTCGCTCGCACGGAAGTGCACGCCGAGGATCACCCTGCAGATGCTGAAAGCAGTCGCGGCGACCACGAGCCCGGTGAGGATCGACGGAACTGCGCGGCCGAGAAACAGCGCGAAGCGGTTTGCGGGCGACGCAAGGAGTGTCGCGAGCGTCTGAGAACGCCGCTCACCGCCGATCGAGTTGCCCATGCCGAAGAAGCCCGTTATCGCGATCGCCATGAAGGCGTTCCCGATGAGGAAGAACTTGTCGGACTGGACGTTCGCGAACCGGCCGAGGTACGCGAAGAACAGAATCTCAAAGATCGGATAGCCGAGCGTGTGCGGGACGAACACCCACGGGTTGATCCAGTTGAAGAGCGCGCGATAGCTCATGAGGCCGCCGACGAAGAACACCCGCAGCGAGTTCATGTCAGCTTCAGCGACCCACGGGCGCGAGCGACGTGGACGAAGAGCCGGAGGCAGACCGTGCCGACGACGAAGTACGCCGCGCTCACGGCGACCGACATCCCGATGTACGTCCACGCCTGAGAGCCGAGCGCCGCCTCGCGGATCGCGCGGAAGCCCCAGTATGGCCCGAGGAACCAGCCGATCTGACGCACGAACGCCGGCAACGTCGACAGCGGGACGAGCAGTCCCGTCGCGATCCACACCGGGTACTGCAGGGCGATGCCGAGACTGAACGCCGCGCGATAGAGCACGAACGTCGACGCCATCACGAGCCCGAGCATCCCGATCGCGAGCACGCATGCCGGAAGCGCAACCGCAAACGCGAACGGGTGGGCGATCGCAAGCGGCACCCCGTAGAGCAACCTGCCCCACGCCAGGGTGGCGGCAATCCCGTACGCGCCGACAAAACCACTCGCGACACAGATCGGCGCGATGACGACAGCGAAGGGAACCGGCGCGGCCACGAGGAGCTCGAGCGTTCCGAGCCATCGCTGGTTCTCGAGGGCATTCGACGACCCGATGACGACGAGCGACCACATCAACATCACCGCGGCACCGAGCGAGGAGGCAAAGAGGAGCCGTGGGTCGTGCTTCGCGTCGAGCAGGTAGTACGCGATCGACGCGTAGAGAATCGGCCACAGGAAGACGCCGCTCAGGTCGAACGGGTTGCGCGAGAACTGCACCACGTGCACTCGCATCCCACTGAGGAAGGCACGGATCATGCGGTCTGCACCAGCTCGACGTAGGCATCCTCGAGCGTCGGCTCCCGTGCGATCACCTTCCCGAGCGTCTCGCCCTCCAGCTCGTGCAGCAGCGCGCGCGTCAACTCCGAGCCGACACTCGACTGCACGAGGATCAACTCGGACTGGTCACGCTGCTCGGTTGCGACCGAGAGGACGCCGGGCAGCGCACGGAGGCGATCGAGCACCTCATCCCCGACCCCGAAGGACTCGATCTCGATCACCGTTCGGTCGAGCACGCGTGCCTTCAGCTCAGCCGGCGTCCCCGAGGCGACGAAGCGACCGCCCGCGATAACCGCAAGGCGCTGGCAGAGCTCGTCGGCCTCGTACATGTAGTGCGTCGTCAGGAGGATCGTCTTACCTTGATCGCGCAGGCCGGCGATCGTCTCGCGCACCTCGCGCGCGCCGACGGGATCGAGCCCGATCGTCGGCTCGTCGAGGAACAGCACGTCCGGATCGTGCAACAGACCACGCGCGATGTGCAGCCGCTGCCGCATCCCACGCGAATACGTCTCGACACGCTCCCGCTCGCGGCCCTTCAACCCGACGAGCTCGAGCAGCGAGTCGATGCGTGCGCGCTTCTCGCGTACCGGCACGCGGTAGAGGTCGGCGAAGTAGCGAAGGTTGTCGAGCGCCGACAGCCGGTCATACAGCCCACGGTCGCCGCCGAACACGTGGCCGACTCGCCGCCGAACCTCGCCGGCCTGGTGTGCCGGGTCGAAGCCGAGCACGCGGGCCGACCCGGACGACGGCAGGAGCAGCGTCGTCAGGATCTTGATCGTCGTCGTCTTGCCTGCGCCGTTCGGGCCGAGCAGCCCGAAGAGCTCGCCCCGCTCGACCTCGAAGCTGATGCCGGCGAGCGCCTGCACGTCCGTGCGCCGGCGGCGCACGATGCCGACATGCGTGCGATACCTGCGGCAGAGGTCCCTCACCTCGATCGCGGCCACGCATCGACCCTACCTGCGAGCCTGTGCGCTTTTTGTACGGTTCGTGGATGGAGCACCGCACACTCGGCCGCACCGGACTGCAGGTGAGCCCGCTCTGCCTCGGCGCGATGATGTTCGGCGCGTGGGGCAACCCGGATCACGACGCCTCGATCGGCATCATCCACCGCGCGCTCGACGAGGGCATCAACTTCGTCGACACCGCCGATGTCTACGCTCGCGGGGAGTCCGAGGAGATCGTCGGCAAGGCGCTCAAGGGACGGCGCGACTCGGTCGTTCTCGCCACGAAGCTGCACGGCACGATGGACGACGTCGACCCGAACATGGCGGGCAACTCGCGGCGCTGGATCATGCAAGAGGTCGACGCGAGCCTGCGGCGGCTGCAGACCGATTGGATCGACCTCTACCAGATCCACCGCTTCGATCCCTGGACCGACCACGAAGAGACGCTCGGCGCGCTCACCGACCTTCAGCGCGCCGGCAAGATTCGCTACCTCGGCTCATCGACGTACCCGCCGTCGGCGATCGTCGAGGCACAGTGGGTGGCCGAGCGCCGAGGCCTTGGCCGGTATGTCTGCGAACAGCCGCCGTACTCGATCCTCGTCCGGGGCATCGAGGTCGAAGTGCTGCCGACGTGCGAGCGGTTCGGCATGGGGGTCATCCCGTGGAGCCCGCTCGCCGGCGGCTGGCTGTCGGGCACCTACCGGAAGGGACGGGAAAACGCGAGCCACCGGGCGAAGCGCATTCCGGGTCGCTACGACCTGTCGCTGCCCGAGAACCAGCGCAAGCTCAACGCGGTCGAGGAGCTCGCCCTGCTCGCCGAGCGGTCGGGGCTCGAGCTGATTCACCTCGCGCTCGCGTTCGTGATCCGCCACCCGGGCGTCACCTCGGCAATCATCGGCCCGCGCACGCTCGAGCAGCTCGAAGGGCAGCTCGGCGCGGTCGACGTCGAGCTTTCGGGCGACGTGCTCGATGCGATCGACGAGATCGTCCCGCCGGGCACGGATCTGAATCCCGCGGACGCAGGCTGGCGGCCGCCGCACCTCGACGACCCGGCAACCCGCCGCCGCTGATCTTCCTGCGGGGCTTGATCGTCGCGGCCGCGAGGTGTTCGACGGTGCGATGGATCAGGCGATCTCAGCGCCCCCACCGGCGAGCACCCGCTCGGCCCGCTGGCTCGCCGCGCCGCTCCTCGCGTTCGCTTTCTTCTCGCTGACCGCAGGGATCCTTGCGCGGCACCAGCCGCGCTCGAAGGGCTACTTCCGCCTGTTCTTCAGCGACCCTGTTCACCTGAAAGCCGGCTTCGCAACCGCGGCGGTCATCCTCGCCTGCTTCCAGCTCTTCACCGCCGCATGGATCTTCCGCAAGCTGCCATGGTCGAAGCCCAGGTGGATCAACCCGGCCCATCGTTGGTCGGGCCGGCTCGCGTTCGCATTCACGCTCCCCGTCGCCTATCACTGCATCTTCAAGCTCGGGTTCCAACGACCGGACAACCGCGTGCTCGCACATTCGCTCTTCGGCTGCTTCGTTTACGGCGCGTTCGCGGCGAAGGTGACGATCCTTCGGATGCACCGGTTCCCAAAGCACGTGCTGCCGCTTGCAGGGGGCGTCCTCTTCGCGACGCTCATCGGCGTCTGGTACACGAGCGCCGTGTGGCTCTACAACCACACGACCGCCGCCGCGCCCGCGTACGCTGCGCCGTCGCCGATTCCGGCAGACGCGAGCGCGACGGCCGGCGCAGCGGTGTTCGCGCAGGCAGGCTGCGGTGGCTGTCACATCCTGGCCGCCGCGAAGGCGCACGGTCAGATCGGCCCGAACCTCGACACGTTGAAGCCGGTCTACGACCAGGTGCGGCTGCAGGTGCAGCTCGGCGGCGGATCGATGCCGTCGTTCAAGAAGTCGCTGACCCCGCAGCAGATCCGTGACGTCGCGGCGTTCGTCGCCTCGTCGACCGGTTCGTGAACGGTGCGCTAGAGCTCGGCGATCCAGCGATGACCGGGGTGAACGAGCGAGAGCGCGTCCGCGAGCCAGCGCCGCTCAGCTTCGCCGAGCCTCGGCAGTACGGCCGCGAAGTCGGCCTCATCCTTCTCGCGTGTGTGCTTCGCCTTGAAGAGGATCGTGGTTTCGGGCCGCGCGTACGGAATGCCGCCCGCGGTGTGCTCGATCAGATCGTCGTAGGTCATGCGGAGATTCTCGTCGCGGCGTGCGATCCAGATGTCGCCGTCGGAGGGCTCGCGAAAGACGTCGACGCGCCACGCACCCGCGGCCCGGTCGAGCGCCCAGGTCTGGTGTGACTCGGCGAGCGCCTCATCGTCGACTTCCGCGAGCGGAACAATTCGGCCTTCGATGATCGGGTGCAGCTCGAGGCCCGCTCGTGCGAGCGGCTCGACGAACTCCGGGAACCGCGCGCTCGGGACAGCGATCTCGAGATCTTCGTGCTCGCGGCGCTGCTCGCCGAGGAAGAGCTCGATCGACCAGCCGGCCGCGACGTACCACGGCGCCTCGACGCCGGCGAGCACCCGTTGGATGTCCTCCGGGCTCCAAGCGTCCCACGGGTAGAGGTCGACATCGATGTCCATGCGCCGACGGTAGATGGTCTGAGAAGATCCAGCCGATGCGGGCGACGCACGCGATCCGTACGGCCGACGGGCGCGCGCTCGAGATTCACGAGCTCGGCGATCCCGACGGCCTCGCCGTCTTCGCCCATCACGGCACACCGGGTTCGGGGCTTCCCTACGAACGCTGGGAGACGCCGGGGGTACGCCTCATCGCGTACGACCGAGCCGGTTACGGCGGCTCCTCCCGCAATGCCGGGCGCGACATCGCAGCCGTTGCCGCGGACATCGAGACGATCGCAGACGAGCTCGACCTGCAGCGATTCGCGACGTGGGGCATTTCGGGAGGCGGCCCTCATGCGCTCGCGTGCGGGGCGCTCTGTGGAGAGCGCCTCACCGCGACCGCGAGCCTGGCCGGGGTCGCTCCGTGGGGCTCCGACGGGCTCGACTGGCTGGCCGGCATGGGCGAGGGGAACATCGACGAGTTCGAGCTCGTGCTCGCAGGCGAAGACGCGCTGCGGCCGGCGATCGAGCGCGAGCGGCTGAAGATGATCGAGGCCTCCCCGGCCGGCATGCGCGAGGTCTTCGAAACGCTGCTCGGCGAGGCCGACCGGGCTACGCTCGAAGGGCCGCTCGTCGACTTCCTGCACGCGAACACCAAGCACGCTCTCGAATCGAACGGGGACGGCTGGATCGACGACAACCTCGCCTTCGTGCGGCCCTGGGGCTTCGAGCTCGCAGCGATCGACCGCCCCGCCCTCATCGTGCAAGGCGGAGATGACCGCTTCGTGCCGCGCTCGCATGGCGAGTGGCTCGCCGAGCACGTGCCGGGCGCCGAGGCGTGGATCGACGATGAGAACGGGCACCTCACCCTTCTCGAGCACCGCGTCCCCGAGGTGCACGCCTGGCTGCTCCAGCACAGCTGACCGGCGCCGCGAACGCGTCGCTCCGCAAGGTGATCCTCGCGGCGGCCGACAGCCGTCGCGTGCAAGGGGTCGTTCGCCGGTACGGCATGCGCCTCGGAGCAAGGCGGTTCGTGCCGGGCGAAACCCTCGACGAATGCGTCGCCGCCCTGCGGGACCTGAACGCCAAGGGACTGCACGCGAATACGACGCTGCTCGGCGAGGGTGTGCGCGAGTCGGCGCAAACCGCGGCCGTCGTCAGCGCCTACCGCGAGATCATCGCCCGGCTTTCCGCCGAGAACCTGCGCGCGAACGTCGCGCTCAAGCTGACCCATCTCGGCCTCGAGATCGACGAGGAGCTTGCAGAGACGAACCTTCGCACCCTGCTCGAGCTCGGCTCGTTCGTCCGCATCGACATGGAGCAGTCCCCGTTCGTCGACGCGACTCTTCGCATCTACCGTTGCCTCCGGGAGGCAGGCTTCGACAACGTCGGCACCGTCCTCCAGTCGTATCTCTACCGAACACCCGGCGACCTCGAGAGCCTGCTGCCGCTTCGTCCGAACCTTCGGCTGGTGAAGGGGGCGTACCTCGAGTCGCCGGAGGTCGCGCACCCGCGCAAGGCCGACGTCGACGCGTCCTACGAGCAACTCCTCGAGCGGATGCTCTCGGGCGGCGGTCACACCGCCGTCGCGACACACGACGAGCGCCTGATCGAGCATGCGATCCGGTTCGCCGAAGAGCACGAGGTCCCCCGCGACCGCTTCGAGTTCCAGATGCTCTACGGCGTGCGCCCGCAACTGCAGCTCTCGCTCGTGCGCCGGGGCTACAAGGTGCTCGTCGCGACGCCGTACGGGCCGGAGTGGTACCCGTACCTGATGCGCCGGCTCGGAGAGCGGCCGGCCAACCTCCTCTTCTTCTTGCGGAACGCGGTTCGGGGCTAAGGGCACCGTGGCGTCGCTTCGGCGGATCACGATCACTGGTTTTCGCAGCGCGCGGGATGTAGCGCTCGAGCCGGGCCGGCTCTGCGTGCTCGTCGGCGAGTCCTCGTCCGGCAAGTCGACCGTGCTCTCGGCGATCTGGTCACTGCTCGAGGCGGCCGCGCCGATGCCGACGGGAGCCGACGTCTCACGCGGGCACACGCGTGTTCACGTGGAGGCCGAGGTCGGCGGGAGCACGCTCTTCCTCGACGCGCGGCCGCCTGGGACACTGAACCTGAATCGTGAAGGAGCGCCGCCCACGCTCTACTTCCCGGCGAGCCTGCGACCAACGACGCTGCTCGCCCCGACCGACCACGAGGGCATGCGCCCGGCGCGCATCGTGCGCGAGAGAAACCACACGGAGGATGGCGGACTCGCGTTGATCCGCGGGATCTCTGCACTCGTCGATGCCGGAGTGCGCGGGCTCGTCGTCCTCATCGAGGAGCCAGAGCTATACCTCAGCCCGCCTGCGCAGCGACACCTGCACCGGCTGCTGCAACGGCTCGCCGTTCGCAATCAGGTGTTCTACTCGACGCACGCCGCTGCGTTCCTCGGCGTCGACGCGCTGAACGACCTCGTGCTCGTGCGACACGACGATCGAACCGGCACTCGACTGCTTCAGCCGGAGGCGCTGACGCAGAAGCAGACGTTCCGGATGTTCGCCGAGTTCGATGCGGAGCGCGCCGAGATCTTCCTCTCGCGGGCCGTGCTCTTCGTTGAAGGACGGACCGAGAAGCTCGCGTTCCCATTCATCTTCGAGGCCCTCGGATTCGACATCGACCGAGAGGCGATCGCGATCGTCGATTGCAGCGGGAAGGGGAACATGCCGCTCTACGCGGAGATCTGCAACGCCTGCGAGATCCCCTACGTGATCGTGCACGACCGCGACGCGCCGCGCGGGACCGCTCCCGCCGAGGCAGAGCAGATCGCGAACGACGCGATCCTGCGTGTTGCAGGGCGAAAGCGCACCGTGGCCCTCGTCCCGGACTTCGAGGGCGTGACCGGGCTCCGGTCACGGCGCGGTAAGCCGGCGGCCGCCTGGAAGCGGTTCCAGGGTCGTGATATGGCGGTGCCCGGTGCGCTCCAGCAGGCCGTCGAGCGGGTGATCGCGACTGCCCACCGAGCCCCGAGGACGACCCGGGGAGGCTAGCGGTCTACCATGCGCGAGTGCCGAACTGGAAGCGCATCCTCGACTGGGTCGGGACGATCTGCGTCGCGCTCGCCCTCGTGCTGGCCTTCGAGGCCGAGGTCGCGAAGCCGTACCGGATTCCGTCCTCGTCGATGGAGCCCACGCTGCATTGCGCGCGGCCCGGTGCATGGTGCGAGGCGCGCTTCGGTGACCGAGTCATCGTCAACCGCCTCGCCTACCGCTTCGACTCGCCGAAGCGCGGCGAGATCGTCGTGTTTCGATCACCGGCCGCCGCCGGCATCCAATGCGGCGAAGGCGGCACCTTCGTGAAGCGCCTGATCGGCCTGCCGGGCGAGACGGTCTCCGAAGCGAACGGCGTGGTCAGCATCGACGGCAGGAAATTGGGCGAGCCGTATGCCGCGAACACCAGGCAGGACAAGGTCGGAGGAACATGGCGCGTACCGGCCGGTCACTACTTCTTCCTCGGCGACGACCGCACCCATTCCTGCGACTCGCGAATCTGGGGCTCGGTGCCTCGCAGCAACCTGATCGGCCCGCTCCTTCTCACCTACTGGCCGCCGAACCGCCTCTCGTTGCACTGACGGCCGCTCGAAGCGCACCGGGGAGCCGCCGGCGGGCATGCGAGAGCGTGTCGTGCAACGCGGAGGCGGCGGCATCTGTCACGCCCTCGCCGTGACCGACGAAGATCCGTTGCGGCTCGACGTCGCGTAACGCGCGCGGCGGGAACGGACGCACGAGCGGATGGACGCCGATGCGCTCGTGGGGCGCGCGAAAGAACGGGAGCGTGCCCAGCGCATCCGCGCTGATGAGCGTGCGCTGGGAAGGCTCCCAGAGCGCGACCTCGCGCCAGAAACGCCGGCTACGAACGTGCAGGACCTTGAACGGCGCGTCGATGCCCTCCCAGGCGCGGCGATGCTCCACGCCTAGCCTCCGCCCCCAGGCGGCGCAGCCGCGCTCGTGCCGATCGAGCAGCTGAAGGACGCCCGCCGGCTCGCCGAGCGCACGGATGCGACCCTCGAGCTCCGGCTCGTCGACCGGATCGATGAGCCACACGCCGCCTTCGACGACGAGCGCGTGTGAGGTCCGCTCCATGCGCTCGTCGCACATCCAGCCGAACCCGCCGTCCCACTCGTCAACCAGTCGCGAGCTCACGTGGCGCCATGATCGCATCGATCAGGCCGTACTCGACTGCCTCCTCGGGCGTCATGAAGCGATCACGGTCGATATCGCGCAGAACCTGCTCGACGTCCTGCCCCGAATGACGGGAGATGATCTCGGCCATCCGTTGAGTCATGTCGAGGATCTCGCGCGCGGCGATCTGGATGTCGGCGGGCGTGCCACGAAACCCGCCGGAGCCCTGATGGATCATCACCTTCGCGTTCGGCAGGGCGAAGCGCTTGCCGGCCGCGCCTCCGCAGAGGATCATCGCCCCCGCGCTCATTCCCATGCCGAGGCAGACCGTCGAGACGTCCGAGCTCACGTACTGCATCGCGTCGTAGATCGCCATTCCGGCGTATGCCGACCCTCCCGGAGAGTTGACGTAGAGGTAGATATCCTCGCCCGGTCGCTCCGCATCCAGGAAGAGCAACTGCGCCGCAATGAGATTCGCAATGTCGTCGTTCACCTCCTGGCCGAGGAACACGATGCGCTCGCGCAGGAGGCGCGAGTAGATGTCGAACGCGCGCTCGTAGGCGCCCGACTGCTCCACGACCATCGGCACCACCGATCCGACCACCACGGCGACCTCCTTCGCTAATGTGCAACCTGCTGGTTGCTATCGTAGCGCAACTTGGAGGTTGCACATGATCGTCAGGGAGATCGTCCTGCCGGCGCCCCGCGAGGAAGTGTGGGAGGCGCTCACCGACCCCGACCGGCTCGAGGACTGGTTCGCGAACACGGTCGAGGTCGATCTCCGACCGGGCGGCGGCGCACGCTTCGGCTGGGGAAACGGTGAGGAGCGCCACGCGACGTTCACCGAGGTCGAGCCGGGGCGCCGCCTCGCTTTCGACTGGGACGATGACGGCGAGGTCGAGTTCACACTCGACGACGCCGCCGGCGGAACGAGGCTGACGGTGATCGAGTCGTCGCCCTCGTGGAGCACCGCGTTGGACCTGCAGGCACTGGCGCTGCAGCCGAGCGCGCTGCAACGTGTCTGACCCACTCAACCTCGTCTTCGGTGCCCTCGCCGATCCGAGCCGGCGGCAGGTGATCGGCTACCTGTCGGAGTGCGGGACTGCGACCGCGACCGAGCTCACGGGCGAGCTGCCGATGACGCGCCAGGCCGTCTCGAAACACCTCGCGACCCTGGCGGATGCCGGCCTCGTCGAGTCGGAGCGGCGAGGACGCGAGACGCGCTACCGGCTGACCGCGGCCGGCGCCGACTGGGATGTGCGGCTCGACGCGCTGAAGCAGCACCTGTTACGCCGCCGCGGCTGAGCCGTTCCCGCTTCGCTGCTCTCCCGCTTCGCTGCGGAGCTCGTTCGCTGGAGCCGACGCATCTAGCTGCGTTCGATCATCTCGCCCCAGCGGGCCTCGATCCGGCGCGGGTTCGGTACGCGTGTCGAGTGAGGCTTCTGTCGGATGCCTGGCATGATCCGGAGACCTTGCTCGACCGCACGCACACACACCACTCCCCCGCAGGGCCGCGAATCAAGGACGCGAGCGGGTACGCGCTCGGCGACACGGAGATCACGCTCCGCGGCGTCTGCCGCGCCTGCGACTCACGAAGCTCAGTGCAATGAACGCCTGGGATGCAGTCCGGTCGCTGCCTCTCGAGATCGAGAGCTACGAGCTCGAGCCGCTCGAGCGCGAGGTCGCGCGCGGCTTCACACTCCGGCGCACGACCGTCGTCCTGCGCGGCGACGGAGAAGAGGGCCGCGGAGAGGAAGTCGACTACGACCCGGCCCAGCAGCAGCAGTTTCAGGCGCGCCGCAACGAGCTGCCGTTCGCCGGCCGGCACACGCTCGAGTCGTTCTCGGTCCTCCAGGCCGGGCAGACGGAGTATCGCCGCTGGGCGTTCGAGTCGGCAGCGCTCGACCTCGCGCTCCGGCAGTCCGGCCTCTCGCTCGCCGAGGCGCTCGGCTTGAAGCAGCAGCCCGTGCGCTTCGTCGTCTCGACCCGGGTGGCGAACGTCGAGCGCTGGCTCGCGGTGGCACCCGACCTTCGCTTCAAGCTCGACCCGGATGCCGACTGGCCCGACGAGACGATCGACGTGCTCGCGGCGGGCGGTCGAGTCGACACGCTCGACTTCAAGGGCGTCTACCGCGGCGACTTCGGCGCTCCGCCCGACCCCGTGCTCTACCGGCGAATCGCGGAGGCCTTTCCGGCAGCCTGGCTCGAAGACCCCGCCCTGAATGCGGAGACGACAGAGTCACTCGCTGCGCACCGCGACCGAATCACATGGGACGCGGCGATCCACGAGTGGAGCGATGTCGAGGCGCTGTCGTTTCCGCCGCGCTGCCTGAACTGCAAGCCGTCGCGCTTCGGATCCGTGAAGCGCCTCTTCGACTTCTACGACCGGTGCGCCGAGCACGGGATCGCCCTCTACGGGGGCGGTCAGTTCGAGCTCGGCCCCGGTCGCGGGCAGATTCAGCTGCTCGCGGCGCTTTTCCACGCCGATGCGCCGAACGACGTGGCCCCGGCGGGGTACAACGCGACGAAGCCGGTCGCGGGCTTGCCGTCGAGCCCGCTCGAGCTCAGTCGCGAGCCGGGCTTCCGAGCCTGAGCGCCTTCGCCGCGAGGCGAGCGACCGACACGTCACCCGCCTCACCGATCGCATACCACGCTGCGCCCTCACACGGCTCTCCGTTCCCGACGACCAGATAGCGCACGTCGAGATGGAAATGCTGGGGCTCGTCAGGGCGCTCCGGGATCAGGTGAATGTCGAGGTCGAAGGGCCGCGGCGCCGCCGGATGGAACTCGAGCTCCAGTGACGTCTCCTCCTGCGCCTCGCGCAGCGCCGCAGCCTCGAGCGTGGCATCGCTCGGCTCGACGTGCCCGCCGGGCTGCAGCAGCCGGCCGAGCTTCGCGTGGGTGACGAGACAGACGTGCTCGCACGATTCGTCGACGACGAACGCGGAAGCGGTGAAATGCGCGGTCGCCTCCTCGCGGGAGAGCGGCCGCTCGAGCTCGGCCGCGAGCCGCAGCATCGCGCAGCGGTCTGCTTCCTCGCGATCATCGGCCGCCACGTGGTGGCGCAACAACTCGGCGAGCGTCATTCGTACTGCAGCGCCTCGAGCACGTTCAGACGCGCGGCGCGGCGCGCGGGGAAGATCGCGGCGAGGATCCCAACGACAATCGACATCACCGCGAACACGATCAGCGAGGTTACCGGTAGCGAGAACTGGATGAAGTCGACGCGGTAGACGAGCAGCGCGCCGAGGACGATCCCGAGCGCAATCCCGAGTACCCCTCCGATCATCGCGGTGATCACGCTCTCGTGTCGAATCATGCGTCGTACCTGGCGTCGCGTCATGCCGATCGCCCGAAGCATCCCGATCTCGCGGGTCCGCTCGAACACGGTCAGCACGAGCGTGTTGACGATCCCGAAGAGGCTGACGATCACCGAAAGCGCGAGCAGCACATAGAGGATGTTCAGGACCGAGCTGAGGCCGCTGATCTGGTTGTTGATGAACTGCTCGCGTGTCTGCACCTTCGCGTTCGGGAAACTTTTCAGCACCGCGGTCAGCTTGTCGAGGTTCGCCTGGCTCTCGCCGCCACGCACGCGGACGAAGGTGTAGAGGTTGCGCGGATTCTCGTTATGGCTGTCCCAGGCCGCCTGGGAGATCGTGATCTTCCCGAAGGGCGAGCCTCCGGGCGGCGGGTCGAAAATGCCCTTGACGACGAACGACTGCCGCTGGCCGTCTGCGAAGGTCACTCCGATCGGCGATCCGACGACCAGATGGTGCGACTTCGCATAGCCCTTGTCGACGAAGGCACCGTCAGCAGCGAGGGTGGCCATCGTCCGCTGTGACCCCACGACCCAGTCGAGGTGGAACATCGTGCTGCTCGGAGGGTTGACAGCCGTTGCGAAGAGACGCTTGCCGAACGTTGCGACATCACCCGTGCGCACGTTGCCGACCGCCTGGACGATCGGGCTCTTCGCTGCCGCCTCGGCGGCGGTCGGGGGGATCGGCGAGAAGTTGTTCTGTGCCGTGATGGCGTAATCCGCGTTCTGCCAGATGTTGTTGACCGAGCCACGGAAGCTCGAGGTGATTCCTGCGGCCAGGACGGCGACGAGCGTCACGAGCGCCAAGCCGATCATCAGCGCGGCAGCGGTCGAGGCCGTCCGCTGCGGGTTGCGCCGGGCGTTGTCGCGCGCGAGGGCACCGGACGCGCCGCCCACACGCGTCGCCGGCCAGCCGAGGGCCCAGGCAAGGGGACGGATGAAACGCACCGAGAGCATGGCGACGCCGATGAAGATGAGAAGCGCCCCGACGCCCATCGCAACGAGAATGCCCGTCGTCGTGAGATGCGGCTTGAAGAGGCCGTAGGCGAGCGCAGCGAACCCGAGCACCGTGGTCAGCGTCGAGCCGATCGTGCGGAAGCGGTGGAAGCGCGAAAGCGGCAGAGTCGCTCCCTCCCGAACGGCGGCGATCGGCGGCACCCGCGTGGCGCGGATCGCCGGCCGCAGGCTCGCAACGAGGGTCACGAGAATGCCGGCAGTGAGTGCGATGACGGCCGTGGACGTGCCGAAGACGATCCCGCTGTTCGGAAGCGTGAAGCCGACCGCGTCGAAGAGCCGAAAGAGGCCCTTCGCGAGCAGAAGGCCGAGAAAGAGGCCGGTCACTGCCGCGAGGACGCCCATGACGAGAGCCTCGATCACGATCGATGTGAGAACCTGCCGCCGGCTGGCGCCGAGCGTCCGCACGGTTGCAAACTCACGTGTGCGCTGCGCGATCGTGATCGACAGCGAGTTCGCGATCACGAAGCTGCCGACGAAGAGCGCGATGCCGCCGAATGCGAGCAGGAAGCCACGGAGGAAGGTGATGAACGAGTCGGTCTGCTTCGCATCCTGCGCAGCCTGAGCGGTGCCGGTGCGTACCTGCGTCGTCGCCGGGAGGACCGACCGCAGCGCGGCGAGCAGAGCGCTGCCCGTGGTGCCGGGCTTGCGTGAGACCGAGATCTCGTCGTACCGCCCGGTCTTTCGGAAGAGCTTCTGGGCAGTCGCGAGATCGAAGCCGGCAAGAGTCGCGCCGCCGAGCGCCGACGCTGACCCGAACTTGACGATGCCGGAGATGCGGAGCCGCTGCACCGCGCCCTCGGCCTGGACACCGACGCGATCGCCGACCGCCAGATGCTTTTTTGACGCGGTGCTGCTGTCGATCACAACCTGTGCGCCCTTGGGCCAGGTGCCGTCGACGAGGTTCAGCACGTTGAACGGGGAGTCCGGGTTCGCGATGCTGAAACCGAGGTTCGGAGCGCCTCCGAAGACGATCGCCTTCCCTTTCTGGTCGATCAGTTGCGCCTCGCCGCTCACACTTCCCTCTGCGTCCTGCACGTCGGGCAGCGAGCGCACCTTCTCGAGCAGCGAGCTCGCGATCGTGGGCGCGAACGAACCCTGGCCGTTCTGAAGGTCGCCGATCGCCGACTTGCCGCTGATCACCGCGTCGGAGCCCTGCCGGACGTCGGTGTAGATGAAGTTGAAGGCCTTGTCGATCGAATCGGTGAGCACAAGCGTGCCGCTCACCATCGCGACGCCGAGCACGATTGCGAGCGCGGTGAGCGCCGTGCGGAGCTTGCGCCCGAGGAGGCCCGAGAGCGCGACGCGGATCACGTGCCGGCGCGGCCCATTGCCGCAAGGATCTCGGGCGCCCCGCTGCGCGGCAGCTCCTCGACGATGCGACCGTCCGCGAGAAAGAGGACGCGGTCGGCGATCTCCGCCGCCTGCGCGTCGTGCGTCACCATCACCATCGTCTGGCCGAGCTCCTCGGCCGACGAACGAAGCAGGTCGAGGATGCCGGCGCTCGTCCTGGAATCGAGGTTGCCGGTCGGCTCGTCGGCGAACACCACCGTCGGCTTAGCGACGAGCGCGCGCGCGATCGCCACGCGCTGCTGCTGCCCGCCCGAGAGCTCCGACGGCCGATGCGACCGCCGGTCGCCGAGGCCGACCCGCTCGAGCAGGGACTCGAAGAACGCCGGCTCGGGCTTCTCGCCTGCGATCGAGAGCGGCAGGAGGACGTTTTCCTCGGCGGAGAGCATCGGCAGGAGGTTGAAGAACTGGAAGACGAAGCCGATGTGCTGCCGGCGAAGCATCGTCACCTCGCGGTCGGAGAGCGCTCCCACGTCCTGCCCGGCGATCCGGATCGTGCCCGAGGTGGGCTTGTCGAGGGCCGCAAGCAGGTGCATCAGCGTCGACTTGCCGGAGCCCGACGCGCCCATAACGGCAACGAGCGTGCCTGCGGCGACATCGAGCGACACGCCCTGGAGGGCGTTGACGAGCGCTTCACCCTCGCCGTAGCGGCGGGTGACGTCGGTCGCGCTGACGACGGTTCCGTTGGTGCTCATGGCCCGAGCCTACCGTGGGCGCATTCGCGGCCGCCATCGGGAAACACCCTGATTCGACCCTCGGGTTCCTACGTCGAGACCGCCGCCAGCTCGGGGATGATGTCGTCCCCGTAGGCCCGCAGCGTCTGCTCTTGGCCGTGGGTCATCAGGTAGATGTTGAACTGGTCGACGCCAACCGCCTCGAGCGCCTCGAGCTTCTCCCTGCACTGCGCGGTGCTCCCGATCACGCAGAAGCGATCGCAGATCTCGTCGGTGACGAACTCGCCGTGCTTCGCGCCGACCCGCGAGTGCTCGTTGTAGTCGTAGAACTTCCGGGCCTGCACGTAGTCGGTCAGCGCCTGCGGGACAGAGGTGCCGTCGGTGCCGTAGCGGTCGATCAGATCCTGGACGTGGTTGGAGACCATGGCGGGAAACCAGCGCACCTGCTCGCGCGCGTCCTGGAGGTCGTCGGTCACGTGGCTGGGGGCGCTGACGATGCATTTCAGTGCGGCCGGGTCGCGGCCGGATTCCTCGGCCGCTTTCCGGGCCGTCGCCATGATCCACGTGATGATGTCCGGGTCGGCGAGCTGGATGATGATCCCGTCGCCCTGCCGCCCCCCGACCGCAAGCGCTTTCGGGCCGTAGCCGGCGACGTGCATCTCGATCTCGGGCAGCTCGGGGCGCACCCACTTGAGCTCGAGCTCCTTGCCGTTCCAGGTCACGAGCTTGCCGTTCATGAACGGCCTGATCATCTTGAGCGCCTCTTCGAACTCTGCGACCTTCACGGGCTGCCGGCCGATGTAACGCACGGCGGAATCGCCGCGACCGATGCCCATGATCATCCGGCCGTTCGAGATGTCGTGCAGCGTCGCGTAGGCGCTCGCGAGCACCGTCGGCTCACGCGTCCCCGGGTTCGTGACCATGTGGCCGAGCTTGATCGTGGACGTGCGATCTGCGACGAGCGCCAGCACCGGGAACGACTCCTGCCAGAG
>JBBQLT010000031.1:0-28842 GCA_038328165.1 Gaiellales bacterium
CATCGTTCCAGGAGGATCTTGATGCGGACTCGCTCGATCTCGTCGAGCTGATCATGGAGCTCGAAGACCAGTTCGGGATCAAGATCTCGGACGAGGATGCCCAGAAGATCACGACCGTCGGGCAGGCCGTCGACTACGTCACCTCGCACCAGTAAGGTCGAGTCGAGAAGTCTGCGGGAGCTGATCGCGGAGCTCCCTGCCGAATTGGCGGAGGCGGTCTTCACGCACGCGTCGTGGGCCGCCGACCGCACCCTCTCCTACGAGCGACTCGAGTTCCTCGGGGACTCGGTGCTGGAGCTCGCGATCGCGCGTACCCTCTTCGAGCGGTTCCCGGAGTTCTCCGAGGGCCGGATGGCGAAGGTACGCTCGCACGTCGTCTCGAGGGCGAGTTGCGCGGTGGTGGCACGGAAGCTCGAGCTCGGCGAAAGGCTGCGCGCCGCCGGTGCGGGGTTTGCGGAAGATGAGATCGACCGACTGTCGGAGAACCGCAACGTTCTCGCCGCGCTGCTCGAGGCCGCGCTTGCGGCCGTGTACCTCGAGCACGGCTTCGAGGCGGTCGAGCCCGCCGTCGTCGCAGCGTTCGAGACGCAGATCGAGTACGCGCTGAACACCCACGTCGACCACAAGACGGAGCTGCAGGAGCGGCTGGCCCGACGTGGTAGCGCCGTCTCGTACACGACGCTGAAGATCGAAGGGCCGCCACATGACCGGGCGTTCACCGCTGCCGCGATCATCGGCTCCGAGGTCGTCGGCACAGGCGAGGGACGCTCCAAGAAGGACGCCGAGCAGGCCGCGGCCGAGCAGGCGCTTCTCGGCCTGCCCGAGGCCTGACCTCGGGCGGCGTCCGCGCCCCCCGCGATACTGGATCTCCGCGTGCACCTGAAGTCGATCAAGCTCCGTGGGTTCAAGTCGTTCGTCGACGCCGTCGAGATCCGTCTCGAGCCCGGCGTCGCGGTCGTCGTCGGACCGAACGGCTCGGGAAAGTCCAACGTCTCGGATTCGATTCTCTGGGCGACCGGCTCGATGAGCCCGGGCGAGCTCCGGGCGGAGAAGCCAGACGACGTCCTCTTCGCAGGCTCGGTCGGCCGCCAGCCGCTCGACACGTGCGAGGTCGACCTCCTCTTCGACAACGCCGACGGTGCCTGGCCCGACCTCCCCTACAGCGAGGTCTCGGTGCAGCGGCGGCTCCACCGGGGCGGGGAAGGGCAGTACCTGATCAACAAGACGCCCGTGCGGCGCATCGATCTCGTCGAGCTCCTCTCCGACGTCGGGCTCGGCGGTGGGCTGCGGTCGGTCATCTCGCAGGGCCGGGTCGAGACCGTGTTGAACTCGAAGCCGTCCGAACGGAGGGCGCTCATCGAGGAGGCCGCCGGGCTCGGCCGCTTCAAGCGCCGCCGACATCGCGCCGAGCTGAAGCTCACGCGTGTCGGGATCCAGGTCGAGCGCGCCCGAGACCTCGAGGACGAGGTGAAGAAGCGGCTGCGGCCGCTGGCGCTGCAGGCGACCGCGGCCGAGCGTGCCGAGAAGCTCGGTGACGAGATCGCGCGGCTCCAGGCGGCGATCGCGACGCTCGACCTCACGCGGCTTGCGCAGCTGCGGGCCGAGGCCGAGGCCCGCCGGGGAGCGACCGCCGACGAGCGTCGCCTGCTCGACTCGAAGATTGCTGCGCTCGTCGCGGAGCGCGAGCGGGCCGAGGAAGAGCTGACCGACTCCGCAGGCGTGCGCGAGCAGGCGACAGCAGCGCTGTACCGGCTGCGCAGCGGCGGCGAACGCATCCTGTTGCGGCGCGAGTCGGCAGCGTCGCTCACCTCCACGCTTCAGGTCGAGCTCGAGGCCGTGCGCTCTTACGATCCGTCCACCTCCGTCGAGCTCGAGTCGGCGGCGCGCGAGGCCGCCACTGCCGCGCAGGTCGCAGCGGCCGAGCGCGCTCGCCTCCAGATCGAAGCCGAGGAGCGCTGGGCGCGCGTCGGCGCGATCGAGCGCTCCGCGCAGGCACGGCTCGTCGCAGAGCTCGAAGAGGTGCTTGCAAGCCGCTCCCAGGCCGAATCGGTGCTCACCGGCGGTGGTCGCGACGCCCTGCATGCGCTGCGCGGGGCTGCCCAGCGGCTCGGGCTGCGGCACGAGTCGGCGCAGCTGCTCCTGGCCGAGGTACGCACCGCGCTCGAGGAGTCGCAGCATCGGCCCGCAGGGCCGTCGCCCGCGGAGCTCGGCCGTGCGGCCGACGATGCCGACGCGGGCTCACGCGCCGCGGCTCGCGAGCGTGACGACCTCGAGGCACGCGTCCACCTCGCCCGCGAGCGTCTTTCGGGGCTCGAGCAGTCGCTTGCCGAGCGTGAGGGCATCTCGCCCGCCGCACGTGCGCTCGCCGAGGAGGGCGAGCAGCTCGCCCTGCAGGTCCTGGAGGTCGAGCCAGGGGCCGAGCGGTCGACGGCAGCGGCGCTCGGGCACCGTGCATCCGCCGTCCTCGCCTCGAGCCCCGAGCGCGCGCTCGAGCTCGTCGCGAAGGCACAAGCCGCCGGGCTCGGCTCGGTATTCGTGCTGATCGGCCAGGATCCGCGCGAGCTCGCGCAGCGGCCGGTTGTCCCGCGCAACGAGCTGCTCGCATCACGCGTGCCGGCGGTGACGGCCGACGGGATCGGCTGGGATCCCGAGCGCGGCGAGCTCTGGTTCGCGGGTGAGACTGCCGAGGCAGTCCTCCTGGAGCTCGAAGCACGCCGACGCGAGCTGCGCGCCGAAGTCGAGGCGCTGCAGGAGGGGAGCGAGGAAGCGCGCGCGCGAGGCCAGGAGGCCGCTCGGCGGGCGGACGCGGCGGCAGCGGCCTTCGCGCCGGTCGCGCACCTGCGCACCATCCGTCAGGCAGATCCCGCTCGTCTTCGCCGCCTCGTGTCGGGTGCGGAGCGTCTCGACGAGACGCTCCGGATTGCGGCCGCCGCCGCGTCGCGGCTCGAGTCCCCGCTCGCAGAGCGGGCGGGCCGCCTCGCCCAGGACTTGCGCGGAATCGCCTTGCGAGAGGGCGAGCTGCGACGCGCGGTCGCCGATGCCGACGGGCGCGCGCTTGCAGCCGAGCGTCGCGCGAGCGGTCGTACTGCGCCAGCTGCCGGTGACGTCGAGTCCTTGCGTGCGCAGGCTGAGGAGCTGGCCTCGCTCGCTGGCGAGGCGGCAGAGACGGCCGAGCACGCGGCCGAGCGCGCGCGCGTCGCAGCCCGTGCGCTCGCGGACGCCGATCCCGCACGCGCGCGACGCCCCGACGAGCTCGTTCTCGAGCGGCTACATGCCGGCGCAGTGCGACTCGAGGCCGCACTGGGGGTGGACGTCGCGCGGTTCGAGGCGCCGGTCCGCGAACGCGCGGAGGCGCAGGCGACGAGAACGGCCGAGCTGGGCGCCGAATTGCGGCGGCTCGGGGCGGCGGAGGTGGAGCTGCGTCAGTCGGCCGCGCTCGCCGGCGAACGGCTGTCGGCGATCGATGTCGAGCTCGCGCGCACGGATGCCGAACGCGATGAGGCCGGCAGGCGCCTGGCCGCCGCCGACTCGGAGCCGGCCGAGGGCGAGAATCGCAGCGAGCTCGCGGAGAAGCTCGATCGCTACGAGCGACGGCGCGAACAGCTCGGCCAGGTCAACCCGCTCGCCAAGGAGGAGTACGAGGACGAGAAGGTGCGCCTCGAGGAGCTAGCCGTGCAGCGGGCCGACCTCGAGAAATCGCTCGCGGAGCTCGAGAAGCTCCGCGACGATCTGACGAGGACGGTCGAGACGAGATTCGCCGAGACCTTCGCCGCCGTCGAGCAGCACTTCCACGAGGTCGCGGCGACGCTCTTCCCGGGCGGCGAGGGACGCCTGCGGCTGACCGAGGACGATGAGGACGGGGAGGAGCCTGGGATCGAGGTCGAGCTGCGCCCCGCCGGCAAGCGCGTCACGCGGCTGAGCCTGCTCTCGGGCGGCGAGAAGGCCCTTGGTGCGATCGCATTCCTCTTCTCGCTCTTCCTCGCGCGGCCGAGCCCGTTCTACCTCCTCGACGAGGTCGAGGCTGCGCTCGACGACACGAACATCGGACGGTTCACGGAACTGCTCCGCACCTATGCCGATCGCGCGCAGTTCATCGTCATCACGCACCAGAAGCGCACGATGGAGGCAGCCGACGTGCTCTATGGCGTGACGATGGGACCGGACGGGGTCTCGCAGATCGTCTCGCGGCGGCTGCCGCGCGAAGGCGAGGAAGCGGCGATCGCCTGAACGATCTCGCCTTCGTCGAGCTTCAGCCGAGCGCTAACGTGCGCCGCTGATGGCGAGAAGCTGGGGAGAGCTGCTGGGGGACACGGACGCGCGCGTCGAGACCGACGACGAGCAGCGCGGTCTCTTCGGTCGGCTGCGTGAATCGCTCGGCAAGTCGCGCCGGGCGCTCACCGAGCAGCTCCAGGTCGCGGCGTTCGACCCCAGCGACGATGCCTCATGGGAGCGGCTCGAGGAAGCGCTCATCTACGCGGACGTCGGCGTGCGCGCGACGGCGGAGCTGATTCGCCGTCTCGAAGCACGCCAGGAATTGACTGAGCTGAACGCAGCGCTCGCCGATGAGATCGCGACGCTTTTCGGCGAGCCGTCGACGCTCGACGTGACGCACACGCCGACGGCGATCCTCGTCGTCGGTGTCAACGGGACCGGGAAGACGACGACGATCGGCAAGCTCTCGCAGAAGCTGCGCGAGCACGGCCGCACCGTCACGCTCGGCGCCGCCGACACGTTTCGCGCCGCGGCCGAGGAGCAGCTCGAGATCTGGGCGCAGCGATCGGGCGCCCGCTTCGTCGGCGGCGAACGCGGCGGCGATCCCGCTGCTGTCGCGTACGACGCGATCGGCTCGGACACCGACGTGGTGATCGTGGACACCGCCGGTCGCCTGCACACGCAGACGAACCTGATGGACGAGCTCGTGAAGGTGCGGCGGGTGATCGCAGGTCGCCTCGCGGGTGCCCCGCACGAAACGCTTCTCGTCGTCGACGCGACGACAGGACAGAACGGCTTGCAGCAGGCGCGGCTCTTCAACGAAGCGGTGGGCGTGACCGGCGTCGCGCTGACGAAGCTCGACGGGTCGGCGAAAGGTGGCATCGCCGTTGCGATCGCCTACGAGCTCGGCCTCCCGGTGAAGCTGATCGGCGTCGGCGAGGGCCTCGACGACCTGCGGCCGTTCGACGCGCCCGATTTCGCACGCGCGCTCGTCGCTCCGTAGTTCGCGTGCTCGCTGAGTGCGAGCGTGGCGGCGCCGGCGCCGAGCGTCAGGCGCTCGACGAGCGTGCCCACAGGTTGATCCCGGTGTCGGTCGCGTGGCGGTCGATCTCGGCCAGCTCGTCATCTGCGAGCTCGAGCTTGTCCAGCGCGCCCAGCGAGTCCTCGAGCTGCGCGACGCTCGAGGCGCCGATCAGCGTCGAGGTCATGCGTGGGTCGCGCAGTGTCCACGCGAGCGCAAGCTGCGCGAGACTCTGCCCGCGGCCATGGGCGATCTCGTTCAGCCCGCGGATTCTCGTGAGTGCTTCATCGGTGAGGAGATCGGGCGAGAGCGACGAGTTCTCGGCCGCGCGGGAGTCGGCGGGGATGCCGTCCAGGTACTTGTCCGTCAGCATGCCCTGCGCGAGGGGGGAGAAGCAGATACAGCCGATACCGAGCTCGCCGAGGGTGTCGAGCAGCTGAGGCTCGATCCAACGGTTCAGGAGCGAGTACGACGGCTGGTGGATGAGGAGCGGCGTGCCAAGGTCGCGGAGGAGCGCGTGCGCCTCCCGCGTCTTCTCGGGGGAGTACGACGAGATGCCGGCGTAGAGCGCACGGCCCGAGCGCACAGCCGTGTCGAGCGCGCCCATCGTCTCCTCGAGCGGCGTCTCGGGATCGAAGCGGTGTGAATAGAAGATGTCGACGTACTCGAGGCCCATACGGGCGAGCGACTGGTCGAGAGACGCAAGTACGTACTTACGCGAGCCCCATTCGCCGTACGGGCCGGGCCACATGTCGTAACCCGCTTTCGTCGAGATCACGAGCTCGTCGCTGTAGGGCCGCAGGTCGTCGCGGAGCACGGTCCCGAACGTCTGCTCGGCCGAGCCGTAGGGCGGCCCGTAGTTGTTCGCGAGGTCGAAGTGCGTGACGCCGAGGTCGAAGGCCCGCCGGAGGATGGCGCGCGGGACATCTCGAGGACGGTCGGCGCCGAAGTTGTGCCAGAGCCCGAGCGAGATCGCCGGCAGCTCGAGGCCGCTTCGGCCCGAGCGCCGGTACTGCATCTGCTCGTAGCGGTTGGTGGCGGGGGTGTAGGGCATGCCGGGATCGTAAGCGGCCGGCGCGCGCGGCGCGGCTACGATGCGCGGTCGTGTTCGACAGCCTCTCCGACAAGCTGCAAGGGGCCCTCGGCGACCTTCGCAAGAAGGGATCACTCGACGAGGAAGCGATCTCGCGCGCCATGCGCGAGATCCGCCTCGCCCTGCTCGAAGCCGACGTCAACTTCACCGTCGTGCGCGACTTCGTCGCTCAGGTGCGCGAGCGTGCGCTTGGCGAGGAGGTGCTGAAGAGCCTGACGCCCGGGCAACAGGTGGTGAAGGTCGTTCACGACGAGCTGACCGAGTTGATGGGTGCGGGCGAGTCGGGGCTCGCGTTCGGCAAGTTCACCGTCATCCTGCTCGCAGGCCTGCAAGGCTCGGGCAAGACGACCACCGCGGCGAAGCTTGCACTTCATCTCCGCAAGGCGGGGCGGAAGCCGGGCCTCGTCGCAGCCGACCTGCAGCGCCCTGCGGCGATCGACCAGCTCGAGCAGCTCGGCTCCCAGATCGACATCCCGGTCTTTCGCACGGACACGAGGGACGCGGTCGAGGCCACCCGGAGCGGGCTCGAGCGCGCGCGGTCTGCCGGCCTCGACACGGTGATCGTCGATACCGCCGGACGTCTCCAGATCGACGAGGAGCTGATGGACGAGCTTCAGCGCGTGCGCGATGAGGCAAAGCCGCTGAACGTGCTTCTCGTCGTCGACGCGATGACGGGGCAAGAGGCGGTCAACGTCGCCGTCGCATTCGACGAGCGCATCGCGTTCGACGGCGTCATCCTCACGAAGCTCGACGGCGACGCGCGCGGCGGCGCTGCGCTCAGCGTGAAGGCCGTCACCGGAAAACCGATCAAGTTCGCCTCGACCGGTGAGAAGGTCGACGCGCTCGAGGTCTTCCACCCCGACCGTATGGCCTCGCGCATCCTCGGCATGGGTGATGTCCTGACGCTGATCGAGCGCGCCGAGGCGGCGGTCGAGGAGGACGACCAGGCCGAGATGGAGAAGCGCATGCGCGCCGGCCAGTTCACGTTCGATGACTTTCTCAAGGCGTACAAGATGCTGCGTAGGATGGGGCCGCTGCAGGGAATCCTCAAGCTGATCCCCGGCCTCGGTTCGCAACTCGGCGACCTCGAGGTGGACGAGCAGCAGATGGGGCGGGTCGAGGCGATCGTGCTCTCGATGACGCCGGGCGAACGGCGTACGCCGCACCTGATCGACGGCAAGCGCAGAATCAGGATCGCGAAAGGCTCCGGTGCCTCGGTCGAGCAGGTGAACCAGCTCCTCGAAGCACGGAAGCAGATGGAGAAGATGATGAAGCAGATGGGACGGGGGAAGATGCCGGCCCTCCCGGACCAGCAGGCGCCCGTCTCCCTTTCGGCCAACCGGAAGTCGGGGACGAAGCGCAAGAAAAAGAAGGCCGGACGGAGGTAAAGGACACAGATGGCTGTGAAGCTGAGGCTCACTCGCGTGGGCTCGAAGAAGAACCCGATCTACCGCGTCGTCGCGGCCGACTCACGAGCGCCGCGTGACGGCAAGTTCCTCGAGATCGTCGGTCGCTACAACCCGCAGACGGATCCGTCGACGATCGACCTCGACGCAGCAAAGGTGAAGGACTGGCTCGGCAAGGGTGCGCAGCCAACCGAGGCTGTGGCGAAGCTGATCAAGATCAGCGGAATCGAGAACTGACGCTTGGCCGAACTGCTCGCGTACCTCGCACGCGAGCTCGTCGATGACCCCGACGCGGTGCGCGTGGAGACCGAGGAGCGTGATGACGCGCTCGTCCTCGTCCTGCATGTCGCGGCGGACGACGTCGGCAAGGTGATCGGGCGCCAGGGACGGATCGCACGTGCCCTGCGCACGCTCGTGCGCGCGAGCGCCGCCCGCGAGGGTCGGCGGGTGCTCGTCGAGATCGCCGACCCGGAGTAGATGCGGGTCGCGGCGCTGTACGACGTGCACGCGAACGTGGGTGCGCTCGAAGCGGTGCTTGCCGAGCCCGACGTCGCGAGCGCCGACGTGATCCTGCTCGGCGGCGATGTGCTTGCCGGGCCGTGGCCTTCCGAGACCGCCGAGCTTCTCGACTCTCTCGGCGAGCGTGCTCGCTGGCTTCGGGGTAACGCCGACCGAGAACTCGTCGGCGACCGTGGCCGCGCTCCTGCCGAGCTCCATCAGTGGGTTCGGGCACGCCTGAACGACACGACCCTTGACCGGCTCGCCGGTCTCCCGCTCTCGCTCACGCTGCCCGTCGACGGGCTCGGGCCGGTCTACTTCTGTCACGCGACGCCGCGGAACGACACGGAGATCCGCACCGCGATCTCTCCCGACGAGCGTTGGCTCGAGGTGCTCGGCGGCGTCCGCGAGGAGGTCGTCGTGTGCGGTCACACCCATGTGCAGTTCGACCGAGTCGTCGCCGGAATACGCGTCGTCAACGCCGGCAGTGTTGGCATGCCCTACGAGGATGCTCCCGGTGCCTACTGGGGTCTGCTCGGCCCGGAGGTCGAGCTCCGTCGCACCGAGTTCGACGCCGCCGCAGTGATTGCCGCGATCCCGGCGGACTACCCCGTCGAATGGCCGGTTGCCGATACGCGCGAGGCGACCGAGTACTTTGAGTCGATCGCGTATGACTGATCGCGTCCTAATCGGCCGCGTCGGTCGCCCGCACGGTATTGACGGCTCGTTCTTCATCGAGGGCCCGAGCGAGGACGAGCGCTGGTGGAAGCCGGGTGCGCGCTTCATTGCGGGTGGCCAGGCGGTAGAGGTCGTCGCCGCACGGCGTTCCTCCGGCCGCCCGGTCGTGAAGGTCGACCGTGGGGTCGCGCGCGGGGCGCCAATCGAGGTCGAGCGAACCGCACTGCCGCCGACGGAGGACGACGAGTACTACGCGTTCCAGCTCATCGGTCTGCCGGTGGTGGAGGAGACAGGCCGCGAGCTCGGAAACGTGAAGGCCGTGACTCCCGGAGTTGCCAACGACGTGCTCGAGCTCGATAGCGGTGTCCTCTTGCCGATGATCGAGGACTGTGTGCGATCGGTGGATCTCGAGGACGGTCGCATCCGTGTTGCGGCGGGCTTTGCGGAAACGGACTGATGCAGCTCGACGTCTTCACGCTCGTGCCGCACGCATTCGCATGGTTGACGGAGCAGCGTCCGGTGTCGACCGTGCTCGGCGGCGAGCTCGAACTGCGCCTCTTCTCCTACCGGGAGACGACACCGCTTCGGAACGGGCAGGTGGACGACGAGCCGTACGGGGGCGGCGCGGGAATGGTGCTGCGCGTTGATGTCGTTGCCGCCGCCCTCGAAGCCGCCTACGGCGGCGCTCCAAGTCAGCGGGTCGTCGCGCTTTCGCCTCAGGGTCGCCAGCTGACCCAGGCGATCGTCGAGGAGCTCGCGGCCGAGAAGCACGTGACGCTTCTCTCGGCTCGTTTCGAGGGCTTCGACGAGCGGATCGTCGAACATCTGGCGACTGAGTCGGTCTCGATCGGCCCGTACGTCCTCTCGAACGGCGACTTGCCCGCGATGGTGCTCGTCGACGCGATCGCCCGACGGCTGCCCGGGGCGCTGAGCGAGGGCTCCGGCGAGCTCGAGTCGTTCTCCGACGAGCTCGGCGGCGGACTTGAGTACCCTCACTACACGCGGCCGGCGGAGTTCAGCGGTTGGCGGGTGCCCGACGTGCTGCTCTCGGGTGACCATGCACGCATCGAGAGTTGGCGGAAGGAGCACGTGCGGTGAGAAACCCGATCGACTACCTGACCGAGGGGCTGCCCCACGGCTGGCGTGTGACGATCGACTGGCTCGTCACGATCCTGGGCGCGATCGCGATCGTGCTTGCGATCAAGGCCTGGGTCGTGAACCCGTACCGCATCCCGTCGAGCTCGATGGAGCCGACACTGCACTGCGCCCGTCCCGGGTCCGAGTGCGAGGCACGGTTCTCCGACCGCGTCCTCGCGTGCCGTTTCTGCTTCCGCTTCTGGTCGCCGAAGCGTGGCCAGATCGTCGTTTTCCACACGCCGCCCCTCGCCGCCGTGCGCTGCGGGGCGGGAGGGACGTTCGTGAAGCGCCTGATCGGGTTGCCGGGCGACACCTGGGAGGAGCGCGCGGGCTACGTCTACATCGACGGCAAGCGATTGAACGAGCCGTACATCAAGTCCGATCGGCGCGACACGCGCACGGTCGCAGCACAGAAAATCCCCCCGGGGCACTACTTCATGATGGGCGACAACCGCGTCTCTTCCTGCGACTCGCGCTCGTGGGGCACGGTCCCGCGCGCGAACTTGATCGGCAACGTGTTCGCAACCTATTGGCCGCCGAACCGCATCTCGATCCGGTAGCCAAGGTCAGAAACGGCCTCGTCGATGTTCGCTACCATTCCGCCCGGCCTCGGCCCTCTTTTCACATGAGCACAATCATCCAGGACATCGAGCGCCGTCAGTTGCGGGAAGTTCCGCGCTTCAAGGCGGGCGACACGGTGCGGGTGCACTTCCGGGTGATCGAGGGCACGCGCGAGCGGATCCAGGTCTTCGAGGGCCTCGTGCTGAAGCGCCAGGGCGAGGGCGCGCGCGAGACGTTCACCGTGCGCAAGAACTCGTTCGGCGTCGGGGTCGAGCGGACGTTTCCCCTGCACTCACCGAAGATCGACAAGATCGAGGTGCAGGCGATCGGGGACGTGAACCGCGCGAAGCTGTACTACCTGCGTGGCAAGGTCGGCAAGAAGGCTCGCGTGCGCGAGTTGCGCCAAAGCTAGGCGTAACTTCTTCGCAAACTCCGTCGCCGCGAGCCGGTGCGCGCCGCGGCCGGGGCTATTCTCGGTCCCGTGCCTCCCACGAAACGCCGTACCGGACAGAAGCTCCTGCGCCACGACCGAAGCCTCGGCTTCCGGCTCGTCGCGGGGGCCGACGAGGCCGGCCGCGGGCCGCTTGCCGGGCCGCTCGTCGTTGCAGGCGTCTTGCTCGACTATGAGTGCCTGCGGGATCATCGCGTTCGGCCACTCGCACGGTTGAACGACTCGAAGCAGGTCGACGCGGCGACGCGCGAGGAGCTCTATCGAGCCGTGATCTCTTGCGCCGAGGTCATATCGGTGCGCGTCTTCCCGGCGTTCGTGATCGACCGCGACGGCCTGCACAAGTGCAACCTGCGTGGCCTGCGCGAGGCGTTGTGGGCGTGTCAGCCGGCCGACGTGTCGCTCGTCGACGGCTTCAGGCTCGGCCCGACGGCGCCGCCGCATCGCGCAATCGTCGACGGTGACTGCAAGAGCGCGGCAATCGCAGCGGCCTCGATCGTCGCGAAGGTGACGCGCGACCGGTACATGCGCGCGGCCGATGCGCTCTATCCCGGTTACGGCTTCGCCTCCCATGTCGGGTACATCACGCCGGCGCACACCCGTGTCGTGCGCGAGCGCGGGCCGTGCGAGATCCATCGCCGCTCATGGCGTGCGCGCGCGTACCTGAGCGAGGACGAGGAGGCTGCGCTCCTCGCCGCCTCCTAGGAACGCTGCCGAGCGGCGCGCGGCGCGCTGGTACCGGCTGCGCGGGTACCGCATCCTCGACACGAACTGCTGGCTCTCGGGCAACGAGATCGACGTCGTCGCCCGGCGCGGCTCGACGGTCGTCTTCTGCGAGGTGAAATCCAGGTCGGGGATCGGCTTCGGCGACCCGCTCGAACTGGTGACCGCCGAGAAGGCGCGCCGGGTGCGGCGCGCGGCCGAGCTGTGGCTTGCGCGCCATCATGAGCTGCAGGGCGTCGCGGTGCGGTTCGACGTGATCGCGGAGTGGGGCGGTCGGCTCGAGCACGTGCCGGACGCGTTCTGACCCGGATGGAATCAGATCGGCGGCCAGCGCTGCGCGCCGAGATCACGCGAGATCGAGCGCGCCGCCTCGCCGACGGCGGAGGCGACGGCAGTCTCCCGTTGCTTGCCGGTCAGCCGCTCGGACGGGCCGACGACTCCGATGCCGCCAACAACTGCGCCGAGCCGGCCGAAGATCGGCGCCGCGAAGCCCACCTCGCCGAGCACTGCCTCCTCACGTTCCACCGCGTACCCACGCTCGCGAACCGTCTCGAGCTCCTGGCCGAGCGCGGCGGCGGTCGAGATGGTGCGACCGGTCAGCTTCGGTAGCCCGGCGGCGAGCACGTCGTCGCGTTCGGGGCCGCTCAGGTAGGCGAGCACCGACTTGCCGAGCGCGGTTGCGTGCATCGGCAGCATCGCGCCCACCTCGAGGATCTGCAGCGAGGCGTCGGGCCGGAACACGTGGTGTACGACAAGGACGCCGTCGCCATGGGGCACGCCCACGCGCACCGCCTCGCCGGCACGGGTCGAAAGGAGCTCCGACCAGGCGAGCGAGCGGGCCCGGAGCTCGCTCAGGTCGAGGTAGCGGTTCGAGAGCTGAAGGAGCTGGGGCCCGAGCTGGTACTTGTCGCTGTCGGTGTCCTGCTCGACGAGGCCGTGGTCGTGGAGCGTGCGCAGGAGGCCGTGCACGGTGCCCTTTGCGAGGCCGAGGCGCTCCGAGAGCTCGCTCACGCCGAGCCTCCCCGAGCCCGAGGCGAGGGCCCGGAGGATGCGCGCGGCACGGTCCACAGACTGAATCATTGAAACAGCATTGTCGAATGGTGTTCGGCATTGTAGAATGACCAGCCATGGCGGCCGAGAATGGAACCGGGGTTGTTGGGCTTGTGATCGTCTCGCACAGCGCGGCCATCGCACGTGGGCTCGCCGAGCTCGTGGCGCAGGTGGCCGGCCCGGACGTGCCGATCGTAACTGCGGGCGGCGGCCCCGACGGGACCCTTGGAACCGACGGGGGACGGGTGCTTTTGGCGATGCGCGAAGCGGACGTCGGTGCCGGCGCGGTGGTGCTCGTCGACCTCGGCAGCTCGGTGCTCTCGGTGCGCGCGGCGCTCGCTGAGCTGTCCGACGACGAGGCGGCCGGTTTCGTGCTGGCAGATGCACCGCTCGTCGAGGGCGCCGTCGCGGCCGCCGTGACGGCGTCGACGGGTGCCCCACTTGCCGAGGTCGCGAGCGCAGCCGAGGAGGCGCGAAATGTCGGCAAGCTCTGAGCTGACTCTCGTTCGCCTGCCGGACTCCGTCTCGCTGCACGCGCGGCCGGCGGGAGCCTTCGTTCGGGCCGCGGCGGGATTCGACGCGACGATCGAGGTTCGGGCAAACGGCCGGCGGGCGAGTGCGAAGAGCATTCTGGAGATCCTCGGGCTTGGCGCGGACGGCGGCACGGAGCTCGAGATTGCCGCCTCAGGCGACGACGCCGTCGCGGCCGTCGCGCACCTGGTTGAGCTTGTCACCGGGCTCGCCTGAGGCCCGGACGGCCTTTCGGATCGTGTCGAGGCGCGCCGCGGACACGCTGAGCTCGTCGACGCCGAGCCGCACCAGCAGGGGTGTCAGCTCGGGCTCACCGGCCGCCTCGCCGCAGATCTCGACCGTGATCCCCGCAGCATGCGCCGATTCGATCGTCTGGCGAATCAGCGCGACGACCGACGGATGAGCGGCGGAAAGCGGTGAGACGCCGGGCTGATCGCGGTCGAGGCCGAGGGTCGTCGCGACGAGGTCGTTCGTCCCGATCGAGAAGAAGTCGGCGGCCGCCGCGAGCTCGCGGGAGCGCTCGGCGCCGATCGGCGTCTCGATCATCGCGCCGAGTTGAGGCGCGAGGTCACCGGGGGCGGTGGCGGCGTGCAGGAGCTGCCGGGCGATCGCAAGCTGCTCCGGCGATTCGACGAGCGGCAGCATGACGCGCAGCCGTGTCCCCCTGCCCGCACGCACGATCGCAGCGAGCTGGGCCTCCAATGCTCCCTCGTGCTCGAGCATCAACGCGATTCCTCGCCCACCTTCACCCCGGAGGAACGCCGGGGTCTTGTCTGCACCGAAGTCGAGGGTGCGCACGGTCGCGACGCGGCCGGCGAGAAGATCGAGCGTGGGCGCGAGCGCCGCGGCGTGCTGGTCCGCCGTCGGCCAGCCCACCGCGTCGAGGAACGCGAGCTCCGTTCGTAGGAGGCCGACACCTTCGGCGCCCCGCTCGAGCGCCGCCTCCACCTCGCCGGGAGTGCTCGCGTTCGCAAGCAGCCGGATCGACTTCCCGGAAGCAGTGACGCTCGGCAGGTGGCGACCGGCTGCGAGTTGCGCCTGCTCCTTCGCGTTTGCCGCGGCGGTCGAGCGAAACCGCAAGATCGATGCCGCGCCCGGCCTCAGCACGACCGTGCCTGTGGCGCCGTCGAGACCGATCTGGGCGCCGCTCTCCCCTGCGAGTACCTCCTCGCCGAGCTCGGCCACCATCGGGACGCCGTAGGAGCGAGCGATGATCGCGGCGTGCGAGGTCGCCGACCCGGCGGAAAGCGCGAACCCGAGCACGAGGCCGTCCTCGAGTCTCAGGTCGACGAGCTCTGCCGGGCCGACTTCGGGTGCGACGACGATCGATGGTCGCGCGGGCGCATGCAGCGCGCCTCCGCCCGTCAGCGCGCGGATCGCGCGCCGCCCCAGTTCCCGCACGTCTGCGGCGCGGCCTGCGAGGAGGGGATCGTCGAGTGCCGCGAGCATCGCCGCCTGCCGCTCGGTCGCGGCCACAAGTGCCGCGGCGGCGGGCCGGTCCCGCGCGAGTGCTTCCACCTCTGAACGCAGCGACGGATCCTCGGCCATGAGGCGATTCGCGTCGATGATCTCGGCTTCGGCAGCCCGGCCCGCCGCTGCCAGCCTGGTGGCGGTGGCGCCGAGCTCCGCGGCGACCTGAGCAAGCGCTGCAAGCGCGGCGGGTGGGCCCCCGTCGACTGCTTCTCGGCTCGGCGCCGCGGGAACGAAGGCAGGGGGAACAAAGGCAGGGCCGATCGCGACCCCGCCGGAGACGGCGAGGCCGTGCAGAACGAGCTCGCTCATGACGGCACCGCGACCGCCTGCTCGAGGGCCCGCAGGATGAGTACGGTCGACGTGGCGCCGGGATCCTGATGCCCGATGCTCCGCTCGCCGAGATACGATGCGCGCCCCTTCGTTGCTTGAAGCGGCACGGTCGCCTGCATCCCTTCCTCGGCTGCGACGCGCGCTGCGGCGATCGCAGCGGGCGCCGGTGAGCCGGCGTCGACCTGTTCGCGGAGGGCGTGCACCGCGGGCTCGAGTGCGTCCACCATTGTCTTGTCGCCTGGCCTCGCGGCACCGAGCTCGACGACTCCCTCGAGTGCTGCTTCGAGGGCGAGCGTGAGGGCCTCGCCGTCGAACTCGGCTGCGTCGCCGAGCGAGCGCCCGGCCCGCCGCAGGGCTGTGCCCCACAGCGGGCCGCTTGCGCCGCCGACGGTCGAGATGAGGGTCGAGCCGGCCGTGACGAGGATGCGTCCCGGAGCCGTCGTCTCGTCGAGCTCCTCGAGCTTGGTGACGACGCTCGAGAAACCGCGGTCCATGTTCGTTCCGTGGTCGGCGTCACCGATCGCGGCGTCGAGCTGGGTGAGGTAGTCACGCTGCTCGTGCAATGCGACCGCCGAGCCCTCGAGCCACCGCTTGACGACCGCCGCGTCCACGCGCGTCAGACACCCCACCGCAGCGCGGCAGTATGGACCGGCGCGTCCCACAGCGCCGTCAACTCGTCGTCCAGCTCGACGAGTGTGATCGAGACGCCTGCCATCTCGAGGCTCGTGATGTAGTCGCCGACGAGGTTGCGCGACGCTGTCAGTCCACGGTCGGCGAGTTGCTTCGTGAGCTCGTTGTAGACCACGTAGAGCTCGATGAGCGGGGTGCCGCCAAGGCCGTTCACGAATGCGAGCAGGTTGGCGCCGTTCGCCGGAGCGAGCTCGGTCAGGATGGTGTCCGTCAGCTCCGCCACGATCTCGGAGACGGGCCGGATCTTCTCGCGCCGCCGTCCCGGCTCGCCGTGGATGCCGACGCCGAACTCCATCTCGTCGCTTGCGATGTCGAACGTCGGCGACCCGGCTGCGGGCGTGACGCACGACGTCAATGCCACGCCGAGGCTGCGACCGCGGTCGTTCACCTTCCGCGCCACATCCGCGACCTCCTGAAGCGTTCCGCCTGCTTCCGCCCTCGCTCCGGCGATCTTCTCGAGCAGCACCGTGACGCCCACCCCTCGTCGGCCGGCCGTCCAAAGGCTGTCCTCGACTGCGACGTCGTCATTGGTGAGCACCGAGGCCACGTCGATCCCGTCGTCCTCAGCGAGCTCGGCGGCGAGCTTGAAGTTCATGACGTCGCCTGTGTAGTTCTTGACGATGTGCAGCACGCCGGCGCCACCGTCGACCGCTTTCGTCGCTGCGAGCATCTGATCGGGGACGGGGGAGGTGAAGATCTCGCCGGGGCAGGCTGCGTCCAGCATCCCGCGACCGACGAAGCCACCGTGCATCGGCTCATGGCCGGAGCCACCGCCTGAGATCAGTCCGACCTTTCCTGCAACGGGTGCGTCCTTGCGAACGACGACCTGGTTCTCGAAGTCGACACGAACGAGGTCGGCGTGGGCGGCGGCGAGGCCGGCAAGCGATTCCTTGACGACGTCCTCCGGCGCATTCACGAACTTCTTCATCGTCTGTGCTGCAATGCTCACGGTTTCGTTCCTTTCTATCGCGTTGAGACCGGCACGCCAAGGTCCGCGCGGTCGGGTTCGGTGACGGCTTCCTGGATCGGGTACTCGATCTTCCGCGGCGTCGCCATCCAGTCGTAGGCGAAGCACGCAAGGGCGGCGCCGATCAGGTTGCCGGGGATGTACGCGAGGAACTGCTGCGTCCAGTTGTGAACGCCGCCGTGGATCGAGGACACGAACAGCGGCCCGATTGCGCGTGCCGGGTTGAGGGACGCGTTCGTGACCGGGCCGACGGTGATGATGATCGCGACGATCACGAGACCGATCACGAGGCCGGCCCAGCCTTCGGGCGAGCGCGTGTCGACGATGCCGAGGATCGTGAAGAGCAGAATCGCGGTGCCGATCCCCTCGATGAACATCGCGGACCCCCACGAGGTGACCGCATGATTGAAGTGGACGACGCCGAACCCGTAGCCGAGGTTGACTGCCCGTGTGCCGAAGGATGCCCACATGGCGAAGGCGCCTGCGACGCCGCCGACGAGCTGAGCGCCCCAGTAGAGCGGCACCTCGCGCCAGGGGAAGCGCTTCGTGACCGCGAGCCCGAAGGTGACGGCCGGATTGATGTGGCAGCCGGAGACCTTGCCGACCGTGTAGACGAGCGCAACGACGATCAGGCCGAACGCCATCGAGATGAAGCCGAGGTCTGCGCCCGAGAACGGGGCCTTCGTTCCCCCCTCGAGCAACAGGATCGCGGGCACTGAGCCCGCGCCGATGAAGGTGAGGAGCGCAGTGCCGATCGCTTCCGCGAATGCTCGCTGCGCGGTCGAGAACGTTTCCATCAGTGATTCCTCCCGGGCCGGCGGCTGGGGCCGCTGGCCCTGTCCGCGGTTTCCGCGAGCGAGGTCGCTCGGGAACGATATTCGGCATGATCGAACACCGTTCGGAGAACGTACGACAATGCACGCGCATTTGTCAAGGGCTCGGGCTCCCCGGCTGCACGGGTGAGGGCAAGCCGAGGAACGGTTGCGCCGGTGTCGAACCGAGCTGCATGGCCGTGACGCAGGAGCAGCTCTACTCCGGCCTCGACCTCGATCTGTCGTGGTCCGAGCGCGAGCTGCCCGAGCGCCTGCGGACAAAGCATGTCCACCGGCTGCATCCATACCTTGGCAAGTACGTCCCGCAGCTCGTCGAAGAGCTCTTTCGCCGGCACGTTCCGTCCCGCGGGCGCGTGCTCGACCCGTTCGCCGGCTCGGGCACGACGCTCGTCCAGGCGCTTGAGAGCGGCCTCGAGTCGACCGGTGTCGACATCGCCGCGTTCAACTGCCTCCTCATGCGCGTGAAGACGGAGGCCCACAATCCATTCGTCCTCGAGCGGGAGCTGCGTGACGCGCTCGGCCGGTTCGAGCGCGGCGAGGGGAAGGCCGGGCGGGCGAATGCGTACGTCAGCTCATGGTTTGCGCCGCAGTCGCATGAGGATCTTCTCCGCTTCCGGTCGCTTGCGCATGACTACGAGCATGCCGAGGTTCTGCAGGTCATCCTCGCGCGGGCCGCGAGGTCGGCGCGGCTGGCCACGCATTTCGACCTCGATTTTCCGACCGTGCCGCAGACCGAGCCGTACTGGTGTCACAAGCACAAGCGTGAGTGCAAGCCGATCGAGCATGCGGATCACTTCCTCCGTCGCTACACGCTCGACACGCTCACCCGGCTGAAGGACTTTTCGCGCGTCCGCTCGAAACGCTCCGCGCTCGTGCTGCACGGAGACGCGCGCGAGCTCGAGCTGGGCGTCCCCTTCGATGCGGTCGTCACCTCCCCGCCCTATCCGGGGTTAATCGACTACCACGAGCAGCATCGCTACGCCTACGAGCTGCTCTCGCTCGATGACCGCCGCGAGCTCGAGCTCGGCGCCGCCGCGCGCGGAACAGCGAAGGCGGCGTTGACGGCATATACCGACGGAATCGCGGGGGTCCTGGCGGCGTGCGCGGCGGCGATGCGCCCACGCGGCCGCATCGTGATCGTCGTGAACGACCGCCGCGAGCTCTACCCGAACGTGCTCGACCGTGCGGGCCTCGTGCTCGAGCAGCGCTACCAGCGGCACGTCAACCGCCGCACCGGCCGCCGCGCCGGGGAGTACTTCGAGGACGTGCTCGTCGCGCGCCGCGCGTAAATCGTCACACATCTGACACAGACACGTCGGAGCGCGTCGCCTATCGTGGCAACGTGCTCGCACGGACAATCACCCACGCACTCGTCGGCCTCGATCCCCGTCGGGTCGAGGTCGAGGCGCACCTGCAACGTGGCGCGCCGTCGTTCGCGATCGTCGGGCTCGCGGACCGGGCGTGTCAGGAGGCGAAGGAGCGGGTTCGAAGCGGCATCGCATCGGCCGAGCTCGAGTGGCCCCGCGGCTGCCGGATCATCGTCAACCTCGCACCGGCGGGACTGCGAAAGGAGGGCTCGGGATTCGACCTCCCGATCGCCCTTGCGCTTCTCGCCGCCTCCTACCAGTTGCCAGCCGATTCGCTCGTCGGCCTCGCGGCATTCGGCGAGCTCGCCCTCGACGGACGGCTGAGGCCCGTCGCGGGTGCGTTGGTCGCGGCCGAGGGCGCGCGGCACGCAGGCATCGCGCGACTGCTCTGCGCCGCCGCGTCGGCTCCGCAGGTCGCACTCGCCGGAATCGAGCCCGTCGGCGTCCACCACCTCGCGGAGGCCGTCGCGTATCTCCGGGGCGAGCGTGGCCCGCCCGAGCTGCTCATTGCCGACGACGACGTCGAATGGTTTCACGCCGCTCCGGATCTTGCCGACGTGCGCGGCCAGGAGCGTGCCCGTCGCGCGCTCGAGGTCGCGGCAGCAGGCGCTCACAACCTGCTGCTCGCCGGCCCGCCTGGCACGGGGAAGACCATGCTCGCCCGCCGGTTGCCCGGGATCCTGCCGCTGCTCGGCGACGATGCCGCCCTCGAGGTGACGCGGATCCATTCGGTTGCAGGTGTCCTGCCGCCGGGCGGGGGCCCGATCCGGATCCCGCCGTTCCGCGCGCCGCACCACTCGTCCTCGACGGCGGCGATCGTCGGAGGAGGAAGCGGGCCACGGCCGGGCGAGGCGAGCCTCGCGCACGGTGGCGTCCTGTTCCTTGACGAGTTCCCCGAGTTCCCACGGCCGGCGCTCGAAGCGCTGCGCCAGCCGCTCGAGGACGGAGTCGTCACGGTCGCGCGCGTTGCCGGCCGCGCGGTGTTTCCGGCCCGGTTCCAGCTTGTCGCGACGATGAACCTCTGTCCGTGCGGCGCACGTGGCGATCCGGCCGCCCAGTGCGCCTGCACGCCCCAGCGGGTGCACCGCTACCGGGAGAAGCTCTCGCGCGCGCTCCTCGACCGGTTCGATCTCGCGCTCACCGTCCCGCGTTCGCGAGGCGACGAGCTCGCGGCGCCTCCGGCCGAGCCGTCGGCGGCCGTCCGCGAACGCGTCCTCCTCGCCCGTCGTCGTCTCGCTGGGTCGCCGCTCGAGTTCACCGAGGAGGCGAAGCAGCTGCTCACGCGCGCGGTCGAGCGGGTTCCGCTTTCGGGTCGTGGACGCGCCCGCGTCGCGCGGGTCGCGACGACGATCGCCGGGCTCGCCGCCGCCGATCTCGTCGAGGTAGCGCATCTGGCCGAGGCGCTCTCCTATCGGCCACCGGCCGAGCTGACACAGTGAGCGAGCTGGCGGTGGCCGCGTTTGCCGCCAGCAGCGGCGTCCATCTGCTCGAAGAGCCTCGCACCCGCCGCTTCGAGCTCTTCAGGCGCACGTTCGACGAGCAGTCGTTCCGGCGCGACCTCCACGCACGGGGCTTCCGCTTTGTCCCGCGCTCGAGCGACGCGTTCCCGCCGCTCCTTCGCTCGATCCACGATCCGCCGCCCGGCCTCTTCGTCCGTAGTGGGAACGAGCTGGAGCTTCTCGCCCGCCCGTCGGTGGCGGTCGTCGGCGCTCGCGCGTGCTCACCCTACGGGTCGGCGGTTGCAGCCGAGCTCGGGCGCGGGCTTGCGGCAGCCGGGGTGCTCGTCGTCTCGGGGCTCGCGCGCGGCGTCGATGCCGCCGCGCACCGCGGCGCACTGGCGAGCCGGTCACGAGCAAGCCCGAGCACGATCGCCGTGCTCGGCTGCGGTATCGACCGCGACTACCCGCGCGCACATGCCGAGCTCGCTGCCGAGATCGAAGCTTGCGGCCTCATCGTGTCCGAGTACCCGCCCGGGGTCGAGCCGGCACCGTGGCGCTTCCCGGCCCGCAACCGCATCCTCTCCGGGCTCACCCTCGCGACGGTGGTCGTCGAGGCGCGCGAGCGGAGCGGCGCGCTGATCACGGCTGACCTTGCGCTCGACGAGGGGCGTGAGGTGCTCGCGGTGCCCGGTGAGATCACCTCGGCCCTCTCACGGGGCACGAATCAGCTGTTGCGCCTCGGCGCCGTGCCGGTCACAGGAGCGGCCGACGTCCTGGAGGCGATCGGCGTCGACCCGCCGGACGAGCCAGGTAGGCCGCAGCTCGAGTCGCGACTCGAAACGGTGCTTGACATGGCCGCCGACAAAGCCTCAACGGCGAACGAGATCGCACAGCGAACCGGCCTGGGCGCCGGCGCGGTCGCAGCCGCGCTTGCCGAGCTCGAACTGCTCGGCCTCGTCGAGGAGGGTGAAGGCGTCTATCGCGCGTTGGCGGGAAAGCGAGCCGCGTCGGGGCGCGCCTGATCATAGGATCAACTCGTGACGCCGCGATCGCTCTGGCTGAAGGAGCAGCGGGACGACCTCCCGTCGTTCCGTTTCGAGGGGCGGGCGGAGGTGTCCGTCATCGGCGGCGGCGTCACCGGCTGCTCCTGTGCGCTCACGCTGGCCGAGCGTGGAGTGCGCGTTCGCCTGCACGAGGCGGGGGAGGTCGCCGGCGGCGCGAGCGGACGGAACGGCGGCTTCGCGCTGCGAGGGGCAGCCGTGCCGTACGACGAGGCGCGGCATCGTCTCGGTGACGAGCGCGCGGGGCTCGTGATGGAATTGACCGAGCGATCACTCGACCGGATGGCCGCGCTTGCCGGCGACGCATTCCGTCGGGTGGGCAGCCTTCGACTCGCCTTCGACGACGACGAGCGAGACGCCCTCGGGCGCGAGCACGATGCCTTGCGCGAGCACGGCTTCGCTGTCGAGTGGGTGGACAGGCTGGCGCTGCCCCTCGAACGGATCTATCGCGGCGCAATCCTCCACCCGCCTGACGGAGCGCTTCAGCCGGCGCGGTGGGTCCGTCGCCTCGCGGCGCACGCCGCGAACGCCGGCGCAGACATCCGCGAAAGCGAGCCGGTGACGGTCGAAGGGCTCGACGCGGACACGGTCGTCGTCGCGGGAGACGGTTTCATCCCGTCGCTCCTCCCTGAGCTGCCGGTTCGCGCGACCCGGGGCCAGGTGCTCGCGACCGAGCCGCTCCGCGAGCAGCTCTACGACCGGCCGCACTACGCTCGCGCAGGCTACGACTACTGGCACCAGCTGCCGGACGGTCGACTCGTGCTCGGCGGCAAGCGCGATGTGGCGCTCGAGGCCGAGGAGACCGACGTGGTGGAGACGACGGCCGCGGTGCAGGCGGGCCTCGATGCGTTCCTCCTCGAGCTCGTCGGCGATCGTCCGAACGTCACTGATCGCTGGGCCGGAATCTGGGGGACGACGCCCGATCTGCTGCCCCTCGTTGGCCGCGTGTCGGGTCGCGACAACGTGTGGGTCGCCGGCGGCTACTCGGGGCACGGCAATGCGCTTGGCCTCGCGTGCGGCGATCTCGTCGCTCGCGCGATCCTCGGCGAGCACCTACCGGAGCTCGAGATCTTCGACCCGGGCCGTCCGTCGCTCCGCCGCTAGTACATCCCTCCCCAAGTTCAGGCACGCGCCCGGCGGCGTCTCGCCGCCCGTGGCTGCGTCCTCGGGAGTCCCGATAGAACCACTATCGGGACTCCCTGCCTCCTTGCCACGAACGACGATCCATCCCCCGGATCACGCACCGAACTCACGGACGGGTGCACTCGCGCGCCCGGCGTCAGCGACGACTTGAAGCAGGTTCCGCTCTTCAGCAGTCTCAGCGACCGGCAGTTGCAGCGGCTTGCGCAACATTTTCGCGAGCGTGAGCTCCAGCCTGGTACGGCGGTCGTCCAGGAGAATCGGATGAGTGGTGTCGGTTTCTTCGTGATCACCGAAGGAGCCGCAACCGTCAGTGTCGGAGGGGTGGAGGTCGGAAGGATCGGCCCGGGCGACTACTTCGGTGAGCTGGCGTTGATCAGCGAGAAGCGAGCGCACCGCGACGGTGACCGCCGAGACTCTCTTGCGCTGCCTGGAGATCCCTTTCTGGGATTCTCGCGAGTTCGCGATAGCGAATCCGGATGTCACCTGGAAGCTCTTGCAGCACGTTGTCGAGCTCCTCACCGACGTCAAGTCGGAAGCGTGAGGCTCTCGATGTCCTTCGGATAGTCGGTGAGGATGTCGATTCCGTCCTCGGTGACGGCCACCGTGTCCGAGTGCCGGAAACCGCCGATCTGCGGGTCGTACACCCCCGGCTCGATCGTGAAGACCATGCCCGGCTCGACCGGCGTGTGGTCGCCCACGTCGAGGAACGGCGCCTCGTGGTTCCTCAGTCCGATCGCGTGACCGGTGTGCTGCCGCCAGTAGGGCAGCAGGCCGTGTTCCTCGAAGTACCGAAGTACCGCTTCGTCGACAGCGGCACAGGTGACGCCGGGACGGGTGTAGTTCTGCAGCAAGCGGTGCGCGCGCGCACCACCGGCTTGGCATGCTAGACGAGGCCGTCCGGGCATCTGGAGTGCGATGAGGTTTCCAGCCGGATGATGTCGTCGTCTCGTGAACCACGCGAAAGGAGAACAGTTTGTCCGGCATTGCGCAGCTAGGCCGGGTGATGGTCCCGGTTCAGGATCAGGATTCGGCAATCGCGTTCTACACAGGCAGCCTCGGGTTCGAGTTGGTCGCCGACGTTCCCTTCGGTGACGGCGAGCGGTGGGTCGAGGTCGCTCCCGCCGCGGGTGGCGCAGCGCTCGCATTGGTGCCACCTCGCGGCGATTACCAGCCCGGCCGCAACACGGGTATCGCCTTCGAGACCGCGGATGCCCACGAGACGCACGAGAAGTTGAGAGCAAAGGGCGTCGACGTGGAGGAGCACTTGCTGGGAGGCGACGGCACGGTGCCTCTGATGTTCTTCTTCCGCGACCATGATGGGAACACGCTGCTGGTCGTCCAGGGCGCTTGAGTTTTCTGTCGAGAGGTACCGACGACGAAGCGAGTGGCGAAATGGCCTCGACCATCGAGCCCTGAATGTGTCAGTTCAGTCGGCCGGTCCGACTCTGTCGCCGAGCGCGATCCGGCCGCCGGCGAGGATGTCGGCGCGTAACCCGCCCCGGTGGATGAGCGGCCGCAGCAACCCGGGTCGCGTGAGCGCTTCGAGGTGGGAACACGGCTCCGCGAGGCGACGCCCGGCGCACGTGACGGTCCCGACGAGGAACTGGCGGCCGGCGAGCGCGTTCAGAGCGACATCGCGTGTCACGATGTTCCTTCGCGCCTGCTCCCAGGGGAGGCCGATCTCGTCGAGAACCTCCGCCTCGACGAGCGTCAACTCGTAGCCTCGGCCACGCCCGCTGAACGTGCCGCGGCCTGCGGCGTAGCGATCTCCCTCGAGGCCGCGGCCCGCGAGGGCCAGCGCCTCGTCGACCGCGAGGAGCGGCCCTTCGGCGTCCGCCGCGACCAGCAATCCCGCGACCGAGCCGACTCCCGCGTGGGTGCCGTAGGGCTGCTCGATTGGGAGCTCGAGGTCGAGCGGCGCGACCAGCCAGCCCGCCTGGATCGTGCCGCCGCTCGAGAGTGCGGCCGCCGGATCGAAGATCGGCCCAGACGGCGCTCCGAACATCACGACCGCGTGGTCGCCGTCATCTGAGCTCACGCGCGCAAGCCACCGTCCGGGCCATTCGAACGTTGTCGCATTCTCGATCGGAACGAGGCCGAGGTTTCGCTCCGCAAGCCACTGCTTGAAGAAGGTGAGCGCGTCGCCTTCGGGGGGAGGCGGAACCGTCCCGAGGATCTCCCGGAGGCATACGCGGAGCTCATCACCGTTGTGCGACACCGCGTCATCCTGCCATCGGCAGAGAACGAACGGCGACGCACAACGTCGGCGTCTACTTCTGAGTGAGTAGCGGACTCGGCTGATCACGGGCACTCGGCACACCGCAGCTGAGCGCGGTCACGATGAAGGCCGAAGAGCTCCTGCGCCTCTGGCCTGAGCACGGATACGGCTGGGGGCGAGCTATCGAGATCCTGCAGTCGATCCGGTGACTGCCCGCGGCTGCCGCCCCTATGGCTGCTCGACCGCATCCAGCCCGAGCCACGAGGCGAGGTTCTCCAGCTCGGATTGCACGGCCTTCGTCATCGTGCCGGTGAACCTCACGTCCTCGTGGAGCGCGTGCACCCGCAATACGGAGGCCTTGTGGTCGGCCCTCGCGTCGAGCTTTCCGACCAGCCGGTCATGGTGCAGCACCGGTAGGGCGAAGTAGCCGAAGCGCCGCTTGGTCGCAGGCTTGTACATCTCGAGGATGTACTCGAACTCGAAGAGCTCCCGGGCGCGGACACGGTCGTAGCAGAGCCGGTCGAACGGCGACAGCAGCGCGGTACGGCCTTCGAAGGCCTGACCGAGCGCGCGGGGGTCGACGCGCCATTCGCCTGTGGTGCCCTCGACTACGGCCGGCTCGCCGGCCTCGCCGACATCGACCGGCTCGATCGGCATGGACGTGCTCTTGCGCCGGGCGATGCCGAGCGAGGCGAGGCGCCGCTCGTTCCGGGCGCGGAGCGCCTCGTCGACCGACGGGACGACGACATCGGCCGGATACACCCGCTCGGCCAGGTCCCATAGCCGCTCCCGCCCGACGCGACCGGCGATCGCCACCTCGGCGCGCATCATCAGGCATTCCAGCATCTGGGTGACGTTGCGGTTGTTCGTCCACCCGGTCGATGCCCACGGCACGACGCACGTGTCCGGAATGTCGCGCGAGCTCAGAGGGCCTGAGGTTCCGAGCAGGTTCAGGATGTCGCGCCGGAACCGGTCGTTGCCGCGCATCCACGCACGGGCGCCCTCGCGGCTCGGCCAGTCGGCTGCGCCGGCGAGCTGCAGCCCGAGGTCGCTCATCGGCCGGACGAGCGCGTTGTGCTCGAACAGGGTGCGGTCCTGCTCGAGAGCATGGCGGAGGTGAGCAGGCCCGTACGCTGAGCCAAGACGGCTCCAGGCAACGAGGTCCGCGCTGGGTGCGATCGCCGCTGTCGGGTCGATCTGCAGCAGGGTCAGCTGCCGCACGACCGTGAGGAGCTCCGTCGGGCGCGGCGCGTCGAGCAGTTGCGCCCGGACCGCAATCCGCCGGGCCTGCGCCTTCGTCAGTCGGTGCACGAGAACGAAGGCTACGTCAGGTTTTGGAGTCGAGGCGATTCTCGAAGACAACTGTGTCGGTGCCTTCATTGGGAGATCGAGTTCAGCTCCGCTGAACGCGCGCACTGGGAGGTTTACGATCGGCGATCAGACATGCTCGAGCTGGATCTCATGCTCACCGCTCGTCGGGCTCAAGCCAGTGCGGCGACACCACACACTGGCTTGAGAACAGAGGAGCGATGCCGGCGGTGGAGATCTCGGTTGACGTGGTCAGGCAAGAGGAAGCGCCCGCCCGACATCTACCTCTAAGAGCGCCGTGAGCGAGTGCGTGACGTTTCACTACGAGTTGAGGGGTCACGGACGGGCGGATGCAACGCTGGCGATCGAGGATCAGGTTGCGGCCGTGTCGGCGTCGTACCTTGGTGACGCCCTCGGTGATCTTCTGACGCCGCTGGTGGCGCTTGTCCGTGGTGCGACGGCGGCGCGTGCGTCATGGGACGAGGAGCCGGGCGAGTTCCGCTGGCTCTTCGCCAACGAGAGTGGGCGAGCTCGCGTCCGAGTGCTCGCCTTCCCGGAGTGTCGAGATTTTGTCGACGCTCCGGACGCGGACGGCGAGGTTCTAGTCGACGCCGTCTGCGATCTCGATGCTCTGGTTGGAGCGATCGCCGAGGGAGCGCAGAGTGTTCTTGATCTCTATGGGGAGACCGGCTACCGGCAGAAATGGGGAAAGCACGCTTTTCCGATCTCCTCGCTCCGCGCCATTTCGTAGGGAGCTCCCTTTCGGCCGAAGGTGCGCGCGGTTAGAGTCGGTGTAGCCGAATGAACACCTGACGTTAGAGGGGAGATCCCGTGCGCAAAAGAGAAAGGCGAGGCCGGGGCGATAGAAGCCTTCCGCCCCCGAGCATCCGGCTGATCGCAGTGATCGTGACCGGTGCCATCGCCGTTGCGATCTTGGTCGGAGAACCCGCCCTTGGGGCAGAACTGCGAGCTGCCAGCGGCCCGCTCTCCGGCGCATGGTCGGGGAAGTACAACGGGGCCTACCACGGTACGTTCACCCTTCACTGGACGCAGTCGGGATCGAAGTTGCGTGGAACGATCAAGCTCTCAACCCAACGTTCCAAACTCAGCCTCAACGGCACCGTGCGGGGCAGCACCATCCGCTTTGGAACGGTCGGCTCTGCAGCGATCACCTATTCGGGCTCGGTGTCGGGCAAGTCGATGTCGGGCAGCTATCACACCGGAGGAGGCGGTGGCTCGTGGAGCGCTCACAAGACCTCTTGACATATCCACACTCACGAGCGCCGGGCATAGGAGCCCAATTTTCGCGCAGAAGCTCTTCCTAAATAGGCGAACAACGCGGTGGATACAGCTCGCCCACCTGGCGAACGGACAGACCTCAATCGAGGCCCAAGAGGGCCACGCTCCTATCAGGTCACGTTCGACGGTCTCGGTCGGCGGCGGCGACGCAACGCTGGATAGTCAGTCCTCGGACGACATTCGGAATCGAGTCAGCCGCCGCCGATCAAGTCTGCGCCACCCATCGGACGCAACCGCCCAACGAGAATGACATTGAGATGCGGAATGTTCCCTCGGAACGATCTCGTCCAGCTTCTGAGAGAGCGAACTATGCCTCGACGAGCATCACCAGGGTCTCGGGCAGGACTCCGTCATGCGCCATCGCCTCTTCAGCCGCCGGCGTCTCCATCGCGGCCGCGAGTGCGTCCATGTCGGCTACGTCCATCAGCACCGCCACTCGGGTCGGGTTCGTCGGGTCTACGAATGTCCGGATGTTCGTCACCCCGAGCGGGCCGAAGAGCTCTTCGCGCTTCGGCGAGGCAAGCCAGTGATCCTTGTCCTTCACGTCGTGATGGCCGATTACGGTAGGCACGGCGGCTCCTTCAGTTAGTGGCCGGTCTTAGCCCGGCCGGTAGCGCCGATCCTACGCGCACGCCACCGCGTCATCAGCCTCTCCGATCGCCTGACGCCCCAGACGGGATGACTCACACACTCACAGTTTGGAATAACCCCTGATCAGAGTGCCGCGGGCGGCTATCGGATCATCAATAGGTAGTTCGCGTGACCATTCACGGCGGCGCCGCCACCGCTGATGGTTCCGCCACCGCGGATGTGACAGCGGAACGTCGCATGCGAGTGGTGCTGATCGGCCCTGAAGACAAACAGCTCATTGCATGTGGCGGTGATCGAGCGGCTCGGAAGGACGAAATGTTCCACGGCCGTCTGATGTATCCATGCGGGATCCCGACCTGGTGCTCTGGCCTTCTGAATCGTGAGGCCGCAGCCGTCGAGGGTTCCGATCCGATCGGGAGCGTTCGCTGCATAGAGAGCCTGTTGCCATTTCCCCTGTGGGCAAGAACCTCGGTCGATCTCGCTCGGGATCGGGTGGCCTACGCCGACGATCCGGAACGCGGAGAGCAGTGCTAAGAGCGCGGCAGCAGAGGCGGTCACTTTCATCGTGGACATTGCCGGGCTGCCGCGTGCTTGGCAAGACCCGGGTGACTCGCCTAGGCCGGCGTTGCTCCTATGTCAAGGCGGGGTTCGCTTTGAGTGTGTTGAAGACGGTGCGGGCGAGGATTCGTTTGAGGCAGCGGATCGCTTCGCGCTTGCTCTTGCCCTCGCCTTGTTTGCGTTTGAGGTAGGCACGCGCGGCGGGGT
>JBBQLT010000032.1:0-28118 GCA_038328165.1 Gaiellales bacterium
GGCGAGGAGTCGGCCGCGCAGGTCTCGCTTCGCGCGGCGCGGCTCGGTGGCGCCGAGGCGGTAGAGATCCTCGCCGAGACCGTCCTGGACGTCGTGTGCGCGACGCTCGAGTCGCTGCGGCCCGACGTCTGCGTCATCGACTCCGTGCAGACGCTCTGGTCGCAGGACATCGCCTCCGCGCCAGGCTCGGTCTCGCAGGTCCGCGAGGCGGCGGCAACGCTGCTGCGCGTCGCGAAGGCCGCCGGCGTCGCGACCTTCCTGGTCGGCCACGTGACGAAGGACGGCTCGGTCGCCGGCCCGCGCGTGCTCGAGCATCTCGTCGACTGCGTCCTGCAGTTCGAGGGTGACCGCTACCACGCCCATCGCATCCTGCGGGCCGTCAAGAACCGGTTCGGGTCGACGAACGAGATCGGCATCTTCGAGATGACCGGCGCGGGCCTCGTCGGCGTCCCCGATCCATCGGAGATCTTGGGCAAGACCCACGGGGGAGAGATCGGCGCCGCGGTCGCGTGCACGCTCGAGGGCACCCGGCCGTTGCTGCTCGAGATCCAGGCGCTCGTCGCCCCGAGCGACCTCGCGATGCCGCGTCGCGTCGCAACCGGCGTCGACCCGAAACGCCTCGCGATGATCGTCGCCGTTCTTGCCCGCCATGCGGGCCTGCCGCTCGGCGGCGCCGATGTCTTCGTCAACGTCGCGGGCGGGGTGCGCATCGACGAGCCGGGCGCCGATCTGGGGATCGCGCTCGCGATCGCCTCCGCGGCCAAGGGCCTGCCGGTGCGCGACGGGGTGGCCGCCTTCGGCGAGGTCGGGCTCACGGGCCGCCTCCGGGTCGCAGCCCAGGCTGACCGGCGCGTCGAGGAATGCCGCAAGCTGGGCCTCACGACCGTGGTGGCCCCTGCAGGCACGAAAGGCGTCGCCGTCGAGGCCGAGACGCTCCGGCAGGCGCTCGCCGCCGGCCTCTCGGCCAACGGCACAGAGAACCGCGCCTGAGCAGGGATTTCGCGAAAAACCCCTCTTTTCCAGGGTTTCTGCTATCCTGAAGGCCTCGCCGGTGGAGCCTTCAGGGCCGCTGGCTCTTTCGCGACAGCAGACTCAAACCGGAGGAAGCACTTGTACAAGGTCGGTGACAAGGTGGTGTATCCGCACCACGGTGCAGGCACGGTCGTGAAGCGCGAGAAGAAAGAGGTGCTCGGCGAGAAGCGCGAGTACCTGACGATCAAGATCCTGCACAACGACATGACCGTGAACGTCCCGGCCGACAATGCCGAGCGCGTCGGTCTGCGAAAAGTGATCGACGAAGAGGCGGTCAAGAAGGTTGTCAAGTACCTGACCTCCGGCGGCACGGAGATGCCGAAGAACTGGAATCGGCGCTTCAAGCACAACCGCGACAAGATGAAGACTGGCGACATCTACGAGCTCGCCGAGGTCGTCCGCAATCTTGCGCTGCGCGACGGCGAGAAGGGTCTCTCCACGGGCGAGAAGCAGATGTATGTGAAGGCGAAGAAGATTCTCGCCTCGGAGCTGATGTACGCGAAGACGATGAGCGAGGACGAGGCGCTCGAGTGGCTCGAAGAGACGCTGACAGACGGCGTCAAGCCGAAGCTCACTCCCGCCGAGAAGGCTGCTGCGAAGAAGGCACCCGCGAAGAAGGTTGCGGCCGCGCCGGTAGTGAAGGCCGCTGCGCCGTCCAGGGCTCCCATTCGTCCGGCTCCGAAGAAGCCGGTCGCGAAGGCGGCGGTCGCGACGAAGGCCGTCGCGCCCAAGACGAAGCCCGGTCTGTCGAAGCCCGCCGGTGCAAAGACGAAGGCCGCGACGACGTCGAAGACCGCAGCCGCAGGCAAGCCTGCAGCCAAGAAGAAGACGGCCGCGGCGTCGCGTTAATGGTCTGGGCCGTTCTCGTCGCCGCCGGGCGAGGGGAGCGACTCGGGGAAGATCGGCCGAAGGCGTTCGTACGCCTCGGCGAGCTTCCCCTGCTCGCCGAGCCCCTGCGCCGGCTCGACGAGAGCGACTGGATCGACGCGGTCGTTGTCGTCGCGCCACCCGACTGGGAAAGGCCCGCAATTCTGCTGGCGGAGGAAATCGGTGTGTCGAAGGTGACTGCCTGCGTCGCGGGCGGCGCTTCGCGCGCCGCGTCGGTGCGGGCCGGCGTCGCCGAGGTGCCTGACGATGCGACCGTGATCCTGGTGCACGACGCGGCCAGGCCGCTTCTCTCCGACGAGGTGATCGGCCGCTTGCTTGCCGCGCTCGATGATGGCTGCGACGGTGCGGTACCCGTCCTGCCGGTCGTCGACACGGTGAAGCGCGTCCGCGACGGCATCGTCGACGAGACGCTGCGGCGGGACGAGCTCGTGCGCGTGCAGACACCCCAGGCCTTCACTGCCGCCGCCCTCCGTGCTGCGCTCGACCGGGCCGGTGACGAGTCGTCACGAGGTGCGACCGATTGTGCGTCCCTGGTGGAGGCGAACGGCGGGCGAATCCGGACGGTTCAGGGAGACGAGCGCCTCCTGAAGGTGACAACGCGCGCCGATCTCGATCGCGTCGCCGCCTGGCTCGTCACGTAGCCTCCCAGCGTGAGCTTCCGAGTCGGGATCGGCGTCGACGCGCATGCGCTCGAGCGCGGCGTGCCACTCGTGCTCGGCGGGGTTCGGCTCGACTACGACCGGGGCCTCGCGGGTCATTCCGACGGCGATGTGCTGGCGCACGCGCTCACGGACGCGGTCCTCGGTGCTGCGGGTCTCGGTGACATCGGTGCGCTCTTCCCGTCCATCGACGAGCAGTTCCGTGGGGCGTCGAGCCTCGACCTCCTGTGTAGGGCCTACGAGCAGGTGCTCGCGGCCGGCTGGAAGCTCGTGAACGCCGACTGCGTGCTCATCGGTGAGCGCCCGAAGATCGCGCCTCACCGTGAGGAGATGCGGCGCCGGCTGTCCGAGGCGGTCGGCGGCGGCGAGGTGAACGTGCGGGCGACGACCACTGACCAGCTCGGCTTCACCGGTCGCGGCGAAGGTCTTGCGGCCCATGCGGTGGCGCTGCTCGAGTCGTCGTGAACGTTGTCCGTTACGCCGACCGGCCCGACTTGCGCGAGCGGCGCGGTGAGTTGAACGGCTTTCCGGCGTACATGGACCACAACGCGATGGGCTGGAAGTACTGGGGCCGCCTGTACGACGACTTCCCGGCCTTCCAGCTCGCGCTCGAGGACGGCGACGAGCTGGTGGCAGAGGTACACGCCCTGCCGGTGCACGTCGACGCCGAGTTGCCCGCGGGCTGGGACGACGCCTTCGAGCGCGGGATGGAGCTGGGGGACGGGAACGTCCTCTGCCTCCTCGCGATTGCGGTGCAGCCGCATCGCCGTGGAAGCGGTATCGCAAGGACGCTGATCGACGCCGCTCGCGCTGCCGCCCGAGAGGCCGGCCTCGTCGCGGTGATCGCGCCCGTGCGGCCGACGCTGAAGGCGAGCTACCCGCTCATCCCGATCGAGCAGTACGTCATGTGGCGCCGCGACGACGGGGCGCACTTCGACCCGTGGATCCGCGTGCACGAGCGGGCCGGCGGGGAGATCGTGCAGCCGGCGCCGCGCTCGATGGTGATCGAAGCCCCCGTTGCCGAGTGGGAGGCGTGGACGGAGATGCGCTTTCCCGCGCACGGCACGTACGTCGTCCGCGGGATGCTCGCGCCCCTCGAGGTGCGTGACGGGGTCGGCGTGCACGTCGAGCCGAACGTCTGGCTTCGCCACACCGTGGCGTCAGGTCTCCCCTAAGCAGGCAGGCTGGCCGCGCCGTCGTGGAGGACGACGAGCCCGTCGCGCTCGAGCGAGACGAGCGCGTCGCCGTCGGTCGGCTGTTCCCCGGCTGCGACCGCGCGCAGTGCGATCGCCCTTCGCTGCCGGAACGAGCCCTCGAAGGTCGACTGCTTACGAAGCGGCTCGTACCGTGAGCCACGCGACGGGCAGCCGGTTGCAAGCGGGCACGAAGCACAGCGGGGGACACGTGCAAGGCAGATCGTTGCGCCGAGGTCGAAGAGCGCCTGCGCGCACGACCCGTCGAACAATTCGCCGGTGCGTTCCTGCACGCGACGCACGTTCGTGTCGACCGGCAGGATGTCGACGCCGAATGCGAAGTTGCCGACAGCCGCCGCGGTGTAGGTCCCGACGCCGGGCAGGCCGGTCAGGTCGTCCGGCCAGCCTTCCTCCGCGACGAGGCACGCGGCGCGATGCAGGCTGACCGCGCGGCGGTTGTAGCCAAGCCCCTGCCAGGCGAGGATTACCTCCGCCGGCGACGCTGCGGCGAGCGCCTCGACCGTCGGCCACCGCTCGAGCCACGCGCGCCAACGCGGGATCACCCGGTCGACCTGCGTCTGCTGCAGCATGACTTCACTCACGAGGATCGCGTACGGATCTCGGGTCTTGCGCCACGGGAGCTCGCGGCCGTTCTCGTCGTACCAGGCGAGCAGGGGGTCGATCACGGCTCGAGCGTAGATGACGAGACGAGGAGTATCGCGGTGCGTTACGTTCTGGGGAGCTGCGGTGCCTCCGGGCAAGCCGTAACGAGCCCTGCTCAGGAGAGCTCGTCGACGAGGTCGGCGATCGAGTTGACGATGCGCGACGGGCGGTACGGAAACGCTTCCGCCTCCTCGCGCTGCGTCGAGCCGGTGAGCACGAGGACGGTATGCATGCCGGCCTCGAGACCGGAGACGACGTCGGTGTCCATGCGGTCGCCGACCATTGCCGTCGATTCGGAGTGGGCGTCGATCGCGTTCAACGCCGATCGCATCATGAGTGGGTTCGGCTTGCCGACGAAGTACGGGGCGACGCCCGTGGCGCGACTGATCAGGGCGGCGACGGAGCCGGTGGCGGGTAGCGGGCCGTCGGGCGTCGGGCCGGTCGGTTCGGGGTTCGTCGCGATGAAGCGAGCGCCGGCAACGATCAGCCGGATCGCCTGGGTGATCCGTTCGAAGCTGTAGGTTCGGGTCTCGCCGAGGACGACGTAGTCGGGATCACTCTCCGACAGCGTGTAGCCGACGGCATGCGGCGCCGTCAGCAGGCCGGCTTCGCCGATCGCGAACGCCGAGTCGCCCGGCCGCTGGCTCTGAAGGAAATCGGCGGTCGCGAGTGCGGACGTCCAGATTGCCACTTCGGGAATCTCGAGCCCGCTCAGGGCGAGCCGTGCCGAGAGGTCGCGCCGGGTGTAATCGAGTTGTTCGTCAGCACGAGGAACGGCAGCTCGCGCTCCCGCAGACGTGTGAGGAACTGTGCTGCGCCCGGGATCGGATGCTCCTCACGGACGAGGACGCCATCCATGTCCATCAGCCAGGACTTGATCCCGCGATGCTTCACGCGACGATCTTTCCAGGCTAGGACGTCGTCGTCCTGTAGGGCTGCTCAGAGCGCAGCGAACGTGCGCAAGGCGGTGAGGAGCTCGCGCAGTTGGTAGCCGCGTTCCGTCAGTCGGTACTCGGTTCGTGGCGGGCGTCCCGCGACGAGTGCGCGCTCGAGAATGCCGGCGCCCTCGAGCTCCGTCAGTCGTGTCGTGAGCGTCGCGGGCGGGATGGCGCCAACCGCCTGCAGAAACTCGTTGAACCGCACGGCCCCGTCGTGCGAGGCCCAGATGATCGAAACGGTCCAGCGCCGTTCGAGGAGGTCCGCCGCGCGACGGACCTCCTCGGGAACCGGCTTGCAGCTACGGCAGCGCATGCGCGCTCGGCGCCGGCTCGAGTGCGAGAGCGAGTACTTCGTCCAGCGTCATCACCGGATGAAATGACATCGCGGAGCGCACATCGTCCGGCACGTCGTCCAGGTCGGCTCGGTTTCGCTCCGGGATGATCACGTCGGTCAGTCCTGCGGCGTGTGCCGCGAGGATCTTCTGCTTGAGCCCGCCGATCGGCAGGACGCGACCCTGCAACGTAACCTCGCCCGTCATACCGACGGTGTGCTTCACGGGCCGGTGCGAGAGGAGTGAGGCAAGTGCCGTCGTCATCGTGATGCCGGCACTCGGCCCGTCCTTGGGGATCGCCCCGGCGGGTACGTGCAGATGGAACGAGCGGTCGTCGAATGAATCGTCGTCGATGCCGAGGTGCTCGGCATGCGAGCGGACGTAGGAGAGCGCAATGTGCGCGGACTCCTTCATCACATCGCCGAGCTGGCCGGTCAGCACGAGCCCGTCCTTTCCCTTCATCGAGGTCGCCTCAATGAACAGCACGTCTCCCCCGGTGCCGGTGACGGCGAGCCCGGTTGCGACGCCGGGAACCGCAGTGCGTTCCGCGGACTCCTGGTAGAACCGCTGCCGCCCGAGCGCGTCGCGCACCGCGTCGAGGGAGAGGTCGAGAGGCGCCTCCAGCCTGCTCGAGACGATGCCCGTCGCGGTCTTCCGGAGCAGCTTGCCGAGCTCGCGCTCGAGCTGACGGACGCCGGCCTCGCGGGTGTACTCGGTCACGATCGACTCGAGCACGGGATTGCCGATCGTCACCTCGTTCTCGCGCAGGCCGTTGCGATCGCGCTGGCGGGGCCACAGGTACCCGCGCGCGATCGAGACCTTCTCGTCGACCGTGTACCCGTCGAAGCGAATAACCTCCATCCGGTCGAGCAGCGGCTCCGGAATCGTTTCCGCGACGTTCGCGGTCGCGATGAAGATCACCTGCGAGAGGTCTAGCTCGACGTCGAGGTAGTGGTCTCGGAACGAGTGGTTCTGCGCGGGGTCGAGGACCTCGAGCAGGGCCGCCGTCGGATCGCCACGCCAGTCGGCGCCGACCTTGTCGACCTCGTCGAGGAGGATCACCGGGTTCATCGTCTTCGCATCGCGCAGGGCGCGGACGAGCCGGCCCGGCATCGCGCCGATGTACGTCCGGCGGTGACCCCGGATCTCGGCCTCGTCACGCACGCCGCCGAGGGACATCCGGACGAACTCACGGTTGAGGGCGCGTGCGATCGACTCGCCGATCGACGTCTTGCCGGTGCCGGGAGGGCCGATGAGCGTGAGGATGGCGCCCGAGCGCTTGTCCTCCTCGATGCCACGCTCCACACGGAGCCTGCGGACGGCGAGGTACTCGATGATGCGATCCTTGACGTCGCCGAGGCCCGCGTGGTCTGCATCGAGCACGTCCCGCGCGTGGGCGGGATCGAGGCGCTCCTCCGAGCGCTTGCTCCAGGGCACGTCGAGCAGCCAGTCGAGATAGGTGCGGATCATCTGCGACTCACCGGAGGAGTCGCCCATCCGCTCGAGGCGGCCGACTTCGCGCTCCGCCTGCTCGCGCACGGCGTCGGGCATCTCCGCAGCCGCGATCTTCGTCCGGTAGCCGTCTGCGGCGCTCGCGTCGTCGTCGCCGAGCTCCTTGCGGATCGACTCCATCTGACGGCGAAGGATGTACTCCCGCTGCTGCTTCTGAGCACCGGATTCGACGTCCTCGCGGATGCGTCGACGCACCTGCAGCTCTGCAAGGCGCTCGCGCTGGAGGCGCACCGACAGCTGCAGCCGCTCGACGACGTCGATCGCCTCGAGCAGCTCCACCTTCTCGCTGAACGTGATCTCGGGCGCATAGGCGGCGGTGTCGGCGAGGGCGCCGGCCTCGCTGATCGCCCGCACGAAGTCATGAATCCGTGGGTCGGCGTCGCGCAGGTCGAGAATCTCCTCGACGATGGCGCGATATTCGCGCTCGAGCACGGCGGTCGCGATGCGGGGTGGCTCTTCGTCAGGTCGCTCCTCGACTTCGACGCGAAGGCGTCCATCCGCATCCGTCTGGGCCGCGCCGGCGATACCCCGGTGCAGGCCGTTCAGCGTGACCGCCCGACCCCCGCCGGGCAGCCTCATCCGGTCGGCGACGTCCGCGACCGTCCCGACGCCCGCGTACTCGCCCTCGTGCACCGGCACGAGCAGGACTCGCTCGGCGTCTCCGACCTCGACCGTGAGAGTCACCGACATGCTCGGGAAGACGACGCTGTCCTCCAGTGGAATCAACAGCAAGTTCGACACATCAGCTCCTCGGTTCAATCATTGAATCTACTACAACAATTGAAGCTAGTGTGCCAGGACGCGGCGGGCTGCCGTCGCCTCAGCCTCTAACCTGCCGGGCGTGTCTGGGACGAGCGGCGTACGGTGCGCCACGTGGCCAAGCCGGCCCCGAAGAGCGCGAGCTCCACGAGCGTGATCGCCAACCGGTTCACGACGGTGACGCTGAGCGCCGGGCCTTCGCTCGTGATCGCGAGCAGCAAGCCGTACATCGAAGCCTCGCGCGCTCCGAGGCCCGACGGCGAGAACACGGCAAGCACGGCAACGATCGCGCCGACAGCCGACGTCCCTCCGAGGAACGGGATCGTCTCGACCCCCGGGTTCGATCCGACGCTGCGCAACATGAAGTACACGGCGGCACCCCCGATCAGCCACGTTCCGCAGTAGAAGAGAAGCAGGCCGAGCGTCTCGGGGAACGGCAGCGGGTCGATCTTCTCCGCGCCGAACGGCCGTAGCGCCTTGTTCGCCAGCGGTCGAAAGATGCGCGGGTGGAGGCCGAGCCCGCAGAGGCAGCCGAACCCGACGAGCGGAAGCAGTGGTGCATTGACGCCCTTCACCCATGCGAGGCTGACGACGAAGACGATGACGCCCGAGATCGCGGACAGCGCGGCCTCGACGAACACGGACGCGAGCACCTTCGGCGTCTCGGTCACTCCCGCGGAGCGCCGCAGCGCGACCGCGCGCGCGGCAGGGGTCCAAACGCCCCCGGGGATGTACTTCGCGAGCATCGAGACCATCTCGGCACCGAGCGCGACGCGGTAGGGGATCTCGATGCCCCAAGCTGCGAGGATACGAATCCACCCGAGGATGAAGACGAGGTAGTAGGCCGCCACGGCGGCGAACGCCAGGGCGAGGTACGCCGGGCTCGCATGTTCGAGCCGCGGGCCGGCTTTCGACCACTGGCCACGGACAGCCCAGCTGCACAGGCCGACCGTCAGCAGGACGAGCCCGAGTTGCAGGCCCCTGGCGAGCACGGGATGTGCGCGGAGGAATGCTGTCACGGCGCGCAGACGCGGGATGATGCTGACCACGCTACGAGAGTAGTGGTGTGGCCGGCAACGTTGCCCGCCGAACGTTGCCGGTTACAGCACTCGTTGCAGCGCCTCCGTGACCGGGGCCGTCGGGCCACCATCTAAAGTCCGGGGGTGGAGGAGCCGCGGCAGCACTACAACATCACTCTCGCTGTCCTCGCCCTCGCCGGCCTCGCGTACGCGCTGCAGCAGACAATGATCCTGCCCGCCCTACCGAGCCTTCAGCGTGACCTGCACACCTCGGCTGCCTGGGCGACCTGGCTCTTCACCTCGTTCCTGCTCGTCTCGGCGGTCGCGACGCCCGTGCTCGGGAAGCTCGGCGATCAGTACGGCAAGGAGAGGTTCCTCCTGATCAGCCTGGTCATCTTCTTCGTCGGCTGTGTCGCGGCGATTTTCGCCTGGAACATCTGGGCTCTGATCGCCTTCCGAGCGATTCAGGGATTCGGCGGTGCCGTCTTCCCACTTTCGTTCGCGATCGTGTACGACGAGTTCCCGGCCGCAAAGGTCGGCGCCGGCGTCGGGATGGTCTCGGCGGTCCTCGGGGTCGGCGGCGGGCTCGGGCTCGTTCTCTCGGGCGTCCTCATCGATCTCGGATCGTGGCGCTGGCTCTTCATCATCGGCGCGGCGGTGGTCGCAGTCGCAGCGCTCGGCGTGTGGCGGTTCGTGCCCGAGTCGCCGGTCAAGACGCCGTCGCGCCTCGATCCGCTGGGCGCAGCGCTTCTCGCGGCGCTCCTTGTCTCACTGCTCCTCGCGCTGACGGAGGGGCCGGGGTGGGGCTGGGGCTCAGGGCGGGTGATCGGCCTCCTTGCCGCGTCCGCTGCGTTCACGTTCGCGTGGATTCGCACCGAACTGAGGGTGCCCGAGCCGATGGTCGACATGCGCATGCTCGCGCAGCGAACCGTGCTCTTCACGAACATCACCGCGGTCTTCACCGGCTTTGCGATGTTCGGCGCGTTCGTGCTCCTGCCGAGCCTGATGCAGCGCCATCCGGGCGGCGCGGTGCACTATGGCTTCGGCCTGTCGCCGACCCTGACGGGGCTCTATCTGCTGCCGGGCGGCCTCCTCGGGTTCATTGCAGGCCCGGTGGCCGGACGGCTCGGGATGCGCTATAGCTCGCGCCTGCCGCTCGTGCTCGGACTGGTGCTCACGTCGCTCGGGATCTCGCTCCTCGCGATCTACCACGCTCATCCGTGGCAGATCTCGGTCTGGATGGTGTCGATCGGGATCGGCGTGCCGTTTGCCTTTGCCGCGATGGCGAAGCTGATTGTCGACGCCGTACGCCCCATCGAGACCGGTGTCGCGACGGGGATGAACACCGTCATGCGGACCGTCGGCAGCGTGCTCGGCGGGCAGGTCGGGGCCGCGATCGTGAGCGCGGACACGATCACGCATACCCACGTGCCGGCCGAGTCCGCGTTCGTCGCGGCCTTCTGGGTCAGCGCTGCGGTGGCGATCGTGGGTGCCGGGCTTGCACGGTTGATCCCGCGGAACGTGCCGGCCTTCGCGACATGACTCGCGTCCGCTTCGCACCGAGCCCGACCGGGACGCTCCACGTCGGCAATGCGCTGAGCGCGGTCGCGAATCGACGCTTCGGCGACTGGATGCTGCTCCGAATCGACGACACCGACCCCAAGCGAAATCTCCCCGGCGGCGAGGATGGGATTCTCGACGACCTGCGCTGGCTCGGGATCGCCTGGGACGAAGGCCCCGTCCGGCAGAGCGAGCGGGCCGAGCGCCACCTCGAAGCAGCGCGTGCCGCCGGGCTGCCGCAGTGCTTCGACGGCGTGATGCTGTGGCGCGACGACGGCTCTCCGACGTTCCATCTTGCGAGCGTCGTCGATGACGCCGATTTCGGCATCACCCACGTGATCCGCGGCTCCGATCACCGGGCGAATGAGGAGCTACACGCGGCGCTTCTTCGAGCACTCGGTGTCGACGCGCCCAAGGTGATCTACCACGGGCTCGTCGTTGGCGACGACGGTAAGAAGCTCGCGAAACGCGCCGACGGCGCGACTGTCGCTTCGCTCCGTGACGACGGCTATCCGGCCGAGGCGGTGCGCGCCTACCTCGAAGAGCTCGATCTCCCCAAGCACGACGTCCACCTCGATCTGGCGCGCATTCGATCGCTCTCACTCGACGTGCTCGCTCGGCTTGACGACGGTGAGCTCGCGAGTCGCGCCGGGGTCCCGGTCGAGGCTGCACCACTCATGCGAGGGGCACACGATCTCGCCGAGGCCCGGGCGCTCGCGCTCTCCGTGCTTCTGCAGCCACATACCGGTCCGTCAAGAAGCCCGGAGACGCTCGGCCGGTTCGTTGAGCTGCGTTCGCAGCTCGGAGAGACGCTCGCCAAGGACGAGGCGAAGGCCTTGTTGCGTGAGCTGAAGGCGGTCGGGGGCAGCCTGAAGGAGCTGCGGCTTGCGTTGACGGGGGTCGAGCGCGGGCCTGAGTTGTGGACTGTGCTGTGCGCGCTGCCGCGTGACGAAGCAGTGCGCCGCACGCAAACCTAGAGCCGCGCACTACCCTAGACGAGTGCGCCTCTACGACACGTTCTCGCGGTCGCTTGTCGAGCTGCCTCCTGCGCCCGGCCCCGTTCGGATGTACTTCTGCGGCCCGACGGTGTACGCGCGCGCGCACATCGGAAACGCACGCCCTTTCGTCGTCGGCATGTGGCTTCGGTCGTGGTTGCGTGCAACGGGTCACGACGCGCAGCTCGTGCACAACATCACAGACATCAACGACAAGATCTACGACGCGGCCCCCGGTGCGAGCGCGGAGCTCGCCGAGCGTGCGACGGCCTGGTACCTGGAGGACACCGCCGATCTCGGTCTCGGCATGCCGGACCACCTTCCCAGGGCCACGGAGTCGGTTCCGGAGATCGTGGACTTCATCGTGGCGCTGATCGCGCGCGGCAGCGCGTACGCGGTCGACGGCGACGTCTACTTCCGCGTCACGAGCTTTCCCGAGTACGGGCGCCTCTCCGGCCAGCGACCCGACCAGGTGGAGCAGGGCGAGGCGCCGACCGCTCTCAAGGAGGATCCGCGCGACTTCGCGTTGTGGAAGGCCAACAAGCCCGAGACCGAGGACACCTGGTGGGAGTCACCGTGGGGCCGTGGCCGGCCGGGCTGGCACATCGAATGCTCGGCGATGGCGGAGCAGATCTACGGCCCGGCATTCGAGATCCACGGCGGCGGCCTCGACCTCGTCTTCCCGCATCACGAGAACGAGGTCGCCCAGTCGCGGGCTCTCGGCCATCGGTTCGCCGAGATCTGGGCACACAACGGGATGCTGCGCTTCACCGGCGAGAAGATGTCGAAGTCCGTCGGCAACGTCACCACGATTCGAGCGGCGCTCGACGACTGGGGGCGCGACGCAGTGCTCACCTTCTTCCTGGCCGCTCACTGGCGCAAGCCGATCGATTTCTCGGCGCAGACGATGACGCAAGCCGTGGCGCGCTTGGACACGCTCCGTAACGCGTTCACGCTCCCGGGCGCCGAGCATGACGAGAGCGGGTGGGGGCAGTTTGCGGTTGCACTCGACGACGACTTCGACACCCCTGCTGCGCTCGCAGTTCTGCACGAGTGGGCTTCGACAGGCAGGCTCGAGTTGTTGCGCCGTGGACTCGCCGTGTTCGGCCTCGACTCGCTCGCTGTTCGCGACGAAGCACCGCCCGAGGTTCGCGATCTCGCCGCGCGGCGAGCGACCACGCGGGCCAACCGCGACTTCCCGGCGTCCGACCGGCTTCGAGACGAGCTCGCCGGGCTCGGCTGGGAGATGCGCGACGAGCCCGGGGGCGGGCATACGCTCGTCCGCCGCGACCCATGACGCCCGACCTCGTCTACGGGCGGCGGGCCGTGCGCGAGGCGCTGCGCGGACGCAGGGAGGTGCTCGAGGTCTGGGCGACCGAGCGCGCGCTGAAGGCCGAGGAGTGGCTCGCCGATGCGCGACCCAAGGCCAAGCCCGACCGAGAGCTCACCGAGCGGGCTGAAACCCGTGACCACCAGGGGGTTTTGGCCCTGGTCGAGCCGTTTGGCTACGCCGATGCCTATGCCCTTGCCGCCGCCGAAAAGCCGTTGCTCGCCGTGCTCGACCGCGTCACCGATCCGCGCAATCTCGGTGCCGTTTGCCGCAGTGCGGACGGCGCCGGCGCCACGGGCGTCGTCGTCCCGGCTCACGGCGCGGCGGTCGTCACTTCCGCCGTCGCACGCGCCTCGGCCGGCGCCGTCGAGCACGTCCCGGTCGCGGTCGTCAGCAATCTCGCGCGCTACCTCGAAGAGGTGAAGGGTGCCGACCTCTGGGTGTACGGCGCGACCGGCGACGAGGGAACGCCAGGGATGTGGGACACGGACCTGACCGGCGGGGTCGCGCTCGTCCTCGGCGCCGAAGGGAAAGGGCTTCGCCCGCTCGTGCGCCGCACGTGCGATGCGCTCGTTTCAATTCCGCTTGCGGGCCACGTCGAATCGTTGAACGTCAGCGTCGCGGCAGCTCTACTTCTGTACGAGGCACGTCGCCAGCGCAGCGCCAATGGCTGAAGGCGCGCTCTACCTGTTCGACGGATACAACCTGCTGCACGCCGGAGGATTCAACGACGCGCGCGAGCTCGTCGACACCCTGGCGAGCTTCATCGCGCTGCGAGGCGCTCGCGGTGTGGTCGTCTTCGACGGCGTCGGTGAGGACGCGCAGCGCGGTTCGCTCCAGGTGCGGTACGCCGCGCACGCCGACACCCTCCTCGAACGCCTTGCGGCAGAGCACCGCGGCCGCGAACGGGTCCTGCTCGTCACGAGCGACTCCACGATCGCGGCTGCGGCGGGGGGTGAGGTGACGAAGCTCTCGTCGCGGGGCTTCCTCCGTGACCTCGAGCCTGCCGGTCGCCGCGAAGACGGTCCGCGCGGTCTCGAGGGCAAGCTCGACGAGGCCACTCGCGCCCGGCTCGAGCGGCTGCGCCGAGGCGAGTAAGCGGGTCCACTGCAATTGGGGCTTGTGCTTCCTGCAAGACCTTGCTAGATTCACCTCAACCTCAGGGTGAGACTTCGGTGGTTCAGGACGGAGGTCAAGCCCGAAAATGTCAGCTAGCAAAGGGGATCCACCAGTGTCCGTCCGCACCGCAACCGCTCCCAAGTCACCCCAAAAGGTTCAACGAGAGCTTGAGGATTTGCAGCTCGTCCTGAAAGCCCGCAACGGCAGTTCGGTCGCAATGGATCAGCTGATGCGCCGCTATACGTCGTTCGTCAGGCTGAAGGCAAGCTCCTATTTCCTCGCCGGGGGCGACTCAGAGGACTTGATCCAGGAGGGGCTCGTCGGCCTCTACAAGGCGGTGCGCGACTTCCGCCCCGACAAGGAGACCTCGTTTCGGTCGTTCGCCGAGCTCTGCGTTACGCGGCAGATCATCACGGCGATCAAGACGGCGACCCGGTTCAAGCACACCCCGCTCAATCAGTACGTCTCCTTCAGCCACACGCCGGCCGGTCAGGACGGCGACGACTGCACGCTCGGGGATGCGCTGCCCGGCCCGAACGTGAACGACCCGGCCGTGCGGGTGATCTCGACCGAGGAGCTTCAGTCGCTCGTCGGCTGTCTCTCCTCGACGCTCTCGCCGCTCGAGGCGGACGCGTTGCGCCACTACCTCGAAGGCTCGTCGTACGAGCAGATGGCCGACGACCTCGGGTGCGACACGAAGACGATCGACAACGCGTTGCAGCGCGTGAAGCGGAAGATCCTCACGCACCAGGAATCGCGCCAGGTTCTGCAGTAGGGCGAGGGATCGGTAGACATCGATGCGTGCGATTTCGTCTCTTGCCGGAGCTCCGAGATTCCACGATACGTGAGGCCTCGGACCGGCTGCGGCCAAAACTGACAACACGTTTGCCCTTAGACTAGAAGTCGCGCCGGAGTAGCTCAGTTGGCAGAGCAGGGCTCTTGTAAAGCTCAGGCCGGGGGTTCGAGTCCCCCCTCCGGCTCTCGTGAACTGACGCCCTTCAGGAAGCTCGTCCCGCCGGCTTGTTCGCGGGCGTCGGCACCTTCACGGCCGGCAGTTCCATGAAGAAGATCGAGCCCTTGCCGTCGTTTGCCTCCACCCAGATGCGGCCGTCGAGGCGGCGCACGAGTTCGTGGCAGATGTAGAGCCCGAGCCCCGTCCCGCCGATGCCACGTGCCATGTTCGGGTCGAGGCGGTAGAACTTCTCGAACACGCGCCGGCGCTCCGACGCCGGGATGCCGAGCCCTTCGTCGGAGACCGTCCAGCGAATGCCGCGCGGCGTCTTCGAGACGCGCACGTGCACCGGGCCGCCTTCCGGCGAGTACTTGACGGCGTTCTCGACGAGGTTCACGAGTACCTGGCGGAGCTGTTGCTCGTCTGCGGCGACGGGCGGGAGTCTTCGCGTGGCTCGCATCGCGAGCGTCACGCCTGGCGGGAGTCGCATGCGCGCTGCTTCGATCACCTTCTCCGTCACCTTCGCGGCGTCGATCGTTTCGATTCGCATCCGCAGCTTTCCCGAGTCGAGATGGCTCGCAAGCAGGACGTCGTTGACGATCTGCGCCAGCCGGTCGGACTCGTCGGCCACCACCTCGAGCAGCCGGCCTTGAATCTCACCATCCAGGTCGAGATCCTCGCGACGAAGTGTCATGGCCGCGCCGTAGATCGCCGCGAGCGGTGTACGCAGCTCGTGCGAGACGGTCGCGACGAAGTCCGAGCGCATCTGCTCGAGCGCCCGTTCCTCGGTGAGGTCTCGAAACGCATACACGGTGCCCTCGTCGAACCGCACTCCTGAAAACGACAGCCAGATCTCACGGTCGCCGAGATCGATCGGAACGGTCTGAGGTCGCGCTTCGGCCGCCACGGAGGCGACGTTCTCCTCGTAGCCGGGCAGGACCTCGCGCGCGGGTCGGCCGACCGCGTCGGCGGCGTCGATGCCCGTCATCATCTGCGCCGCGCGGTTCCAGAGCAGGATGCGCTCGTCGTTGTCGAGGAGAGCGACGCCGTCGGCGATCGTCTCGAGCGCGCGAGCAGCGCGCGCTCGCCGCTCGACCTCCTCGTAGAGCTGCGCGTTCTCGATCACTGATGCGGCACGTAGCGCAAGCTGCTCGGCGGTGCGCAGGTCGGCGTCGCCGAAGCGGCGACCCGAATCCGATATGACGAGCGTGATGGCACCGAGCGTGCGCCCGCGCGCGACGATCGGGACGCAGATGAACGAGCGAAGGCCGAGTTGCTCCAGCAGCCGCGCGTGCGTCTCATCGACGGCGATAGAGGAGATCGCGTCGGGCTGGATGTCCGGGATGAGCTGACTTGAGGCGTTGCGGATCACTGCTGCCGCGCCGTGCCTGTTCTCCGGGCTCGGCGGATAGCGCCCCTGGAGATCCTTCGCGACGCCGAGCTTCTTCGGATCCGCATGCTCCAGCGCGAGCGTCGAGATCGTTTCATCTTCCTCGACGATGTGCACCGCGCACCAGTCTGCGATGCGCGGCACGGCGAGCCGCGTCAGTGCCGTCAGCGCCGCTCGCCAGTCGAGCGAGCGAGAGAGCTCCTCGCTGGCATCGAGTAGGAAGCGCTGCGACTCCTCGATCCGCTTGCGGTCATCGATGTCCGTCGCCGTGCCGATCCAGAAGTCGATCGACCCGTCAGCGTGGGTGATCGGGACGGCCCGACCGAGATGCCAGCGGTATGCACCATCCGCCGAGCGGAAGCGGTACTCGACTTCGAAGACGCTCCCGTCCAGCAAGGTCTGCTCGCGCTTTGCGAGCACGTCCGGCAGATCGTCAGGATGCGTGGCGCGCGACCACGCCTGCGCATTGGCCGGCTCTGCTGCCATCCCTGTGTACTCGAACCAGCGTTGGTTGTAATAGGTGGCGTTGCCGTCGCCGTCGGCAGTCCACACGATCTGAGGCATGGCGTCGGCGAGTTGGCGGTAGCGCTCGGCGCTCACACGTCTCAGCTCGGCAAGCTCGCGCGCGGCGAGAAGCTCCGCCTGCTGGCGGATCTGCTGGTTCTTCTCCCAGAGATCAACCAACACCTCGACCTTTGCACGCAGAAGCTCTGGGTCGATCGGCTCGTAGACGTAGTCGACGGCCCCGGCTTCGTGGCCCCGGACGTCGCGCGTCCTGTCATGTGGGAGCGCCGTCAGGAAAAGGATCGGGGTCGCACGCGTCCCCTCGCGTTGCCTGATCTCCGCAGCGACCGCCAAGCCGTCCAACTCGGGCGTCTGGAGGTTCACGAGGAGGAGGGCGAAGCTCTCGTCGCGCTGCAGGGTGCGAGCGGCGGCGGATCGCGAGGTTGTCGCCACGAGCTCGTGCCCGAGCGGCTCGAGGATCGCGCGCAGCGCGGGGAGGCGCTCGGGATGTTCGTCGACGAGGAGGAGCCTCGCCACTAGGCGCTCACGTTCCTCGTTCCGGGGGCCTCCACACGCGCCAGTCGGTTCTCGGCCACAGAGCGTCCTTTCAGATCCGGCTGACGGTTCGTCCGGAAGTCGTGGAACCTACCGGTTTCCTGCCACTGCAGTAGGTCTTGTCGCTCGAGGTGATGGGCCGTTCGGCCTACCGCGCCGTGCCGAGAGCCTGCTCGAGGTCGGCCCAGAGCAGGCCCGGATCCTCGAGCCCGACCGAGAGGCGCAGCAAGCCTCGAGGGATCCGGTCGCCTTCCCATCGGTGGCGGCTTTCGAGCGAGGATTCGACCCCTCCGAGCGACGTCTGATTCCGGATCAGGTGCAGGGAGGTCTCGACCGCCCTGGCGGCGTCTTCGCCGACGTCGAAGGAGATGACGCCCCCGAGGCCGGGATAGCGCACCTCGGTGACGGCGGGATGGGCTGCAAGGCGCCGCGCGAGCTCCGTGGCCGTTTCGGTCTGCCGGTGGACGCGCACCTCGAGTGTCTGCAGCCCGCGTCGCAGAGCGTCGGCCGCATCGGGCGCCGACGCGAGGCCGAGACGCATCCTCGCGTCGTAGAGGCGCCGCGTCCGCTCGTCGTCGCGGGTCACGGTCGCGCCGAGCATCGCATCGTGGTGACCGGTCAGATACTTCGTCGCGGAGTGGAGCACGACGTCGGCGCCCTCGTCGAGTGCCCGCAGGAAGACGGGAGTGGAGAGCGTCGCGTCGCAGATGACGAGCGCGGGGTGATCGCGCACGGAGGCCCAGTCCGGCTGCGTCAGGACCGGGTTCGCCGGCGCCTCGATCCAGAGGACGTCCGCATCCACCGGTGCGGGGCCGGTCTGGTCGTACTCGGTCACCTCGAGGCCCCAGGCGCCGAACTGCGCGAGCGTGACGCCGGTGCCGAAGTAGGCACCCTCGGCGAGGGCGACCTTCGAGCCGGGGCGACAGAACGCGAAGACGCACGCCGTCACCGCGGCGGTTCCCGAGGCGTAGAGCAGCGCGTCCCCGCCCTCGAGCTCGCCGAGCGTCCGCTCCGCCTCGACGCCCGTCGGATGGGCGTAGCGCTGGTAGACGAAGGGGCCGGGCTCGCCCGCCTCGTCATAAGGCCACACCGTGGCGCGGTCGATCGCGGGCATCGATCGACTCTAGATGGTTGATCGGTGATTCGAGTGCTTGCGGGGATGGCGCGGTCGCTCGCCCGCTCCGGCATCTCCGGCAGCGAGCGCATGCAGTGGCTCGAGGGCGTCGATCGCACGGCTCGTCCAGCCGGCGCCTCCGTCGTAGATCGCGGCGAGCTCGGCCGCGAGTGCAGGGCCGACGCGTTCGCGCAGCTCCTCGACCGGCGCTCCTTGCTCGGGCGGGTCGAGCGCCTCCTCCGAAGCCAGGGAAGCAGCGATCACGGCCTGCGCGATCGCATTGCGCGTGCGGCGGGCGAAGGCCGACCGCTCGAGTTCGGGGGCCGCCTGAATCGCCGCGCGCAGGTCGAAGGCTGCAGTCTCGAGGCTCATGCGCGCCATTCTGATCTAGTTAGGGCGTGGCGTCGACGGACAAGCGTGTGCACGAGACGACGGCCGAGAAGCTGCAGTGGCTCGCCGAGCTGCGGGACGAGGCCCGGCACGCCGGCTCGTCGAAGTCGGTCGCGAAACAGCGCGACCAGGGCAAGCTCCTGGCACGAGAACGAGCCGAGAAGCTGTGCGATCCGGGCTCGTTCGTGGAGCTCGACCGGTACGTGCGACACCGCGAGTCGAACTTCGGGATGCTCGACCGTCGCCCCTACGGCGACGCCGTCGTCACCGGTTACGGCGAGATCTTCGGGCGACGGGTGTTCGTCTTCAGCCAGGACTTCACCGTTTTTGGCGGCTCACTGAGTGAGGTCTTCGCCGAGAAGATCTGCAAGGTGATGGACATGGCGGCGAAGTATGGTTGCCCGCTCATCGGGATCAACGATTCCGGCGGCGCGCGCATCCAGGAGGGCGTCGTCTCGCTTGCGGGCTACGCCGAGATCTTCTGGCGAAATGTGCAAGCGTCGGGTGTGATCCCGCAGATCTCCCTCGTGATGGGCCCGTGTGCAGGCGGGGCCGTCTACTCGCCGGCGATGACCGATTTCGTGCTGATGGTCGAAGGGACGTCCTACATGTTCATCACCGGCCCAGACGTGGTGAAGACCGTGACCGGCGAGGAAGTGTCGTTCGAAGAGCTCGGCGGCGCGCTCACACACGCGACGAAGTCGGGTGTCGCACATCTCACCTCCCCGGATGAGGAGGCTGCGCTCGAGGACGCCCGTTACCTCCTCAGCTTCCTGCCTCAGTCGAACGCGCATCCAACCCCCTACGACCCGCCGGCCGATGCGGTCGACCGAGAGTCGCCGGAGCTCGACACGCTCGTTCCCGACGAGGCGACGAAGGCGTACGACATGAAGAAGGTGATCGCGGCGGTTGTCGACGACGCTCAGTTCCTGGAGATCCAGCCGTTGTACGCAGAGAACATCGTCTGTGGTTTCGCGCGGCTCGGCGGCTACAGCGTCGGCATCGTCGGCAATCAGCCGAAGGCTCTCGCCGGCGTGCTCGACATCAATTCGTCGGAGAAAGCGGCTCGCTTCGTGCGGACGTGCGACGCGTTCAACATCCCGCTCGTCACGTTCGTCGACGTCCCTGGCTTCCTACCGGGTACCGCCCAGGAGTGGGGCGGCATCATCCGACACGGCGCGAAGCTTCTTTACTCCTACTGTGAGGCGACCGTGCCGAAGCTGACGGTGATCACCAGAAAGGCATACGGCGGCGCGTATGACGTCATGAGCTCGAAGCATGTGCGGGCGGATTTCAACTTCGCCTGGCCGACCGCCGAAGTCGCGGTCATGGGACCCGAGGGAGCGGTCAACATCGTGTTTCGGCAGGAACTCGCCGAGTCAGATGATCCAGAGGCGCGCCGGGCCGAGCTGATCGCTGACTACAAGGAGCGGTTCGCGAACCCGTACACGGCGGCCGAGCGGGGTTACGTCGACGAGGTGATCGAGCCGAGGCGTACGAGACCGGTGCTGATCGACGCGCTGCAGACCGCGATCACCAAGCGTGAGCGGATGCCCCCGCGCAAGCACGGGAACATTCCGCTCTGAGCCGCTAGGTGCGTTAGTACTTCGCGATCAGCGTCAGCACGCCGTTCGAGCACGCCATCTTCACGTGGTCGCCGACGTGGTAGTCGCCGAGGTGCGGCGATCCGTCAGTGAGGGTGCAGGTGACGTCGCCATGCTCGTCGTTGTGAACCGTCAGAGACGCAGTGGAGAGCGCCGTCAGCGTGCCACCGAACGTGGTGAGGTCGGTGTGGGGCGGGTTGGGGGCGGGCGCCGGCTCGGGCGTGGGCGCAGGCAGAAGCGTAGTGCTGGGGAGTTTCTTCAGCCACACGAGCAGGCCGCTGCCAACACGGCAGCCGACTGCAGCGCGGTCTCCCACGTGAATCTCGGCAACGCTCGGCGAGCCGTCGCCGAGGGCGCAGCTGAAGACGTGCTCACCGTTCTGTAGCGAGATCGAGGTCGAGCCGAGGGTCGTGACCACGCCTTCGAAGACATGGGCAGCATCGGCAGTCGTCACCGGCGCCAAGGCGATGAGTACGCCGCCCTGGCACACCACCCTGGCATGGTCGCCGACCTTGAGACTGCCCGTCGACGGTGATCCATCGCCGAGCGAGCACGTCAGGTTGCGGTCGCCGTCGTGGAGGGTGATCGAGGTGGGCGAAAGCTCCGTGATCGCGCCGCCGAACTTCACGGGCTCGGCCGCGCCCGCGCCGTCCGCCGGGGCGGCGAGATGCTCGATTCTCGCGAGCACGAGATGCTTCGCGACGCGGCGGCACTGTGCCCGCACCCGGTCGCCGACGGCGTAACCGGCAAGGGAGGGAGAGTGGCGGCCGAGCGCACAGCGGATAGTGCGGTCGGGACCCGTGACGGAGACCCCACTCGTCGTGAGCGCTGCGACGACGCCCTTGGCGGACACGCCTTCATTGGAGGAGGCAGGGAGAGCAAAGGCCAGGGCGGCGAGGCCAACGAACAGGAAGAGTGCGATGTTTTTCATGCAGCCACAATCGCTTGGGCCGGGTCCACCGTCGACCCCCCGTGCGGGGGGTCTGCCCTCAAAATCCCTCCTTCGGGCGGGACGCTGCCCGACCGTGCCTGAACGTGCGGAGAGGTGTACTACCCTCTCGACGGATGAACCTGGAGCTCGACCCGGAGCAACCTACCGCCGTTGCAGACGCCGTCTCCTCGCTGCTCGCTTCGCCGGCACCGGCGGTTGACCCGTGGTGGCAGGCGGGCCTCGACGAGTACCTCGAGACGTAAAACGGCGAGGCGAGCCGGGCGTTGCACTCGTGTCATGTGCATCCGGTGCTGCCAAGTGGAGACGTCGTCCGACCGGCCTTACTGCGTCCACTGCACCTTCGCGGTGCGCGCCGAGGTCGAGGACGGGCTGCGCGGCCTTGCCGAGTACCTCGGCGCGTGGGCTGCGTTCGATGCGTGGTGCGCGGGCCGAAAACCGGGCGCGGCCGCGGTGAAGCCCGACGGTCAGGGCGCGACGACCGCCCGGCCGCGGAGGACCCGCGGCGCGGCGCGCGCGTAGTCGAGCCCGGAGATCCACGTCAGCGCGAGCGCGACGAGGAGCGCCCACCAGGCGATTTCATGCCGCCATGCCCCGCCCGCTGCGAGCCCGCCGATCGCCGCGGCGATCGCCTGCGACCAGGTCTTCAACTTCCCGAGGTCGCGGGCGGCGATCACGACTCCCCGCTCGACTGCAGCCTGACGCAGTCCTGAGATCAGGAGCTCGCGCGCCACGATCGCGGCGACCATCCAGGCGGGGAAGACGCCTTGATCGATGAGAACGATGAGGGTTGCCATCACGAGCAACTTGTCGGCGACCGGGTCGAGCAGTGAGCCGAAGGACGAGGTCACACCGGTCCGGCGCGCGATGCGTCCGTCGAACCAGTCGGTCGCCATTGCGGCACAAAAGACCCCAGTGGCCCAGTAGTCGTGGTTCGCGAAGGAGATCGCAAAGAGCGCGACCACGATCGGCACCGAGACCGCCCTTGTAACGGTCAACTGATCCGCGACGCTCATCCGCAAGGAGAATACGGCTTGTGTTCGCCAAAGTCCTAGTCGCCAACCGCGGCGAGATCGCGCTGCGCATCTTCCGCACGTTGCGCGACATGGGAATCGGCTCGGTTGCGGTCTACTCGGACGCCGACCGCGCCGCAATCCACGTCACTTATGCCGACGAGGCGCACGCTCTCGGCGGCTTGACGGCCGCGGAGAGCTATCTCGCCGTCGGCAAGCTTCTCGAGGCGGCGGCGAAGTCGGGGGCAGAAGCGGTGCATCCCGGTTACGGCTTCCTCGCGGAGAACGCCGGGTTTGCGCGCGCGGTGGAGGAGGCGGGCCTCGTCTGGATCGGGCCTCCGCCGGCGGCGATCGAGTTGATGGGCTCGAAGACCCGCGCCCGTCAGGCGATGGAGGCAGCAGGCGTACCGATCATTCCGGGCACGACCGACGCCGTGGGCTCGGCCGAGGAGGTGACCGCGCTCGGCGAGCGGATCGGGTACCCGCTTCTGATCAAGGCGGCTGCAGGGGGCGGCGGCAAGGGCATGAAGGTCGTGCGCTCGCCGGACGAGGCGGGGCAGGCGTTCGCGAGCGCGAAGCGCGAGGGGCAGGCGTACTTCGCCGACTCCTCGGTCTACGTGGAGCGATACCTCGAGGACCCGCGGCACGTCGAGGTGCAAATACTCGCGGACGCCCACGGCGGCGTCATTCATCTGGGCGAGCGCGATTGCACGATCCAGCGCCGCCACCAGAAGCTCGTGGAGGAAACGCCATCGCCGGCTGTCGGGCCCGAGTTGCGCGCGCGGATCGGCCAGATCGCGGTCGATGCTGCACGCGCGTGCGGGTACCGGTCTGCGGGAACGATCGAAGGGCTGCTGTCGCCGGATGGCGACTACTTCTTCATGGAGATGAACACGCGCATCCAGGTGGAGCACACCGTGACGGAGCTCGTCACCGGTCTCGACCTCGTGCGCGAGCAGATCCGCATCGCGGCCGGGGAACGGCTCTCGCTGACCCAGGCGGAGGTCATTCTGCGAGGGCACGCGATCGAATGCCGAATCAACGCGGAGGATCCCTCGAACGGCTTCCTGCCGAGCCCAGGGCGAATCACCGCCTACCGGGAGCCTTCGGGCCCCGGCGTGCGCGTCGACTCCGGCGTCGCAGAGGGCTCGGAGATCAGCGGTCTGTACGACCCGATGATCGCGAAGGTGATCGTCCACGATGAAGACCGTGAGACGGCGCGGAGCAGAATGCTCCGCGCACTCGGCGAGTTCGAGATCGGTGGGGTCGCCTCGCTGCTCGGGTTCCATCAGGCGCTGCTCTCGCACCCGTGCTTCATCGAGGGTGCAACCTGTCACGGCCTCGTCGAGTCGGAGCAGTTGGCGGAGCAGGCGAATCAGTTTTCTCATCGGGCAACAATGCTACCGCGCTCGTCGGACGGATCGTTGTCAGTTGTAACGACGGTGGCCGAAGTGGACGGTCGCCGCGTCGAGGTGAAAGTGCTCGTGCCCGAGCCGCCCTACCGCGCGCTCGCCCGGCGGCGGCGGGAGCGGGCGGCAGCCGGCGCCGGCGCCGGCGGTTCGGGCCTCGTGGCGAGCCCGATGCAGGGCACTGTCCTCGACGTGAAAGTCGCGGACGGCGATGTGGTCGAAGCCGGCCAGGTGATCGCAATCGTCGAGGCGATGAAGATGGAGAACGAGGTGACCGCGCATCGCGCCGGCACGGTCCGCGATGTCGCCGCCGCGCCTGGCCAGGCGGTAACGACCGGCCAGCCGATCTGCTCAATCGAGCCATGATGATCGCGTGCTTTCTGTCGCCGGCGATGGTTAGCCGGCGTCGTGCCCGGGGGCGCGATCGACCAGGGCCGGAACGGCGGTTCTGGAGGCCGCGAAGTAGAGGGCGATCACTCCGTCGAGCGCAAATGATGCTCGAGGGCTCACAAACGCGAGACCGATCGCGACGATGTAGACGAGGCCGCCGATCAAAGCGCGGATTGTTCCCGCACGCATGGCGGAGCGAGCGGGCTCGACGACCAGGTCGGGATGATCGGCGAGGTAGCGCCAGCCGAGACTGAACGACAGACCCATCAGCAACATGACGGCGGCATAGAGCACGGCTGCCGGCTGGGCTTGGGAGCCATGGTTGACGTACGCGGCCGCGATTGCTGTCGGCCACGGGATGACCGATACGAACAGCAGGAAAAGCAGTGTGCGTTCCAGGAATCGTCGGTTGATTCGAGCGACGGCGGCCATCATCCCGTGGTGCTCGATCCAGAGGATTCCGACGGTCAGAAACGATATGAGGTAGGCGGCGTAGCTCGGCCACTGGTGGAGCAGGTCGTGAGGAAGCCGCGTCGAGTCGTGGGGTCGGGGAAGGTCGAGCACGAGCAGCGTCATCGCGATCGCGAACACCCCGTCGATCAATCCATGCAGGCGACTCGGTCCTACGCGCATCCGCTTCGCCGCTCGCCCCCCGCCCCCTGCCTCTGTCGCCAGCGTCAGCAACCTGTTCGGCTCGCACGTCAGATCCGTGACTGTTCCTTGTCTGCCCCGTGTCTGCGGCTGCCGCCGAGCAAAGGCCGCCGAGCAAGGTCGACGGTCAGGTGGCGACCGCGCGGCACCGGCCGCCGGGGATCGTGATCCGAAGCGGATTCGCTGATCGGATCGTGACAAACACCGTCTCGATTCGCACGGCCTCGAATCGGTTTCGACTCACTCTTTTTCGTCTTTCGTTTCGACGGCTGCCGCTGTCTCGGTCGTTGCTCGGCGGGTCATCGACCGTGAGCCCCTGCACTTGACGGCGAGATCGGCCACAGCGGCTAAAGTCCGCGCGGCCCATGGACCTGCTCGAGTATCAAGGCAAAGAGCTCTTCAAGCGCTTCGGCATACCGGTGTCCGAGGGGCGGCTCGCTACCACCCCGGCGGAGGCGCGCAGCGCTGCCGAGGAGATCGGCGGCCCGGTTGTCGTGAAGGCTCAGGTGCTGACCGGTGGGCGCGGCAAGGCAGGCGGCGTGAAGCTCGCGGACGATCCGGCGGATGCCGAGCAAAAGGCGAAGGACATCATCGGCCTCGACATCAACGGCCACGTCGTCGAGAAGCTCTGGATCGAAAGCGCCTCCGACATCGCGAAGGAGTACTACCTCTCCGTCACGTTCGACCGAGGCGAGAAAAAGCCACTGTTCATGTTCACGACCCAGGGCGGCGTCGAGATCGAGCAAGTCGCCGAGGAGAACCCCGATGCGCTAGTCCGCCTGCACGTAGACGCGCTTGAGGGGTATCAGCCGTGGGTCGCACGCAGACTCATCTACGGCGCCGGCGTCCAGGATCCGTCCGAGCAGAAGCAGATCGCCGACATCATCGGGAAGCTCTACCGCTGCTTCATCGAGTGCGACGCCATGCTCGCGGAGATCAACCCGCTGATCGTCACACCGGACGGCGACGTGCGCGCGCTCGACTCGAAGTTCACGGTCGACGACAGCGCGCTCTATCGCCACCCAGACATCGCCGAGTTCCGTGAGATCAGCGCGGCCGATCCGCTCGAAGCGTTCGCGCGCGAGAAGGGCGTCACGTATGTGAAGCTCGACGGCTTCGTCGGCATCCTCGGCAATGGCGCGGGCCTCTCGATGTCGACCGTCGATGTGGTCGTCGTAGCAGGCGGCAAGCCCGCGAACTTCTGTGACCTCGGCGGCGGCGGCAATGCGCAAGGGGTGATCGACGCGCTGGAGGTGATCTCCCGCGATCAGCAGGTGCGCTCGATCCTCTTCAACATCTTCGGTGGGATCACGAGGTGCGACGAGGTTGCGCGCGGCATCCTCGAAGCCGTCGAGTCGATGCAGATCACGCTGCCGATCGTCGTACGGCTCGACGGGACGAATGCCGTCGAAGGACGCCAGATCCTTGCCGACGCTGCCGCGACAAATCTGCACGTCTCACGGACGATGCTCGAGGCGGCAAAGAAAGCGGTGGAGCTCGCCGCATGAGTGACGTTTGGAGCGCCCGCGCCGAGGCGTATCGCACGTCACCGACGCACGCCGCCGGGGTCGACCTCGAGTCTGTCGTCGAGCTCTGCAACCCGCATGCGGGGGTCAAGATCCTCGACGTCGCCACCGGTGGTGGGCATGTCGCACGCAAGCTCCGCGAGCAGGGCGCCGAGGTCGTCACGGCCGACCCCGCTCCGGGCATGCAGCCCGACGTCGTGTGCTTCGCCGAGGATCTGCCGTTCGCCGACGGCTCGTTCGACGTCGTCGTGACCCGGATCGCGGCACACCACTTCGCCGACATCGGCACGGCGGTCGGCGAGATCGCGCGCGTGTCGAACGCGGTCGTCGTCGTCGCAGACATGCTCTACCGCACCGAGGAGGAGCACGAGGCCGAGAAGCTTCGCGACCCGACGCACGTTCGCTCGCTCTCCGCGGCCGAGTGGCGCGAGCTTCTTGAGAGCGCTGCCCTCGAAGTCGAGCAGGAGCTCTTCTTCACGAGGACGCACGAGTTCGACCCGTGGCTCGCGCGGACCGACTGCGACGGCGCCGACGCCGAGCGCGTGCGCGAGTTGCTCGCACCATTCACCTCGGAGGACGGCGCATCCTGGTCGAGCGAGTTCATCGTGCTCAAAGCGCGAAAGTCACAGACGTAATGGCGATTGTCGTCGACAACGACACGAGGCTCGTCGTCTCGGGCCTCACGGGCTCCGAAGGTCGTTTCCACGGCCTGCGCAACCGTGCCTACGGCACGAACCTCGTCGCGGGCGTCACACCCGGAAAGGGCGGCCAGGATGTCGAGGGGATCCCGGTCTACGACACGGTCGCGGATGCCGTAGCCGAGGCGGGTGCGAACACCTCGATGGTGTTTGTCCCCGCTCGATTCGCGCCCGACGCGATTTACGAAGCGGTCGACGCGGGGATCAAGACGATCATCTGCATCACTGAGCACATCCCCGCGCACGAAATGCTGCGTGTGCACACCTACGTGCGGCCGAAGGGAGTGACGCTGATCGGCCCGAACTGCCCAGGCGTGCTCTCGCCGGGGAAGGCAAACGTCGGGATCATCCCCGCCGAGGTGTTCAAGCCCGGCGCAATCGGGCTCGTCTCCCGCTCCGGGACGCTGACTTACCAGATCGGGAACGAACTGGCCGAGCGCGGCCTCGGCAACTCGACGATCGTCGGCATCGGTGGCGACCCCGTGGTCGGCTCGAGCTTCATCGACATGCTCGAGAAGTTCGAGGCGGATCCTGAGACGGAGACGGTCGTTCTCGTCGGCGAGATCGGCGGCGACGAGGAAGAGAAGGCGGCCCGCTGGATCGCCGACCAGATGTCGAAGCCCGTCTTCTCCTACATCGCAGGCTTCTCGGCTCCGCCAGGCAAGACGATGGGCCACGCCGGCGCGATCATCTCAGGGTCATCAGGCACCGCGCAGGCGAAGAAGGACGCGCTCGAGGCCGTCGGGATCAAGGTCGGTACGACGCCGACCGAGGTCGCCGAGCTTGTCTTCGCGGCCAACTGACGGTCGTTCGGCGCGCGCCCTCTTAGAGCTCCTTTCACAATGAAGGGACCTGTTCGGTGGTGGCGAATGCCGTCGGCATCCGTTGTCAAGATCGAGGGGGTGCCAGTGGCTGTTGCGCCGTGGGTTGTGTCAGACGCTCTGTGGGAGCGTGTGGAGCCGTTGTTGCCGAAG
>JBBQLT010000033.1:0-21569 GCA_038328165.1 Gaiellales bacterium
GACGCCAAACGATCGCAACGACCGTGCGACGTTTCGTCTACGGGCCTGTGCTTTTCCCCGGCGGCTGCACGTTTCGAGCGGCGCCTGCAGGGCTGTGTCCCTTCGCCAAACGACCAGCACGTCGGCGTCTTGTTCCGTCCATAGGTGTCCGGTTGTGCCGCCGCGCCTCCGGCCACGTCCCCTGGTCAGACCAAGTGTCACGGACTCGCCACGACCGCGGACGGGTCACGGGCGGCGTGCAGGCGGCCGGCACGTCCAAATTCACACTCTCCGCGCAGGATCAGGGCGGCCGAACCGCCACGCAGGAAGGCACGGTGACCGTGACCCCCTTCAACGTCAACCTGTGCGCGCTCCCTGACCGCGTCCCTGCTTTGAGCATCTCCCGGTAGGCGTCAGGGGTTCACGTTAAGAAACGCACTCCAACGGGGACCCTGCAGGTCCTTGCGGTGAAAGGATCGATGTGGACGATCAGTCGGAACTGAGGCAGGCGATCGACGACGCGATCAGGCGTGTCGAAGCGGCGCTCGAGCGGAAGCACGACCGGACGGGAGAAGACGCGAATGAGGCGCTTGCGCGCGACACCGACACTCACACCGATGCTGACGGGCCTCGTTGACGAGCCCAATCGAAAGTCGGCCTTGTCGGCCCTCGAACGCCGTCGAGATCGTGGGCCCGCTCCGTCCGCACCGCAAATCGAGACGGAACGGACCCACGTGTCGGCGCCGCAGCCAAGGTCGCGCTCGGCGCACATCGTCGAAGAAACGCTCTTCCTCCGACACGATGCGCCCCTCCGGAAGAGCTGTCTACTGGCCTTTCGGCCTGTTTGAACGGCCGCCTTGCTCTACGCGCGTCGAACGAAATACAGAATGAGGACAACGAGCAAGATGATGACGAGGATCCCGATCAGGCCGTACCCGGTACCGGCGATAGCAAGCATTTCTCATCCAATCGTTAGGGAACCGTCTCCCTTCCCCCCTTCGCCACGGTGAAACGAGCCTGCAGCCGGGCGGCCCCGGCGTTCTAGTCTCGACCGGAAACCTGGTGCTGCGTCGCGAGCAGACGGCGCCGGAACTGCTTGGCAAAGGGCCGGAGCCGTCGGAAACCGGTGCGTGCGCGCCCGGCCCGGGTGTCTCTGTGGGCGACGAGCCTGCTGATCGGACGGTCACCTGTGGCGAGCTGGATCTTCCAGGGATCGGCCGACCCGAGCAGCTCGTAGGCTTCGAGTCCGAGCTTGTGGCAGTGGTCGATGATCGCCCAGTGCAGAACGAGCCCGGGCGAGAGCTTGCTGAAGCTCTCGTCGTACGCGGTCTTCAAGAGGTAGAGACGCCGCTCGTGGAGCAGGCAGAGAGCAAACGCGATCGGGCCGTTGGGCACGGAGATGACGGAGAGGCGGGCGGAGGCCATCGTCGCGACGGAGCCGTAGAACCGGGTCGTGCGTGGGTCGGACAGGATCGCCGTCTTGTTGCGTCCCTTCCAACCCTCGGCCTCCAGACGAACACACGCGTCGAGCAGCCCGGCAGCCGGATCGGGCTCCACGAGGCGAAACTGCGCGCTGTGCTCGCGGATCAGCTTTCGCTCGAGCCTGCCCGCTCGCTGGCGAAGGCTCCGTCCGCGCGTTCGCGCGTAGGCGGCGTAGTCGGCGTGCATCTCGACGAGCGGGGACCGACGTTGAGGCTCGACGATCCCGATCCAACCCGCATGGCCGAGCGTCTCCGCAAGACCCAGTGCTTCCTGATCGTTGAGCGCCGGCCACATGATCTTGCGAGCACCGTGCGGAAAGAGGTTCTCGGAGCTGACCGGCTGCAGCGGCCGAAGGCGACCGGAGATCGGCGTATGGACGTTCGCAAGGCCGAAGAGATCGCGGCCCCCGCGTCGTTGGTAGACCGGCCAGCCCGCAAGTGGCCCGCCGGCGGGCAGACCGCTCGCCGCGAGCTCGGCGTCGGGCGGCGCGAACGCGTCCCACCACGCCTGGAGCCACGCGGAGGTCAGGAATGGGTGCTCGAGCCTGGCGGCCTGTGCATCCCAGCCCGATTCCAGCTGGAGCCTCCCGGGCCGGCCCTTTTCCGGCCCGCTCGATTCGGCGCCGGCGAACGTGTGAGTGGGATCGGCGGCCATCAGTGCCACGCTGCCAGACCCGGGCGGCACCTGCCATTCGAAAACCATGCACGATGCGGAAAAACAGTTTTGCTCAGGGCCGCTGGTGCCGATAGAGGCGGGGCGGGCGCCCGCCCACCGTGCCGGTCGAACCACCGGCGGGCGCCCGCGAGGCCAGTCTGGTTCGTGACTGTCCCGACGACGAGATTCTCCTTGCGGGCCTTCTTCTCCTGCGAGTCGCACGCTCGGACGGTGTCTGCCCGGGCGAGGGGGCTCACTACCGCAAGATGCCCGTGTGGCCAAGGGAGTACCGGCCCGGCTGCGGCCACACGGACAAGCCGTGCGGGCCCGATCCCACCGGGATCTTCGCGAGCAACCGGCCGTTCGTCGTCGAGATCGCGTAGACGACGCTGCTGTAGCGGCCCGAGACCCAGAGCACGCGACCGTCTGCCGACACGCCACCCATGTCGGGACTGCCACCGCCGGGGATCTGCCATTTCGCCACCACCTTGCGGGTGCGGAAGCTGATCACCGAGATCGAGCCTTCACCACGATTCGTTGCATACAGGTACTTCGCGTCTCGGCTCGGATAGAGGCCGTGCACGCCCCTGCCCGTACGGAGAAAGCCGGTGACCCGGAATCGCCCTCCGTCGAGCAACCACAGGCCTCCGGCCATCATGTCGGCCACATAGAACCTCTTCCCGTCGGGCGAGAGCTTCACGTCTTGCGGCATTGCCGAGGAACCGTCGGGAAGCGTCAGGACCCCGACGACGCGTTCGCGCCGGACGTCCACCTTGACCAGTTGGCCCGAGAACTCACAGCTCGCGATCAGGTAGCGCTCGTCCGCCGAGAAATCGATGTGGTCGACACCGGCGCACGGCACCGCCAGCGAATGGTGCAAACGAAAGCTGTGGGCGTTTCGGAAGTCGAGCCGATGAAGACGCTCGGCGACAACGATCGCGTAGCGCCCGTCGGGAGTGAAGTACATGTTGTAGGGGTCGTCGACCGGAATCTCCGGGCCTGGCTTGCCGGTCTCGGGGTTGATCGGCGTGAGGCTGTTCCCCGTGTCGTTCGTGACGTAGAGAGTCTTCAGGTCCCACGCGGGAACGACATGCTGCGGCAGGCCGGAGACGGCGAAGTGCTCGACGATCCTGAACGTTCGCGGGTCGATCACGTCGACCGTGTTGCTCCTGCTGTTCGGCACATAGATCCGCGGGAGGGCGTGCACCGCAGCGCCGGTGATCACCCGGTCGTGCGCGTAGACGTTTCCGGTCGCGAGCGTGTGCCTGTGGGCGGCGGAGGCGACCCGGCGGGTCACGGGGCGCAATTCGCCGAGTGTCGAGACCGTGCCGGCGGGCCCCGCTCCGCCTGCAACGAGAATGCGGTCGCCGACGCTCGTCGCGGCAAGATCCGACAACGGCAACCGCAACGAGCCGAACGCGCGAACGCGGTGCGTGCGGATGTCAATCGCAACGATGCGCCGCATCGGCGTGCGAACGGTCGCGCCCCGGCCGCCGATGAGGTAAACGACATTCCCGAGCGACGCCGCCGCGGCATGCGTCGTCGGGACCGGCAGCGAGCCAACGCGGGACACGCGGCGGCTCGCAGGCGTGTACTCGAGCACTGCGTTGCTCGCGGAGCCATTCTCGAGCGAGCCGCCGGCGATCACGATGTGGTTGCCGAGGCTCGCTACTGCGGCGTAGCGAATCGCCGCAGGAAGATGAGCGACGACACGCGCGCCGGATCCCGGCCGCCAGGCGACGATCGTGTCGAGCCAGCGTGAGCCCGTGTAGCCCCCGACGACATACGCTGTTCCGCCGACCGTCGCCGCGGTCGAGTCCGAGCTCGCGGCCGGCAGATGCGCGACGACAGACGAGGTGCCGCTTCGAGGGTCGACACGCACGATCTCGTCCAGCTGCGACGACGCCGTCCCGCCGCCGAAGACATACGCGAATCGCCCGATGGTGACGGCTGCTGTGTCATGCCGTGCCGATGGCAGCGCACCGATGACACGTGCGGTGCGCGCGCTCGCGGCGATGATCTCGTTCGTGGACTGGTCGGACGCGGTGAGGCCGCCGAGGAGCAGTGCGCGGCCACCCGCGAGCGGTGCCACCGACCCGTCCTGCAGAGGCGCCGGCAATGCTCCAGTGACCCGCTCGACGAGGCTCGTCGGCGCACGCCGCCTGAGGTTGGGAGCCGAAACCGCGATCGCGCGTGTCGCAGAAGCCGCCGTCGCGTGACGGTGCGCTGTGTCACGACCGGTGAGCAGCCATGCTCCGAGTAGCAATGCGGCGACGACCAAGGCTGCGCCGGCGACGAGCGGCACTCTCCGCCGCTGACGTCTCGATCTACGCACCGGCTGCACGCTCAACCATTGCCGCGTGGAGATGAATCACACCTGACCGGATCGACGACAGGCCGTGTGCGTTCAGGACGTGGTCAGCGAGTTCTCGGCACGTTCGCCGGCGATGCTTCGCGCACTCGCGACCCTCCCGATCGCACTCCTGCTCCTCGGCTGCGGATCGAAGGGCTCCCCGACCGTGGGATCCACCGTATCGTCGTCGTCGTCGTCGACGACGACGGTCAAGGTCAACCGAACCACCACGGCAACGGCAGCGGCGCCGGGGGCCCTTCAGGTCGAGGCTGCCCAGACAGCTGCCGGAGACATCCCTGACAACCAGGTGTTTGTCTCGTATCCGGGCAAGCGGTTCACGATGAAGTTCCCGGAAGGCTGGGTGCAGTTAGGCGGCGGAGCGACCGTCACGTTTCGCGACAAGAACAACATCGTCCGTGTTGTGCTCGGACGCGGCCCCGCACCGACCGTCGGATCAGTACGGAAAGGGCTCACGGCGCTCGCCGGCGTGAGGATCTCGGGCGCGAGCAGCAAGATGAGGATCGGCGGGAGCCCGGCCGTGAAGACGACCTACGTGACCTCGAGCAAGCCGAGCGCCGTCACCGGCAAGCGAGTCTCTCTCACGGTGGACCGCTACGTGCTTGCGAAGAGCGGCACGCAGGCGGTCGTCGATCTCGGCTCGCCGGTAGGCGTCGACAACGTCGACGCCTACCGGTTGATGATCGAGAGCTTCCGGCTTCGGTGACGTCTCTCTACCGTGAGCCGGAGCGGTCGGACGACGTCGCTCCGGCCGCGCTCGAGCTCATCGACGTTTTCAAAATCTATCGCTCAGGGCCCGCCGAGACGGTCGCCCTCCGCGGCCTTGACATGCGTGTCGAGCCGGGCGAGCTCGTCGCGGTCTTGGGTCCGTCAGGCTCGGGGAAGAGCACGATGCTCCGCCTCGCGAGTGGGCTCGAGCAACCGTCAGCGGGGGAAGTGCGGGCGTTTGGCGCGTCGCTGACGCGTCTTCCGGACGACGGCCTCGCGGCCTACCGCGCAACCTCGGTGGCAATTGTGTTCCAGACCGCGAATCTCTGGCCCGAGCTCACCGCACTCGAGAACGTCGCGCTCGGGCTTCGGCTTTCAGGCCGACGCGGCGACCCGCGAGCGGCGCTCGCGGCATTCGGTCTGGAAGAGGCGGCGGGCCGGCGGGCTGCCGTCCTCTCGGGCGGCGAGCAGCAGCGGGTCGCGATCGCGTCGGCCGCGGCTCGCAACGCCCCGCTCGTTCTAGCTGACGAGCCGACCGCGGAGCTCGACGAGTCGAACGAGGCGCGCGTTCTCGACGCGCTTCGCGCGCTTCGGGCCGAGCATGGCTCGACAATCGTCGTCGTCACGCATTCCTCCCTCGTTGCGAAGGCGGCCGACCGGATCGTGGAGATCTACGACGGCAAGGCGCGATGATCGCCCTCTCCGCCCGCAACGTGGATGTCTCCTTCGAGAACGGGGCCGTGCACGCGCTCGCCGGGGTCGATCTCGATGTGCGCGCGGGCGAAAGTCTCGCGCTCACGGGTCGGTCCGGCTCAGGGAAGACAACGTTGCTCCACGTGCTGGCGGGACTCGTGCTCCCCACGGTGGGAACCGTCGAGCGCACTGCGACCACAGCACTGATCTTTCAAGGCGCGAATCTCCTGACGCACTTCACCGCGCTCGAGAACGTCCTGTTCGCCCAGGTCGAGAGCGGCAGCCCCGCAGCAATCGAGCCCGAACGGCTACTCACACTCGTCGGGCTCGAGTCGAAGCGCGGACATCTGCCGCGCGAGCTCTCTGCCGGGGAGGCGCAACGGACCGCGATTGCGCGATCGCTCGCCCAGCGCCCCGACGTCCTTCTGTGCGACGAGCCCACCGGGCATCTCGACTCGGACACCTCCGTGCGCGTCCTCGACCTGATCGAGGCGCTGCAGCGCGAAATCGGTTTCACACTCGTGGTCGCGACCCACGATTCGAACGTGGCCGCCCGCTGCGATCGCATCGTCAGCATGCGCGACGGCCGCATCGTCAGCGAAGGAGAGACGTGAGCCTCTTCGTCCTGCGCCAGCTTGTTCGCACACCGGCGCGAACTCTGACGCGTGCACTCGTCCTGGCCGCGTCCGCCGCTCTCCTCGGCGCAATGGTGCTCTTCATCGGCCACTCGCTTCGGACGATGTCTGCAACCGCGATTCGCAGCACCTCGCTCGACTGGCAGGGACCGGTCGCCTCCGCCAGTGCCGCGACACGCGTAGCCGCCGAGGTGGCGAAGCAACCGAGCGTCGCCATGGCACTTCCGGTCGCGACAGCCCCGTTTGCCGGCGCCGAGCACACCGCGTCGTTCGGCAAGGTTCGTGCCGGTGCGGGCTCGGTGCTCGCCGTTCCCCCGGGCTACGAACGGCAGTTCGCGACGATCCGGATGCTGCACGGCTCGCTGAACGGGGCTGGCGTGGTGCTCGACCAGCAACTCGCTGCGACGTTGCAGGCCGGAGTCGGCGACGTCATCGAGCTCACGCCGCGCAAGGGTGCGAGACCCGTCTCGCTGCAGGTCACAGGCGTGGCGATCGTGACGTCGCCCGACACGCTGTTCCAGGCGCTAAACCCCCAAACCGGCCCGGCTCCAGCTCAGCCACCCGCCGAGATCGCAATCATCCCGTTCGGGACGTTCGCGAAGCGATACGCCCCCTCACTCGGCTCGGTCGCGCCGCCCAGTGCCGCGGCGGCCGCCATTCCCGGCGAGGCGCAAGGCGTGACGTGGCAGGTCCAGGCGCAACTCGACCCGCACGCACTGCACGGGAGCCCCCAGTCGGCTCTCAACGACGCCACGCGTCTTCGCAACCGGGTCGAACGCTCGCTGCCGGGCCAGATTCAATTCGTCGACAACCTCTCCGACGCGCTGACGAACGCCGCGGGTGATGCTCTGTACGCCGAAGCGCTCTACATCATGCTCGCCGTCCCGGGCGCACTCGTCGGGCTTGGGCTCGCGTACCTCGCCGCACTCGGCGCCGTCGAGCGCGAACGGCGCCTGCTGCGCCTCCTGCGCGCTCGCGGCGCGTCGCGCAGGAAGCTGATCGGGCTCGCGGCGATCGAAAGCGCGTTCGTCGGAGCGTTCGCGGGCGGCGTCGGGATGCTCGTTGCGTTACTGGCGGTCTGGTGGCTCATCGGAAGCCAGCTGTCCGCCTGGCCCTGGGCGCTCGGTGTGTCGCTTGCGGTCGGGGTGCTCGGCTCCTTCGCTGGGCGAGTAGCCGCAGGCGTCGGCGCGCTCGCCGAAGAGCAGCGAGCGCAACCACCGCTCTGGCAGCGTCTGTGGCTCGACATCCTCGCGCTCGCCGTGAGCGGCCTCGTCTACTGGCTGACGGCCAGCACCGGGTTCTCCGCCGTCGTCAACCCGGACTCCAACCCGACGCTCTCACTGTCGGTCTACATGTTCCTCGCGCCGGCTCTCCTCTGGGTGGGGGCGACCCTCCTCCTCGTGCGCATCCGGGGGCGCGTCTTCGCGCTCGTCTCGCCGCGCCGGGCGACCCGACCACGCGACTTCCTGCTCGTGAGCGCTGCGCGGCGCGCACCCGCAATCAACCGCGGCCTTGTCGTCGTGACGCTGCTGCTCGCGTTCGCCGTCAACCTCAGCGTCTTCTCAGCCACGTGGAACCAACAGTCGGCTCTCGATGCGCGTTTGACGATCGGGGCCGACATCGTCGTCTCGGGTGCGCGCGGAATGCAGGCAGCCGTCAGCAACGTGCCCGGTGTCACCGGGCAGACGTCGGTCGACCACACCTATGCGTATGTCGGCCCGGACCTCCAGGACACATTTGCGATCGATCCGAGCACGTTCCTGCGCGGCACCTCACTCCGGGACTCGTACTTCATCGGCGGGAGCGCCCGGCAGATGCTCGCCCGCTTGCAGAAGGCACGCGATGCAATCCTCGTCTCGAAGGAAACTGTCACCGACTACTCGCTCTCGCTCGGCGACCTGCTGAAGCTGCGAATCCTCGACCACCGAACCGGCCGCTTCCGGGTCGTAGCGTTTCACGTCGCCGGAATCGTCCAGGAGTTCCCGTCTGCCCCTCACGACTCGTTCATGGTCGCGAACCTCTCCTACATCCTGGCATCGACGCACGACCCAGGGCCCAACGTGGTGTTCGCGACCTCGAACGGAGACGTGTCGAAGGTTGCCCGCGCCGTTGCTCGCACACTCAGCGCGAGGGCCGCGACCGTCACCAATGTCAACGACCAGGTGACGCAGACGGCAAGCTCGATCACGACGGTCGGCTTGCGCGGAATCAGCCGCATCGAGGAAGCCTTTGCGCTGCTGCTTGCAGCAGGCGCGCTCATCCTCTACGCGGTCCTCGCTCACGCCGAGCGCAGACAGGAGCTTGCGACGATGGCGGCCCTCGGCACGCGGGCCGGACGGATCGCAGCCTTCGTCTGGACGGAAATCGCGCTGATCGTCGTCGTCGCCTCGGCGCTCGCCGCGTTGCTCGGCTGGCTGCTCGCAGAGATGTTGGTCGCCATGATGCGCCACGCGTTCGATCCGCCCCCCGACTACCTTGCGATCCCGTGGGCGTTCCTCGGGTCGCTCGCGCTCGTCGTCGGCCTCGGCGCGGCGCTCGCGGCGCTCGTCAGCGTGCACACGGTGCGCCGCATGCCAGTCGGAGAGGTCCTGCGCGGCGAGTGATCCGGCTACGCGGGCTCGGCCGAGATGTCGCGCGGGAGACGGCGCTGGTTCAGAAGCGTCGTTCGACGCAGGCGGCGAAGCTGATCGGGCGTCTCGACACTGGCGACCACGGCGACCGAGCGCGCAACCGACGGCCGTGCCGGCCCGGGTGAAAGCGTGCCCCGAACGAGGATGCCCGCGACCGCAGCCGCCGCGACGAGCGTCGCGACTCCCGCGCCGGCGGCATAGCGCCTCGGCGAGCGGGGCAGCTCGAGCGTCACCGGTGCATGAGGGGCGTAGATCGCAGCCCGGATCGCGCGCGTCGACGCCTCCGCGCCCGCGCTGAACTCCCGGCACTCGGCACAGCGAGCCAGATGGGCGTCGAGGAGCGCGCCTTCGAGCTCCGACAGCTCATCGTCCACCCGTAAGGACACCCAGAAGCGGGCACGGGCGCACAGCTGACCTCCTACAACCTCCATTCGTCAGGTACGACGAACACTGATCCGATTGGTTAGCAACGTTCTCGATCCCCCTTGCGCCGCCCCGGTAGCGCAGGGTATCCCTTCGGCATGCGTCTTTCACTCGCTCTCCTGCTGGCGGCCGCCGCGATCGGCGCCTCGACCGCAGCCGGTGTGGCGGCGCCGGCCTACACCGTCAGCTTCACCGGCGCGGGAGCCGAGCATCACGTCGACCAGCAGCAGAACATTCAGGACGACGGCACCTGCAATTCGGCCGAGCACGTCGACGTCACCGCCACGATCGCCTGGTCAGCCTCGTGGCGCGGCTTCCGCTCGACCCGTTCGAGCTTCGTGGGGCGCGCTGCGCAGATCAACGGTTCGCGGCTCGACGGCGCGCACGTGAAGGATGCCTGCGGCCTGCCACTCGACCAGGCACCCGACGGCTGGGTGACCGAGCAGACCTGCGACGACGGCCTGGTCGCCGCCGGCTCCCCGCAGCTGTCGCTCGTGAAGAGGACGGCAACCTCGCTCGTGGTCGCCATCACCGCGCCGCCCGTCGCCCTCCCCGTCACGGTGCAGTGCCCGCTCAACATCCGAAACGATCAGTTCTCCGCGCATCTCGTCGTGCCCCTAAAGAAGCTGAAGGCACTGACCAGAGGCGCCTCGCTCTCGTTCGCCGTCGGTACGGCCCGTCCCGGCCCCGGAGATGCCTATTCGCCGACGCTGAACTGCTCGCAGCCCACGAAGCCGTACGAGGGCTACCGCACCGCAGACTCGTGCCAGGACTCGCTCTCCTGGAGCGGCTCGGTGAACATCACGCGGGTCTAGAGGTAGATCGGGTCGCACGATTTCCCAGCAGGGGAAACGAGCGGTGGGCGCGCGGCGGCACCATGAAGTTCTGGCGGTGCGTCGCGTGGATGAAGGAGTTGAATCCCTGAGCAGTGGCCCGCGCGTCGAGCGCCAACCGCGAGCCGTCGCCGAGCGCACCGTCCATCGCGCGTCGCGCGCGATTGAAGAGATCGGTCGACGGCGCAAACGCGACGAAGTGAACACCGGCCGACGGTGTCGCAGACACCTCACCTGCGACTGCACTCTGCGAAAACGGGTTGTCGAGCGTGTTGAAGTCCGCGCGAGAGATGAGCGCAGCCCCGCGCGGGCGCACCACCCCGTACGCGTCGCGCGTCTCAGCCTGCAACCGTGTGACCGTTTGCAGCACTGCGCTGTGGCCGACACCACCGAACCGGCCGAGGTCGTTTCGCACGTCCGCTGCCGATTCGACGCGACTCACATCTTCGGCGATCGTGTAGGTCTTGTCAGGCACCGTCAGCCCCGGCCGCGTCATCGACCGCAGCTGGTCGGTGAACGGAACTGCCTGCCACCACCGTTCGAGATCCTCGTCCAGATGAGAGACATGCATGGCCGTCCCGCCGGACCAGTAGCTCGCGGGCTTCTGATCGGTGAGACCCGGAAGCGTCTCGAAGCTTGCGATCCGGTCGGGCGCCATCGCCGCCTTCTGCGTCGAGGTGAAGCCGAGGAACATCTGCACGCCGTCGACGATCAGATCAGCTCCCGGCACGCCTGCGGCGAGTGCCATCTGCTTCGCCAGGCCAGGCCCGGGCCCGAACCCGCCGCCGACAAAACCGTTGCGAACGCTCGTCACGGACAGAAGATCGACGAGAGCCGAGACGATCGCGTGCTCGGCGTCGTCGATGTGCCCGACCGAATCGCTGCGAAGGAGGAAGCAGACGTCGTCCGCCCCGAGCTGCAAGCCGGCCGGATCGCTTGCGAACGGCGTCGCATCGAGCACGGCGGGGATCGCCTTCCCCTTCGCCTTCGACGCGTGCCGGTCGACCGGCAGGTATGAGGGGAATCTCCGGCCGTCAGCGAGCTTCGGGACCTGCCGGCGAAAGTATGGGAGGCCCCAACCCACGGTGACGCCGATACCCGCCGGGGTGGGTGGATACCGCTTCTCGACAGCCGCGATCGAGCGCTCGAGGCGCACCGGCGCCGCGGCGAGCCCTCGGCCTGTGGGCAAGCGCACGCGGGCGGTGATGAGTCGGTGGTGGAGCGGAGGCACAACGACGTCGATCCCGAGCTCGTTCACGACCTGCAGCCCGCGGAGCAGATACTGCTCACGCAGACGGGCCACCATCGTCGCGGCGCGGGCCGGCGACTCGGCGAGACCGTCGAGCAGCGAGTAGACGTTGCCGGCTGCGACCGCAAGCGCGCCGCGCTTCAGAAGCTCACGGCGCGAGATGCCCGTCATTTGTGCGACCGCATGGCCTTGTCCCGCTGGAGCCTGCGCATGAGGTTGGCGTCGTCGTCGCCGAGTCGCGTCGCCGACACCGGCGACGGCTTCGTCTGCGGCACATTGCCGTCGCCGCGCGATGCTGCGGCGACCGCAACTGCGACTGCGACGAGCAGGGCAAGTACGGCGAGGACGGCGACCGGCGGCGTTCGACCCACGAGGGGCAGGGTAGCCACGGTGCGAAGCCTCTGAGGATCGGCGACCGAACCGTTAACTCACGGCGGCTGCAGCGGGCGAGGCGAGCAGCTCGAGGGCATCATCGAGTGCGCGCTCGAGCGCGTAGAGCGGGAAGGGCTTCACGAGATAGGCGACAGGCGCGAGCTCGAGCGCGTCTCGTTCGGGCGGATAGATGCTCGTGAAGAGCACCGGCACGTCCTGCTCGCGCAGAAGACGGGCGAGACGGAGGCCGGTATCCGCGCCCGGCTCGATCACGGCTGCGTCGATCGACACGCAGTCGACCTCACGGCCCGAGTACGTCACCGGCACATGTCCCAATCGGCGAACAACGAGCTCCAACAGTGCGCTGATATCGGCGTGCGGTTCGCAGATGAGCACACGAGCCATAGGTGCAGCTTCCGTCCTCGACGCAGGGATTCAACACACCGGATGGTATGAAGCACGTATGGATGCGCGCTTGCGAGTCCTGGTCGTCGACGACGAAGGCGACATTCGCCTGCTCCTGCGCGAACTGCTGGAACGTGCGGGCTACGTCGTCGACGAGGCTGAGGATGGCCGCTCCGCGCTGCGCATCCTGTTCGCGACGCACCCGGCGCTGATCATCCTCGACGTTGCCATGCCCGAGATGGATGGTTACCAGACGCTCGAGCGCATTCGCGACCTCTCCGACGTGCCGGTGCTCATGCTGACCGCGCGAACGCAGGAGCTCGAAAAGGTCCGGGGTCTCTCGGCCGGCGCCGACGACTACGTGGCAAAACCCTTCGGCAGGCAGGAGCTGCTGGCGCGGGTCCAAGCCCTGTTGCGCCGCAGCGGTGGCAGGTCCGAGGTGGTGGAAACCTACGCCGACGACTTTGTCCAGGTCGACTACGGAGAGCGCCGCATCATCGTCGACGGGCGCGACGTCCAGTTGACGCCGCTCGAGTTCAAGCTGCTGGCCGCGTTCGTGCAGAACCCGAACCAGGTCTTGAGTCGGGACCAGCTCCTGGAGATCGTTTGGGGCGATCCCTACGGGGTCTCCGGCGATCAGGTGAAGCTCTATGTCGGGTACCTGCGACGGAAGCTCGTCCCCGACGCCCCGGAGTCTGCACCGATCGAAACAGTGCGCGGCTTCGGCTATCGCTACCGGCGCACCTAGATAGTCGGAAACTCGACGACGAAGGTCGTGCCGCCGGCGGATCCGCTCTCGACCCCGATCTGGCCTCCGTGAGCCTCGACGATCGCCTTGGAGATGTACAGCCCGAGGCCGGTTCCCTGGATCTGCCGCTCAAGCGCCGTCTGGGACCGGAAGAAGCGCTCGAACAGCCGCTCCCGCTCCTCCTCACTGATCCCGATCCCTGTGTCCGAGACCTCCAGCCGGACGAGATTGTCGTGCGACGACAGCGCCACGCGGACGCGCCCCGCGGACGGCGTGAACTTGATTGCGTTCGAGATGAGGTTGTCGAGCAGCTGTGCAAGCCGCACTGCCTCGCCCGAGATGGGGGGAACTTTCTCCGGCACCGAAGTGAGCTCGACGCCGGCCGTTTCGGCGCGCGGCCCGGCGGACTCGACCGCTTCGAGCACGAGGTGCCGCAGGTCGACCTCGACGTGCTCGACCTCGAGCCGTCCAGCCTGCAGGCGTGCTGAGAAGAGCAGGTCGGAGACGAGCCCGAGCAGTCGCTCCGCATTGCGATCCACGATCCCCAGGTAGTTGCGCCGCTGCTCGTCCTCCTCGTCTTCGAGCATCAGCTCGACGTAGCCGGAGATCGAGGTGAGCGGCGTGCGGAGCTCGTGCGAGACGTTCGACACGAATTCATCCTTGAGGGTGTCGAGCTCCAGCAACTGCTCGTTCTGGAACGACAGCAGCTGTTGCGCTTGTTCCGCCTCACGGCGTGCGAGCCGCTCGGCCCTGCCCGCGCGCTCAACGGTCCGAACGAGTCCCGCGAGCCGGAACAGGACGAGGATCGCGAGCGCCACGCCGCCCGCCCCGAGGACGTACGAATGGACGCGATGGTGAGCGGAGCGCTCGACGAGCAGGATCGCCGGGGTGGCGACGAGCGCCGCGCCAAGGAGGGCGAGTCGCGCGTTCGTCAGTCGTGGCAAGCGCCGCCGGTCCGGCTCGGCGATGCGAACCATCGACGGTTCGAGCGCCGCGGCGCCCCAGACCACATAGGAGCCGAGCCAGAGGGCGTCAATCCAATCGCCGCCCCGATAACTCGTCCGGGTCAAGCCGTAGACCTCATCGGCGATCGCCCAGAGGGCGACGCTCGTCAAGAGCATTCGGTAGGCGACCGTGCGACCGCCTGGCCCGACAATCAGCTGCGCGAATGCGACGAGCAGCAGCACGTCCACCGCGGGGTATGCCATCGAGACGAGCCGTGCGCCTTCGTTGCCGAATCGCATGTGGGCGTACGGATCGATGAAGAAGACCCACTGCACGAGTGCGACGCCGCAGAAAACGACGATCGAATCGAGCACGGCCGCGCGACTTGTCTGGCCGCCGAGACGCCGCAGGACGAGAAAGACACCGATCGCGAGCAACGGATAGCCGCTGAGGTAGAAGGCATCCGCGATCGAGGGGCTCGGCGGCGCGGTTGAGCTGCACTTCGTAGACCGCGAAGATCGCGTCGCCGGCAACCTGGGTGAGCAGGCCGAGGGAAAAGAGGTACCAGGCGAGTCGCTCGCCCGGCGCCAGATGGCGGATCGTGCCCGCGTAAATGGCACAGACGGCGGCGAGGCCGACCACCACGTAGTAGATCGATTGGGCGTTCGAATGGGGCGGAAGCAGGAAATAGACGCCGATCGCGACGGCGCCTGCGCCAACGAACGCCCAGGCGGCGGGAGCGGCGCGGACGCGCCCCGTGAACGCCGGCAGGCCGCGCTCGCTCGGTGAAAACGAGCTCATGACAGACCTTTTCGGCATTCGCCGCACCCTCCCTTGAGGCAAACCACACGTCCGAAGCCGTGATCAGGGTTGGCGCTCGAGCCGACTCTCTCTATGCTCTCCCCAATTCCCCTGACCCCCCAGACAGGAGGACGAGTGAAGAAGCGCATGTACGTGGGCGTGGGAGCGTCCGCGCTGATCGCCATCGTCGCACTCGCGACGACCGTGAGCGGGGCAATTGCCCGGAGCGGCGCCACGCCGTTGCCGGCATCCTCGTGCTCGGCGATCCAGAACCCAAGCGGTCAGTACCTGATCGCGTCCGACCTGCCGCTTCAGGGCGCAGGGCGCACTCAAACGTCGCAGATGACGAGGGCGATCAAGTTCGTCCTGACCCAGCACAGCTGGAAGGCCGGGAAGTACTCCCTCGCCTACCAGAGCTGCGACGACTCGACGGCCCAGGCAGGCAAATGGGACTCGGGTAAGACGTCCGCGAACGCGAACGCCTATGCCCAGAACTCGAGCCTCGTCGGCGTCATCGGCACGTTCAACTCCGGCGCGGCCGAGATCATCGTTCCGGTGCTGAACCGCGCGGCGAACGGGCCCGTCGGAATGATCAGCCCGGCGAACACGTATGTCGGTCTGACGCACGGTGGGCCGGGCACGTCCGCCGGCGAGCCGGGCAAGTACTACCCGACCGGCAAGCGCAACTACGCGCGCGTCGTGGCGGCGGACGACTACCAGGGTGCCGCCGACGCGCTGTACGCGAAGTCGATCGGCATCAAGAAGGTGTTCATCCTGAACGACAAGGAGGCCTACGGCCTCGGTGTCGCGACGAACTTCAAGAACGCCGCCGTGAAGCTCGGCATCAAGGTCGTCGGGTTCACTGCCTGGGACGGCAAGGCGTCCTCGTACGAGGCGCTCGCCGTCAAGGTCAAGTCATCCGGAGCGCAGGGTGTGTTCCTCGGTGGCCTGGTCTGTGAGAACGGTGGCAAGCTGATCAAGGACATGGCGGCGGGTGCTTCGTCCGTCAAGATCCTGACGCCCGACGGCTTCACGCCGATCTCGGCGGTGGTGCAAGGGGCCGGAGCGTCGGCTGAAGGCATCTCCGTCTCGGTCGCCGGTCTGCCGAACGGCGCGCTCAAGGGTGCCGGCGCTGCGTTCGTGAAGAACTTCACGAAGGCCGACAAGCGTGCCCCGGATCCCTACTCGGTGTACGCGGCCCAGGCGGCCGAGGCGATGATCGCCGCGATCGGCCAGTCCAACGGCAGCCGCTCGGACGTGACCAAGCAGATCTTCAAGATCCATCTGAAGAACAGCATCCTCGGCAACCTCTCGTTCAATGCGAACGGTGACGTAACGTCGAACCCGGTCACGATCTACAAGGTGAAGGGTGGCAAGACGGTGACCCTCAAGGTCATCGTCCCGCCGAACAGTCTCGTCAAGGCGGCATAGCCGGGACCCCACCCGAACGGCCCGAGAGGGAGGGCATCCGCCCTCCCTCTCTTTTATGCTCGAAGGAGATGGCTGCCGCGACAGGCTCCGATGCCCAGCTCGTCGCGCGTTGCCGCCGAGGAGAAGCAGCCGCATGGAACGAGCTCGTCGAGCGCTTCTCGCGCTACGTGTTCGCGATCTGCACGCAGGGCTTTCGCTTCGCCGAGCACGACGCCGAGGACGTGTTCCAGGACGTCTTCACGCGCGTTTACACCCACCTCGACCGGCTCCGTGACGACGAGGCATTCCGCCCGTGGCTCGCCCAGCTGACGCGGCGTGCGTGCATCGACAAGCTTCGCGCCGACACGCGCGAGGCGCCGGTCGAGGAGCTCGAGCCCTCCGGGCTCGACGAGACGCTCTCGAACCTCGACGAGGCGCTGACGGTTCACGACGCGATGGCCGCGCTGCCCGACAACTGCAGGGAGATCCTCGACCGCTTCTTCGCGAAGGATGAGAGCTACCGGTTGATCGGCGAGGCGCTCGGGCTGCCCGCGGGCACGATCGCGAGCCGCATCTCGCGCTGCCTCGACAAGTTGAAGGCGCTGCTGGAAGAAAACGGAGACCCCACCCGTCCTGAGGTCGGGTGATTCGATGAACGCATCTGACTACGACGCACTTGCCAGGCTGATCGCAGCCCTCCCTCCCGCGCCACGCGGCTGGGTCCAGGCAGCGCAGGAGCTACCGCTCGCCCGCAGGGGAATCGACGACATCGTCGAGCGGGCCGTCGCGGACGCCGCCTACCGCAAGCTCGTCGTCGCGGACCTCGAATCGGCGCTGGCGGAGGTGGGCGTCGCTCCCACCCCGCCGGTCCTCAACGAGCTGCGCGAGCGGTTCCGCCTGCTCTGACAACGACGATCACGAGTCCGGGATGTGGGACGATCCCGGGCTCGTGGACGTTCTACGCATCGACGCGCTGCTCGAAGCCCTCGCGGCAGAGGAGCCGGCGCCGGGCGGCGGTTGCGCCGCTGCCCTCGTGGGTGCAATGGCGGCCGCGCTCTGTGCGAAGGTCGCACGGTTTTCGGGCGACGGTGGCTCGGTCGCTCAGGCCGAGGCCCTGCGACGGCGCTTGACGGAACTCGCCGCTGAAGACGCCACTGCGTTCGTCGCTGCGCTCGCGCAGCTCCGCGAGCGCAGCGACGACTTCGACCTCGGCCGCGCGCTCGCTTTGGCGGCCGACGTCCCCCTACGCATCGCGGAGGCCTCGGCGGACGTCGCCACCCTCGGCACGGCGCTTGCGGAACGAGGGAAGCCAGAGTTTCAGCCCGACGCACGCGCGGCATCCGTCCTCGCGGCCGCTGCTGCCCGCTCCTGCGCGGTCCTCGTGGAGGCGAACCTTGGTGCCGTGCCCGGCGACGAGCGCGTGCGACAGGCGCAAGCGCTCGCGGACGGTGCCGAAGCGGCGGCCGCGGTGTGACGCGGCCGCTTGCATCCGTCCCCGATCTCGACCAGGAGCTCGACGCCCTCTATCGGCTGCCGCTCGAGGAGTTCACGAAGGCTCGTAACGACCTTTCCACGCGCCTGAAGAAAGCGCACCAGGCCGAGGTCGCAGCCGAGGTGCGAGCGTTGAAGAAGCCGAGCACGGTCGCGTGGGCGGCAAACACCCTTGTCCATTCGGATGGCAAGCTCATCGCAGAGTTGCTCGCGGCAGGCGAACGGCTGCGCGAGACGCAGCAGCGGGCGCTCCGCGGCAAGGCCGGCGCCGACGACGTGGGCGACGCATCGGGCGCGGAGCGTGCTGCCGTGCGCGCCCTCCTCGGCGCCGCACGAAAGCGGCTAGGCCCGAAAGCGACGGCGACGCTGCTCGATCGGCTCGGCCAGACGCTCCGGGCAGCGGCGGTCGACGATGAGGCACGCCTGCTGCTCGAGCGTGGGCGCCTGACCGACGAGCTGAAAGCCGTCGGATTCGGCCCGCTCGAGGCGGTCAAGCCCGTGCGACGCCGAAGTGACGAGGTCGGGCGCGCCGCGCGTGAGCGTGTTACCGGGTTGCGTTCGGATGCGCGGAAGCTGGACGCGGAGGCGCACGAGGCCGAGCTCGCCGCGGAAGGGGCGGAACGAGCGCGCGCGATCCTCGTCGACGAAGCCGAGCAGAAACGTGCAGAGGCGGCGCGAGCCGCCGCCGAGCTCGCAGACGCCGAGGAGGGCCTTCGCACGAGGCGATAGCCGTCTACCTCGAACGCTCACTCGATCGAGGCACAACGAAGGTCGCAGCGTCTAGGTCCTTTCGTCTGAGGACGGCGGCCTTCGCCCGGCGCATGCTCTCTCACGAGAGACCACTTCATGTGGCTGGGGCGAGGGCAAAGGACAGACCATGAACGCGAGCAGCCGGGATCATCAACCGAATAGAGCCACGACCGTCCAATGCGTCGAGTGCACCAGCTCGAGCGGCCTGTATTGGCAAGGATGGCGGGCCTACCGGGCAGATGACCCGGAAACAGATGAGGCTCCGGCGCTCGCGTTCTACTGTCCCACCTGCTCGGATCGAGAATTCGGGACGGAACGGTGAACCTCGTCTTCGCACTATCGCTGTTCGGCGGCACAGCGGCGATCGCAGCCTGGATCGCCGTGAGGTTTCCACGACTTGCTCCGAAATCGCTCGCCCGTCGCGGCATCGGCGCGAGCGTCTCGGCCATGGTGATGAGCGTCGAGCCGATCTCCTCGAACGGGCAAGCGCTGCTCTATCTCACGGTGTTCGCACTTGCAGTCGTTCTGCTCCTGGTCTGGCTCTATGCACTCTGGATGCTCCAGGGCCTGCGAGATCTCCTCGCGTAGCGAGAAAGGGCCTTCGCCGCATCGCGCGAAGAGAGACGGATGCGGTCGCATGACCTCCATCGCCATCCGTTTCCGCGGCACCCGAGACTCGAGATGACCCTGTTCTCCCGCGTGTCCTCGGAGGACCGCCGGGACGATGTCGGGGCGCTCTTGCGGGAGCTTCGCGATGTCGCCGAGGGCCTCGACCGCGCGGAGCAGAAGCTGGCGGCGATCGAGGCGTTGGAAGGAGGCGATGCAGCGGCAAGCGGCGGCGCGATGCAGCACGTGCGGCTCCTCTGCCGGCCGGGCGGGTACGCCTTCTCGGAGAACGACGGCCCTCCGCCGGCGGTCGGGGACCTCCTCGAGGTCGACCGGGAGGTCTTCCTCGTCGAACGACTCGGCCCCTCGCCGTTACCCGGCGATCCGCGCCGCGCGGCCGTCCTCGTGCTTGCCGAGCCCGCGCCGGAGTAGGCCGGAAATGCCGGTCAACCCCCTTTTTGGGTGTTCCGTGCGGGCAAAAGCGCGTCTACGTTGGAGTTGTTCGGTAACTGCGGCCGTGGACTCCGCGCCGAGGCGCCTGGAGCACGAGAAAACACGAGGACAGAGTGAAGGCTCTTCAACTACAGCCTCAGGAGGAGCCCGGGGCGCCCGTCGAGCCCGAGGCGAACGGCGTCGTCGAGGGATTGCGGCGCCGGCTCGTGCGCATGGCCTTCGACGTCCATGACGGCCCGATGCAAGAGCTGATCGCGCTCAGCTACGGGTTACAGGAGCTCAGGAAGAAGGTGGCCGGCTCGCCCGATCGGACTGAGATTCTGGCCGGGGAGTTCGAGGAGCTCGCTGCGCGCCTCGTCGAGACGGAGCAGATGCTGCGGGGCATGATGCGCTCGCTCGAGCAGACCGCAGCCGGTCAAACCGATCTGATCGCGATGGTCGAGGAGCAGGTCGACGCGTTCAAGCAGCGTTGCCCGGCTTGCGCGGTCACCGTCGTTCCGGAGGGCGAGGTCGAGTTGCACACCGACTCCCAGCGCATCGCCGTCGATCGTGTCGTGCGCGAAGGGCTCTCGAACGTGGCGAAGCACGCGGGAGCGAGCAACGTCACCATCCATCTTCAAGGATTGCCGGGCATGCTCGTCGTCAAGATCTGGGACGACGGCAAAGGGTTCGACCCCGAAGATCGCGACCGCGCAGGCGCCCGCGTCGGACTTCGCAGCATGCGGGAACGCCTGGCCCTGATCGATGGCGAGCTCAAGATCGAGAGCCGTCTCGGCGGCCCGACGATCATCACCGCTGCGATTCACAAGTGGCGCCCAGACACGGCCACTCCACGCTAGTGGTGTAACCGGCAACGTCCGCCGGGCGACGTGACCGGCCCCACAACGGGTGCACTCCTACGCCTACACCAGGCGTGAGCCGATGTGCCACGCGAGATAGCCGAGGAGCCCGAGCCATGAGAGCTGGATCATGACGATGAGGCTCAGGAGCAGGAGCGACGACGAGGCGGCTCGGCGACGGGCTTCAGGGCGCGCCTGATCCTCGCCCTCCCGGTCGTTTCCTGACGCTCGTTGCTGTTCGGTTGCAGCGGTCATTGGGTTTCCCGTCGTAGAGCATTCGCCGAGAAGACCCGTGCAGACCGAAACATGTGCGTTCTGACCGTGATCTTTTACGACTCCTTGACGATTGACGGCATCGGCATCGCGTCGCAGTCCCTTGAGCCGGATCGCTTCCGGGGCCTTGTGCTCGGCGGACGATCAACGACGCTGAGCGCGTTCTCGCAAAGAGCGGCCCGAACCGCTCGCGAGGGCTTGAGCTTGCTCACCGCAAGCGATAGAAACGTCGCGAGGTCAGGGTTTCTCCGGCTCCGCGAGCCACAGGCGGGGTAAGGGTCTCTCTCCGGCCTCGGTGGTCGGAACCTCTGAAGCCCGACGCCTCTTCCCTCGGGTGGAGTCTTTCCCTGACCGCCAACATCGCCCAGATGAGCCGCTCCACCGGTGGAGCGGCTCATCGATAGCTCAAGCCGATGCACCGGCGCGTCGATGGAGACCTCATGGCGTGGACCCTCATCGTGATTGCTGCCACCGTCGCGGTCGCCGTGAGTGTTTCGTCGTGGTCGATTCTGAGGGGCGGGCGCGACGACGAGGCGCTCGAACGGGACGAGCGCGAGATCAGCGCCGGACGGCAGCCGGGCGCGAGCCGGCCCCGCTAGCGGTTGCCGGGAAGAGATTCGAGGAGGCTCGACCGGAGGCGGCTCGCAAGCCACCCCCGGCCGAATGACGAACGAGCGCGTTAGGGTAGCCGGCCGAAGAGCGCGACGACTTCTGGTGGGCAACTGGCAAGGAAGCCCTTCGCCGCGGCGTAGATCTCCGACGGCTTCTTCCCCATGTCGAACGGATCGGGGAAGGGTGATTCGTGATGGAGCAGGTTGA
>JBBQLT010000034.1:0-18499 GCA_038328165.1 Gaiellales bacterium
CGACGCGGACGAGGAAGTGGCCGGGGAATCCGACGCCTTGTGCGGTCACGCCGGAGCGCCGCGCGACATGGTTTAGCGCGCCGGCCGCGGCGAGTCCGGCGGCGAGAACTGCGACGTGTCTCCTACGTGACAAGGTTCTCCGGGAGATGAGCGAGCTCAGGTGTGGCACTTGGCCGCCAGCCTCTCGGCACGCTCCTTGATGCCCAACATCCGGCGCTCCACGAGGAAGGAGACGGGTTCGAGACCGTACTTCCACCAAAGGTACCCGGATGGTGTCGGTGCGAAGTCGCAGCGCCAACGCGCCAGGAGACGGACGCACCCTCCCGGGGCGGACCGCGGCCACCTCGAGAGCGATATCGACGTTCGAACCTTCCGGATTGACGCGGACGCGGTCGCGCGGGCATCGTGCCCCACGTGAGGAACCAAGGCCGAAGCCAGAGCATGTACGCCGCCGGCCAGTGCGCCGATGCCGATCCCCGCGAGGGCGCGGTTCACCCTTCGACCGAGTCCGCGAACTCCTCGGCGAAGCGCCTCACCGCCTCATAGTCCGTGTAGTCGACGTCGTGAGAGGTGTCTCGCTCCTGGCCGAGAGCGGCGGCTTGCGCAGGACGAGCTTCATGAGCAGCCGGGTGAAGAAGTCGTACTGCGTCCAGGCTTCAGGACGCGAACGGGTTCATCCCCGTCGACGCTCACGGCCAAATGCTCAGGCCGCTGATCAGGAAGATAATTACCGCCTCGGTGCCTGATCGGCGGCAACGTCGACCGCTACCACGACCGCCCGCACAGCGGGCTCAACTACAAGACGCCACTCGAGGTGCGCCAGACCTGGGAGGATCTACAAAACATCGCGGCCTGAACTGTCAACACCGGCGGGGAGCACGTCAAGGGTCCGCCTATGACGCCCGACATCTCTCAGGCGTAAGCTTGGAGTCGTGAGCTGGATTGAACGTCGCTGGCAGACCGCGCCACGGCTTCGGCGTATGGCCATCATTGAATGCGTCATCGCGCTAGTTGCCCTCATCTTGCTGGTGGTATTCGCGGCCTCGGGAAGAGGCGCGATCGCCGTCCTCGTGCCTGCCTGCGTAGCCATTCTGGCTTCGGGTTTTGCCGTCGTCTTCGGCTTACGAGCCAGGGCGCTCGCTAAACCAACGCGTCCCGGCAATAACCCGATTCCAGACGACTGAAAGTCCCTCGGATCGAGGGACGAGCGCCAGCACCTTCGGTTGGGCGAGTGTCCCTCCTGCCTGAAACGCCGGCAGGCATCCCTCGGTAGCGACGCCGCCTTTTCGCGCGGTGCACAGCTTCGCTTCTCCGACCGGTGATGTTGTGACGTGAAGCGTGTGGAGCGGTTGCTGCGCGAGGCCTAACGAACGGCTGTCTGCATCGCCGAACCAAGGCCTGCTACGCGCGGGGGCGGGCATTCCGACCGCCCCCGCGTTGTCTGGCTAGGCAGATTCCGAGGTAGGCACCGGGGTAGGCACCACACGAGCTTTCGCGGCACATCTGGCACGCCTGACACACGCATCTAAGCCAGATCCGTGGTGCCAAGCGCGCCGAAAAGGCCCATACGGGATTCGAACCCGTGCCGCCGCCGTGAGAGGGCGGTGTCCTAGGCCACTAGACGAATGGGCCGTGCGCAGCGGCCGCCAGTGTAGCGAAGCGACTTGCCGGGTACCCGCCGCACCAGGTTTGTGCGCTCGACCTGCGACGAACGTCGCGAGCAGGACCGCTGGGTCGCGTTCGGCGGATCGCGGCCGGCGCCGCCCGCATATTCGCGAGGCACGATCTGCTCACCTATTCGAGCGCGATCGCGTTTCAGGTCCTGTACGCGGTCGTGCCGCTCGCCCTGCTCGCTCGCGCCGGGCTCAGCCTCGTCGGCGAAAAATCCGTCTACCTTCGACACATCGCGCCGGCGCTGCACCGCCGGTTGTCGGCCGAAGCGTTCGCGATCGCGAACCGAACGACCTTGAAGGTGATGTCGGGCGAGCGGTTCTGGTGGCTGACACTCGGGCTCGTCGTCACGCTCTGGGGCCTCGGCGCGGCGCAGCGTTCGATGATGACACGCGTGAACGCTGTTTACGGCGCACGGGAGACGCGCTCGTGGGGCAAGCGCCTCGTCGTCTCGCTCGCGGGCGGCGCGTTCGTGACGACGTGCGTCTTCACCGTCTTCATCGTCCTCGTCGGCGGCCGGCTCGTGCATCCACCCGGCGCGTTCGACCTCGGCTTTTTCGTGCTGCGGTGGGTGGTAGCGCTCGTCCTTCTGCTGACCCTGATCGCAGCGATGATCGCATCGTGCCGGCAAAGAAGCGGCCGCTCGGTTGGATCAGCTTCGGCTCCGCGCTCTCAGCCTCGTGCTGGATCGTCGCGACGCTCGGCTTCGGTGCGTACATCAGCACGATCTCCTAGTCGTCGTTCTACGGGAGCCTCAGCGGCGCGATCCTGCTGCTGATCTACCTCCATGTCTCCGCGATTGCATTCCTGCTCGGCGTGGTGGTCGACTCCGCTCTTCGCGACGAGATCACCCGGCGGGGTGGAAACGCGAGAGGCACACGCCGGCGAGGTCGAGCCCGTAGACCGGTTGGTAGGTGACACAACCGACGCGCGCGGACAAGAAGACGCGCGCATTCAACACCGCGTACGCTGCCAGCGGCGCTTGCAGGCGCGCGACCTCGAGGCCAAGCCGGCCGTACGCACGGTCACGGGCGACGCCGGTCAGCTTCTGGGCCGCATCGATCGCCCGATCGAAGCGCGGGCTCTCAAAGTACGAGATGTTCGTGTTGCCGACTTCGCGAATCACGCGGCTGTCGAGAAGCTTGTCGACTAGTGAATACGGGTCGCCGTAATCGGGTCGAGTGATCACGTCTGCGATGTCGAAGCGCGTTCCTCGCACGCCCGCGAGCGTGAACTGGCCCAGGCCGGGCGCGGAATCGATCCGCACCCGCAAGCCGATCTTCTTCAACGACGCGGCGACGACGACGGCGCGGTCCTTGCAGTCCTGCGAGCCGCACGACAGGAACACGGCACGACCGCCACGCAGGTGGCCACGCGCGAGGCGGCGTGCCGTTTCGAGGTCGGGCGGCCCGACCGGGTACACATGTTTCGCCTCATATCCCGGAAAACCAGGGGGCAGGTATTCGTCGGCCGGTGTGGCGCCGCCTTGACCAAAGAGACGCGCGAGGTCGGGCCGGTCGAGGGCATAGTTGACCGCGCGCCGAAGCTGCGGGTTGTTGCGGAAGAGGGGCCGCTGCGTGTTCAGCGCGAGGTAGGCGACCACCGGTTGCTGCACCACGAAGAGGTGCTTGCGGTCCGCGCGGAACTTCGACGCAAGCGCCTGGAACGCCGCCGGCGAGATCTCCCCGTAGTCGGCCGACCCTTGCTCCAGCTCGAGGCGGATCTGCGAGCCGAATGCTCCGAATTGGTAGTTGATCGCTGCGACCCGCGGACGGCGAGGGCCGCGGTAGAACGGATTGCGTTTCAGCACCAGCGAACGGCCCCGGCGGTAGGCGGCGATCATGAACGGGCCTGCCGACGGGAGGGTGTCGGCCTGATGGTTCGGCGCCGACAACGGCACTGCGCAGAAGTACGGAAGTGCAAGCCGCTCCGTGAAGTCCGGCGCGACCGTCTTCAGCTTGATCGTCAGCACCATCCCTCTCGCCCGCCAGCTGGCGACCTCGCGAAGGTACGACTCGGCCGGTGACAGCAACTCGGGAGAGCGCGCACGCGCGAGCGCGCGCGCGAAGGAGGCGGCGGTGATCGGCTCGCCATCGCTCAGGCGAAGGCCGCGGCGAATCGTGAACGTGTAGGTCAGCCGGTCACGCGAGATGCTCGGCAGGGCGACAGCCAGGTCGGGCGCCACTCGCGTTCCCGCGTAGCCTGGGCGCGCTGGATAGTTGACGAGCTTTCCGCACGTCGCATACTCGAGCTCCCATGCCGCGGCGGTTTGCGCAAGCGCAGGATCGAGGGAGGCAAAGTCTTCCGTCTGGCTGACGACAAGCGTGTTCGCCGGTGGAGCGATCGTACCGTGGCCCCGGTCGAGGACGAAGCCCACGAACACGAGAACCACGATCGCGAGCGTCGCGACCGCACCGATCTCGATGGCCGTGCGCAGCAACTCGCGCGGCCGTTTGGGTCGCGGTGGCCTCGTCCACGTCGGTCCTTGCTGCACGCCGGCAGCGTGCTACGCGCCGACTTCGTGCAGAAGCGGCTTCGTGTCGAGCGGGTCGAAGCCGATCCGGCTGGCAATCTCCTCGCTCGTCGGCTTCGTCCCCTCGCGGAACAATGCCCGGAGGAGCTCGCCCGTCTGCAGGCTGCGCCACCAGTCGGGGCCGACCTCGGAAATCAAGTGCTGCCGCAGCTGCGCGGAGCGAATCCACGCACGCAGGTAGTCGGCCGAGTAGAAGCCGGCATCCATGTCCGACAGGTAGCTGTCGCGTCGGTAGCGAACGCCGGTCGCTTCAGTCAGATAGTCCTCGTAGCCGCCGTCGGTGCCGCCGTCTGACGAGAACCGCGTCCAGAAGTCGAGCTCGAACCGCAGCTTCGCCTCGTAACGGCGATAGAGAAGCGCCTCGAGGAAGACCGTCGCCCCCGCGTTTTCCCGTGCCTGCTCCGGCGACAGCCCGAAGTACAACTCGTGCCATTCCGGCTCGCGCGAAATCGCTTCGACGATGTACGAGAAGATCTCCGTCAACGCGTGATCACGCGCGATGCGCCGGAAGACGTACGGAAGGCTCGGATCGCAGCCGCCGTAATGCAGCGCATGACCGGCTTCGTGCAGGAACGCCTGGTAGTCGTGCAGCCCGCCTTGAGCGCGCGTGATCAGGTGCACGATCTTCGGAGGATCGCTCGCGATCACACAGGCGCGCGGAGACTTCTGGGGGCGATCGTCGAGGTCGAGCTTGATATTCGTCTGCGCAGTCAGGTCGAAACCAAGCGCCTCGAGGGTCTTGAGGCAGATCTCGGTGGCCCGATCCTTCGTGTAGGTCGACTCGAGCGGAGAGAGCCGGCGCATCCACGCGGTGTGATAACTCGACGGGACGTCTTCCCGCGCGTCACCGAGCAACTCGCGGAACCAGTGCTCCCGCATTTCCCCGTAACTCTGTGTCGAGACGTCACTCGCCTGCTCGAGCGCCCGCGAGAGCTCCCGCAACGAGATGCCCTTCTCTTCCTCGTTGCGTTCGACGGCAGCGTCGATTCCCGAGTATTCGGCGGCGAGCTCCTCGCTGGATCGCAGCAGCTCGAGCCGATCGTCGTTGAAGCGCGCACTCGCAGCCGACTGAATCCGGCCAAGCTCCTCGCGGTCGGCGTACTGCGGCAGCACGGCGAGCTTCGCCTGAGCATTCCGGAGGGGCATCTCCTCGCCCTTGAACATCACCCGCTCGGCGAGCAGCTGGTTTTCGAGGGTGTCCTCGCGCTCGGCGAGTTGCGCGGAGATGAGTCCGGACTCGCACGTCTTCCGGAGCCGGTAGAGAAGCTCGCGGTCGTCACCGCTGACCTGCTCCTCCGCGTCCCGGAGCGCATCGAGCTGCTCGCGGCTGAAGAGGTCGGCGAACCGACGGACGATCTCAGCCTGCTCGGACACTTCCTTCTCGCCGACGCGAACGGCGCGCCATTCCTCGGAGCGCTCGAAGAGGTAGCGCTCCAGCCGGGACTGGAACTCCGTCGGGCTCAGCACAGAGGTCGCGCTCATCGACCAACCTTAGCGAGCCGGCGCGCGATCCCAACGAGCTCTCGGGGATCGAAGGGCTTCGCCACGATCGCGTCGGCGTGATCCCGATATGCCTCGACGTCGACCGATCCCGTGACGAGCGCGACCGGGATCTTTGCGGACCGCAACTCGTCGAGGAAGCCCAGGGTCTGTTCGCCGCCGAGGTGCACGTCGAGGAGCACGACGTCCGGGCGCTCGCTCTCGACCGCTGCCCTCGCCGCCGCAACCGTCGCGGCGTCACGCACGAAAAAGCCCTCGAGCTCGAGGTTGACACGCAAGAGCAAGCGCAGCGCAGCGTCGTCGTCGACGACGAGCGCCCTGGCCACAGAGGCGTTCATCGGGCAGCGATGGTAACGGTACGATCACCGAGTTGGCGGCGATGACCGGCACAGATGAGCGCTACGCAGTCGCGATGGGCGAGCTGTGGCCGGGCCTCGCGCGAACGCTGACGCGACTCGATCTGATCGCGGGCGAGCCTGGGCGGCTCGAGGAGCAGGAGGCAGCTCATGCTCTCAAGCGCCTGCAGTACGCACTCCATCTCGGCAGCGAGCTCGTTTACGGCCTGAGCCCACCGCCCGGCGAGGCGACTGCGCACGCCGAGCTCGCCGACGCGCTCGCCTGCGCGCGCGATGCAACGGCCGAGATAGCGCAGGCGGCGCTCCTCTGGGGGGCGGACGGAGCCGCCCCGCTGCTGCACGAATGGCGCGGGGCGCTCTTCCGGGTTCGATTGGCACGAATGCGGCTGGCATCGCCAGCGAGGCTGCGCGTCGAGCCGGCGAACGATGCGCCCGGCCTCGCAGCCCCACTCCTCGCGTTTCTTCTCTCGCTCGGGGGCGCAGTCGGATTCGTGGCGGGCGCGACACTCGGGATCTGGCAGCTGTGGGCAGTCGGCCTGCTCGCAGTTTGCGGCTCGATCGTTGCGTATCGGCCCTGATACCGGCGCCCTTGCGTACCTCGGTGCGCCCTTGCGGCGTTTACTCATTGAAAATGTTACGCCGCGCCCATGACCCCGGGGTCGCGCGTGGACAGGCTGAGAAGGCGGAAGACCTCTCCCTCCCACGCCCCTCACTCCAGTACCGCCTCAAAGCGTGGCGCGAGTTCCAGCGCGCCCTGGATCGGTTGGCGCCGCCGAAGCCCTTCAGGCGTCCCCAGCGAAGCTAGAGGCGTCGCCCGGCGGAGCGAGTCGCGCGAGTGAGTCCTCCCGGCCGAGCAGCTCGAGGCTCTCGAAGAGGCCCGGTGAGATCTTCGACCCGGTGATCGCAAGCCGGATCGGCGCGAACACCTGACGCGGCTTCTCGCCGAGCTCGTCGCACAGCTCGCGCAACGCCTGTTCGAGCGCAGCCGCCTCCCACAGGTCGACGCCGGAGAGCTTCTCCCGCGCCGCCGCGCAGATGCGCGCGTCGAGGCCCTCGGGTCGCGCTACCGGCTCGAAGAGGAAACGGACGAAATCGGGGTACTGAGAGAAGCGCTCGATCTTCTCCTGGATCAGCGGCACGGTGGCATCGACCGTGGCCTCCGGCCAACCGATGCCTTGCTCAGCGAGCCACTTGCCGAGGAAGTGCGCGTACTCGTCAGGCTGCAAGCCGCGCAGGTAGACACCGTTCATCCAGTCGAGCTTCTCGTAGTCGAACGTCGCCGGGCTCGAGACGACACGATCGAGCGTGAAGCGCTCGACGAGCTCGTGACGCGTCATGATCGTCGTCTTGTCATCGAAGCTCCAGCCCAGGAGCGCGAGAAAGTTGAAGAGCGCAGACGGCAGGTAACCGCTCGAACGAAACGCGTCGATCGACACCGCGCCGTGTCGCTTCGAGAGCTTCCGGCCGTCGGCGCCGTTGATGCTCGGCACGTGCGCGTAGACCGGCGGTTGCGCTCCGAGCGCGCGGAGGATGTTGATCTGGGAGGGCGTGTTCGAGACGTGATCCTCCCCGCGGATCACGTGTGTGATCCCGTCCACCAGGTCCTCGACGGGCGACGCGAAGTTGTAGGTCGGCCGCCCGTCCGAGCGGACGATCACGAGGTCGGTCAGGTGCTCGTTTCGGAACTCGATGCGACCGCGAACGGCGTCGTCCCACGACACCGATCCCTCGGGCTGGCGGAACCGGATCGCGCCGTCGTCCTCGTAGGCTTTTCCCTCCGACACGAGCTGCTGGGCTCGCTCGCGCGCGGTTTCGGCGGAATCCAGCTGGAACGTAACCTCGCCGTCCCAGTCGATTCCGAGCCAGAGCAGCGACTCCTTGATCTGCTCGACCGACTCGGCGACCTCGCGGCTCGTGTCGGTGTTCTCGATGCGCAGCAGGCACTCCCCGGCATGCCGGCGGGCGAAGAGCCAGTTGAAGAGGAACGTGCGCACCCCACCGATATGGAGGAAGCCGGTTGGGCTCGGAGCCATGCGGACGCGGACGCTCATCGTGTCTCTATCGTAGGCGGCGGTGGAATTCGGGGCTCACGTCTCCTCGAGCGGCGGCATCGACGGCGCCATCGACCGGATCGAGGCGATCGGCGGGGACTGCGTCCAGATCTTCACGCAGAGCCCGCGCATGTGGCGACCGACCGACCACAAGCCGGAGTCGATCGATCGCTTCAAGGCCCGCCGCCGCGAGGCGGGAATCGGCGGTGTCGTCTGTCATGCCATCTACCTGTGCAACCTCGCGACGCCGGACGACGTGATCCACGAGCGCTCCGTGCAGGCGATGTGCGCGACCGTCGACGTCGCGTGCGCGATCGAGGCCGACGGAGTGATCTTCCACGTTGGCTCGCATCTCGGCGCGGGCCTCGACGAAGGCCTCCTTCGAGCCACGGCAGGCATGTCTCGGATCCTCGAGCACTGCAGCAGCGACACGTGGCTCCTGATGGAGAACTCCGCAGGTACCGGCGCGACGATCGGCCGCTCGCTCGAAGAGTTGCAGGCGCTGCTCGAGCGACTCGACCGCCATCCGCGCCTCGGCGTCTGCCTCGACTCCTGCCACCTCTACGCGAGTGGGTACGACGTCGCGGATCCGTCTGGGGTCGAAGCCCTCGTGCTGGAGATCGAGGCACGGCTCGGCCTCGACCGGCTGCGCGCGCTGCACGTGAACGACTCGGCGGCGCCGATCAACTCGAACCGCGACCGGCACGCGAACATCGGCGAGGGCCTGATGGGCGAGAGACTCGGCGCATTCCTCGCCCACCCGGCGTTCCAGCACCTCGCGGCCTACCTCGAAGTGCCGGGCCTCGACAAGTCTGGCCCCAACGCGAACGAGCTCCGCAAGCTGCGCGACCTCCATGCCCGCTGGACATGAGCCCCCGACCAGGCGGCCAGCCTGATCTCGCTCCCGGCGAATCACCTCGGACCTCGCGACGACAACCGCCGGGGACCTCGATCCGAAGCGGTTTTGTACCTTCATCATCGCCGGCAAAGCCAAACCCCCACCGCCGCGACCACAATTGACCCAAAATCGTTGCGCTTCCGTCACGACGGCTGCCGCCGGACCCGGCCGCGGGACCTGACGGCTGCAGCCGTACCTCGAAGTGCCGGGCCTCGACACGTCCGGACCCGACGCGGACGAGCTCGGAAAGCTGCGCGACATCGACGCTCACTGGGCTTGATCTTCCGGGAACTGTGACCGATAACCGGTCCGCGGCGTATGAAGAGCGAGATGACATTCGCGCAGGCGGCAGAGACCCACCTTGACGACGTCTACGGGTACCTCGCGTGGTTCACCGGCGACCGCGGTGCTGCCGACGACCTGACCGGCGAGACGTTCGAACGCGCCCTGCGTCTCTGGCACCGCTTCGACCCGCGCCGGGGCTCGGCACGCACCTGGCTCTGCCAGGTCGCCCGGACGGTCGCACTCGACCACTTTCGCTCCGAGAAGCGGCGCGTCCGCCGGGAAGAGCTCGCGTCCACGCCGGAACGCGTCGACGAACGCTTCGCCGAAGGCCTCTCGCCCGACCTCGAATCCGCGCTCCGCGTCCTCACGGCGGGCGAGCGCGAAGTTGTCGCGCTCCGCGTCGTCCTCGATCTCGACGCTCCCACGACGGCCCGCATCCTGGGGATCTCTCCCACCAACTGCACAACGCGTCTCAACCGGGCGCTCAAGAAGCTCGAGGAGGCACTCCATGTCGCAGCGTGACCTCGCCGCCGAGTTGCGGGCGGCCCGCACCAACGCTCCGTTCGAGGTGCGCGAGCGCGTCCGCTCGATCGCTGCGACGGATACGACCGCACGGGAGCCGCGCTTCACCTGGCGCCGCGCGCTCGTCGTCGCGCTACCGGTCGCTGCGGCCGTGGCCGCGACGATCGTCTTCACGCGGTCGGCGCACCACGAGACGACGGCCCTCGACCTCCAGGGCTCGACGGCTCAAACGATGCCCGCCCTCGTTCCGAAGACCGCGAAGAGCTTGGGGCGCGAAGCTCAGGCGCACGGCGCCACGGCCGCCGGCGTTCCGGGTATCGCGATCCCCGTTCCGCCTTCGCGCACCCGCGTACAACGCTACGGCGCGACTCTGGCGTTGCGCGTGCCGACCCCCGACGGCGTGTCGGCCGGCGTCCAGCGCGCGCTTCGCATCGTGACGGCGCTCGGCGGACACCCCACCTCCGTGCACGCGACCTCCAAGGGCCGCACTGCGCACGCCGAGCTCGTGCTGAAGGTTCCGCGACGAAACGTTCAGCGCGCAGTCACCCGGCTGTCGCAGCTCGGCACGATCACCGGAGAGCAGGTCGACGTGCAGGACGTTCAGGCAGGCCTCGACACAACAAGCCGGACAGTCGCGCGACTTCAGGCCGAGCTTGGCAACCTGCGCGGGCAAACGCAGACACCTGACATCGTGCGTCAAATCGGCGCCGTCACGGCCAAGATCGCGAGCCTCCAGCGTGCGCAGGAAAACACGATCCGCGCCGCGAGCTTCGCCACCGTCCGTTTGACCCTCGCGACACCGCCGACGAAGATCACGCCGCATCGCAATCACCGCGGCCCGTTCCACTGGCTCGGCCGGACGCTTCTGTGGCTCGGGATCGGCGCTGTCTACGCAATCGTGCTCGCGATCCCGCTCGGGCTCCTGGGACTCATGATCGCGCTGGGCATCCGCACCGTGCGGCGCCGACGCGAAGATGCGCTCCTCAGTCGGACGTGATCTGCGCGAAGACGCGGAACGTCGGCACGCCGACGGGCAGCTCGTCGAACTCCGGGTTGATGCAGCCGAGCTCGTCGCCCCGCGTTTCGTAGGTGCGCTCGATCTCGGCGCGACACATGGGAAGCGGGCGTCGCATGGCACGGATCGCGCCAAAGCCGGGCTTGTGATCTTCCGCGGCACGCAGCATGTCGAGGTCGATCTCCACCTCGTACACCTTCTGCATGCAACCGACGTAGGTGTGCCCCCACGCCTCGTAGGAATAGACGAACGGACAGCCCCGCGAGAGACACGCTCCCGGGTAGACGACCTTGTCGCAGTGAACGCCGCACCGGCGACACTCCATCTCGTCCTGAGGGCGAAGCGGTAGCGCCGGGGCGATGGTCTGCTCGGGTGTCATACCGGCATTGTCCGAGCGTTCGCCGTCGACCGCAAGACTTGACTTTCGGCCCTCAGGGAGCTAGTCGCCGGACCGCGTTCAGGACGTCCATGGGTGTGAACGCGATGAAGTCCGGCTCGATCCCTGAGGTGTTGTCGTCTGCTCTGAACCACAGCGCCTGAACGGTCGTCATGCCCACGTTCGCCGCACCTTCCACATCGCCTACGAGGCTGTCGCCGACGTACATCGCATCGAGCGGATCGACGCCGAGCTCGCGCAGGGCATGCAGGAAGATCTCCGGAGCCGGCTTGGCGGCGCCAACCTCGGTCGAGAAGGCACATACGTCGACGAGCGCCGAGAGGCCGAACGCGTCGATGTCGGCGCGCAGGCAGCGGCTCGGGTCGGGCCAGGAGTTCGCGACGATGCCCGTTTTGAGGCCCCGCCCGCGCAGCGCGTCGAGCAACGCATGCGCCGCGCCGAGAAGTGCATGCGCCGGACGCCAGACATCGTGTTCGGCATCGATGAATCGGTCCGCGTCGTCGGACGAGAGCTCGCCGAGCAGCTCGCGCAGCAGATCGCCGTAGTCGTCCGACGGCGTCGCACGCTCGAGCACGACCTTCCGGTACCGCTCGGTTAACCCCTCGGACTCGCGGCCGATCGCGGCGAGCGCCGCCACGTGGCCGGCGGCGAGCAGGTCGTCGTCCCACGTGAACTCCACGAGGGTGTTGCTCCAGTCGAAGAGAACTGCTTTCAACACTGCGCGGCTAGGCTAGCGACGTGGCGCGGAGGATCCTCTGGGCATCGCTCGCTCTCACTCCCGTCGCCGTCATCGCCCGCTTCGGCCTGCACGCCGGGCCGACAGCGCTCTTCATCCTCGCAGCGCTCGCCCTGCTGCCGCTTGCGTGGCTCATCGGCGAGGCGACGGAGCACGCGGCCGAGCACACCGGTGACGGAGTCGGTGGATTCCTCAACGCGAGCTTCGGCAACGCACCCGAGCTGATCATCGCTCTCTTCGCAATCGCCGACGGCCTGCCGAACGTCGTCCGCGGAGCGATCGCAGGCTCGGTCGTGTCGAACATCCTGCTCGTCCTCGGGATCGCGATGATCTTCGGTGGCGAGGGGAAGGTCGACGCGCGCTCGCTCCGGTTGCAGCTCTGCGCCGTTTTCGGGGCGATGGTGCTGCTCCTGATCCCGTCGGTGCCGCGCTGGGCAGGCGCACCCGACCGCCACACGCTGTTCGTCCTGACGATCCCCGTCGCGATTGCGCTGCTCGGTGGGTACGTCTACGTCACGGTGCGCAACCTGAGCATTCACCGCGGGGCCAAGCGAGGCGACGCCAGTGCGAACGCGTGGCCGCTCCGGAGTGCGCTTGGCTGGCTGGCCGTCGCGACGGTCGCGACAGCCGTCATCTCGGAGATCCTCGTGTACTCGCTCGAGGCATTCGGTCACGCGGTCGGCCTGAACGAGTTCTTCATCGCCGCCGTCATCGTCGCCATCGTCGGCAACGCTGCCGAGCACGGCGGTGCCGTGGTCATCGCCCACCGGGGAAACACCGAGTTGGCGACCGAGATCGCGATCACGTCGTCGATGCAGGTTGCGGTGTTCGTCGCGCCCGCGGTGGCTCTGCTCTCGTGGCTCGTGGGCCAGGGCCTCCCACTCTCGTTTCGCGTCGTCGAACTGGGCACGATGGCGGCAGCGGCCGCGTTTGCTGCGATCGTCGTCTGGGATGGAACCTCGAGACGCTGGGAGGGCTTCCTGCTCGTCGCGGTCTACGGCACCGTCGCCGTCACCTACTTTTTCTCCTAGAGCGTGGAGAACGGCTCCTGCGCGCGCGTGAACGCGTAGCCTGCCCAGATCATGCGGGCGCCGTTGACGCGCAGGCGCTCGCCGCGCTCGCGCCCCCTCGCAGCCACCCAGTTGTCGCCGTCACGCGCGAAGGTCGTCTCGCCCTTGCCCTCCGGCGCCGTCGCGAGCCTCGCGTGCAGCGTGGCGTCCGCCCACCAGAAGACGAACTCGTTCCCCTCTGACCACCAGCGGCCGAGCAGCGCACGCACATCGTCGGGCGGGCCGGGCTCCGGCCGCCACGGCTCGATTGCGACGGGCTCAAGCTCGATCGCCTTGGCCGCCAGCGAGATCGCGAACGCATCCATGTTCCCGCGTGTGCCCGAGTTCGTCAGGCCGACGGCGCCCGTCTGCGTCTTGCGATCGACGCAGATCCCCGCCAGATGACCGGCCATTGCACCGCCGTGTCCAGCGTAGATGCGGCCGTCCTCGTTGTAGAGCATCAAGCCAAGCCCCCAAGCGAGCGCCCAGTCGGTCGGGTCGTACATCACCTGCGGAAACCACATCTCCTCGACGAGGTCGGCGGCGAGCACCCCGTCGTCCCCGGTGGCGAGGAATGAGGCCCAGCGTCCGAGGTCGCCAACCGTCGACCAGAGCTGGCCGGCGGCGGCCGCGGCCGCCAGATCGGTCTCCGCCTCGACCCAGGCCGTGCGCGCGTACTCGTCGATGAGGTAGCCCTGGGCGGCGGGGGTCTCAGGCATCCACGTTGTTCGCTCGAGCCCGAGCGGCGCAAGAATTCGGTCGCTCACGTAGTCGCCGTAGGGCCGGCCGCTCTTGCGTGCGACGACCTGCCCGAGCAGCGCGAACGCGAGATTCGAATAGTGATGCGACTCGCCCGGCCGAAGCACGAACTCGACATCGCGCATCGATGAGACGAGGTCGTCTTCCGTCGGCGACTCCCCGGTCACGAACATCTCCCCCGCCTCGCGCTGAAGCCCGGAGAGGTGGCACAGCAGCCGCCGGATCGTCGGCGAGCCGTTTGCGATTCCGTCGATGTGCTGCTCGAGGCGATCGTCAAGATCGAGCTCGCCGGCGGCGCGCAGTTGCATGATCGCGACCGCCGTGAACGTCTTCGTGATCGAGCCGATGCGGTACTGCGTGTCGAGCGTCGCCTCACGGCCTTCGGCGTAGCTCGCGGTGCCGACCGTTCCCGACCAGACGGGCTCGCCCTTGCGCGTGACGGCCGCTGTGACGGAGGGAAGGCGGTCGGCCTGCCGCTCGGCGAGCAGCCTGTCGAGCGCAGTTGCGAGCGCGCTAGGCGCGGACACCGGTGACCAGAGCATGGGGTACGGCCTCGGCTGCGCGCTCGATGTCGCCGTCGGTCACGTCCATGTGGGTGACGGCGCGAAGGACGCCTGGCCTCGTCGGCGAGAGCAGCACGCCGTGCTCGCGCAGCCGCTCGAGCGCGTCACGCTCGTCGATTCCGAGCTGGCGCACGTCGATCTGGACGAAGTTCGTCTCGACGCGATCGACGTCGACGGGCAACCCGGCGGCCGACCACGCCTCGGCGAGCCGTCGTGCGCGGGCGTGATCGTCCGCGAGTCGCTCGACGTTGTGGTCGAGCGCGTAGAGCCCTGCGGCCGCCACGATCCCGGCCTGCCGCATCGCGCCGCCGAACCGGTGCTTCTCGACCCGCGCGCGCCACATCAATTCCCGGGAACCGGCGATCAGCGCGCCGAGCGGGCAGCCGAGCCCCTTCGAGAGACAGAGCGTGACCGTGTCGAAGAGGCCCGCGATCTCCGCCGCGTCGACGCCCGCTGCGACCGCGGCGTTCATCAGGCGGGCGCCATCGAGGTGCGTCCTCAGGCCCAGCTCCAGCGCAGTGGCGACGAGCTCGCGCAGCTCCTCGAGTGGCCAGACGGTGCCACCCGCCGTGTTGTGGGTGTTCTCGACGGCGACGATCGACGTCCGCGGCGTCCAGTAATCGGTCCTGTCCTCCCGGTTCGCTGTCTCTCGCAGCTGGGCGGACGCCAGCCGGCCACGGTAACCGGGGAGGCCGCGCGTCTGCAGGCCGGAGTGCAGGGCCGCGCCGGCGAGCTCGCTGACCATGATGTGCGCGCGCTCTTCAACGATCAGCTCGGTGCCGCGCTCCCCGAGGATCGCGAGCGCAATCTGGTTTCCCATCGTCGCGGTCGGCAGATAGACGGCTTCCGCCTGCCCGAGTAGCAACGCCGCCCGTCGCTCGAGCTCGAGCACCGTTGGGTCTTCGCGTTCCTGCTCATCGCCGACCTCGGCGGACGCCATCGCCTCGCGCATCGCGAGAGACGGCTTTGTCATCGTGTCGGAGCGGAGGTCGATCATTCGCGCCTGCGATCCTACGCACGGCTCCGGGCTACGGTGTCGCCGTGGATCTCGATCTGGTCTCAGCGGTTCTGGCGGGCGAGCCCGGCTACCGCGCGGGGCAGGTGTGGCGGTGGGCCGCACGTGGCGCCTCGTCATATGAAGAGATGACGAACCTGTCGAAGGAGACGCGCGCTCGCCTCGAGGAACGCGTCCCGTACTCGACGCTTTCACTCGTCCACGACGCCCACTCCGCCGACGGGACCGTCAAGGCGCTCTTTCATACACACGACGGACATCCCGTCGAGGCGGTGCTGATGCGCTACCGCGACGGCCGGCGCTCGGTGTGCATCTCGTCACAGTCCGGCTGTCCGCTGACGTGCACGTTCTGTGCGACGGGGCAGATGCGCTTCCGACGAAACCTCACCGCCTGGGAGATCGTCGATCAGGCTTTGCATTTCCGTCGCGTCGAGCCGATCGACCACGTCGTCTTCATGGGCATGGGCGAGCCGATGCTGAACTTCGACGCCGTGATCGCCGCCGCGCGACGGTTACCCGACCTCGGGGTGACGCACCGCCGTTCGACGATCTCGACAGTCGGCTGGCTGCCCGGCCTGACGCGCTTCGTCGACGAGGTCGAGGAGCCGGTTCGCCTCGCGCTCTCATTGCACGCCCCGAGTGACGCGCTGCGAAGCGAGATCATGCCCGTGAACGACCGCTACCCGCTCGAGGACATCGTCGCTGAATGCCGCCGCTACTTCGAGCTGCGTCGCCGGAAGGTGTTCGTCGAGTACGTGATGCTGAGTGGCGTCAACGACTCGGTCGACCACGCGCGCGGATTGGTCGGACTGCTCGACCGCGACATGTTCAAGGTCAACCTGATCCCGTACAACCCCACCGGGTTCTACGACGGGTCCTCACGTGAGGCGATCAGCAGGTTCAAGCACGTGCTCGACAAGGGACGCCTGCCGGTGACGGTGCGGCTCACCCGCGGCCGCGACATCGCCGCGGCGTGCGGGCAGCTTGCGGCCACCTCGGCCAGCGCGTAGCAACTGGTAGCAAATAGGGAGCGGCAGCTTCGTTGCCGCTTCCCGCCGCGCTCCCTTAGCGGTCGGTTCAGGGTGCGGCAGCCTTTAGGTGGCTCTCGCGGCGGGTCGCTCACTCTTCCCCGAGCGATCCGTCGCAGCCCCAGCTATACGACTTGCCCCAGCGACGGAAGGAAAGGGGGCTAAATTCCGAGTTTCGCCCTAGCGCTTGAGCCGGTGGGCTGCGATCGCGACCGCCATCGCGGCGAGCAGGCCGAAAAAGACCACACGATGCCAAGACATGGGACTACTGATTCTCGGGGTGCTCGAGCAGTTCGGCAGCCAACGCGCCAGCATCTCTAGCGGTGCTCGAGCGTGAGGACACTGGCCCATGCCGCTGGGTTGTTCCAAGATTCCTTTTCCGGAAGGTCGAGACGCTCGCGCGTCGACCCGTGCAGCACCCGGTACTCTTCTTACGATTGGGAAGGTGCTTTTCATCTCGATAGATGGAGGCAACCGATGTTCAAGTCGAAGCTCACCGTGGTGTCCGTGCTCTGCGCCGTGGGGATTGCCGCTCCCGGTCTCGTATGGGCAGCCAAATCACCGACGGTGCCGCCCAAGGTTCAGACCCGGTGGTCTACGTCTCGGCAGGAGGTGCCTTCAGCTCGGCGTTGTCGAGTCTCGTGTCGGTCAGAGGCGGGTGCCGAAGAGCCGCTTCTCCGTTGTGAGGTGCGTTGCCCACACGAGGCGGTCCGCGCCCGCGAAGCGCAGGTAAGCGCGGAGGGCGTCGCGCATCGCGTCGACGAACCCGTCGGCGCGGCGTGGTGAGAAGCCGCCCTCCCACCAGACGTCGAGTACGTCAAGACGGGCGTGGTCCCGGTCGATTCGCGGCTCGATCCGCCCTACGAACCGGCCGGCGAAGAGGATCGGGAGCACGTAATAGCCCCAGCGGCGCTTTGCCGGCGGGAAGAAGCCCTCCCACACGTAGTTGAAGTCGAAGAGGCTGGCGAGGAGGGCAGCGTCCCATAGCAGGGAGTCGAACGGGGCGATGAACGCGACGGAGGGAGTCGGCTCCGGCGGCGCCTGCAGCAGCGCGAGCTCGTCGGCAGGGATGAGGCGCTTGCCGCGGACTCCCTCGACGTCGACTGGCACGAGCGCGCCGATCCCGACCAGCTCCTTGCGAAGCTCGTTCCGCTCCGGTGGATTGGCGACGCGAGCGAACGTGCCGCCGGCGCCCCCGGCGCCGAGCAGTCCGTGAGCGCGGTAACGGGACAGGAGCTTGTGCCGGAGTTGTTCTCGCTCTGGCACCTCGCGCGCAAGTAGCTCGGCGGGGAGCAGCCGCTCGAGGAGGTCGTAGTAGCGGCGGTTGCCCTCGCGCCGTGCGAGGCCGATCACGCCCGTCACGGTGTACGCCTCGAGCACCGCGCGCACGGCGTTCTCCGGCATCCCGAACCAGTCTTTCGTCGGACCGGTCTCTCGTTCGAAGTCGTGCGATGACAGCGGTCCTTCCGCGCGAATCCGTTCGAGCACGCGCTCGGCCACCGCGGCGCTGTCGGCGAGGGCCGCGCTGTGGAACCGGGACCCCTTGCGGCCCCCGTTCGAACGGAACCAGGGGAACTCGCTCGCCGGAATGAACGACAGCGCCTTGTTGGTCGTCTCGAAGATCTCCCGGCGTTCGTAGAGCAAGTCGCACCAGGCGGGCTCGTAGTCGGCCACGCGCGCGTGCAGCACGAGGTCGTGGTTGCGGCCAGCGACCGCGATCGGATCGAACTGAACCGACCCGAGCTTCCGAAAGACCTCGAGCACCCCATCGAGGCCTCCCTCGACAGACCGCCCAGGTGAGAGGAAGTGCCGTGCCACGAGAAACCGCCGCGCGGCCTCAGCAGTGACCTTCACCTCGATGACACTAACTGCGCTGGCGCCGGCCGGGCTCACGACATACGCGCACCGCCGCAGCCGACGATCACCTGCAGGCCTTCGGGGAGCTGCGGCCGGGAACGAAGCGCCTCGGGGGACATTCGCGAACTCAGTGTCATTCTCGGGGGGCGGTTGCGTCCGATGGGTGGCGCAGGCTCGGTCGGCGGCGGCTGACTCGATTCCGAGTGTCGTCCCGTAGTGGTCTGACTATCCAGTGTTGTGTCGCCGCTGCCGACCGAGACCGTC
>JBBQLT010000035.1:0-18267 GCA_038328165.1 Gaiellales bacterium
GTCGTAGCAGGAGCGCGTCAGGTAGTGCGGGCACGTCTCGATGGTGACGTCGACGCCGCGTGCGCGGGCTGCTTCGGCGATCACCGGCCCTTGCCCGACCGTGGTGTGCACGATGTAGAGCGGGCAGCCGGTCAGCTCGGCGAGGAAGATCATGCGGCCGATCGTCTCCTCCTCGCAGAACGCCGGCCGCGACTCGGTGAACGCGCCGAGATCCTGGCGGCCGGTCGCGATCAGCTCCTCCTTGAGCCAGGTGGCGATGCCCGTGTTCTCGCAGTGGACCGAGACGACGCCGCCCAGGATCGTGGCCGCTTTGCGCATCGTCGCGTACACCCAGCCGTCGGTCGCCGGGACGATGCCGATCGGGTTGTCCGCCTCGTAGCCGAAGTAAAGCTTGAACGAGCGGACGCCCGTCTCGGCCACGATCGCGTCGATCTCGTGGATGTGCTCCTCGCGCTGGATGCCGAAGTGGAAGCCGAAGTCGATGTGGACGTTCTCCTCGCCGACCGCCGAGCGCTCCTTGTAGAACGGGATGTAGGACGGCTCCTTGGTACGGATGTAGAGCAGAATCGTGGTGAGCCCGCCGCGCGCCGCCTGCGCCGTCTCGGTGCGCATGTCCTCGTCGTAGGGGTAGTTCACGCCGAGGTGGCAGTGCGGGTCGATGACGCCGGGCATGAGCACGCGGCCGTCGGCGCCGATCTCGCGCGCGCCGGACGGGAGCGCATCGTCGGCGCCGACGGCCACGATCTGCTCGCCAACGACGGCGACGCCGCCGTGGAACTCGCCGAGATGCGTCACAACCCTCGCGTTGCGGATGACGAGATCGGCCTTCATTCGCGTTCCTCCTCGATCGCCTGAATGCGTCTGCGGATGCCGCCCCACTGGCTCGCTCCGACGGTGATCGGCGCGCGGCGGCCGAGACCTCGGGCCCACACCGCGACGAGCCCGAGCTCTCGGGCTGCGTCGAGGTCGACCCCGCCGGGGGGCGCGGCCAGATCCATCACGAACGAGCCCTTTGCCATGCCGGCGAGCGCGTCGCGCCCGACGACGGCGGAAGGGACGGTAGAGAAGAGCATGGCCGAGCGGGCCGCGACAGTGGTTAGCTCGTCGAGCGGGCTCGCCTTTGCGCCTGCGGCTCGGGCGGCTGCCCGCTGGAGGGGGTTGCGCGCGACGACGGTGACGTGCGAGCCGAGCACGACGAGCGTCCTGGCGAGCAGGCTCCCTATCGTGCCATGGCCGACGACCGCCACCTGCGAGGCGTGGATTGTGGTCCGCGTGTTGGCGATTGCCTGCTGCAGCGCACCCTCGACGATCGCGGGGCCGCGCTCGAGCATCAGCTCCTCGTCGTCCTCGTATTCGTGGAGCGTGACACCGGTCGCGACTGCGGCGGTGCGCAGCCGCTCGTCGGCGGTGCCGAGGATCACGTGCGCTCCCGGGGCGAGCCCGCCGAGCAGCGTCTCATCCGGGACGATCCGCTCGGGCGCGGCCGGTGCGAAGAGCGAGCCGTCAGCCGCGATCCCCGGAATCGGGAAGAGCGCATAGCGCGCGCCGCGCATCGCCTCTGCCGCGCTCGCCGCAAGCGTGACGTCGCCGATCCCGCCTTCCGGCCAGGGAAAGCCGTATGCCGACACCTCGGCACCCTCGCTCGCGGCCAGCCGCGCGATCTCCTGCTCCCGCTCGTCGCCCCCGACGACGGCGATCCGGATCCCGGCCAAGCTCATGCCGACTCCCGCACCAACGCGAGCAGGCCATTGCGATCGAGGCCGGCGATGCCGAGCCTCTGCGCCGTCAGTCCGCTCACGCGAACGTCTTCGCCGCGCAGCACCGAGGCGACCTCGACGAGCGCCGCTGCATAGGCGGCCTCCACGCCGCCGATCTTCGCAAGCTCGAGCAGCGGCACGAGTCCGTAGCCGAAATCCTCCGCGTAGTAGCGGTGCGCGAGCGAGTCGGGCGCCTTGATCGTCCTGTTCGCCTCGCCCCCCGCGATGGCCGCGCGCAGGTCGTCGGCCGCGAGAGCGGTACCGATTGCCGCCATCTCCTCACCGAGCGGCGGCAGCTCGTGCCCAAACGCTGCCGCGACGGCGAGTCGCTCGCGGTCGAGAGCTTCGATCGAGCGCGCTACACCGGGCGTCATCGCGTCCACGTAGAACCGGAAGTCTCCGCCGGTTGCCTCGACCCAGGCCGCCGAAAGGATTGCTCCAGGAGTGTGGAGGACGAGGTTGACGTTCGCGAGACTCGAAGCGATCACATCCCGGGCCGGTGTCGCGGCCGGGTAGAGCGAGCGCGCAAGCGCCAGAGCCTCCTCGGCGCCAGGCAGACACGCAGCCCATACGCGACCTGCTGCGCCGGTGATGCGCACCGCGTCCGGAGCGGGCTTGCGCGCGACGTAGGTCAGCGTCGACAGCTCCACGAGGCGGGGTGGCGCGAGCCCGCGTTCGCGGAAGACCTCGGCGACGTGCAGTGCGCCGCCCGTGTGACCGGGGTTGAGGAGGACGGGGCAAGCCACGGTCACGTTCGCAAGCGCGAGCGCAACGGCTTCATGGGCGAGCGACGGGAGGCAGACCATCGCGATCTCCACACCGGCGAGCGCCTCTCCGAGAGTCACCGCGAAGGCCGCAGGCCGCGCGAGCCCCTCTCCAAGCACCCCGTCGTAGCGCACACCGCCCGCCTCGCGAAACGGCGTGATCGTGGCCTCCCTCCGGTTCCACCAGCGCACCTCGTGACCCGCGAGCGAAAGCTCGACGACGGCGGATGCCCCGCCCGCTCCCGCTCCGATCACCGCGACGGCCGTCATACCGTCAGACCGTGTAGCGCGCGAGCTTCTCGACATCGACCTCGACACCGAGCCCAGGGCCGGCCGGCGCCATCACCCGTCCGCTCTCGAAGCGGAACGGGGCCGTCACGATGTCGTCGAGGTAGTAGATGCCGGCGATCTCGGGCCCGTCCGCGCCGGCCGGCTTCGTGACTGGGCAGACCGAGGGCAGGATCGCGTTCGGCAGTGCGGCCCCGAGGTGGAGGTTGGCGGCGTTGCCGATGCCGAGCTCGATCGAGCCGCCGATGTCGCAGTAGATGCCGAGAGCGGCCGCTAGCTCGGCCTGTTGCCGCGCTCGGTGGAGGCCACCGGGTTTCGTCACGTAACAGGAGAAGCACTCCGCTGCGCGCAGCTCGTGGAGCTCCAGGATGTCGTGCACCGTCCAGGCGGACTCGTCGGCCATCACCGGCGACTCGATCCGCTCGGCCACGCGCGCGAGACCCTCGGCGCCGGCGACCGGCTGCTCGCAGAGCAGGATCCCGTATTCCTCCTGACGCCGTGTCACCTCGATCGCCTCGGTCACCGTGCGGTAGCCTTCGTTGCCGTCGACGCGGATCTTGACAGCATCGCCAAGCGCTTCCCGTAGACGACGCACGAGCTCGACGTCGCGCCCGGGGTCGAGCCCGGTCTTGCACTTGATCGTCAACGCGCCCTCGGCGACGGCCTGCTCGGCCTCGGTGACGCAGCGCTCGACTTCCATGATCCCGAGCGAGTGCGTGACCTCGATCCCGTCGCGGAGCCGCCCGCCGAGCAGGGTCGACACGGGAATGCCGAGCGCCTTGCCGGCGAGGTCGTGACACGCGATGTCGACCGCCGCCTTCGCGTACGGGTGGCCCTTGACCACCTTGTCCATGCGGGAATGCAGAACCGCGATCTCAGCGGGGTCGAGCCCGCGCACCGCCGGGAGCAGGTACGCCTCGACCATGTGCTTGACGGTCTCCGGCGTCTCGCCGTAGTGGTGGCCGTGCGCGCCGCCCCAGGTCGCGATCGCCGGTGCCTCGCCCCAACCGCTCACGCCCTCGTCGGTATCGAGCCGGACGATCGCGTGGTGGCCGATCGGGGTCTCCATCTTCGAGGCCCACGTGTGCTCCCGCCGCGCCGGCACAGCGACCAGGAACACCTCGCAGGCCGTGATCTTCATGCGTCCATCCGCGTCAGCCCACCGGCCTCCGTGAACGGCTCGTAGCCGTCCGCGGTGATCAGCACCTCGTCCTCGATCTGCACGCCGAAGTGGCCTTCGAGCAGCGTCAGCGGCTCGATGCAGAGCACCATCCCCTCCTCCAGCGGGATCGCCGAGAGCGCGTTCACGAACGGGTCCTCGTGGAGCGTGATGCCGAGACCGTGGCCGACGAAGTGGTACGGCGGCAGCCCCGCGTCGTCCATCGCCTGACGGTAGATCGCGTAGACGTCGGAGGTGAGCGCGCCCGGCCGCAGCGCCGCGAGGCAGCGCCGATGGACGCCGTACAGGAGGTCATACACGCGTTGCTGCTCGGCGGTCGGCTCGCCGACGACCGCGGTGCGCGCGACGTCGGAGTGGTAGCGGCCCTTCGTGCCGATGATGTCGAGGCGAAGCATGTCGCCCCGCTCCAGTACCCGGCTCGTCGGCGGTGCGTTGACCGCGGCCGAGCGCGGCCCGGAGCCGACGACGAGCATCGTCAGCCCGTCGCCGCCCGCCTCGGCATAGCGCTCGGCGACGAAGTTCGCGATCTCGCGCTCGCTCGAGCCTGCGCCGAAGCGCTCGCAGACCTCGACCGCTATCCGCTCCGCCACGCCGCCGATATCGCGGATCGCCTCTACCTCGGCCGGCGTCTTGACCATGCGCAGCTTGGCGAAGAGCTCGTCAGCTCGGGTCAGGCGCGCTCCCGGGAGCGCGCCCGCGAGTTTCGCGTAGTCGGCGTGCGAGAGGTGGGTCTCCTCGACGCCGATCGTTCCCTGCTCGAGCCCGCGCTGCCGCGCGGAGTCGGCGAAGACCTCGACGGGGTCTTCGATGAACTCCTGGTAAAGACGGAGCGAGTCGAGCCGCGACTGCGTGCGCACAACCGGGCCCTCTAGCGCGATCGCGACTAACTCGCTCCCGCCGTCGGCGGGCACGATCGCGGCCGCAAGCCGCGAGCGGACCGTCTTCTGCGAGGGAGGTGCAGCGCCCGACGTCCAGGCGACGTTCTCCGGCGAGGTGGCGATGAGCGCATCTAGCCCGTGCTCCTGCATGGCGCGTTGGAGTTTAGCCCGGATGTCGAGCACGAGGTTGCCCGGTGAGGCAATCGCATCAGTCATTCCTCGTCCGCCGAGCCGAACACTTCGACTTGGTTTCCGTCTGGGTCAAGGAGGTAGAGCGAGAGGCCGTACGAGGACGCCTCGGGCCCGCGCACGACACTGATTCCGTCGCGCCGCGCCTGGTCGGCGAGGCCGCGCACGTCGCGCGCCCGGAAAGCAATGTGGTCTATGGGTCCGCCGTTCCCGTCCGGCCGGCTGTTCGTGAGGCCCAGGCCCTCGCGCGTCACGGTCAGTGGACGACCGTCACGCAACGTGCCGCGGTCGCGCACCGAGAGGCCAAGGAAGCCCAGATAGAAGGCCTCCGCCCGCTCGAGGTCGCTCGTCTGCAGCAGGAGGTGGCCGAGCTCGAGCGCCCGCGGCGCGGAACCGCGCCCGAGCCAATCGATCACCTCCTCGTGGGTGGTCAGCACGCCGAGGTACTGCTTCCACACGGCCTCGGCGGTCGGAACCCACTCAGGACGGACGGCGGCGATGCAGTCGGTGACAGCGGCGACGTCGTAGTCGCGCAGGTACGCCTCGCGCAGGGTTGTTTCCACACACGCGTTCGCACTCGTGCCGCAGACGAGCAGCGCGTCGACACCGAGCATACGCGTCACCTGCTCGAGGCGCGTCTCGTGGAAGCACCCGAAACGGTGTTTACGGATCACGATCCCGACTTCTTCCGCGAGGGGCTTCAGCTCCTCGACGAACTCCATGTCCCACGTGCCCGAGAGGGCAGACACGCGGCTGCGCTTGGCCGTGTGCGCAGCGATTCGCTTGCGCGCCCTGCTCGCGTCAGCGGGGAAGTGCTCCTGTTGGGCCCAGAGCACGCGCACGCCGGCATCGCGGCAGCGGAGGACGAGGTCGCGTATCGGCTCGATGATCACGCGTGCCGGCTCGATCGGGACGCCGGAGATGCCGAGCGTGCCCTCCACGTGGCAGAAGGCGTTCTGCATGTCGATCACGAGCAGCGCGGTCCGCTCAGGCTCGAGCACGTCGATCTCGGTCATGTGTCCCTCCTGTCTGACCCGAGGACGCCGGCGCGCCCCCAGTTGTCCTTCGGGATCTCCTGGATCACCACATGAAGCGCGTCCGGGTGTGCGCCCGCGTGCTCGACCATTGCGTCGGTAATCGCTCGGACGAGTCTGCGTTTCTGCCCGACGGTCCGGCCCTCCCACATCTGGATCGTGACGACTGGCATCCTTAGCGCGCCTCGTAAGCGCCGAGCTCGACGGCGTCGGCGACGAGCACCGCGAGCTGGCTTCCGACCGCCACAGTCTGTCCGGCCGCGACGAGATGCTGCGCGAGGATCCCGCTTGCGGGCGAGGGTAGCTCGATCTCGACCTTCTCGCTCTCGATCGTGGCGATCACAGCCCCCTGATCCACCCGTTCACCGACGCCGACCAGCCACTCGTTGATCGTCGCCTCCTCCATCGTGAGCCCGAACTTCGGCAGCTTGATAATCGTCGCCATGCGCTCAGTGGACGGCCGAGCCGGCCTCGACAAGCGCGCGGGCCGCGTCGGCGATTCGCGTCGGATCGGGAATGACCCGGTTCTCGAGCTCGGGCGCGTACGGAATGGGCGTGTTCGCGCCACAGGCGCGGGCTATCGGCGCGCGCAGCAGGTCGAAGTACTCCTCAGCGGCGATCGCGGCGATCTCGGCGCCGAAGCCGCCGCGAGTCGGCGCCTCGTGGACGATTACCAGGCGGCCTGTCCGCTCGAGCGAGCGCCGCAACCCGTCGCGGTCGAACGGGACGAGGCTGCGGGGGTCGAACACCTCGGCGGAGATGCCCTCCTCGGCCAGGATCTCGGCGGCCTCGACAGCGTCCAGTACCATCTTCAGGTAGGCGACGATCGTCACGTCGCTGCCCTCGCGCACGATGCGCGCCTGACCGAATGGCAGCGGCTCGATCGCGTCCGGAACCTCGCCTTTGCGGTTGTAGAGCAGCTTGTGCTCGAAGTAGCAGACTGGGTCAGGATCGCGGATCGCGGTTTTCAGCAGCGCCTTCGCGTCGGCCGGAGTTGAGGGAGCGACGCACTTGAGGCCCGGAATGTGCGTGAACCACGCTTCGAGGCTCTGCGAATGCTGGGCGGCTCCTGAGCCGACATAGCCAGTCACGAGCCGGATCGTCACGGGGGCCGTCAGCTGCCCCCCGCTCATGTAGTGGGTCTTCGCCGCCTGGTTCGCAATCATGTCCATCGCGAGTGCAGAGAAGTCGCTGAACATCAGCTCGACCACTGCACGCCCGCCCAGCAGCGAGGCACCGACTGCAGCACCGACGATCGCCTCCTCCGAGATCGGCGTGTCGAGGACCCGGTCGGCGCCGAAGCGCTCCTGAAGGCCCTTCGTGACCCCGAAGACACCGCCCGACTCGCCGATGTCCTCCCCGAGTAGGAAGACTTCGCTGTCGCGCTCCATCTCCTCGTTGAGCGCTTCGTTGATCGCGGCCGCGTAGCTGATCAATCTCATCGCAGCGCCATCCCCTCGTACGTGTCGCGGTAGACGTCCTCGAGCGCCTCGTCTGGCTGTGGGTGCGGGCTCGCGTCGGCGAACGCCGCGGCGTCCTCCAGCTCGTTCTCGATCCGCGCCGCGATCTCGTTGAGCTCGCCTTGCGGGACGCTGCCGCGCTCAACGAGCCACGCCCCGAAGGTAACGATCGGGTCGCGCGCTAGCCACTCTCGCACCTCGTCCGGCGGTCGGTAGGCGCCCATGTCGCCCTCATAGTGGCCGCGGTGCCGGTAGGTCTTCGCCTCGATCAACGTCGGCCCCTCGCCGGCGGCGGCCCGGGCGCGCGCCTCGCGGGCGACTCGGAGCACGTCGAGCACGTCGTTGCCATCGGCGACCACTCCAGGCATCGCATAGCTGTCCGCGCGCCGTGCGATGTCAGTCATCGGCTGGTGCTTGTCCTGACGCGTGAACTCCCCGTAGAGGTTGTTCTCGCACACGTAGAGAACGGGCAGTTTCCAGAGCGAGGCGAGGTTGAGCGACTCGTGGAAGGCGCCCTGGTTGGTCGCGCCGTCGCCGAAGAACGAAACGGCGACGCCCGCGTTGCCCTCGCGCTTGCGCTGCAAGCCAGCGCCCGTGGCGAGAGGGATGCCGCCGCCGACAATCCCGTTCGCGCCCAGGAACCCGAGCCCGGTGTCGATCATGTGTAGTGAGCCGCCCTTGGCGCGGTTGTACCCGTCCACGCGTGCATAGAGTTCGGCATACATGCGCCTCGGGTCGGCGCCGCGGGCGAGCATGTGTCCGTGGCCGCGATGGGTGCTGGTGATCACATCTTCGGCACCGAGCGCCGCGCAAACGCCTACCGCGACCGCCTCCTGGCCGATGTAAGGGTGGAGAAAGCCGGGTATGAAGCCCTCCTGCCGAAGTTCGGCCGCACGCTCCTCGAAGCGGCGGATCAGGAGCATTGTCCGGTACAGAGTGACCAGCTCTGCGCGCGTCGAACCACCATCCTCCATCCGCTCCTCCTCGCTCGCCCGGTCCAGGTGTGGTCAGTGGTCTGACATCCTTCATGTAACGAACGCAAATGTCAAGGTCCCGTCGCGCCATCTGACGTTCGAGATCGTGCTCATGGACGGTGATAGCGACGCTGCCGTCGAAGCCCGTGTTCGTCGAGCACTCTCTTGAGGCCCTGGAAGCTGATTTCGCCGGTGCCAGGCGTGGTGCTGCCCCGCCGCGTCAGCAAGGTGGACAGGGCCGACGTGCGGGAGCGCCTCGAGAAGGTTTTCGATCAACCGTCGGCCGACGAGCTGCTGGTGGAACAAGACGGCGAGCTCGATGCCGCTCGGGTGGCAAGCCTCGGCGCTGCCGTCGACGTCTTCGCCCCGCCAGTCCCAGATTTCGACCGCGTCGAAGCCGTGTTCCGCGGCGCGGCGGGCGCGCTCAGGAAGTGCGAGCTCTGGTCACACGAACTTAATCGAGTGCGAGCGCTTCACGCCGCGCTCCCATGCGGGACGACTTCCGTGATCGTTACCAGAGTGTCGAGTTCCCGTCGAAGTTCAGGTGCTTCGTCTCGGTGAACTCGTAGAAGCCCTCGACGCCGCCCTGTCTGCCGACTCCGGAGCGCTTGAACCCACCTACCTCGGTCTCGTTGTAGAAGTGGTGGTAGGTGTTGATCCAGATCGTCCCCGCTCGGATCTTCCTCCCCATGCGCCAGGCGCGATCAAGGTTCTGTGTCCAGAGGCCGGCCGCGAGCCCATAATCGGTGCCGTTCGCGAGCGCGATCGCCTCGTCCTCGTCCTCGAAGCGCTGAACGACGAGCACGGGTCCAAAGATCTCCTCGCGTATGAGTGCCGACTCAGGCGGCAGATCGGTGAAGATCGCAGGCGCAACAAAGTGGCCCGCGTCATACGGCGGGCGGTCGAGGTGGGCGCCCCCGGCGACGAGCGTGCCTTCGGCGCGACCGAGCTCGACGAACTTGATGATCCGCTCCTGCTGGCCCGCAGAGACGACGGGGCCGAGCTGGGTCGACTCGTCGAGCCCATCACCAATCCGCAATGCGCCGGCGGTGCCAGCGAGCCTCTCGACGAACTCTTCGTAGACGGGCGCCTCGACGATCAGGCGACTTCCTGCGGTACAAATTTGGCCGCAGGAGTTGAAAATCGCGTTCTCCGCTCCGGCGTGGGCTTTCTCGAGGTTGGCGTCCGCGAAGACAACGTTTGGCGACTTGCCGCCGAGCTCGAGCGCGACCTTCTTGAGCCCCTCCGCCGCGCGCTGCATTACCCGAACACCAGTCGTAGAGTCCCCCGTGAAGGCGATCATGTCGACGCCCTCGTGCCCGACGAGGGCGTCGCCGACGACGCCGCCGGGACCGAGCACGCAGGTGACAATCCCGCCCGGGAGCTCCGGGTCGGCGGCGAGTAGCGCGAGAGCCTCGACGGTGACGGCGGAGGTGAGGCTCGCCGGCTTCACTACGCACGCGTTGCCGGCCGCCAGGGCGGGCGCGAGCGAGCGGTAGAGGAGGGTCAACGGCCAGTTCCAAGGTGTGATCACTGCTACGACGCCCACGGGCTCCCGGAGCACCACACCGTGCACGTTCTCGTTCAGAACGATCGAACGCCCGTAGACGGTGCGGGCGAGGCCGGCGTAGAACTCGACGAAGCTGATCGAGCTACGTAGCTCGTTTCGCGCCTCCGACAACGGCTTTCCCTGCTCGCGGGTGAGCAGTTCCGCGAGGCGCTCGACGTTGTCGCGCAACGCCTCAGCATAGCGGTTGAGGACGCGTGCCCGCAGGGTCCCGTCGTTCGCCCAGCGGCTCTCGAAGAAGGCAGAGACCGCACGCGAGACAGCCTCATCGACATCAGCTCCGGTCGAGCCCGCGAGCTCGGCGACTTGCTCGCCGGTCGCCGGATCCGCGCTCTCGAAGCCGCCTCCGCCCGCGAAGACGAAAGGCTGCCCACTAGTGGGCAGCCGCAGCAGCGTCCACGCTGACTCGCGCCTGCTGACGGTCTTCAAGCTCATATCGCCTCCTTCCGGTCCCTCCGCTCGTTAACTTCTTCTGCCCGGCAAGCGCGGCGACGATCGTCAAGCGCACCGAGTCGATGTGGCGGGCGAGCGCAGCACTTGCCACCTGGGCATCCCTCGCCTCGATCGCGTCGACGATCGCTGCGTGCTCGGTGGCGGACTTCGCCGGTCGGCCGACCGGCGCCAAAGCGGCGTGGCGGGACTCGCCGAGGTAGTCGTTCAGATCCCGGAGAAGGTCGCGGAGCAACCGGTTCCCGCTCGCCTCGGCGATTGCGTCGTGGAACTCGATGTCGAGCTCGACTAGCCGAGCCGTGTCCTGCTCGTCAGCGGCTGCGGCGGTCGCGAATTCGCGCTCGACGGCGACGATCCGTTCAAGTTGCCTCTCGTGGCGGCGCTCGACGGCCGAGCGGACAGCGAACTCTTCGAGCGCGCCACGCACGCCGAGTAGGTCGAGCACCTCGTCTTTGTGGTGGGCGAGCCAGCGTGCCGCCGGGTCAAGATAGCCGGAGCGGCCGTCGGCGACGAAGCAGCCTCGGCCCTGGTGGATCTCGATCAGGCCGATCGCCTCGAGCGAGCTCAACGCCTCGCGAACGCTCACCCTGCTGACGCCGAGCATCTCGACGAGTTCGCGCTCCGAGGGCAGTCGCTCGCTCGCCACGAAGTCGCCGCGGTCGATCGCGCGTTCGATTTGCCTGCGCACCTCGTGACTCTTCTGGATGCGCTTGACGCTCGTAAGAGGGCTGCGCCGCGGCTTCTTCGTCTTATCGGTCGGCGTTCGTTTGTCCACGCTAGCTGGACCATAGCAGACGTCTTACCAGTGAAAGCAGGGAGGCATAGGCTTTACTTCCCCCTGAAACAGTCGTCGTCTTCGCGGTGTCCGGTCTGTCCGCTGCGGGTCCTAAAGTTGCTGCAAATCAGCGATTTGGGGTGCGGGATGTTGCGGGAGCGGTCGGTCGGCGAGAGCTTGTGGGAGGCGGTTTTGCCGGCGGAGCTGGGTGAGCTACCGCCTGAGCTGGCGAAGGTGGACGGCAGGCGAGCGCGGCGTCGGCTCTGCTCGTGCCGAAACCGCGGTCGGCGTAGACGGTGCGCACCTGCCAGCAGATCCGCGACACCGTCATCCCACGCCAGCAACGCGCGGCGCCGATCGACTACAGCCGCGGCTGGACACGCCGCTACCGCAACGGCCTCGAGGGTCGGCTCGCAGCTGAAACGCAAAGGGCTCCGCCGCACCTGCCTACGAAGCCTCCCCGGCGCGCAAACCTGGGTCGGCGGCATCGCCCTCGCCCACAACCTCCAACGGATGACGCTTCTGACCTGATCCGCCAGGGCAGGGCACCTACCGGCAGCCGAACGGGCCGAGACCACCAGCCAACACCTGAAGGCTCACCCGTTTTTCAGGGGGAAGTAGGCTTTATGCCCGGAGTCGCTCGTCGGTGCCACGCGAACCCGAGCTCGTCGACGACGTAGCGCTCGTAGGCGTCGTCGCCGGTAACGCCGAGCGCGATCAGGCGCGCCGCGTCCTCCCCGATGGTTATGCGGAGGGGGCCGCTGTCCCTCTTGATTTCCTCCAGAATCGCATGCGCCGCCTTGTCAGGCGGCAGCCGCGACGGGCACATGAGCGGAAAGACGCGGTCGACATCCTCGCGCATCGGCGCGTAGGGGGCGCCGTCCGCCTGGGCCCCCGGACGTCTAAGTGACCGGCTGAAGCCGGTGGCCAGGTCTCCGAGCTGCACGCTGAGGACACGGATGCCGAAGTGGCCAACCTCGAAGTAGAGACACCCGCTCAGCCCCTCGAGCGCGTACTTCGAGCTGCGGTAGGCCGCGCCCTCTGGGAACGGGACCCGCCCGGCGAAGGAGGAGATGTTCACGATCATGCCGCGAGCACGGCCACGCATTCCTGGTAGGACGGCCCGGCAAAGGCGCCACGGGCCGAAGAAGTTCGTCTCGTACTGCTCGTACAGCTCCGTGTCCGAGATTTCCTCGACTGCTCCGAACAACCCGTAGCCGGCGTTGTTGACGAGTAGGTCGAGTGGGGTGACGCGCTCGACCAGGCTGCGCACCCGAGCGTCGTCCGTCACGTCAAGCTCGTGAAGCTCGACATCGTCGCCCTCGAGGTCCGCGATCGACTCGCACCGGCGCGCTGTCGCGAGAACGTGCGCGCCCTCTTCCGCGAGCGCCTCAACGAGCGCGCGCCCGAGGCCAGACGAGCAGCCGGTGACAAGACATCGTGCGCCTTCGAGCTTCATCAGCACCTCCCTTGCTCCGCGGAGTCGGAGTCGGAGTCGGAGTCGATATCACCCAGCAGTCATGAACCCTATCCAGTCTGAGACATCATGGTTGAGAATGCGGCTCATAGAGAACTCGCGCACCGATGCACCGGAGCTGCTCGGGCCCGTCTTCCTGCCCGGACGGGACGGGACCTACGAGCTCCAGCTCGTCGGCGGGCGTGTAGGCGCGGTCCGGCCTGCTGTCGGGCCGGCGCGGGGACTCGCGCTCCCTGCTTTCGCGGACCTCCACGTCCACGCCGAGCGTGCCTACGCCCCAGGGCCGCGGCTGCCGCGTTCGCTCGTGGACGCCATCGAGCTCTCCCGCGCCCTCCGCGCCGGTGCCAGCGTGGAACAGATCTTCGCTCGCGAGACCGCCTTCCTCGATCGAGCGCTCGGCCACGGTTCGCTGACGGTCCGCTCGCACGTCGACGTCGACAGCGTGGTCGAGGAGCGGGCCCTGCGAGCCGCGATCGCCGCGCGCGCGGCGTTCGCCGGCCGGCTCCAGCTCGAGCTGGTCGCCTTCGCGACGGCGCTTTGCGATCCCGTGAGCCCCGATGGGGAGCGGCGACTGACAGCGGCCGCGCAGCTCGGAGCCGATCTGCTTGGGGCGGTGCCAGCCTTCTATCCCGACCCCGGCGCGTCCATCGAGCGGATGCTCGACCTCGGCCGCTCTCTGGGGTTGCCGATCGACCTGCACGTCGATGAGACGACGGATCCCGGCGTCTTCTGGCTCGAGCGGCTCGCCGAGGCCACGCTCGAGCGCGGCCTCGAGGGCAGGGTGACAGCGAGCCACTGCTGCTCGCTCGCATCGGTCACCTCTGATCTAGCACGGCGCACGATCACCACCGTCGCAGCCGCCGGAATTACGGTCGTCGCGCTGCCCGCCACGAACCTCTTCATGCAGGGCCGGGGAGGCAGCGCTCCGGGAGGCCGCGGGATCACGCTCATTGGCGATCTCGTCGAGGCTGGCGTGCCCGTGCGGTTCGGAAGTGACAACGTCCGCGACGTTTTCTACCCCTACGGGGATTGCGACCCCCTTGAGGCCGCCTTCTTGGCAGCGATCGGCGCCCACGTCGATGACGAGGACGTTTTGCTCGCCGGTATCTGCGGCGGCCGAACGCGGATCGAGCCCGGCGACCCGGCCGATCTCGTGGTGCTGGATGCGTCCTCCTTGAGGGAGGCGATTGCACGACGCCCGGGGGCTCGTACCGTCCTCCGCGCCGGACGGGTCGTCTCCTCGGTTCAGCGATCCTTGCCCAAAGACTGACAGCGGCAGAGCGGTTTGTATCGTCGAGACGAGCCGGACGGACTTGTGGGTTTGGTCCTTCGCGCTGCATGTGCGCGGTGCGTGCTGAAGGCGGCGTTGGGGTGAACATCTCGTTCGAGTTGCCAGCTACGGCGTGGCATGAGGCGCAGCCCGCTTGGCCGAAGAAGAGCAGCGCGCCTCGTCTCTCGGGGTCGGTGAGCGCGTCGAAGGTGGTCGGGTCACCGCGGCGGACCGCGGGGAAGACCTCGCCGAAGAGCTTGCGGTAGGCAGGAACGTCGTTCAGACGGCGCATCACTTCGGCGCGGATCGCGTCATTGTCGCCGCGGAAGCCGAAACCCGCTACCTCGGTGCGCTCGGTTGGCGGGATGAACGCCTGCGCGTCGAGCAGGTACGGCTCGGCCGACAGCGACATTGCTTCCGGTTCCGGGAAGAACGCGGTGTTGATCACCATCGGCGCGCAACGCATGTTGCGAGGCCCGGTACGGCCGGTACCGACGACGCCGTTGTTGTCGATCCCGATCGCGATTGGCTGCGTGTCCCCGAATCCGTTCGTCCGCGAGTGACAGCCCGCACACGTGTTGTCGCCGTTCAGCTCCGTTACGGTGTGAACCAGAGCAGTCGACCGATGTTCGCGACCCTCAGGTTTCGCCGACGCCCCAACGGCTCCGGGAGGGTCGACTCGATCCGGCTCGTGAACCCGATCTGCTGCAAGCGGTGCGCGAGCCGCCGGTCAAGCGAGCGGCCTCGCGCACTACCGTATGCCTGGGAGGCAAGCACGACGCCAAACGCCAGCACGACCGGGACCGCAACCATCAAGCGACCCTTCCGTAGCGCAGCCACCAACCTCACCTCGCCGTCTCAATCCTCCCGCACACCGGCCAGGTTGCGGCTCTTCGTGAACCGGGGTAGACGAAGCGCCGCTACGTGGCTGTGGGGACGGCCTCGACGGAGCCACCGAGGTCGAAGTACTCACGCCAGAGGCGATAATCCCCTCGACGAGGTCGACGATGATCGCATCGTGCGTGATCCCTCGCACGCCGTCACTGCCGCGTCACTTCCGTCCCACTCGATCGCGACCTTCGCCGCATCGGCCGTCGCGAACACGTTCAGCACTGTGACCTTCAGGTCGGTGAAGCGTTCGTGGAAGGCAGTCAATTCGCGCTCCGATCTCGTCGGCCGGGACGCGGCCGGCGGGAGAGGTCAACTCGCCGTCAGGCAGCCAATCCGGAGCCGCGAGCGCGAAGTCGTTCAGCTCCCACGAACGAGCCTGTCTTGCGACCAGGTCAAGAGTCGCACGAGAAAGAGTAGTGCGTGATGTGGAACCAGGGCTTGAGGAAGAGCCGCATGGTGCTCGGCTACGATTCGAGGTCGGGCCTCCGATACGGGCTTGTGGATCCCTTCCCGGCCTGCTCGCCGCAGATGGAATCCCGCCCAGAACGGCGGTAGACCGTGCCGAGCAATCGACCGCCCTCGCAGTCGGGACGGCATGGGCCTGATCGCGACGTCCGAGCCGCCGACGTCCTCTGGATGCTTGCGAGTTTGCTCGCTCTCTTCGTGATCATGTCGGCGCTCGTTAGACTCGTCGCCTAGCGCGCGGTCGAATTGAGGCCTCTCGAACTCCATACGTCATAGTCAGGTAGCAGATCAGCTTCAGCCGGAACTCATCGCGCGGAGAGGCTGAGGTCGAGAAGTTCGTATGGCCCGTTGTCAGCTGTCAGCCGGACTCGAGCCGCCGCCTCTTAACTGCGATCCACGCACCCGCCACGCCACGATGCCGGGAGTACCACGGGGAGCACCGGGTTGTCTCCACCACCTGCAGGACGGCGCAGCTCGCTGCAGTCGTGATCCCGGCCTCTTGCAGCCTGTTTCAGTTTGGCGTCGCTCGTCGCAGGCGTTCCGCCGAGACTTTTAATCCCCCGGGCGAAAGGCCGATCTACCTCGGCGCTGGGATGAACTCTCGCCAGCCACGGCTGTATCGACATGGAAAGTCTCACGGATCAGACCGCGCCCGTGACCGGTCGCGCCGTCGCCGAGCATTGCCGGATCGACAACGTGGCAGCGAATGCGGGCATGCACCTGGGCCGCTACGCGACCCCGGAGGACGTCGGCTGGGCGGCACGATTCCTCGCCTCGCCCAAGGCTGCTACATCACCGCCCAGACCCTGATCGTGGACGGCGGCCAGGTACTGCCCGAGGCGCCGCCCGTTAGCTCGAGGCTCGCCCGAAGAACGGGAGCCCCGCGGCTCCCGAGGTCGGACGTGCGCGGCACTGACCCCGTCATTACCGACTTTCTCTCGAGTAAGGGTCATCTCGCTTCGGATGTGGAGCCGTTCGGCTTGGCGTGGATGTTGTTTGTGTGCGATGAATGGTGGTGCGCTTGGCGCTCGATTGGGGAAGGGGTTGGGTTGTGGAGCTGTCGGTGGGTCTGGGTCGGTTGGGGACGGAGACCGCGTTTGAGGTCTTGGCGCGGGCGAAGGCGCTCGAGGCGGAGGGCCGGGAAATCATCCACCTGCAGATCGGGGAGCCGGATTTCGACACGCCGGCGCACATCGTGGAAGCCGGCGTCAAAGCCTTGCGTGACGGGTTCACCCACTACTGTCCCGCTCCCGGGTTGCCGGAGCTACGGGAGGCAGCGGCCGACTACCTGACGCGAACACGAGGCGTCTCGGTCGACCCCGCCCGGGTGTTGGTCGCCCCGGGTGCGAAGCCGTTCCTCTTCTTCGGCGTGCTGGCGACCTGTGATCCTGGTGAGGAGGTGATCTACCCGAACCCGGGCTTCCCGATCTACGAGTCAGTGATCCGTTATGCAGGGGCGACACCGGTGCCGCTGCCGTTGCACGAGGAGAGCGGCTTCGCCTTCACGGCTGCGGAGCTTGCCGAGCGGCTCACGCCGCGGACGAAGCTGGTGATCCTCAACTCGCCGGCCAACCCGACCGGCGGCGTCGTTCCCGCCGAGGTGAACGCAGAGGTCGCAACCCTGCTCGCCGAGCATGACTGCTTCGTCCTCACCGACGAGGTCTACTCGGAGATGGTCTACGACGGCGCGCACGACTCGATCGCCAGCTACGACGGCCTGCTGGAGCGGACGATCCTCCTGGATGGGTTCTCGAAGACGTTCGCGATGACCGGCTGGCGACTCGGCTACGCCGCCGTCCCCGAGCAGCTGGTCGAGCCCCTGACCCGCTTGTTCATCAACTGCCACTCCTGCACACCACCCGCCTACCAGCTGGCCGGGGTAGCCGCGCTGACCGGGCCAATGGACGACGTGCGGGCAATGATCGAGGAGTTCCGCACCCGCCGTGAACTGATCGTCGACGGGCTGAACGACCTCCCCGGCGTCTCATGTGTGAAACCCGCAGGCGCCTTCTACGCCTTCCCCAACATCGCCGAGACCGGCCTCTCGTCCAGGGAGCTGCAAGACCGGCTTCTCGACGAGGCCGGGGTCGCCCTGCTCGCCGGCACAGCCTTCGGCGCGCACGGCGAAGGCTACGTACGGGTCTCGTACGCCAACTCGCAGGACAACCTGCGAGCAGCTCTCACCCACATACGCGAACTACTCGAGCAAACAGCTGCATGAGCAGGTGCCCAAAACCTCCACCAGCTACGATCACAACGTAGTCAGGGGATGCGCGGAGTCAGTCTCCGTGTTCAGCAACGCCCCAGATCTTCGCGCCCGACACGAATCGAGCAGACTCGCAGGACAGGACGGTCAGGAAACGAGGGTGCACCAAGGGTGCACGAGAACGCAAAACGCGGTAACTGCCGGCTACTAGCGACAGGCAAAAAATGGTAAGGAGGGGGTCGCCGGTTCGAGTCCGGCAGAGGGCTTCGTAGTTCTGGCTGCTTAGCGGCCCTTTCCGTTCTTGACGGTGACCGCCGCGGTTCGCTTCGACGTCCACACGGTGTCCACGAGCGTCCACGGGGCGTGCTCGGGTGCGTTGAGCGAGTCGAGCAGTTTGATTGCGTGTTCGCGTCCGTCGCGGGCGAGGTGGCCGTAGTGGCGGTCGATCATGGTCAGGCTGGCGCCCATGTAGCGGGAGAGGTCGAAGGTGGAGATACCGGAACGGAGGGCGAAGGTCGCGAAGGTGTGGCGGAGATCGTAGACGCGACGGGGCGGATCGATGCCCGCGGCGAGTTGGGCTGGCTTCCATTCGCGCGTGCGGAAGTTGTGCAGGTCGAGGTAGCCGCCACGATCACCGGGGAA
>JBBQLT010000036.1:0-15211 GCA_038328165.1 Gaiellales bacterium
CGGACGGCGGTCGTCACCCAGTGGGCGGAGCGATGATCGCCACCTCCCTGCTCTTCGCCGTTGTTGGCTTCGTTGCAGTTAGACGCTCACGGCGTCCTCGTTAATACGACAGGTCAGGCGTCATTCCGGAACACTGGCCCATGCCACGCCCGCTCTCCTAAGCCCCAAGCTCCGGTCTGTCCTCATGCCCGCAGCTCCAGGAGGAGCTCCTCGATCCCGTCGTCGCCCGCGTGCCCGCCAACCTTGACGAACCCGCACTTCTCGAGCACACGGATCGACGCGACGTTGCCCTTCACCACGTATGCGTGCAGCGGGCGCGCGTCGACCACGTCGAGGAGTTCCGCGAGGGCCTGTGTCGCAAGCCCGCGGCCCCAGAACTCTCGCCCGATCCAGTACCCGACGAGCCTGCGTCCGTCGTCCTCCCAGCAGCCAATGTTGCCGGCAACCGCGCCGTTGGAGACGACCGTCCAAGTCAGGGCCGAGTCGTCCGCGAGCGTCTCGCCCAACGCGCCATGAACGCGTCGCGTTCGCGCGACGGGAAAGAAGCCATCGCTGCCGCTTCCCGGTCGAGCTCGTACTCGTAGAAGACCGGCAGATCCGCCTTGACGACCTCGCGTAAGACGCCCACGCAACCAGCGTAACGCCGTCGCTACGGTCGACGATGGGGAGAGTCACACTGGCCTGTGCCGACGCTCGCTTCTCAGGCGTCGTTCCGGAACGCTGGCCCACGCGAGCGGTCGACCTGCCGGGTGTCGGTTGCTGCCGGGGCCGGCCATCCTCGCATGGGAGTTAATAGCTGAAGACGGTCGTGTCGTCTCCGGCCCATTCCCATAGGGGAGTGGCTCCTACGACCTTGGTGTTTGCGACCTTCTCGTTGTCGGACAGACCGCGCGAGTTGAGGCAGATCGGGCAGAGCCAGAGCTCGCCGCCGGCGTCGGCGAATTGTTGGAAGAGCAGCTCCAATGGTGGGCAGCCTTCGCATGCCTCTCCTTTCGCCTCGCCGGGTAGGCCGAGCCGGACAGCGTCTTTCGTCGCCCAGATCACCACCTGCTTGCCCTGATCGATCGCTGCGTTGGCGACGAGGAACGCGACCGTCACCCGCTCCGCATCCTCGAGTCCAGTCGCGAGGTTGATGAGGACCTTCGCCGGCATTTTCAGCTCCTTTTGTAGGCTTTGGTTGTTGTTCCGTTGGCTCCGAACTTGCGCGCTTTGCGACGGGTGTCTTCGAACTTCGAGCGCTCGTAGGCGCAACGAGGTTACTGGTGTCGATTCGTTCGAACCCGTGCTGCTCTAAACGTTTTCCATACTCTGCTTCCGGCTCCACGGTCAGCGCGAGACAACGCAGCATGAGTTCCTATTCTGTTCAGATACGACTCTCAGCGATCGACAGCTGGCGATCAGTGGGCACCCGCGGCCTCCGTTGCGTGTTGTAAGAACAGGCAACACGACGCAGGTACGAGACTGGGACAGGTTCTTGGGTAGGTCTTGGAGCGCGTCGAGGGAGTGCGCGACGACGAGGCGCGAAGCAGTCACCGCGCTAGAAGCGGGCGTGTCGAAGTGCACGCGCGCACGTGTCGTCGGGTTGTGGTCCGATCTTCGGGATGATTGCGCGCAGCAGCGTCAGCAGGTGCTCGTTGTTCGCGGCGAAGACCCGGACGACTTCCTGCTGGGTGACCGCCTCGGCCTCTTCGAGGCCGGCGTCGTAGTCGGTGATCATCGAGATGTTCGCGTAGCAGAGTTCGAGCTCGCGCGCGAGGTATCCTTCGGGGTAGGCGGTCATGTTGACGACGTCACCGCCGAGCGACCGAAACCAGCGCGACTCGGCGCGCGTCGAGAACCTCGGCCCTTGGATCGTAACGACCGTCCCATGGTCGTGAGCGACGATGCCGAGCTCGAGTGCCGTCGAGTAGAGGATCTCCCGCAGATCGGCGCAGTAGGGGTCGGCCGCCGAGACGTGCGTCGTCGTCGGGCCGTCGTAGAAAGTGTCGTCGCGCCCGGTAGTGCGGTCGACGAACTGGTCGCAGATGACGAAGTCGCCTAACCGGAGCTCGGGACGCAGCGAGCCCGAGGCGTTCGGCCCGAGAATACGGGTCACCCCGACCTCGCGCAGCGCCCAGATGTTGGCGCGATACGGGATGCGGTGCGGCGGCAGCTCGTGGCTCCGGCCGTGTCGCGGCAGGAACGCAACCCGGGTAGCTCCGAGCCTACCGAGTGCGAGCGGCGCCGACGGCGGGCCGAACGGCGTGTCGAGCTCGACCTCTTCGACATCATCCAGGAAGCGGTAGAAGCCGGAGCCCCCGATCACCCCGATCACGCGGGCCCCTCCGGATGCAGCTCCTCCAGATACGGCGTCCCGAGCAGAATCGCGAGTGCCGTCTGGCCTTCGGAAAAGCCGCCGGCCCGCGCACGTTCCACGGCCGTCGCGATCGGGACGCGCACCAGCGAGACGTCTTCGTCCTCCTCTGGGTGCGCCGCATCGACCTCAACGCCCGTGGCGAGGAAAATATCCGAGCGAAGACTGAGGTGCGCACTCGACGAGTAAAAGGTGGTGAGATGGCGCCAGGTCGTGGAGCGCCCGCCGACTTCCTCGGCCAGCTCGCGCTGCGCGGCTTCGAGCGGCGTCTCGCCATCTTCGACCGAACCTGCCGGCACCTCAAGCGTCCAGTCGCGAACGGGATGGCGATACTGGCGCACGAGCAGCAGCTCACCCCCACTCGTGACAGCGACGACGAAAACCGCGCGCGGCGTGGCGAGATAGGTGTAGGTCGCGGTTCTCTCCCCGCCAATCGCGAGCGTGTCGGAGATGACGGAACGCCACGGGGAGCCGGCGAGCAGTTCGCTCTCCAGCAATTCCGCGTGTGGTGGCTCCGGCAGGTCGAGGCGGGCGAGCAGCGAGCTCGTGTGCGGGGCGGGCAGGCGGCCGCATTCGCGCACGAGGAATGCGAGGTCGACGGCGGTGTCGACGTCCCGCCAGGAGTCGACCTCCACGAGGCGAAGGCCCGCCTCCGCGCAGCGGCGGCGCGTGACCGCGAGGACAGCGGGGCTCGACCACGGAATCCCCTCGAACGGCGCTTCGTGCAGCTCGCGCATTGCGATCAGCCAGTAGCCGCCGTCGGCGGCAGGGCCGAGGACGACGTCGGCGCCGCGCTCGAGTTCGGCGAACACACTCCTGATCGAGCCGGGAGGCACTCCGGGGATGTCCGACGAGACGATTGCGGTAGGCCCGTCCGCGAGCCGGTCGGCGAAGCCGAGCCGTAGGGCGTTGCGAAGTCCGCGTCCCCGCTGTGGTACGAGCTCGGTCTCCGCTCCGGCGAGCGCGGCCAACGCGGCGCGCTCGCCGTCTTGATCGGGGTGCAGGATCGCGACGTCATCTGCTTCGGCCCGGCAGCCCGTGAGGGTGTCGAGAAGTAGCGCCCGTTGCAGTTCCGCCGCGGTGTGATGGTCGAGCGGCGGCACGAGTCGGGTCTTGCTTCGGCGCGGTGCCGGTGCCTTCGCGACGACAAGTACCCGCTTCATCCGCGCTCGTCCGTCGCTGTGAGCGTCGGCGAACGCGTGTTCATCCCCTGGCCCAGGCGGGCAGCCGGTTAAGGGGCGCGCGGTCGAGCAGCATGTGGTCAAGTCCGAGGCTGCGCCCCGCCGAGAGTACCGAGACGGCGAAAGCGGTGAGCGTGGGGAAGACGAGCGACCAGATCCATTCGTGCGGCACGCCGATCTCGCTTAACCAGAGTGAGCTGAGGAACAGCGCGGCGGCGAATGCGACCGGCCGCGTTGCGACTCCCGCCAGCAGGAGGAGTCCGAACGCGAGCTCCGTCACGAGTTGCGCCTTCGACGTCACGACGGCGGCGTCGGCCGTGGCGCGCATGACGGCCTTCCATGGCTCCGGCGCGCTCCCGGTGTTCACGTACGTGCGGATCAGATTGCGGTATCCGTCCGTCGAGTAAAGGTCCTTGTGCAGGTTCGACGCCCAGACGCTGAGGAAGAGCACGGCCAGGGTGACGCGCAATGCGAGTCCGACGAGCATCTCCGTGCTCCCCGACCGGGAAGCCTGCGTCATGCTCACCTGAGGCTCCTGACGACGTCCTCACCCGCCGGCTCGTTGCCGATCGCGGTGAGGAACCGACGAAGTGCGGCCCCGAGTGGGAGGATCTGCCGGCTCACGAGGAGGTCGACGTCGGTTTCGCCGCGGCGCACGGTCGGGGCGAACGGATGCATGAACGCGCCGTCTGTTGTGAGTGTCAGTTCTGGGAGCACGTCATGGGGGCCGAGCTCGACTCCCATCCCCTCGATCTCGGCTCGTCCGCGGCGTACGACCGGCCGCACAACGTGATCGGAGTCCGGGATCCCGAGCGAACGGTGAAGCACGCAGAGCGCGGCGAGCTCGTCGGGGGTCTGATCCTCGACGGTGGTCGCGATGCGCACCCGGACGTCTTGCTCGAGCAACCGCGGGATCGTCTCGACCACGTGTGCGAAGTTCCCTGCGCCCCGGAACGCGTCGTTGTGTTCAGGGTCTGCGGAATCGAGCGACAGCTGAAGCGCGACGTCGAGTCCCGACAGCGGCTTGAGCTGCGAGAGGCGATCGGGAGTGAACAACGTGCCGTTGGTCAGTGCGACGACCGGGAGGTGCTTCGCGATCTGATGAAGGGTGCCCGCGAAGTCGGGAAGCATGAAGACCTCTCCTCCGGTGATGCCGACGTTCGCGAAGCCCAGCTCGCTTGCCTCAGCAGCCGCCCGGATCATCGTCGCCGCCGTGAGGGTGCGCCGGTCGACGATCCGCGGCGACGACTCGGTCAGGCAGTACGTGCAGGCGAGGTTGCAGTGGTAGGTCGCGTACAGCCACAGCCGGTCTCCCGCGCGTCCTTCCGCGACCGCCTGTTCCAGGAGCTCTCTCATGCGGGCGGCGGGATCTGGAACGCCGTGCAGTACTGGTTCAACATCGTGATCGTCCCCGCGAGCACGGTCAGCTCGATCAGCTGGTCGCGGCGCACGTGCCCTAGCAGGCGCGAGATGAGTTCCTCGTCGATCCCGCTCGGATCGATCGTCTGACGGTCGACCCAGTCGATCACCGCTCGGTCGCGCGGCGACAGCACCGACAGTGGCACCTCGTCGTCGCAGATCGCCGCCAGCTGCTCAACGGTGACACCCGACTCGAGGGCCGCGGGGCGATGGGCGGCGAGGCAGTAGGAGCAGCCGTTTAGTTGCGAGACGCGGACGATTACGAGCTCCTTGGTCTCGACGTCGATCGAGCTTGCGGCCATCACTTGGCCGAGGAACGGCATGAGCGTCTCAAGCAGGTCCGGTGCGCCCGCGAGCGAGCGCGTGAGCGCCGAGGCGCTGCCGTCTTCTCGGTACCAGCGGCGCGCGAGCGGGGGCGCCTCGTCGATCGAGAGGAGAGGAAGGCGGCTAATTGTTCTTCGCTCCTTGTGTGATCCAACGCGCGATCAGCTGCCGCTCGGAGGTGGTCATCAGATGCCGCCGCGACGGGTCGGGGATGTGGGTTAGCAGGTACGACAACCGCGGCTCGCCCGGGACGACGCGTTCGAATGCCGAGGCGAGCGGAGAGCCGACACGCACGAGCTGGGCGTACGAGCGACTGGCCCGCAGATCGAGGTACGGGTAGGCGATGGGATGGCACGAGGTGCACTTGGTATCGAAGATGGGTTGAATATCCCCGCGAAACGAAACTCGACGCAGCGCCGTGGCCCGTGTGAGCACGAGCCCTGCGAGGGCGGCGATCAGCGCGAGGACGATCACCGCCGCTAGCCGGTGACCGTGAGGAATGCGCTGATGTCGCACTGGTGGTCGACGGCGAGGAAGATCCACCGTCCCGGCAGCTGACGCGGGATCCTGCGTGTCCAGAGCCCGGCGCCGCCGCCTCGACGGTGGAGCTCGTAGACGAGACCTGAACCGGGGTTGACCGCCAGCGTGTAGTTCGGGTCGAGCGCGTTCCCGGTCACGGTCATAGCGAGCGTCGTCGAGCCGCCGGCCGTGCGCACGTGCGGCGAGTTGATCGTCGGGTTCGGGATCACCCGATTCGGGAGGCCGAAGTCGATCGTCGACGTCTGCTGATCGGCGAGGGCGACGATCCGCGAGACGTAGATCCGCTTCGAGGCGTACGCCTTCAGGAGGTACTGGCCGACCGGCGCGCGCGGCAACACGTAGTGACCCCGGGCGTCTGTCGCGGCCACTCGGTAGTGCTCCTCGCCGCCGGGCTGGTTTTTGCCGCGCAGAAGTAGCGTGACGACAGCTCCCGGCAGCGGGTGATGGTTCTCGTCCTGCACGGTTCCTTCGATCGTGGCGTCGCCAGTCGGTCCGCTTGGCTCAGTTCCGACCGGTGAGGGGCCAACCCCCCCGGGCGTCGGCACCGTCGGTCCGACCGTCTGGCCCTTCGCGTTCTTGGCCCCCTGCTTAATCCATGCGGCGATGAGATCGATGTCGGTTTGGCTCATCCGCAAGGCGCCTTGTGGCATCCGCGCGCCGATCGCCGGCACGTTGCCGAGCTTCGGGTCGCCTGCGATCTTCTGGTAGAGGAAGCTGCGATCGGGGTCGCCCGCTACGACGCGGACGAGGCGCGGATCCTCGAGCGCGCGGACACCGACCAGGGAGGTGTACTCGTGCCCGGGGCGCAGATCAAGCGAAGGGTTGACGATCGGATGACACGACGCGCAGTTGTACTTGACGAATACCGCCTCCACCTGCGAGAAGCGCACGTTCTTCGGCGCCGACGATGTACTCCCCGACCCTCCGCAGCCCGCGGCGGTGAGCCCCACGACGAGGATCGCCAGTCCGGCGAAAGGGCGCACGGCGAAGCATCTCTGCGGCTGTCGCGGAACTTTCACACGCCAATGAAATCACACCTCTTGACCGTTCCGACCGAGAGTTAAGATCGCGGTAAGAGACGCTGGCGATCCTCGCGAACGCGCACGGGATCGCCTCGATCGACGCCTCGTCGCCTGCGGAGGCGGGTCACGATGCGCCGCCGCCCAGACCGAGCGCAACGGCGGTCGGACGGACTCGGGCGACCGGGGCGCTGCACGGCAGATGACGGTCGGGGCGGACGAGCAACCACGCCCGCGCGCGGCCGTCGGTCGGCGGGAGCGTGGAGCGCATGACGGCCACCGTCCCATTCGGCCGGATCACGAAGATTGTCCGGCAGGCGTGTGGGCGAGGCTTCGCGATCTCGAGGGTCGGCTGGTGCGGGAGGTACCACTCGAGCGGGGTGCGATAGAGGGCGGGGGTGCCGTATACCGCGATCGGCTCTGCCCCGGTCCAGCCCGCCCGGACGAGCGATCGGGCCATCACGTCGTAGGCCGGTATGGTGTTGCGGTCGGTGACGGCCAGCGTTGTCAGCAGCAGCGTGGCCGCCAGCGCTGTGACGCGTCCGACTGCGGCTCGCGCGGGGAGCTTGTCGAGCGCCGAGGCGAAGCCGATCGCGACGAACGGCCCGACCCCGATGAGGTTCCGGAAGTCGAAGATCGGGTGACCGGCGAGCCAGATGAGAGCCGACAGGAGAATCGGGCCGAGCGCGAGTACGACGACCGCTCGGGATTCGGCGGAACGCCGGACGAGCCGCGCGCAGCCGAGGAGGACGACGACCAGGGTCAGAAGCGACAGTGCCAGACCGAACGGCTGCCGGCTGTAGGCGTCGGTGTAGAGCCGCAACGGAACGGCGGCGACCGTCCGTAGCCGGAACGGGCCGATCCACCAGAACCTGTTGCCATGGAACTGCATCAGCATCAGAGGGAGCCAGCAGAGGGCGACAGCGCTCCCGACGAAGACGGCAACGGTTGCGCGCCGGCGAATGCGGGCGGCACCCGGATCGAGCCAGAGCCAGAGCAGCGCTGCGACGACAGGGAACGCGAAGAAGTAATGTGTTGAGCCGCCCGCCGCGACGACGACTACGAGCCGGAGCTCACGCGGGCGTGAGGGAGTTTCGAGTTCGGCCACGAGGCAGAGCCCGAAGGCAGTCGAGAGGAGTGCGAGCAGTTCGTAGGCCCGCAACTCGTGTCCGTGCGAGACGAACTCGCCGCCGAGCGCCGTCAGCAACCCGACAAACGCGGCTAACGAGAGCGGCACGAACCGCTGCGCGAGTCGCACCGCCGCGATCGAGAGGAGAGCCCCGAAGGCGACGGACAGAAGGCGTTCGTCCTGGAGCGGTGCGCCCGCGCGGTGCACGAGCCAGGCGACCGAATACCAGAAGGGCGGCGTCGACTCCGTCTGCCCGACCCGGTGGATCATCAGCGAGAAGGTAGGCTCGTGCAGGATCCTCGCCGATGCGACCTCGTCCTCCCAGAACGGCTGACTCCAGACTCCCGGCAGCCGGGCGGCGACCGCCACCAGACCGACGGCCGTCTCGACGAGGAGGCGCGCCCGTCGTCCCGCCCCCTTCGTGCCGTCCGTGACTGCCACCGCCGCGAGACTCACCGTCCACCATGATCGCCCGCGCGGCGGCCGGGTGCGGGGCCGTGTGTACGCCTCGAGCGGGTCGACGCGCAGTCGCTGCAGGCGCTTACCCTGCTCGTTCGAGGTCGACGTACCACAGCAAGGGAGGTGAGGATGTCGGTTCGACGCGTCGCGTCCGGGGTGGCCGCACCGACCTCGACGTGCGCGTTTCGCGACGACCCTCCGTGGACACGCGGTTGAAGCAGGCGGCGCGGCTCTCAGCGCTCGTTGCGCTCGGGAGCGCGCTCATCGCCGTCGAACTTCGGCTCCGCGGCGAGCGGCATGTCGACGACCAGGTCGTCGGTCAACTGGTCGCCTTTGCGCTCTTCGTCCCACTCGCCGTGCTGTGCTGGCGCGGACTCGGACTCGGACTGCTCGGTCTGGCCGTCGTCTGCTGCCTCGCGGTCGGGTTGCGTGCCGCCGCGTTCGAACCCTCGGCGACTCCGCCGCTCACGACGGACCTCAACCGCTACGCCTGGGACGGACGGGTGCAGGCGGCCGGCATCAACCCGTACCGCTACGCGCCGACGGACGCACGGCTCGCCTTCCTCCGCGACCCGAAGATCTGGCCGCACATCAACCGGAAACGCTGGAAGACCGTCTATCCCCCAGGCGCCGAGAGTGCGTTTCTCCTGGCACGCAGCGTCGCCGGTCACGGAGTGCGTGCGACGACCTGGCTCTTCCTCGCCGGCGAAGCGTTGACCGTCGCCTTCCTGGTCTTCGTGCTCGGGCGCAGATCGTTGCCACTCGAGCGAGTCGGTATCTACGCGCTGCACCCGCTCGCGGTCTCCGAGATCGCAGCCAACGGCCACGTCGACGCGCTCGTCGCGACGGCGGTCGCGGGACTGCTCGCGGCCTGGCAAGCACGCCGGTTCGCATTGGCCGGCGTTGCGATCGCGGCCGCCACACTTGTCAAGCTCTGGCCCGTCCTTCTGCTGGCGGCGTTCGCGCGCAGCGGCGGCCGGCGGCTCGTGCTGAGCGCGTCCGGTGTGATCGTAGCCGCCTACTGCTGGTATCTCTCGGTCGGCTTCGGGGTCGTAGGCTCGTTGTGGATGTTCGAGCAGCGCCTCAGGTTCGGCAGCCTGACCCCCCCGTTCCTCACGCTCGTCGGTCGACCCACCGTCCATGTGGTGGCGGGCGCGCTCGTGCTCGCCGTCCTGGCCGGCAGCGCGTTGCGCGACCGGCTATCGACGGTCGACCTGGCGAGGCTCGCGCTCCTCCTGAGCGGGCTGGTGCTGATCCTCCGCGACTACCTCCAGCCCTGGTACGGAGTCGCGCTCCTGCCGCTCCTCGTCCTCGTGCCGCAGGCGTTCGGCTGGCTGTGGCTAACCGGCACGCTGCCACTGCTCTACCTATTCGCCGATGCGAAGAGCGGTGTCCTTCCCGTGTGGATACGACTAGTCGTGTTCGCGCCGCTCCCCGTTGCGGGCATCTACGGGGTGGCGTGCCGGCGCCGGCGGAAGCCCACTTTCCTCGAGCAGCCGCCCGTGTCCAGGATTGCCCTCGTGATCCCCGTACTCGACGAGGAGGCGGCCATTCCGGCGCTGCTCGCAGAGCTTCCGGACGGGCTGCTCGACGAGGTGGTCGTGGTCGACGGCGGTTCGACGGACCGGACGGTCGAGCTTGCGGAAGCGGCCGGTGCACGTGTGGTCGTCGAGTCCCGGCGAGGCTATGGTCGCGCCTGCGCCGCCGGGGCCGCCGCCACGATGGCGGACGTGGTCGTCTTCATGGACGGGGACGGCAGCGACGACCCCGCCGACCTCCCCGCGCTGCTCGCCCCAATCCTCGACGGGCGCGCCGCGTTGTCGCTCGGCGCTCGCATCCGGGCCGAGGACGGCGCGCTACTCCCGCACCAACGCTTCGGGAATGCCCTCGTGGCCCGACTTGTATGGCTGCTGTACGGCCCGCGCATCCGGGACGTGCCGCCGCTGCGGGCGATCCGTCGCGACGCGCTCGAGGAGCTCGGGCTGCGAGAAATGACGTACGGATGGCCGACCGAGATGATCGTCAAGACGGCGCGGCGCGGCCTTCCGATCGTCGAGGTCGAGGTTCGCTGTCGCACACGCCGCGGCGGCTCGTCGAAGATCGCCGGCCGCGCGTTGCCGTCGGCGCGGGCAGGACTGTTGATGCTTGCGGTCGTGTTCCGCAACACGTGAGCGAGAACGTCCTCGTGATCGCGAAGACGCCGGTGCGGGCCAGTCGCAACTCACGTCGCAAGTGACTGAGCGCGTGGTAGGTCTGGCTTTATCACCGTTCCGACCGAAACGGCCCGGCCCTGCCGAGCACGCTGGGGGTGAAGATCGCGGCAGCCGCACGGGCGCACACTCGAGCCCGGCTGCGTGGGCGCTTTCGATGTCGTGTGGTTTCTCGCCGATGACGATGATCTCGCTTGCGGCGACGTTCGCGCCGTAGGTGAGTGATGCGCGTTCGTGCGCGATCTTGGTCAGCTCGGCGCGGTCGGTGGAGTCGGACCCGTAGCCGCCGAACGAGAAGAACCGGTTCATTTGCGCGCGGTGGAGCTTGATGTGCGCCGACGGTTCAGTGTTGCCGGTGACGAGGCCGAGGAGGTAGCCGTCGCCGAGCAGTCGCGGCAGCCGCTCCGCCACACCCGGGAGGACCCGGCAGCCCTTCGACTCCGCGACCGTCTGGTGGAGGTAATGCTGTCGGCGCTCGAGGAGCTTCTCGAATTCGCGCGCCTGCGGCTTGCGCTTCAGCACAGCCTCGAAGGTTTTGTGGCCGACGTCGGGGTCGGTCATCGGGGCTGCCCATCCGCCCCAGCTGCACGAGCTGCTCAAGCCGGCTGACCTTGGCGGGATCGGCCAGGAGTCCCGAGTGGCCTTTCTATTTCACCGCGGTGCTCGCCCCGGTTCAAACATCGGCTCACATTTGTCGTTGGAACGCAACCCAGGTGAAGGGCTGCTTGGTACCCCGGGGCGTAACGTGCGTCTCTCGACTGGCGACTCGTATCGCATACCTCTCGCCGAGAACGCGCTGGAGGTCGTCTTGATCGTATCTCTGAACTCTCAGCCCTGAGCAATGGGCGGGGCCGTCCGGCGCAAAGACACCAAGAACAACGAACGCGCCCACTGGCACGCTGGCATCGAGAACGTGGAGGTATGCCTCCCTCCTCTCGGCCTCCACGAAGAAATGGAAGACCGCACGGTCATGCCATAGCTGGTAGCGACGCGTAGGCTGCCAGGTCAGAACATTCTGCCGAAGGACAACGAGAGCACCACTCTTTGTCCCCTCCACCTCCCGCATTGCCAGGTCGGAAACGTCGACGACCGTCACATCGCTGTACCCGTTTTTCATCAGTACCTCAGCAAGACCCGACGCTCCGCCGCCCACATCGACCACCGGCCCATCAAGCGGCACCCCAAGCGAGGAAATGATCTCCCATGAGACTCGCGGAGTAGGCTCATACCAGCTAACGCCGGTCACTCCTCGTCGCGCGTAGGCGAGATTCCAGTGCTCTATCGCATCGTCCAGGGCGATCCTTTTGCTCACCCCGACACCCGGCGTCCGCGGGGCATGTGCTCGGTCATCCTCCCCAAAGGCGGCTGTGGGATCGGAAACCCTTCCGGACCCGCTGTCAATCATCCGGTTGCTCCATTCCGGCTAGCCCATCTACGCCAAGACGGCGCGCGGTCCATCGTGCTATCGGGAGCCTGGCTTCGCGCCAGGCAGCGAAGCCGCCAATCACATCGCCGACCCGGGTGAAGCCTAGATCGGCCAGCGTCGCCGCGGCGAGAACGGACGAGCAGCCGTGATCACAGAGAAGCACAATCGGGTCGTCGAGGCTGCCCACCGAGGGATTTCGCCAAGCACTAGTTGGGTCGAGGCGCCACTCGAGAACGGTGCGTGGAATGTGGAGAGAACCCGGAACGATCCCATCGCGTTCACGGTCGAAGGCCGAGCGGATGTCGATGATCAAGGCGCCTTCGGCTGCGGCCGCAGATGCGTCATCTGGTTGCAGACGGTCTATCCGCGCCTCAGCCCGGGCAAGCAGTTCTGCGAGCGTTTGCCGGTTCCCGGGCGCTGCCATCCTTTCCATGATCCGTCGTCCGCCATCTGGTGTCCAGGCGCAATCGGAGCGGCTGGCCTCGCGCCTCGCCGCGTTTCCGGGTGTTGAACGGATTCTGCCGCCAGCCCGGTGGTGCGACTGTGCGCAGACATGCTTCTATCCTGAGCGTGACCGCCAACGGAGATATCAGGAGCGGAATCGCCTGCTGCCGGTTCGGACGATCGATTCGGAAGCTGTAGTGGCCGTCTTGTCGGTGGTGGCGCGCGCGTGCGGGGTGTCGAAGGCTTACGGTAAAGGCCTCGGAGCAGTGACCGTGTTGAGCGGCGTTCATCTCGCGGTACACGCGGGAGAGCTCGTGACGATTCTCGGCAGATCAGGTTCTGGCAAGTCGACGCTCCTCCACCTTCTCGGCGGCCTGGACCGGCCAGACGTAGGCACCGTGGAGGTCGACGGAGTCCGTCTCGACACCGCGGGAGAGAGGGATCTCGCGCGTCTGCGGCGCTCGAAAATCGGATTCGTCTTCCAGTCGTTCCACCTGCTCCACGAGCTGAGCGGTCTCGAAAATGTGTTGCTGCCGGCTCGAATCGCGCATGACAAGGATGCGTTGACGCGCGGGCGCAGACTCCTGGGCGAGCTCGGTCTGTCGACGGTCGCCGAGCGGCTTCCCGCCATGCTGTCGGGCGGGGAGCAGCAGCGGTTAGCGGTCGCGCGTGCGCTCGTGAACGATCCGCTTTTGGTGCTCGCTGACGAACCTACCGGCAACCTCGACGAGGAGTCAGCCGCGCTCGTGCTCGACGTGCTCCAGCGGATTGCGCGCTCAGGGAAGGCCGTGCTGCTGGTTACCCACGATTCGGCTGCAGTCCAAATCTCCGACCGGGTCCTGCACCTCAGGGGAGGAGTGATCGGCGCCTGATCGCGGCGCTTCGGTACGGGATCGCCCGGATGCAGGCCCGTCGCGGACGCACCTTCCTCGCGGCCGCGGGCATCATCGCCGCCGCGGCCATGGTCGGCGCGGGGGTGACGGTCGCGTACGGGCTCGGGACAGGCTTCGAGCGAACTGCGAACAGGGCGCACCTTCCGGACGTGCTGGCAACATTCGACGCGGTGCCCCGCTCGAAGGTCGAAAGTGTGACCGGAGCACTCGCGAACATACGCGCCGCATCGTTGCGGCTCCAGCGCTCCGGTGAGCATGTCAGAGTCGGGGCGCGTTTCGACAAGCACGCGACGGTGATCGGTGTCCCAAAAGGGTTGCAGGGGTACGCTGTCGCAACCGGACACGCACTGACGGGCCGGCGGGACGAGGCCGTCGTCGAGGCCGGTCTCGCCCACATCTGGAACCTTCGGGTGGGCCAGGAACTTCGGATCGAAGATTCCCGCGGGGGTTCCGACCGTTGGCGGATCGTCGGGTTTGCGCTGTCGCCGGACACGGTCGCCTTTCCGCTTGCCAAGGGACCCCGCATCTATACGAACTACCGTGAGCTCGAGCGGCTGGTCAGGGTGCCGGACGGAAGCGTGAACAGCGTTGCGCTCTGGCTCAACGACCCGCGGCGGGTCGATGTGACCCTGGCGCAGGCGCGTTCGGCAAGCATTGGCTTGTCCGGATTGACCTTCGTCACGCGAACGGGTGTGCGGCTGCTGATTGGCCAGGCAGCGGGGATCGTCGTCGGCCTGCTGCTGGCGTTCTCGGTCGCGGCCCTGCTCGTCGCATTTGCGATGCTTGCCACTTCGGCGGCGGCGGAGGTGGCGCGGCGCACGGAAGGGATCGCGCTCCTGCAAGCAATCGGCGCGACGCCGGAGGCAATCGTCGCAGCGGCGGCGCTCGAAGCCGCCCTCCTAGCCGTGCCTGCGGGGGCTATCGGTCTGATCGGAGGCTGGGCCGCCGTCGAGGCGCCGACGGGGCGCCTGCTCGGTGCGCTGAATCAGCTTGGGCCAGGGTCAGGGGTGGCCGTGCCGCTTGCAGCCTGCCTCGCCGTCCTGACGTTCCTGGTTGTGGTCGGGACGGTGTTCCCGACCTGGCGTGCGACACGCCGTCCGACGATCGACGCGCTTCGGCACGGAGACGTTCTCGGCACGGCCGCCCGCCTCCCTGGCCTGGGGGGCGTCTACGGCCTCGGGGTGCGGCTCGCTCTGGCTCGACCCTTGCGCACCGTTGGTGGCGTCCTCGTTCTCGGCGCGGCGACCGCGGTCGTCCTAGTGATCCTGTCGATTGCCTCGGTGCTGATCAATCTCGATCAGAGCCCGGTGGCGCTCGGCAAGCACTATGAGCTGACCGTGGTGGGCCCTGCGCGAGCCGCGCCCGTGATCGCTTCGCTGCCCGGCATCGCCGGGGCGGCGGCGCGGTACGAGCTCGACGTGGCCGACTCATTCCGGCTCGCCGAGCCGTTCAAACTGATCGCCTTCGCGGATCCCTCGCCGACCGCCTACGAGTCGCCGATGCTCGCCGAGGGGCGGCGCCGAGCCCGACCCCACGAGGCCGAGGTCGGCAGTGGTCTAGCCGCCGCTCTTGGACTGCACCCGGGTACGACGTTGGCCGCGCAGCTGCCGAACGGCGTCGAGCTTCGGTTTCGGGTCTCCGGAATCGATCGCGCCCTGCAAGATCAAGGGAGGGTCGCCTATGTCAGCGCGCCTACGCTGCTCGCGGCCGCCCCGCTGCTCAGCCCGTCGATCGCCATCCGCGTCGCACGCGGGGGTTCGGTGGGCGCGGTGAGGAGAGAGCTGAAGGCGCGTGGCTTCGTTCCTAGCTCTTCA
>JBBQLT010000037.1:0-11253 GCA_038328165.1 Gaiellales bacterium
CGAAGAGAACCATTCGGCATCACGCACGTTGACGACGAACCAACCCTCCGTGACGGGGGCAAGCCCGGAGCCAGCGTCCTCAAGCCTCGCTTCGCTCACGAACCAGATTCTCGCAGCCCAAGCGACGCTTGCTCATATGGGGGAGTGTGCGTGCTGACGCCTGGTGATGGAGGAGTGGTGCGCGGTGACGCTCTGCGGCAGTTCCCTGCCGATGAGACCGTCGTACTGACGGCCCCAGACGGGAAGTCGACGTGGGTCGAAGAGGGCCTTGGCGCGAAAGCGCAGAACGCTTCTCGATCCTGGTGACACCGCTCGTGACACGCTGAACCAATGTAGAAGCGCAACCGGGTCGGGTGTGACGCCAATCGTGAACCTGTCCGCCCCGGATGGGTGGCGGGGACTCGCGCCCGATGACCGTAGCGCCGTTCAGCCGGCGAGCAGGGCCGCGCAAGCGGCGACAAACGAAGGCTCGCATTAACACAGACGCCCGCTCTTTGCCCGACCAGGCAAGTTTCTCAATCCAACAAGCCGGGTCGTTTCCTCAGGGGGAATCAGGGGGTGGTGCGGCGGGCGTCTGCACTGCGGTGTCAGCTTGCTGAGTAGGCAGCTCCGCGACCGCGGACTCCTCCACCATAGGCTCAGCCGCAGCCGGCAGCTCGTTCGGCGCTGCCGCTGAGGCGGTGGGGGCCACGTCCGTCTTCGTCGAGCCGCGTCGAACCATCTTCGGTTCGAACGTGAGGCCGAAGACGACCCCGAGGCTGAAAGCCAGCACCGCGACGTGCTCGCCGAGGTTGTGGACGACGTGATCGATCCCCAAGTCGCCGCTCCAGGAGAGGACATGATCCCGGATCCAGTTTCCGTGCGGCTGGGCGGCGAGGATCACCCAGCCGGCGGCGACGAGCACAGGTAGGAAGGCGACGAGGAAACTCGCCGTCGGGTTTCCGTCGCGGCCGTGGAGTTGGGAGAGGCCGAGCAGCACGCCAGCGATGGCGATCAGAGCCATCTCCCCCCAATAGCCGCCCGAGCTGAAGCGGTGGAAGTGGGGGACGAACCAGAGCAGGAATCCGGCCGCCGCCGCGGCGGCCAGCGTCGTCAGAGCTCGATTCCAGTGTCTCAATCTCACTCACCTTCCTCACTCACCTCATGTGGGGGCAGCGTACAACGAACGAGACCGCGCGCTGTGATGGAGCGCGGCGCCGAAGAAAACGAGCGCCACTTCGGCCGCGTCGTCGACAAGGAAGTGACGCGGAGACTGCTTCATGCGCGGGGTGCATTAACTCGGTCATGCAGCGGTGGCTTCATATTCGTGGATGAGTCCTCCGAGCAGATCGCGTCGTTGGATTGAATCGGCTGAGCTGACGGGACGGCTTCGCACTGGCGGGCTGTGGCTCGGGTCTGGCGCCCGCAGGTCGAGTGCTCGGTGCGGCTCTGCTCGTTGTATTGCCGCACACAGACGCGGAGGACGCGCTCGAGTTGGCGCCGGTTGAGGAAGTCGCAAGCGGGCGTCGACGCGGCGTGCGCGCGCAGGAACGTGCTCGGAAGCGTTCCGGCGCTCAACGGCGCGATCGTGCACCCGCTGTCGGGCTCGTCGACGGCCACGACTCGCTCGGACTTCCCCTAGCTCTCAATGGTCGTCTTCAAGCTGCCGTTCAGGCCGAACTACCTCAACTACGCCCTCCCGGTCACCTACACCGAGATATGGCGCGACTGGATAGGCGCATTCGCGTGGTCGAATTACAGCGGAGCACCGTGGCCACCCGCGCTGAAACTGCTGAAGGATCAAAGCTTGATCGGGGTGATCCCGACCGCGCTCGCGATCGGAGGCTGGCTCCTTCTCTCATACGTGCCCTCACGCGCAGGCGTGAGCTCCTCGCGGTCGCCCTCCTGCCTCTCGTCGCCGTCTTCGGATACCTCTACCGGTCATACCTCTTCCTAAGCGACGACGGCGATCTGCTGAAGGCGAGCTACGCCCTGGCGAGCGCTCCCTTCTGGGCGCTCGGCTTCGGGTGTCCTTTAGCGCCCTCGGCCGCTTCCGGCTCCTCCAAATCGGGATCGCGCTCTGCCTGCTCGTGTTCGCGGTTCTCGAGCTGCGCTTCATGCTGTACGGGATCCGCGATCATCAGGTGATCTTCTAAGCGCAGACCGTGAATTCGGATGAACGTCGCCTGGGCCAGCGTCCTCACGCCCTAGATCCACTCACGGGGCGGTGAACGTGGTCTCCCGCGTGGGGCGGACGTAGACGATCTGGCCGCGTTCGAGTTCCAGATGCTCGGCCTGGTCGCGCGTCAGCTGCACCGCCAGCGGCTGCCCGTCGTCGCGGGCGAGCTCGGCGCGCACCTCGAACCCGAGATGCACGATCCGCTCGACCATTGCCTTGCGCGTCGAGCCGTTCGGCTCGAGGACCAGCTCGAGGTCATGTGGGCGCACCCAGGAATCGCCGAACCGGTTCGCCTCGCCGACGAACGACATCACGAACTCGTTCGCCGGCGCCTCGTAGAGCTCGCGTGGGCCGGCGACCTGCTCGACTCGGCCGCGGTTCATGACGACGACGCTGTCTGCGACCTCCATGGCTTCCTCCTGGTCGTGCGTGACGAACACCGTCGTCGTATGCGATTCCTCGTGCAGGTGCCGCAGCCAAACGCGCAGCTGGGCTCGCACCCGCGCGTCGAGCGCGCCGAACGGCTCGTCGAGCAGCAACCACCTCGGGCGCGCGCGCGAGGGCCATGCGCTGCCGCTGGCCGCCCGAGAGCTGCGCCGGGTAGCGGTCGCCGAACCCTGTCAATTGCACGAGCTCGAGCAGTTCGGCTACGCGCGCTCCGATCTCGTCTTTCGGACGCTTGCGCACAGCGAGGCCGAACGCCACGTTCTGTGGCACGGTCATGTGCTTGAACGCGGCGAAGTGCTGGAAAACGAAGCCGACGCCGCGCTTCTGGGGCGTCAGCTCGGTCGCGTCCTCGCCGGCGAGGCGAATCTCGCCCGTGTCCGGCGACTCAAGGCCGGCGACGATTCGCAGCAGCGTCGACTTGCCCGAGCCCGACGGGCCGAGCAGTGCGGTGAGCGAGCCACCGCCGACCTCGAGGGACACGTCGTAGCATAACCGATGCTGATACGTAAAATAAGAACAACCGAAGTGGAGGTTTCTCCGGCGAGCGCTCGTGAAAGGGTGGGTCGATGAGGTTTCGTCCAGGCGCGCGGCTCGACCCGTCGCAAGTCCAGGACCGGCGCGGACTGGGCGGCGGCTTCGGCGGCGGCCCGATCGTGGTCGGCGGCGGCGGATTGGGCATCGTCGGGATCGTCGTCTACCTGCTCTTCGCGCTCCTCGGCGGCGGCTCAGGCGGCACGTACGGCGGCCTCGACGGCCAGACCGCAGGCGGGACGGGGCAGCCGCAGTCGCTCTCAGGCTGTCGGACCGGGGCGGACGCAAATGCGTGCCAGGACTGCCGCATCCTCGGCGACGTCAACAGCGTGCAGGCCTACTGGCAGGGCTGGTTCCGCGCGCATGGAAAGGCGTACACGCGAGCCGAGACGGTCTTCTTCACCGGCTCGACGAGCACCGGGTGCGGGACGGCGTCCACCGATGTCGGGCCGTTCTTCTGCCCGGTCGACAAGAACGTCTACATCGATCTCGGCTTCTACCAGGAGCTACACGATAGGTTCGGCGCGCAGGGCGGCCCGTTTGCAGAGGCCTACGTGATCGCGCACGAATACGGTCATCACACGCAGGACCTGCTCGGCGACCTGAAGGCCGGCGGTGCGAAGGGGGCGCAGGGCCGCTCGGTGCGAACCGAACTGCAGGCCGACTGCTACGCCGGCGTCTGGGCGCGTCACGCGGTCGCGACCGGCTACATCGTCGACCTGACGAGAACCGACATCGCGCAAGGCCTCGACGCCGCTGCCTCGGTGGGCGACGACCGCATCCAGGCGCGCACGCAGGGCCAGGTGAACTCCGAGACGTGGACACACGGTTCGTCCGCGCAGCGGCAGAAGTGGTTCCTGCGTGGCTTCGAGCGCGGCGAGCCGACCGGTTGCAACACGTTCACCGGGACGATTTGACGGCGCGGCGCTTGCGTCTGGCGAATCCCAGGCGTTAACGTCAGCCCATGAGCGCTTCACCGGGCCGGCGCGCGCTGGCCGAGGCGCTGCGGCACGTCGGCGTCCGGGAATCACCTCCCGGGTCGAACCGGACGGTCTTTGGCCGGTGGTTCGGCGTCGACGGCGTGCCCTGGTGCGCCATCTTCGCGTCCTACTGCTTCGACGTCGGCGCGCACATCGTTCTCTGCCGCGGGTGGCACGGAGCCGGGGTGAGAGCGCGCGGCGTGGCCTACGTGCCGACGCTCGAGGCATGGCTGCGCGCCGGCGGCCGCTTCATGGAAGACGACCCGCAGCCCGGCGATCTCGTCCTCTTCGACTGGGACGGCGGAGTCGTCGACCATGTCGGCATCGTCGTGCGGCGGCTCGGCGGCGATCGTTTCGCGACCGTCGAGGGCAACACGGGCATCGGTGCGGATGCCGACGGTGGCGAGGTGATGCGCCGCGAGCGGCGGCTTGCGCAGGCGGCCGGCTTCGGTAGGTTCGTCTGAGGACGGATTACACCCCGACGCGTTCGGCAGCGCGCAACCCGCGGAGCGCCCACACGCCGAAGAACACGACGAGGCACGCGGCCGCGACGAACGCGGCGGCCACCTGGGTCGGGTCACCCTCGATGAAGCCTCGGCCGGCTTCGAGAATGAACGTGAGCGGGTTCAGCCGCGCCACCGCGTGGATCCAGCCGCTGAGCAGCTTCAGCGGGACATAGACCGGCGCCAGAAAGAGAGCCATGAACACGGGTGTCTGCATCAGCGGACCGGCCTGCACGGAGCGAAAGCGCATCGCCACTCCGCAGGCCCACAGAAGGCCGATCTGGTTCACGAGGGCGGCCAGCACGAACAGGCCGAAGAGGTCGACCCCGTTGCCGCCGACCTGCATCCCGGCGACCAGCGCGACAACCGCGAGCACGACGACGATCATCAGCCAGCGCGCCAGAGCGGCGAGCGCGTAGCCGAGGATGATCCCGCCCCGCTGCGGCGCCGAGACGAGCAGCCGCCGGCCGAAGCCACGCTCGAAGTCGCGGGCGATGCCGAAGCCGGCGAACACACCGCCGAAGACGGCCGACTGCAGCAGCACGAAGACGAACTGGAACGCGGTGTAGCCGCCGTGGAAGTCGAAGCCCGGTACGTGGCGTAGCCGCGAGAGACCGCCCGCGAACGCAAGGAAGTTCATCAGCGGGAAGAGCATCGGCGGCAGAAACAGCGACGGGTTCTTGAAGAGGATCGTCAACTGGCGGTAGGCGAGCGCGAACGCCACGTCGAGGCGGCCTCTCACGTGCGCGTCATCCTCACCTTCAGCTGTTGCACAGCGAGCGTCATCGAGAGCCCGATCAATCCGAGCGCGACACCGAAGCCGAGCAAGAGAGCTTCCGGATCCCAGCCGACGATCACGAGCGAGCGGAGCGCTTCGATCAGGTAGCTCACCGGGTTGATCGTCGCGATGTCGCGGAACCACCGCACCTCGATGAGATTCCGCGGCAGGTTCATGCTGGAGATGAAGAGGACGAAGAAGAGCAGCGGGAATTGCGACTGGACTCCTTCACCGGACCCGGTGCGGAGCGCGATCCACAAGCCGAGCGTGCCGAAGCCCACTGCGACGAGGAGGGCGAGGACGAGGATCAGAGCCGCGCCGCCGACGCCGGAGTCGATGTGCACGCCCGCGGCGAGGCCGACCCCGAGGTAGAGACAAGCCTGGATCGCGCCGAGCCCGAGCGCGCCGCCGATCTGGCCGAGCAGCAGCGCCGAGCCGCGCACGGGCGTCAGGGCGAGTCGGTTCAGGAAGCCCGTGTCGATATCCCGCGCGAGATCCGTCCCCGCGATGCCGGAGGCAAACAGCGCACCCTGCATGAACGAGAATGGCAGGAAGAACGCGAGGAACGAGTGCGTCGGAAAGCCCGGGAGGTGGGTGGCGGCGCGGAGCCCGTTCGAGTTCACCGCCATCAGCATCAGCGGAAACGTCAGCGGCGGGATGAAGACGCCCGGCTGCCGCATCGTGCGCACCATCGACCGGCGCGCGATCAGGCCGACCTGCTGGAGGATCACCATCACGCCCGGCCTCTGACGCTAATCGTCTGCGCCTTCGAGCGTTCGCCCGGTCTTCGCGAGGAAGACGTCGTCGAGCGTCGGTTGGTGCAGGTTGATCTCCGCTGCGCGCACGTTCTCGGAGTCAAGCGCCCGGATCACGGCCGGTAGGTCGCCGTGACCATTCATCTGCACCGCATACGCGCCGGGTCGCGCGGCCGTCTCGTCGCCGAAGCGCCCGAGCAGTTCGCTCAACCGTCCGAGGTCGTCGTGCTCCTCCGGCACGACCTCGACGGTCGGCTTGCCGATCTCCGCCTTCAACTGGGCCGGCGTGCCCTCGGCGACGATCCTGCCGTGGTCGATGATCCCGACCCGGTCGGCGAGGACATCGGCCTCCTCGAGGTACTGCGTCGTCAGGAAGACCGTGACACCCTCGTCGCGCGCGAGCCGTCCGACTTCCTCCCAGAGCGCGGTGCGGCTCTGCGGGTCGAGGCCGGTGGTCGGCTCGTCGAGAAAGAGGATCGACGGGTCATGGATGAGGGCGAGCGCGAGATCGAGGCGACGCTTCATCCCGCCCGAGTACGTCCGGACCTTGCGGTCGGCCGCATTCGTGAGCCCGACTCGCTCGAGCAGCGCCTCCTGCAGGCTCTTCCGCGCGTCTCCCTTGATGCCGTGGAGCGATGCCTGGAGGCGAAGATGCTCGCGGCCCGTGAGGAACGGGTCGAGCGCCGCCTCCTGCAGGGCAGCGCCGATCGACGCTCGCACCTTCGGCCCCTCGCGCACCACATCGAACCCGGCCACCGACGCGCGGCCCGACGTCGGCGGGATCAGCGTCGTTAGCATGTGGACGGTGGTCGACTTGCCGGCCCCGTTCGGCCCCAGGAAGCCGTAGATCTGACCGGGCTCGATGCGAAGATCGATCCCATCGACCGCTCGAACGTCCTTGAACTGCCGCACGAGGCTCTCGACCTCGATCCCGTGCGCGGCAGTGCCGTTCGAGCTCTTGCTCTTACGCCTCATATAGGAGAACCTATCGTGAGGCACGACCCCGCCCGCTGCGCGCGCTACACTTGAGGGCGCAACTATGACGACCGCGACAACATCACCGCAAAAGCTCGAATCCTGGGTCTCCTTCCTGCGAACCCACGCTGCGATCACGCGCGAGCTCTCGGCACAGCTCCTGCGCGAGCACGGTCTGACCCTGAACGACTACGAGGTGCTCCTCCACCTCTCGCACGCCGAGGGAGCGATGATGCGCCGGGTCGACCTCGCCGGCCGGATCCTCTTGACGGCGTCCGGGATCACGCGGTTGCTCGAAGGCCTCGAGCGCTCCGGATTCGTCTGCAAGGAGACCTGCGCCTCCGACGCGCGCGTCTCCTACGCCAAGCTGACCGACACGGGCGCGCAGAAGCTGCGCGAGGCCGGGGTGACCCATTTGCGCGGCATCGATGAGCTCTTCACGAGCCGCTACTCGGGCTCGGAGCTCGCAACGTTGGCCGAGCTGCTCTCGCGCCTCCCGACCACGGGCGACGCCTGCAGGTCGCCGGCGCCGCCCTGCGGCTGAAGCGCCGGTAGCTCGACCTCGGCGCCCTTCATATCCTTCGCGAGGCGGCGGAAAGGCCCGTCCGCTGCAAGCAGATCGTCGAACGTGCCGCTCTGCGAGACTCGGCCGTGCTCGACCACGAGGATCTCGTCGGCGCGACGAACGGTCGCGAGACGGTGCGCGATGATGATCGAGGTACGGCCGCGCAACAGCCGGTCGAGGGCGTTCTCGATCAGGATCTCGGTCGGACGGTCGATGTTTGAGGTCGCCTCATCGAGGATCAGGATGCGCGGGTCGGCGAGCAGCGCCCGCGCGATCGAGATCAACTGACGCTCGCCGGCCGAGAGGCCCGAACCGCCCTCGCGCACCGTGTGCTCGAGACCTGCCTCGAACCGGCGCGCGATTCGGTCGACCCCGACTGCGCGCGCCACGTCCTCGACCATCTCATCGGTGGCCTCGGGACGTGCGAACCGGATGTTGTCGGCGATCGTCCCGGCGAAGAGAAAGGGATCTTGCAGAACGACGCCGAGCTGGCGGCGATACGCGCGCAGCTCGAGCGAGCGCAGGTCGTGTCCGTCGACGAGGATCGCCCCCTCGTCCGGGTCGTAGAAGCGCCCGACGAGCTTTGCGGTCGTCGACTTACCGCCGCCGGACTCGCCGACCAGTGCGAGGCAGCCGCCCGGCGGCACGTGGATGTTGATCGAATGGAGCACCGGCTCACGTCCGTAGGCGAACGTCACGTTCTCGATGCGGAGGTCACCCTCGATCCGGTCGGGCTTCCGCGACGCTGCGCCGTCGTGGATCTCGGCCTCGGTGTCGAGCACGGTCGTGATCTTCTCCATCGCAGCACCCGCCGACTGCACCTGCCCGTACAGGTCGGACAGTTCCTGTAGCGGCTGGAAGACGAGGTTCAGCAGGAAGACCGAGGAGACGAGCGTCCCGATCGTCAACGAGCCGTTCGTCAGCATCTGCCCGCCGACCCAGAGCACTGCGGCCATCGCGACGATGCCGAGGAACTCGATGCCCGGGAAGAACAGTGAGTTCAGCCATTGCGCATGGGTGTTCGTCCGCAGGTTGGCGTCGTTCGCCGCGTCGAACTCGTCGAGAAACGCACGCTCGCGGTTGAAGGCCTGGATGACGGCCATGCCGGAGACCGACTCCGCGATCTGCGCCGTCAGCGACGAGATCGTCTCGCGCACCCGCAGGAACGCCGCGTGCGATCGCACCTGGAACCACCGGGTGAGCACGAGCGTCGGCGGCAGGATCACGAGCGCGACGAGCCCGAGGCGCCAGTCGAGGACGAACAGCCCGACGATCGCGGCGACCAGAGTCAACGTGTTGACGACGAGTGTCGTGAGCCCCTGCGACAGCACGTCGGAGAGCGCGTCGACATCGGACGTGAGACGCGAGATGATCCAGCCGGCCTTCTGCTGCGAGAAGTAGCGCAGCGAGAGCGTCGTCAGGTGATCGAACAGATCTTCGCGAAGGCCGAGCACTACGTCCTGGCCGACGCGGGCGAGGCCACGCACGAGGGTCGTCTGTAGCGCCCAGGCGGCGGCATTGATGCAGAGGTAGACGACGACGTCGCGAGTGAGACGGCCGCGATCGTGCGCACGCATGCCCTTGTCGATCGCATCCTGCACGATGAGCAGCGCGGTGACGGGCGCCGCTGCCGATGCGATTCCGACGACGGAGAGCAGCGCGACGCGCAGCCACCTGCCGGCGAGATAGCGGCTGAGGCGGGTGAGCCCAACTCTCGGCTTATGCGGCAGCGGAGATCTCCTCTCCGAAGAGTGCGGCGAAGACACCACCGCGTGCGAGCAGCTCGGACGGCGTGCCGGACTCGACGACCACGCCGTCGTCGATCACCACCGCACGATCGGCGACCTCGACGGTGGAGAGGCGCTGCGTTGCAATCAGCACTGTGCGACCCGTGAGTGCGGGGCGAAGATTCTCGACGAGATGACGCTCGGTCTGCGTGTCGACGGCCGACATCGGGTCGTCGAGCACGACGACGCGGGCGCCCGCGACAAGTGCGCGGGCAAGTGCGACTCGCTGGCGCTGCCCGCCGGAGAGGTTGACGCCGCGCTCGCCGATCAGAGTGTCGTAGCCGTCGGGTAGCTCAGCGGCAAAGTGCGCGACGCCCGCCGCCTCGCATGCCGCGACGACCTCGTCCCAGGGCGCGTCCGGCCGCGCAGCCGTCAGGTTGTCACGCAGCGGGATCGAGAAGAGGATCGGCCGTTGCGTGACGATCGCGACGGCCGTGCGGAGGTCGCGGAGCGCGAGCTCGCGCACATCGATGCCGCCGACGAGTACGCGGCCGTCCGTGGGGTCGTAGAACCGCGGGAGGAGGTTGAGAAGCGACGTCTTGCCGGCGCCGGTGGGTCCGCAGACCGCGATCACCTCGCCGGGCGCGAGGTCGAGGTCGATGCCCGAGAGGACCTCCGAGCCCGAGCCGTAGCTGAAGTGGACGCCCTCGAAACGCACGGCGAGAGCACCCGCAGCAGGCAGCGGCACCGCTTGCGTCGCTTCGGGCACCGGTTCGATTCCCTGGAGCCACGCGAAGCTGCGCGACGCCGACGCGGTTGCGCGCTGGGCGAGCGAGAGTATCCAGCCGAGCGCTTCGAGCGGCCAGACGAGCTGCAGGAGCAGCTGGTAGAAGAGGAAGAACTCGCCGTAGGTCAGCGTGCCGCCGATCACCTTGCGCCCGCCGAAGAGCACGATGGCGCCGATCGAGAGTGTCGGCAGGAAGAGCAGCCCCGGCAGGAACGCCGCCTCGACTCGCGCCTGGCGGAGAACTCCGTCACGCACCGCCTCGGCCTTTCGCGCGAAGCGTTGCTGCACGTCGTCCTCGCGCCCGAACGCCTGCACCATCTCGATCCCGACGACCGCCTCGTCCGCTGCCTCGGTCACATCCGCCTTCAACTGCTGCACCTGCCGCGAGATCGGCATCACCTTGCGCGCGAACGAGAATGCGAGCACGAAGACCGCCGGCATCGCAACGAGCGCGATCGCGGCGAGGGCCGGGTTCACGAGGAAGAGGACGACCGCGATCCCGCAGATCATCATCAGGGACTGGATCCCCTGGGTCATGCCCCAGCCGATGAAGTAGCGGATGGGGTAGAGGTCGTTGGTGGCGCGCGAGACGACCTGTCCGGTCGCGTGGCGGTCGTAGAACGCGCGTGGATAGCGGAGGTAGCCCTGATAGAGCAGCTCGCGCATGCGCGCCTCGACGCGCACGCCGGTGCGCGCAGTCGCGTAGCGCCGCGTGAAGTTGACGGCGAAGCGCACCGCTGCGACCGCGACGATCGCGCCGAGCATCGGCAGAAGAAGGTGACGGTCGCGTCCGTCGATGGCGTTGTCGATGACGTAGCGGACGAGGAGCGGGATCGCGAGAGAGAGCCCGGTGAACGCGAGCGCGCAGGCGAGACCGAGCGAGACCAGCCGCTTCTGCTCCCGCCAAAGCGGGACGAGGTGCCTGATCGTCCGCCAGGACGAGAGATCGGGCGGGTCGACAGAGTTGAGACCCTCTGAACTCGACAAGAGCTGTCCTTCCTGCGCGCCACGCGTGGAGACGCGCCTCGTATGGAGACGGACGTCGCT
>JBBQLT010000038.1:0-11024 GCA_038328165.1 Gaiellales bacterium
CGGGTAGCTGCTGTCGCGTCTGGCCGGGCCGCTTCGAGCCATGGCCCTTGGTCAGACCAAGTGTGGCGTCTCTGTGACCGGCGAGAGCCGGCAGCGATCGCGGCTTGCGGCGGATCGGGGCCCCGACCGGCCAGCTCCTCTCGAGCCATGCCCTGACGCCAAACGATCGCAACGACCGTGCGACGTTTCGTCTACGGGCCTGTGCTTTTCCCCGGCGGCTGCACGTTTCGAGCGGCGCCTGCAGGGCTGTGTCCCTTCGCCAAACGACCAGCACGTCGGCGTCTTGTTTCGTCCACAGGTGTCCGGTTGTGCCGCCGCGCTTCCGGCCACGTCCCCTGGTCAGACCAAGTGTGTCGTGTGGGTGACGCAACGGAGGCTCGCGCGAAGCCAAACGAGCGTGGACGGTCTTCGCGTTTCGCTCGGCCCGCTCTCGACCCATCAGCCTTCAAGCCTACGGACGCTCGGCACCGCCACGGCGAACGCCGCCATCCCAAGCGTACCCGCGGTGGCGATCCAGAGCGTCATGCTGATCCCGATCGAGGCGGCGAGCGGGCCGGCGACGATGTACCCGAGCGGCTGGAACGCGAGCGAGCCGAACCAGTCGTAGGCGCTTACGCGGGAAAGCGAAGCTGCTGGGACGTGGCGCTGGAGGCTCGTCTCCCAGAGGGCGTTGAAGATCATGTTCGCACCGCCGGCAACGAGCGCTCCTGCCGCGATCACAGCGACCGGTGCCCGCACGGCGAGCAGTGCGAGGGGGAGCGCAAGGAACCCGAGCAGGCTCGTGCCGAAGAAGAGCGGTCGTCGTAGCTCGATGCGAAGCGAGATGAAGCCGCCGACGATCGAGCCACCGCCGAGTGCGGCGAGGATCGCTGTCCACGCAAGTGGGCCGCCGAGCGACACCTTCGAGAGGTAGGCGCCTAGGACGGAGAAGAACGAGCTCATCATGTTCCCGATCGCCGCTGCGACGACGATCACCCAAACCCAGGTTCGCGAGGAGAACTCTCGCCAGCCCTCGCGCAGGTCGGCGAGAAACGACTGCGGCGGCAGCGTGACGTGCGGCGGCAGCCGTAGTTGAGCGAGGAAGAACGCGCTGACGGCGTAGCTCGCCGCGTCGACGGCGAGCGCCCAGCCGGGCCCCGCGGCCGATACGACTCCCCCGCCGATCGCGGTGCCGATCAGGCCGGTCGACGCCATCGACAGGCCCCGGAGCGCGTTTGCCTGCTGGAGCCGCTCCGCGCTGATCGTCATCGGCGTCAAGCCCGTCGAAGCGGGATTGAAGAACGCACTCGCCGTCCCCGCAATTGCCTGGAGCGCCGCGATCTCCCAGATGTGGGCGGTGTGCGTGAGGATCAGCACGGCGACTGCGCCCTGCGAACCCATCCGGACGACGTCGGCGCTCAGCATCACCATGCGCCGCGGCAGCCGGTCGGCAAAGACACCGCCGGCGAGGAGGAAGGCGACGAGGGGAATCGTCTTCGCTGCAAAGACGTATCCCAGGTCGCTGGCCGAGCCCGTCAGATCGAGTACGGCATAGGCAAGCGCGATCCCGGAGAACGAGTCGCCGAGCAGCGAGACGACCTGCCCCGTGAAGAGCAGCCGGAACTGACGCTCGCGCAGGGCGTCGAACGATCCGCCGAACGACCCGGTCATTGTTTCTTGCCGGGGTTCAGCAGTCCCTTCGGGTCGAACGTCTGCTTGATGCTCGTGTGCAGGTCGTAGCCGGCGGCGCCCAGCTGGTGCACGAGCTGGCCGCGCTTCAGCCAGCCGATTCCATGTTCGCCGCTCACTGTTCCGCCGAGCCGCAGCGCGAGTTCGAACACCTCGTGGCACGCCGCATCTGCGCGCCGCTCTTCGTCGGCGCTGTCGGGGGAGAAGAGGAACGTCGAATGGATGTTGCCGTCGCCGGCGTGGCCGAACGAGAGCGCCGTCACGTCGTTGCGCGCGCCGATCTCGAGCGTCTCGCGAGCGACGTCCCTCAGCCGGTCGAGCGGGACGGCAATGTCCTCGCTGAACGCCCCGCCCCGCTGGGCGAGGATCGCGAACGCCGCACCGCCGCGCCAGCGCCACAAGCCGGCAACGTCGGTTGCCTGTGCCGGCGCATGGATTGCGACGGCTCCTTCTTCGAGCGCCTCGCCCAACTCGGCCGCGACCCGTCGTGCCTCCGGCACTGCACCGTCTGCCTCCGTGATCACCATGAATGCGGCTTCCTCTGGAAGTCCGAACGGGTACGCGTCGCCCGAGAAACGGAGCGTCACCTCGTCGAGGTACTCGATCGCGGCAGGAACGACGCCCGATGCGAGCACGCGCTCGATTGCCGAGATGCCGGCGTCGGCGTCGCGGTAAAGGCCGATCACCGGTAGCTCGAGCTCGGGAGCGGGGACGAGGCGCAGCCAGGCGGCGGTGACGAGACCCAGCGTTCCTTCAGAGCCGACCAGGAGGCTCTTGACGTCGTACCCGGCGACGTCCTTGCGGATCGGACCGCCGACCCGGATGATCTCGCCGGGCGGGATCACTGCTTCGAGGCCCGTCACCCAGTGTCCGGTCACGCCGTACTTGAATGCATGCGGGCCGCCGGCGTTGCACGCGATGTTGCCGCCGATCTGCGAGATCTCTGCAGCCCCCGGGTCGGGCGGAAAGCGCAGGCCGTTTTCGCGTGCGAGGCGCTGCACGTCGCCGGTCGTGACACCCGCTTCAACGTGCATGCGCCAGAGGAGCGGGTCGAACTCCCGGACGCGGTTCAGTCGCTCGAAGCCGATGACGACGCCGCCCTCGACCGGGATCGCCCCTCCCGCAAGGCCCGTGCCTCCACCGCGCGCGGTCAGCGGCGTGTCGTTCGCGTAGCACCACCGCATGACGGCGGCAACCTCCTCGACGTCGGCGGGGAGGACGACCGCGTCGGCGGTTCCCTGCACGCCGCGGCCCATCAGATCGGCGAGCCAAGGGCCCTTCGGCTCGACGAGCGATTCCGGCGACACAACGTCCGCGAGAGCCATGTCGGCGAGCGTACCCTGTGGGTTCACGCATGCTCGAATTCCCAGGGGGTAAGATGAAGCTTGTTGCAATCGCCGCAATCGTCGCGGCTCTCGCAGTACCGAGCGCGCTCGCCGCGACGCCCACGTTGAACGGGGTCGTCGGGCCCGGGTTCACGATCAAGCTCACGAAGGCCGGCAAGAAGGTCTCGAAGCTGAAGGCCGGTTCCTACGTGATCAAGGTGTCGGACAAGTCGAGCGCGCACAACTTCCACCTGACCGGTCCCGGCGTGAACAAGACGACGTCGGTCGGCAAGCAGGGGTCCGTGACGTGGAAGGTGAAGCTGAAGAAGGGGACGTACCGCTATGTCTGCGACCCGCACTCGTCCTTTATGAAAGGCTCGTTCACCGTTTCCTGAGGTGAGTAGCCCGGCTGCTCGCGCTCACGTCGAAAGAGCGCGAGCAGCCGGGACGATGATCGACCTGACCACGAATGTATCGAGCAGGATCCCGAGCGCCATCCCGAGGGCGAAGCTCGCGCATCGCGAGCTCGCGCATCGGACGCAGCGGGATGAGTGCAAGCAGGGCGAAGCTGCCTGCGAGCGTCAAGCCCGCGTCCTCAGTACCCAGCTACGTCAGCTGTAACTCCTCGACATCGTCGCGAGCGATCCGCCAGGCCCGCAGCTCGTCGAGGCGAAGGCCGTAGATCAGGAAGGGGCGCCCGGCCCAGAGTCCCGCGAGCTCCCGGTCGGTGCGCGACGGCCGTGGCTCCGTTTCCGGGTGCGAATGGAAGACGGCGAGCTCGTAGCCGTCGTCTTCCAGGAACCAGACCGAGGGATCGATCTCGAGCTCGTAGCGGTACGGCGAGGCGAGCTTGTTGCGGCCGCGGACGTAGCGCTCCGCGACGCCGTCTTGCAGCACGATCAGGCCGCAGCATTCGTTCGGCGCCTCCTCGGAGGCGTGCGCGCGGAGCTCCGCGCGGATCGCGGCCGGGATCACCACCAGAGCGTTCTCTCGTCGATCTCCTCACCGCGCCAGAACGGCGCCGAGAGGTACTTCCAGCCGCCGTCGGCGAGCACACAGACGACGACGGCGCCCTCCGGCAGCTCTTCGGCAACGCGTCGCGCGACGTGCACGACCGCGCCGGCCGACACGCCGGCAAAAAGCCCTTCGCGTGCAACGAGGGCGTGCACCGCGGCGGCTGCTTCGGCGTTCGAAACGAGCAGTTTCCGGTCAAGCTTCGAGACGTCGAGGATCGGTGGGACGTAGCCGTCTTCGAGCGACCGCAGCCCCATGACCGGATCGCCCGGAAGCGGCTCGGCTGCGACGACCTGCACGCCGGGGAACGCCTCGCGCAGCCGCGCGCCCGTTCCCATCAGCGTTCCTCCCGTGCCGAGGCCGGCAACGAGCGCGTCGACGTGGGGGAGGTCGGCGACGATCTCGGAGCCGGTGCCGTCGTAGTGCGCGCGAGGGTTTGCTTCGTTCGCGTACTGGAAGAGCATCGTGTAACGCTCATCCCGCGACACGATCTCCTGGGCGAGCTGCACGGCGCCGTTCGAACCGAGCTCACCCGGCGACTCGATGATCCTGGCGCCGTAGAGCTCGAGCAGAGTGCGCCGCTCCGGAGTCGCGTTCGCCGGCATGACGCACGTGAGCCTCAGGCCCTTCAGCTTGGCAACGAGCGCGAGCGAGATCCCCGTGTTGCCGCTCGTCGGCTCGAGCAGCTCGGCCCCGGGCGAGAGGTCTGCCGCCTCGACCATCGCGAGCGCGACGCGATCCTTGATCGAGCCCGTCGGATTCTGTCCTTCGAGCTTCGCGTACATGCGCCGCCCTTCCGGCTGAATGCGCGTCAACTCGACGAGCGGCGTCGAGCCGATCAGGTCGAGGAGACTGCTAGCAGCCTGAGGCACAGCCGCCGGCCATGGCCGGCAGAAGAATGACCGTGGAGCTCTCGCGCACCGGCGTGTCGAGGCCGTCGCGCGTGCGCACGTCCTCGCCGTCGACGTAGACATTGACGAACGACTGAATCGCTCCGTCGGCGTAGACCCGTTCGCCGAGTGCTGGCACGCGCGCGGCGAGATCCTCGAGCAGTTCGCGCACCGTCGAGCCCGATGCCTTGACTTCGCGGGCACCGCCCGCCTCCAGCCGCAAGACCGGAGGGACCCGCACGACACTCATCGGGCGCAGAACTCGACGTAGTCGATGTACTCGGTGATCGTGGGATGCGTGCCGCAGACGGGGCAGTCGTCACGACGCTCGATCTTCACTTCCGTGAACTCGGTCGCCAGCGCATCCAGGAGCAGAAGGCGGCCGATGAGCGGCTCGCCGATTCCGGCTGCGAGCTTGATCGCCTCGTTCGTCTGCAGTGTGCCGACGATGCCAGGCAGGACTCCGAGCACTCCGCCCTCGGCGCACGACGGCGCGAGCTCGGGCGGCGGCGGCTCCGGGAAGAGGCAGCGGTAGCACGGCCCCTCATGCGGCTTGAAGACGGTGACCTGACCTTCGAAGCGATAGATCGATCCGTGCACCACCGGAATGCCGCGCCAGACCGAGGCGTCGTTCACGAGGTACCGAGTCGGGAAGTTGTCCGCGCCGTCGACGATCACGTCCCAGCCCTCGTCGAGGATGCGATCGATGTTCTCGGAGGTCAGCCGCTCGCGGTAGGTCACGACGTCGACGTCGGGATTCAGTCCTTCGATCGCGCGTTTTGCCGAGTCGACCTTCGGCGTTCCGAGCGTGTCGAGCGAATGTGCGATCTGCCGCTGCAAATTGGTCTCGTCGACGATGTCCGCGTCGATGATCCCGAGGCGCCCGATGCCGGCCGCAGCCAGGTAGAGGGCGGCGGGCGAGCCAAGGCCGCCCGCGCCGATCAGAAGGATGCGCGAGTCGAGCAGCTTCAATTGCCCTTCCTCGCCGATCTCGGGAATCAGCAGATGGCGCGAGTAGCGGGTGCGCTTCTCCGGCGACAGGGTGCGCGGTATCGTGATCTTGAGCCCGTTTCGCTTCCAGTCGGTGAAGCCGCCGGCGAGCGAGTAGACGTTCTCGTAGCCAAGCTCCTGCAGCGTCTTCGCCGCGAACGCCGAGCGGTTCGCGGCCGCGCAGTAGAGGATCACCGGCTGAGACTTGTCGGCTGCGACGCTCTCGATGCGCGATTCGAGGTACCCCCGAGGCACGTGCACGGCACCCGGCAGATGTCCCTCCTGCCACTCGTCGGCCTCGCGCACATCGACGAAACGAGCGCTGGCGAGATCCTGTGCTGCGCGGGCATCGATCTCGCGGATCTCCGCCCGGGTCTTCTGCAGCAGTTCGCGATACGTCGTCACGGTTGTACAAACGGTAGCGGCACCTCGCCGCATTCCCGCGACTTCATCAATCATCTACCGTGAATGCGTGACGCCGGCCCGCCGAGTCCGCCTGATCGTGGGCCTGCTCGCGGTCGCGGCCGCAGGAGCGGTCGCCGGGGTCGTGCTCGCGACCCGCCAGACCCCGCCCCAGCCACGTTCTCAGTGCGGGCAGAAGCCGCGGGCGCTGCTCGTGCCGGGCGTCGCGTCGACCCGGCGCGCCGTTGTTGCGAGCCAGATGGCCCGGTCGCCGCGCGCGGCGGCCCGCGCACTCGAGCCCGTCGCCCAGGCCGCCCCGCGTGACCCGGTCGTGCAGTTCAACTACGGCATCGAGCTCTTCTGCGCCGGCTACCTGAACGAGGCCGAAGGAGCGTTTCGCGCCGCCAAGCAAGGCGGCCGCGACACGTTCTACGAGATGCGCGCGGACGAGTTCCTCCACCCGCAGTTCTTCGTGCCACAGGATGGCCTCTATCCGCTCTTCGAGCCGACCCGCCACGATCCACTGCTGCTGCGGGGGGGCCTTCTGCAGCGCGCCGGCCACCAGCACTCCGCCGAGCGACTCTTCGCGCGAGCGGCCCGGCTGCATCCTGCGAGCGATGAGGCTCAGGTCGCGGCGGCCGTCGGCCGGTTCGACGAGGACGATCTGTCGGCGTCGTTCTCCCGGCTCGGGCCGCTCGTTCGCAGGTTTCCGCGCAGCCAGTCGGTGCGCTACCACCTCGGGCTGCTGCTTGCGTGGACGGGGCAGCGGGCCCAGGCGACCCGAGAATTCCGCCTTGCGCGCTCGGCTGGGCCCTCGACGCGGCTTGGCCGGGAAGCAAACACCTTCCTCGCCGGTCTTGTGACCCATGGGACTACCACTACCCAAAGATGAGCCAAACGGCCTATGCGCCCGTCCGGGGTCGATGAGAGCATTTCGCATCCGCGAGAAGGGGAAGCGGTTCAGCTCGGGGCATTGAGGGGGGCCGATGAGCACCAGGGAGGTTCAGGGGACCGACCGGCAGGACGACGAAGAGGCCGTAGCGCCGCGCGTCGACGACGACGAAGAGACGACGCCGCTCGATGAGCCGGACGCCGAGCCGCGCGCGGGTTTCTTCGCTGCGCTCGAAGAGGCGCCCGAAGAAGTTGAGGAGCCCGGCGCCGCAGAGTTCACTGCCGACTCCCTGCAGCTCTTCCTGAAGGACGTCGGCAAGGTCGACCTGCTGACAGCTGCACAGGAGGTCGAGCTCGCCAAGCGCATCGAACGCGGCGATCACGGAGCGAAACAGGAGATGGTCGAGGCAAACCTTCGTCTCGTGGTCTCGATCGCGAAGCGTTATCGCAACCAGGGCTTGCCGTTCCTCGATCTGATTCAGGAGGGAACGATTGGTCTCGTACGCGCCGCCGAGAAGTTCGATTGGCGCAAGGGCTACAAGTTCTCGACCTACGCGACGTGGTGGATCCGACAGGCGGTCGCCCGTGCTCTCGCCGACAAGGCGCGCACGATCCGGATGCCGGTGCACGTTGTCGAGAAGTTGAACAAGATCACGCGCTCGGAACGGAAGCTGCGTGCGGAGCGTGGGCGAGAGCCCACGGACGCCGAGATCGCCGACGACCTCGACATGTCGATCGGCGAGGTCGAGACGATCCGTCGCACATCGCAGACACCCGTCTCCTTGGAGAAGCCCGTCGGCGACGAGGAGGAGTCCGAGTTCGGTCAGTTCATCGAGGACGAGCACACGCCGCCCCCCGATGAGGCTGCCGATACGGCGTTCCGCGTGGCGACGCTCACGAAGTGCCTGAGCGCGCTCAGCTACCGCGAGCGGCGCGTGCTCGAGCTCCGCTACGGGTTGAACGGTGAGGCGCCATGCACACTCGACGAGGTCGGCCGCACGTTTCAGGTGACGCGCGAGCGGATCCGCCAGATCGAGAACCAGGGCCTGAAGAAGCTGAGGGCGCTGGCCGACAGTCAGAAGCTGCTCGACGTGGCCTAGAGTCGTCGGGCGCCCATGAAGCTCCGTTAGGCTCGCTTCCGTGGCAGCCGATTGGTTCGACGAGCTCGCGGATTTCATCCGTATCCCTTCGATCAGCGCTGACCCGTCGAATGCCGGCGAGGTCGTGCGCGCAGCCGAATGGGTCTGCTCGTTCATTCGCAACGCCGGCGGTGCGTGCGAGCTCGTCGACTGGCACGGGCAGCCGCTCGCGATCGGAGAGGTGAGATCGTCCGGGGGCGGTGACGTGCCGACGGTCCTCTGCTACGGCCACTTCGACGTGCAGCCTCCCGATCCGCTCGACCTCTGGGACTCTCCGCCGTTCGAGCCGGAGATACGCGGCGAATATCTCTACGGGCGCGGTACGGTCGACGACAAGGGCCAGCTCTACATGCTCCTGTGCGCCGCGCGGGAGCTTGTGCAGTCAGGAGAGCTGCCGGTCAACGTGCGGTTCTGCTGCGACGGCGAGGAGGAGACCGGTGGTCACTCGATCGTCGAGTTCCTCGAGGCGGACGAGCGCGGCGCAGACGCTGCAGTCATCTTCGACAGCGGCATGATCAGGCGCGACCTGCCGGCCTTCAACCTCGCGACGCGGGGGCTCGTGTACTTCCATGTCACGCTTCGCACCGGCGAGCGCGACCTGCACTCGGGCATTTTCGGTGGCGCAGCGCTGAATGCGGCGCACGCGTTGGTCCGCACGCTCGACTCGCTCATTGCGCGCGACGGCACGCTGGCCGAGCCTCTGCGGAAAGGCATCGCCGCCCCGACCGCCGACGAGCTCGAAGGGTGGGCGCTTCTGCCGGCCGGAGCCGACGAGCTCTCCGAGCAAGGTGCGCGCGCCATGGACGACAGGGCCGCCGCCGAGTTCTACCGGCGCACCTTCGCCGAGCCTGCGATCGACATCCACGGGATCTCCACCGGTTCGCCGCTGCTGCTGAAGACGGTCCTGCCGGTCGAGGCGATCGCCAACGTCTCGATTCGTCTGGCGCCGGGACAGCAGGTCGAGGAGATCGCGCGCGAGGTCGAGCGGATCCTGCGTGCTGCGGCGCCTGCCGGGGCCGAGCTCGAGATCGAGCTCTGGTCGTCGGCTCCGCCCGGGCTCGTGCCGCCTGACGCGAAGGCGGTGCAACTCGGTCTCGACGCGTTCGAGCGCGTGCTCGGCAAGCGGCCCGCGCTGATTCGCTCCGGTGGAACGCTGCCGATCGTTCCAGCGCTCGCCGACAAGGGGATCCCGACCGTGATCACTGGCTTCGGCCTGCCCGACTCGCAGATTCACTCACCGAACGAACGGCTCCTTGCGGAGTACGTCCCGACGGGGATCGCCGCCGCGCGAGAGCTTCTGCTCGCATTCAAGGAGCTCGAGCAACCGCCGCGCGGCGCCGCGGCCGGGGAATCCCGGCCGCGGCGATGACCTCGAGGCGTTAGCTAGTTCTGCGTCTGCGGGTTGCCCGGCTCGTGGTCGCCGACGTGATTCGCCGGCGTGGCCTCGACCTGGGCCAGCGTGTCCGAGCGCGGTGCGCGGACGCGGATCGTGATGCGGTCGCCCGACTTCAGCTGGGACGCGTCGATCACGGTCGGCACGTTGCCCTGCCAGAGCAGGAAGATCGTGCCGTCGTCGTAGCTGAACGTCTGGTCGAGCGGTGCGCCGAGCATCGACTTCAGCGCGCGCCAGTTTCCACCGCTGACGTGCAGGGCGATGTGGCCGCCGGACTGGGCGCCCGTGACGGTGCCGACGTACAGATAGAGCGGCTTGCCGCCCGTCGGGACGTTCGTGCCACGGTCGGCGACGGTACCCGCCGGGGTGGCTTCGATCGCTGACAGCGAGGCGCCGGCTGCCGCGCGAACGCGCACGGTCACTTCGTCGCCCTGCTTCAGGTCGGTGATCGCCGCGACGTGCGGCACGCCGTGCGACCAGACGAGGATCTCGGTCTTCGTGTCGAGTGTGAACGTCTGATTCTGGCTCTGGCCGAGCAAGGCGCGTAGCGCGGCGTGATTACCGCCGTCGACCTGAACCTGCACGGAGCTCGAGTTCGCGTTGAGAAGCTCGCCGCGGAACTCGTACGGGCGACCGTTGCCGCCACCGAGCGCCACCGCCGCGACAGTCGCGAAAGCAACGGTTGCGAGCGCGAGGGCGAGCACGAGACGATGTTTCATGGTGTTCCTCCTGCCTGGAACGAGAGTTGACGTCCTGACCATCCCCGGTGACCGCCAGCGGACGGTTGCGCGGGCGTAAGGCGTACGCAAAACCCTCGCCCCTGCAGCCCGCGCTTCTCGAACTCGTCCCGCCGGCCTCGGCTGGTGGCAGCCACCCGCGCGGAAGTGCCACGGATCGTCCCCATCGCCTGAGTTCGTGGGCGCTCGGGCGGTGGCAGGCACCGCCACGAAACGCGCAACGAAGTGACGCGGAAGTGTGCAGGGGGGCCGAGCTGGGGTCGAGCTCAGGAGAACGGGCGCGGCGCGGCTGCGATCTTCGGGATCGCGATGCGCGCGATCGTCGAGAACGGCTGCGGCCGGCAGGCCTGGCAGATGTTCGCGTCGCACGCGACAGAGAGGAAGATGAATGCCTCCTCGATCGTAAAGCCCCACTCGTCGACGAGGAAGCGAGCACCTTCCTCGGACGCGCGGTCGAGCGCCTCCATGAAGTCGGGCCCCGCGGTCCCGTGGACGACCCAGCGATCCGCCAGCTCGGTGACCGGCCAGGTTCCCTGCTTTCGTTTCAACAGACCGACGCGAATCGTCACCTCGCC
>JBBQLT010000039.1:0-9952 GCA_038328165.1 Gaiellales bacterium
GTCGCGCAGGAAGCGCCCGGCGAGCGCGCCGTCGACGAGGCGGTGGTCGTACGTCAAGGTCAGGTTCATCATCGAGCGGATCGCGATTGCGTCGGCGCCGTTGTCGTCGGTGATCACCCACGGCCGCTTGACGATCGCGTAGGTGCCGAGGATGCCGGCCTGCGGTTGGCTGATCACGGGCGTGCCGTGGAACGTGCCGTAGCCGCCCGGGTTCGTGATCGTGAACGTGCCTCCGACGACGTCGTCGGGCGTCAGCTGCTTCTCGCGTGCGCGCCGCGCAATCTCCGCGATGCCCTTCGCCATTCCGAGCAGGTTCAACGTCTCGGCGTTCTTCACGACCGGGACGATCAGGCCCTTGCCGTCGGCGAGCTCGACCGCGAAGCCGAGGTTGACGTAGCTGCGCGTGACGATCTTGTCGCCGCGCAGCTCGCCGTTCACCCACGGGTACTCCGCGAGCGTCTCGGCGGCGGCGCGCGCGATGAACGCGAGATATGTCGGGTTGACGCCGTATGCCGCCTGGTACTCCTTCTTCAGCTTTTCGCGAATCGTCACGACCTTCGACATGTCGACCTCGATCGCGCTCGTGACGTGCGCCGAGGTGTCGAGCGAGCGGCGCATGTGCTCGGCGATCCCGCGACGCATCGCGGACATCGGCTCGAAGCTCTCGCCCAGGCCAGGGGCCGCGGGCTCCGCGCGAGGAACTGCAGCCTCAGGAGCCGCGGGCTCCGGGGTCGGAGCAGCCGCCGGTACCGGAGTGGCGGGCAAAGCGGCCGGCGGCGCCGGCGGCGTATCAATCTGAGCTGCCTCGCTCGCCTGGCTCTCCGCCGGTCCGCCGGCCGCGATGAAGGCCTGGATGTCCCTCTTCGTGACGCGGCCGCCGTTGCCGGTTCCGGGAACCTGTGACGGGTCGATGCCATGCTCGGAGGCGATGCGCGCGACCACGGGCGAGACGAACGACCTGCCGTTCTCGCCAGCGCTTGGCGCGGGAGCCTCAGGAACCTCAGGAACCTCTGGAACCTCAGGAACCTCAGGCGCCTCAGGCGCCTCAGGCGCCTCAGCAACCGCAGGCGTCTCAGGCTCCTCGGGCCGGGGAGCCTCCGTGGCCGCTCCCGCGTCGCCGCCGATCCGAGCCAGCACGGTGCCCACGGCGACGGTCTCGCCTTCCTCCACGAGGATCTCGGTGACGACGCCGGCAGCCGGGCTCGGAACCTCGGTGTCGACCTTGTCGGTCGAGATCTCGAGCAGCGTCTCGTCCGCCTCGATCTGGTCGCCGACGCGCTTCGACCACTTCGTGATCGTGCCCTCCGAGACGGAGACGCCCATCTGCGGCATGACGACGTCGACTGCGGTTCTTGTGCTTGCCATCAGTAGCTCACGAGCTCCTTGAGTCCGGTGACGACATCGTCCACCTGTGGGATATACGCCTTCTCGAGCACGGGGGAGAACGGTGCGGGACAGTCGGGCGCGGCGATGCGCCTCACCGGCGCATCGAGGTCTTCGAACGCCTCCTCGGCGATCGTCGCTGCGATCTCGGCGCCGAACCCGCCGGTGCGCGTGTCCTCATGCAGCACGAGGACCTTCGACGTCTTGCGCACCGACGCGAGGACGGCTTCCTTGTCCCACGGCATGACGGTACGCAGGTCGACGATCTCGATCGACGTGTCGGGCAGCAGCTTCGCCGCCTCCTCCGCCGTGTAGACCATTGCGCCCCAGGTGATCACCGTGACGTCCTCGCCCTCGGCGTGGATGCGCGCCTTGCCGATCGGGGTCACGTAGCGCTCGTCCGGCACCTCGCCCTTGATGCGCCGGTAGAGGTGCTTGTGCTCGAAGAAGAGCACCGGGTTCGGATCCTCGATCGCGGCGACGAGCAGTCCTTTCGCATCCTCGGGTGTGGCCGGGCAGACGCATTTGAGCCCCGGGATGTGCGCGAAGGACGACTCGGGATTCTGCGAGTGGAACGGCCCGCCGGAGAAGCCGCCGCCCGAGGGCAGCCGCAGCACGATCGGCACCGGCGTACCGGCGCGCCACCGCTGTTTCGCGGCGACGGTGACGAGGTGATCCCACGCGCACGAGACGAAGTCGGCGAACTGCATTTCGGCGACGGGCCGCATGCCCATGAGCGCGGCGCCGGTTGCGCCACCCATGATCGCAGTCTCCGAAAGCGGCGTGTCGAGGACGCGCCACGGGCCGAACTCCTCCTGGAAGCCGAGTGTCACCTTGAACGCACCGCCGTAGACGCCCACATCCTCGCCGAGCACGAAGACCCGTTTGTCGCGGCGCATCTCCTGCCGGAGGCCGTCCGAGATTGCCTGGAGATAGGTCTTCTCTGCCATGGCGAGCCTTCTACTTGTGGTGGGGCGTGTCGAGTTCTTCCGGTGTCGCGTAGACGCCGTCGAGCAGCGTCTCCGGATCCGGCTGGGGTGATTCGTCGGCGCGCTGGAGCGAGTCGCCGAGCAGCTTCTTCACGGAGACGGTGATCTCGTTCTCGTCGTCGTCGGTCATGCCGACGTTGTCGCGCAGCCACGTGCGGTAGCGCTCGATCGGATCGCGCTCCGCCCAACGCTCGAACAGCTCCTTCGGCACGTAGAACGCGTCGTCGTGCACCGCGTGACCCTCCATGCGGAGGGTTTGGCATTCGATCAGCGTCGGCCCGCCGCCGTCGCGCGCCTTCTCGACCGCGGCCTTCGCCTCGCGATAGACCGCGAGCACATCGGTGCCGTCGACGACGACGCCGTCGAAGCCGTAGGCCTGCGCGCGGTCGGCGAGATGCTCGACTGCGTAGCCGAGGTGGGTGGGCGTCGAATACGCCCACTGGTTGTTGTCGCAGATGAAGACCACGGGCAGCTTGCGCACGCCGGCGAAGTTCATTCCCTCGTGCGCGTCGCCGCGCCCCATCGCGCCCTCGCCCGACCAGGCGATCGCGACGCGTTTCTCCTCACGGATGCGAAATGCGAGTGCGCAACCGACCGCGACGGGGAGCATGGCCGGCAGGTGAGAGACCATCGCAAGCAGGCCGAGTCGCTGGTCGGCCATATGGACGTTCCCGTCCTTGCCCTTCGTCGGACCGTCGGCGCGCCCCATGTACTGGGCGAAGATCCGCCAGGGCTCGACGCCGCGCGTGATGTGCACGCCCATGTCACGGTGGAGCGGAGTGCCGACGTCATCGGGGCCCATCGCCGTCGCAACGCCGACCGCTGCGGCCTCGTTGCCACGACCGGTGTAGAACGAGCCGGGAATCTTTCCCTGGCGGTAAAGAATGTGGCCGCGTTCCTCGACGCCACGCGTGATCAACATGTTGCGGTAGATCTGGAGCAGGTCCTCGCGGTCGAGACCCTGTTCCTTCACTTCCTGGAGCGAGCCGCTCGGCTCGGCCACGCGCGCGATTGCCACTGCACCGTCCTCGAGTTTCGAAAAGGTGGGAAGAACCGCCCCAATCGTAACGACGACGGTAGTCTCGCAGGGTGGGGAAGGCAGCCGACTGGCTCCGCGAGGAGCGCCGCAACGTTCTCGGCCACTGGAGCGCGTTCTGCCTGCAGTGCGGGGCCGCCCGCCGGTGGTTCGAGGAATCGGAGGCCGAGGTCCCGCCGGAGTGCGCGACGTGCGGCGGGAAGATGCTCCACCGCTGCCCGGCCTGCCAGGCGCCGTTCTCCTCGACGTTCGCAATCGCCTGTGAGGAGTGCGGCGCCGCGCTGCGCGAACCGGAACTCCTCGGTATGCGCATCCGCCGACCGGTAGCGATCACCTGACGGCGTCGAACGGCGTCGCGCTGACCGGCGAGCGGGACATCTTCGGAAAGGCGTTCAACTCGACGACGATGGCGGCGCTCGAAGCCGCTAAGTCGAGCTGGTCGGGCGGCGTGTGGAACGGCTCGACCTGGAGCGGCTCGTCCTGGAGCGGCTCGACCTGGTCGGGCTCGACCTGGAGCGGTTCGAGCTGGTCTGGCTCCAGCTGGTCAGGATCGTCCTGGAGCGGTAACACCTGGTCTGGCTCGAGTTGGTCTGGCTCCAGCTGGTCCGGCTCCAGTTGGTCCGGCTCGACCTGGAGCGGTTCGAGTTGGTCAGGCTCCGCCTGGAAGGGCGCGACCTGGGACTGAGTCTCTCGACGGGACCGTGAGTGTCTGAGGGGGGAGGCTATGCCTCGCCCCTCAGCTTGTCCCGCCCGCTCTACGACGTGAGGCGAACCCTCGGCTCAGCGCGTCACGATCAGGTGCGCGGTGACGCCGAGGTTGCCTCCGCCGCAGCGCGCGGTGATCGTGTACGTCCCGCGGGATCGCCTGGTTCGGGAAAGTCGCGATCACCGCGATCGTGTTCCTCGTCGACCCCTCTTGGTTTCACAGTGCCGCGCAGGTTCGCTGGCCCGAGCCGACGTTCCGCAACTTCGTCGCCGTCGCGTTGCTCGCCGCGCTGGCCTCGCGGCCGCACGCCCATGCGCACGAGCGCACGCGGCGCAGACATCGAAACTGCTTAGAAGCCGTAGCTGGGCCTGATTGCCGAGAAGCGGATCACGGTGACGGTGTTCTCGACCGTGATCTCCCGGTTGTAAAGCTGGCCGAGGAATCTGCAGAGATCGTCCGTATGCCTGATCTCCGGGTTGTCGTGCTCGATCTCGTTCGGGGACAGGTCGCCGATCGTCTTCACCTCGACCTTGTCGATCACGGCGTCGAAGACGTGCTGCCGCGGCCCGAAGCGCGCACCGACGAGCACCGAGACGATCATCCCCTTCTGGTACTTGCGCGACTTGTCGCCCAGCCGGATCGTCGCCGACTTGCGGTGCGACTTGAGCTGGGCCTCGACGATCGGCGAGTAGAAGTTCAGCGCGAAGGAAGGCACCGCGCGCCGATCATACGCCGTCGCCGCCGAGCGCGGCCGTGGCCAGGAAGGCGAGGGCCTTCTCCGCCATGTCCCGGTCGCCGCGGTAGGCGAGCAGCCGTGGCGCCTGCTCGAGCGGCAGCCAGCGCACCTCGGCGACCTCGTGCCGGAAGGCCTCCTGCAGCTCGCCGAGCCGGCCGCGCGAGTAGCGGATGAGGAAGAACGAGACGATCTTGAAGATTCGCTCCCCCTCCCAGGTGTAGACGTACCGGACATCGCCGAGCTTCCCGAGCGAGCGGCCATGGGCGCCTGTCTCCTCCGCTACCTCGCGAACGGCGGTCTCCTCGGCCCCCTCGCCGGGGTCGATCCGCCCCTTCGGCAGCGCCCAGAGTCCGTCCGGCTTGCCGCCGGGGCGGATCGCGGCCACCAGCCAGCGGCCGCGGAGCCGCCGCACGAGCACACCACCCGCCGAGAACTCGCGCTGCATACAACCCCGATCTCAGCCGATCACACGTAGATTTGTGCGCTACACTTGCGGCGCTGGCACTCACATGGGTAGAGTGCCAAACGCTCGAGCAGCACAACCCAAGGTCAAGCCTGTCAGAAGGGTGGAGGTCTTTCAATGAATCTACAGCCGCTTGGCGATCGCCTGATCGTCGAGGTCCTCGAGGAAGAGGAGACGACGGTCAGCGGCATCGTCCTGCCGGACACGGCGAAGGAGAAGCCGCAGCGCGGCCGCGTCCTCGCAGTTGGCCCCGGTGCCCGCGACGAGAATGGCGAGCACATCGCCATGGATCTCGAAGAGGGCGACGAGATCATCTTCAGCAAGTACGGCGGAACCGAGATCAAGCTCGGTGCCGACGAGGTCCTGATCCTCCGCGAGTCGGACGTCCTGGCGAAGGTCGTCGGCGACCGCGCAGCAGTCTAGGGAAGAGGAGAGAAAACACTATGGCTCACAAGGAGCTCAAGTTCGGCGAGGAAGCCCGCCGCTCGCTTCAGCGCGGCGTGGACATCCTGGCCGATGCAGTCAAGGTCACGCTCGGCCCGAAGGGCCGCTACGTCGTCCTCGACAAGAAGTTCGGTGCCCCGACGATCACGAACGACGGTGTCACCATCGCGCGTGAGATCGACGTCGAGGACGTCTTCGAGAACCAGGGCGCACAGCTCGTGCGCGAGGTCGCGACCGCGACGAACGATGTCGCAGGTGACGGCACCACGACGGCCACCGTTCTCGCCCAGGCGATCGTTCGCGAGGGCCTGAAGAACGTGTCGGCCGGCGCGAACCCCATGGGTCTCAAGCGCGGCATCGAGAGCGCTGTCGAGGCTGTCGTCGAGAACCTGAAGTCGCAGTCCGTTGAGATCTCGGGCAAGGAGGACATCGCGCGCGTCGCGACCGTCTCTTCGCGCTCGACCGAGATCGGCGAGGTCCTGTCCGAGGCGATCGAGAAGGTCGGCAAGGACGGCGTCGTGAACGTCGAGGAGGGCCAGACCTTTGGCCTCGAGCTCGAGTTCACCGAAGGCATGCAGTTCGACAAGGGCTATCTGTCGCCGTACATGGTGACCGACGCCGAGCGCATGGAGGCGGTGCTCGACAACCCGTACATCCTGGTCGCGAACCAGAAGATCGGTGCTGTCAAGGACGTGCTGCCGGTGCTCGAGCAGGTCATCCAGGCCGGTCGGCCCCTCCTGATCGTGGCCGAGGACGTCGAGGGCGAGTCGCTCGCGACGATCGTCGTCAACAAGCTGCGCGGCACGTTCCAGGCCGTCGCCGTCAAGGCGCCGGGCTTTGGTGACCGTCGCAAGCGGATGCTCGAGGACATCGCGACGCTCAGCGGCGCCGAGGTGATCACCGAGGAGATGGGCCTGAAGCTCGAGAACACGAAGGTCTCGCAGCTCGGTAACGCCCGTCGCGTGGTCGTCACGAAGGACACGACGACGATCATCGACGGCGCAGGCGAGGGCGATGCGATCAAGGCGCGCATCAAGCAGATCAAGGCCGAGATCGAGAACACCGACTCCGACTTCGATCGCGAGAAGCTCCAGGAGCGGCTCGCGAAGCTGTCCGGCGGTGTCGCCGTCGTCAAGGTCGGCGCAGCCACCGAGACGGAGATGAAGGAGACCAAGCATCGCGTCGAAGACGCGCTGCAGGCCGCCCGCGCTGCGCTCGAAGAGGGCGTCGTCCCGGGTGGTGGCGTTGCGCTGCTGAACGCTGCGGACGCTGTCAGGGAAGCCGTTCTCGGCGGCCTCGAGGGTGACGAGCGCACGGGTGCGCAGATCATCATCAAGTCGCTCGAGGAGCCGCTCCGCCAGCTCGCTACAAACGCGGGCCTCGAGGGGTCGGTCGTCGTGCAGCAGGTTCGCTCCGCGAAGACGGGCGAGGGCCTGAACGTCGACACGGGCGAGGTGACCGACCTCGTGAAGGCCGGTATCACCGACCCGACGATGGTCACCCGCTCGGCGCTTCAGAACGCCGCGTCGATCGCGAAGAACATCCTCACCACCGAGGCGATCGTCGCCGAGGCACCGGAGAAGGCAGGCGCCGGGATGGGCGCCGGCATGCCGGACATGGGCGGGATGATGTAGGGGATTCGCCTGCGGCGAATTCCTCAAAAGGGGCGGTCCACTGGGCCGCCCCTTTTCTGTTCGGCCCGGAAAAACGAAGACCCGCTAAACGCGGGCCTTCGGGGGATCTGGGGGAGGGTGGTGCTTTCCCTTCATCGGCCCGGTGGAGAAGCTGGAGATCCCTCCATTGAGTGATCTGATGGGGAAGACATGGTTTCCCTCGTTTTCAAAATCCGTAGCGCTCCTCGGCCCAGGGGTCGGCGTTGTTGTGGTAGCCGTAGCGCTCCCAGAAGCCGGGCTTATCGATCGAGGAGAGCTCGATTCCGCGCAGCCACTTGGCGCTCTTCCAGAAGTACTTGCCGGGGATGACGAGTCGCAGGGGGTAGCCGTGGTCAGGGGTCAGGTCGGCGCCGTCGCCGTGCGTCGCGAGGAGGGCATTCGGGTCTTCGAGGAACGCGAGCGGCACGTTTGCCGTGAAGCCCGCCTCGGCGTGGGCGATCGCGAAGCGCGCGGTCGGGTTCGGTCGGGCGAGCGCTGCGAGCTCCCGCCAGTGCACCCCCTCGAACGAGGTGTCGAATTTCGACCAGCGCGTCACGCAGTGGATGTCCTGCACGTTCGAGCTCCGCGGCAACCGCTCGAGCTCGGCCCACGAGAGCTCGACCTCGTGCTCGACGTCGCCGAAGATGCGGAGCGTCCACGTCGAGAGGTCGTCGTAGCGGGCGACCGAGCCGGCGTGCAGCACCGGCCACTTCTCGGTCAGGTACTGCCCCGGCGGCAGGCGCGCCGGGTCGTAGCCCGCGTCGACAACCTCCCGCTCCGCCTTCGACCTGAACATCGTGTGTATCTAGTCTAGGTTCCGTGGCAACCGTTACGCCAAGCGCCGCCCACCGCCCCCGTGCCTACGTGCGCGTGCAGGGCCCCGATGCCGCGGACTTCCTTCAGCGGATGGTCTCGAACGACGTGCTCGCAGCCGAGTCGGTCGATGCGCTCCTCCTGACGGCAAAGGCGAAGGTCATTGCTCCGCTGCTCGTCTGGCGGCGCAGCGAAGACGATTTTCTGCTGCTGACGGAACCGGAACTCGGCGAGGTCGTTCTCACGCACCTTTCACGCATGCGGTTTGCGGCGAAGTGCGAGATCGCGGTGGAAGAGCACACCTCGACGATCGTGTTCGAGGCGGCGGTGGGCATTGCGAACCGCGATTACGGCCTGCCTGCGTCCGAGGTTCTCGACGCGCCCTTCGAGGCGACCCTCCCGCCCGACGAGCTCGAGCGTCTGCGCATCGAGGCGGTCACGCCGCGCTTTGGCTCGGAACTCGACGACCGCGTGCTGCCGGCCGAGGCCGGCCTCGAGGAGCGCGCGATCTCGTTCACCAAGGGCTGCTTCCCCGGCCAGGAGCCCGTTGCGCGCCAGCATCATCGCGGCAAGGTGAACCGAAAGCTGCGTCTGCTCGACGTCGACGGCGACGCAGCGGCTCCCGAGACTCCCGTCGTCTTCGGCGAGAAAGTCGTGGGGCGTGTGACGAGCGCGGTGCGCGGCCTCGCGCTTGCGTACGTGCGTGTCGAGGTGCCGGAAGGCGCGGCGCTCGACGTCGGCGGTTCCGCGGCGCGGCTACACTGACCGCTCTCTCGCGCCCGTAGCTCAGGGGATAGAGCACCGGCTTGCGGAGCCGGGGGTCGCAGGTTCAAATCCTGCCGGGCGCACCTCGCAGAAAGCCGTTGCGGCCCTCGAATCGCCGCTCGACTTCAGTTATTCGGTCGGTCGGCACTTCCTCAGCCGATCAGGTGTGAGGACGCTGGCCCAGCCCACGACGTCCACGAACGTGGACGATGATGCGTTCGTGGACGACACACCTACCCGAGCACTGCAGGCGCGCTCAAGAGAACTCTTGGCTGCGGGACTGACGGCGCTTCTCAGGAGTGACGAGAAGCAGTGGCTCGCCGACCCCCGCGATCTGATGGTTGTCCTCGCCCCGTACCAGAGAGATCGGACCCTTGGCTCGTCGTCGAAATGATCGGGTGTGGCGTACGGTGAACGGCGTGAAGCTAATGAGTGAACGGAAAACTGACGAGCGTCTTGGCCGCGTGGAGCTTGACCCCATCGGCCCAGGCTGGGCGGGTGTCTCGCCGGACGAGATCGAAGTCGGCTGCATCGTCCACCCGACGCACTGGAACCGAGGTATCGCGACCGAGGCGACGCGGCTCGTCACCGAGGATTGCTTCAGTCGAGTCGGGCTGGAGCGATTGGTCGCGCTGACGACAACTGCCAATCTGGCATCGCTGCGCGCGCTCCAGAAGCTCGGCATGAGCCCCTGTGGCGCAACCCAACACGAGGACGACCCTACGACGTACGAGCTGTTCGAGCTCACCCATCCCGCTCCCGTGCCGTAGGTAGCCCAGACCGCGCACCGCTCCTCTCAGGATGTACTCCGGAACACTGGCGCCGCCGAGTGGGAGGTGCCGGGCGTACGCTCCAGATCATGAGGATAACGAGCGCTCTCCGCGGAGTCGTCGCCGCGACGTACTTCGCCGTCGTCGTGCTTCTGCTCATCTGGGGCGGGTGGCTGTTGTTGACGAGGGATTCGG